>JAGIBP010000040.1 GCA_017744285.1 Variovorax sp.
CATCGCCAAATACACGGACATCGCGCCGGTGATCCAGTTCAGCGAGGTCGTCGTCGAGCGGTCGGATCGTTGAGCGTACTGGATCGAGGCTGACGACACCTGAGACTGTTGTCGGCCAGGACCGGTCACTCGCCGCCGGCCCCCAATTCGCTTCACAGCGGACGTTCGCGGCGCCCTCGCAACAAGCTTGATGATGTTTAGCCCGCTTCTGGTCGAAGCGCGTGCACACCCACTTGGCTTCCGCGAACAATCGAGACGCGGCCGATATTTGAGTCACATACCAATCGCCACCAATGACAACCGGCCCCTCCTATTCATACGCATGAACATCGACATTCAGCGCGCGAGCCGTGCACTAAACATCGCACTGTTCTTGTTCCTCACCGGATTCGTCGCGCTTATCGCAAGCGTTACTCCCAGAAGTGACCCGGCCCCCGCGCTAGCAATGGTCGGGGTTTTCTACTGGACCATCTCCGCTATATCGGTCTATGTACTTTTGGGGCGGGCAGCGGCCAACCTTGGGAGAAGCTGGGTCTGGAATCTCAGAGTGTCCGAATGGAATTGCCTCTTTTGAGTCGGAATTTCATAAGTCCTTTGCCTCGCCTAACTTTAAATATTTTTGAGCGAACTGCCGTGGATCTAAACTATGAACCGTTAGTCAAGATTGCATCGATTGTGCTTGGCATCTTCCCTGTTTGGAAGGTGGCCGTGGACATTGCGCGTGGCCGTTATGGTGATCAGCGCGAAGGGTACAGATTCGCGCGTGAATTTCTCAATGACCTGAGTAATGATCCCGATATGCATCCCTTCCTGAGGGAAAAGGGGTATCAAGCCTTGGCAGGAGACCATAGCCTTGCAGCAGGGGAGGTCGCGTACCTATTAACGCTGAAAGGCTCTCCGCAAGCACTAAAAGACTATGTGCTGGGGCGCCCGTATCTGGAATATTTGACCACTGCGACTGGATCTAAGATTAGACTCCGGCCGAAGTATGCCGGGGAGTTTGATCGTCGATGGCGCAAAACTCTTTATTTCAGCTTGTTTTTAATTTCTTATTTTCTAAGCTTCGCTCCGGTGGTGCTGCGAGCGCTTGGCCTCATAGGCTTGGGGCAGGTGTTGCCGCTACTGGTTGTTTCTGCGTCTGTCTTTCTTACGTTTGCAGTCTTTGCGGTAAAAGAGCATATTCGAATTTCGCGTGCGGAAATTCTCGCTCAAGGCCAAACGAGAATAGTGAACGAATCGTTGCGATCTCTGCGTTCGGCGTGATCCTTTTGGCTGGATCAAGGTCTAGGGACGGCGCTTGCGACATGCGTAGTCCACAGAGCCTCGGCCCCACGGCGTCCGTCGACGATGCCGGGCACCTCCGAGGCGGCAAGTTCAATCTGTGGTGGAAAACTAAAGGAAAAATTCAAACTATATTGAAAGCCCGATTCAACATAGCGCGGCGAGCTGCACGGAAGCTATTGAAACTGCTCGGCGGCAAGTTCAGCTTCAGTTGCACATCGACAGGGGCCTCCAAGTCGGGGGGGCCGATGCCAGGAAACCCCCCTTGCCAATGGGGCGGCCCCGCCGGCGCAGCCGCATACTAGGGTTTCCCCTAAAATCGAGCCCTCTTTCTGAAGGCGCCCTCCATGCTCACCCTTGCACTCGTACTTGCTGCCGCCGCCGGCCTGGTGGTCCACGGCGTCCATACCTCCGAAGGTGGTGACGAGCAGGCCTGATCTGCCCTGTCTCCTCGGGTCCCGCAAGGACCCGGTCGGCCCCGCGCAGCGATGTCCGGGGCCTTTTCTTCGGGCGGCTCAGCCGAGCGCGGTGTCGAGCACCATCATCACGATGAAGCCGAGGACGAGACCGCTGGTGGCGTGCGCCTCGTGGCCCTGCCGGTGCGATTCGGGAATGATCTCGTGGCTGATGACGAAAAGCATCGCGCCAGCCGCCAAGGTTGTGAAGCACGATGGCCAGCACGAAGAGCCACACTCTCTTGAGCGCGCGTGCCTGCGGGCCTTCGACGCCTTTCACGAAATGTTCATGCGGCACCGCGCGATCGATGGCCAGGAGAAGCAACGCGCCCAGGGCGATCGCGCTTCCGACGATGCCCGCGGCGCCCCAGTGGCCCGCGCCCTGGGCCGTGGACGCGGCCAGCGCCGGAACCACGAGCGAAAAGGAACTGGCCGCCAGCATCACGCCGGCGCCAAAGCCGAGCATCGTGTCGTAGGTGCGCTGCGCGAACTGGTGCGACAGCACCACCGGCAACGTGCCCAGTCCCGTGGCGAGTGCCGCCGCGAGTCCGCCGTAGAGGGCGCCGGTCATGCGCGCGTCCTCGCCGGCAAGGCCCTGGAAGGCGCGCACGCCGAGGACGGCCACGCCTGCGAGCACGATCAAGACACCCGCCCACCGGCGCAAGCGCCAGTGCCTGCGAGCTTGCGCGTGCTGCCGGCGACCGGCCAGGGATAGGTCATTCATCGCGCGCTCCATCTCGCTTCGGGGAGGCACAGCCTGCAATCCGCCCCGGGCTCGCCGCGTAGGAAGCGGTCGCGTGCACCTACCAGCGAGCGAGACACCGTTCATGCAACGGCAGAGCGCCTGCGACGCGAAGGCCGGCCATCTGCTTGCCGGGCGGCGGCGCGTCGAGGCGCGTCGGCCGGGGTCCGTGTTCGACCTACTCGCGGAGGCGACGGGCCCGTACAGCGCGCCTGCCGCCAAACCTCTCCGATCGAGTTCCACCTCAAGGAGACGAGATGAACACCTATGCACAAGATGCGATGCCTGTGTCGGGCGCGGCAGTGCGCGTGCGTGAGCCCGTGGCCGACGAAGCGGTCCGAAGCGGCGTGTCGTGGCCGGCGATCTTCGCCGGCGCGACGGCGGCGGCAGCGCTGTCGCTCATCATGCTGCTGCTGGGTGCCGGCATGGGCCTCGGTCTGTCATCGCCATGGGAGGGGGAGGGTGCCGAGGCCAGGACGATCGGCATTGCGGGGGCGTTCTGGATCATGTTCACGCAGGTCGTCGCTTCAGGGCTGGGCGGCTATCTGGCGGGTCGGCTGCGCACCAAGTGGAGCGGCTTGCGCACCGACGAGGTCAAGTTCCGCGACACGGCCCACGGCTTCCTCGCCTGGGGGCTCGCCACGTTGGTGACCTCGGCGCTCATCGCATCGATCGCGGGGTCGGCGCTGGGTGCAACGGCCCGCGCCGGCATGCAGGCCGCCGGCAGCGTCGCCAGCGTGGCGGCGTCGGGGGCCGCCGGGCTCGGAGCCGCGTCGTCGACCCGTTCCGGCGAGGCGGGCGGCGGCGGCCCGATGGGGTACTGGGTGGATTCGCTGCTCAGGCGCGATCCTGGCGCCCCAGCCGGCGCACCCGCCGCAGAGGCCTCCGGCCCCGGGTCGGGCACGGCGGAACTGGGTGGCATCCTCGCGAATGCGATGCGAACGGGGTCGCTGTCACCGGAAGACACCCGATACGCCGGACAGATCGTCGCCCAGCGCACCGGCCTGAGCCAGCAGGACGCCGAGAAGCGAGTGAACGACACCTTCGCGCGCGCAAAGGCCGCGCTGGAGGACACGAAGAACAAGGCCAAGGCCGCGGCGGACGCGGCACGCAAGGCGAGCGCCTACGCCTCGCTCTGGATCTTCATTTCACTCGTGGTCGGCGCGCTGGTCGCGGCGTACTGCGCCTCGCTCGGCGGGCGCGGCCGCGACCTCTGACACGGGGTGCGGATTCCGTGGGAGAGGCAACGGCATGCCAGGGATCAGGGACGTGGTCGTCGTCAGCGCATCGTTCGATGGCGTTCGCTCGCTGTGCGCCTTGATCGACAAGCTTCCGGTACCCTTCGCGGCACCGATCGTCGCCGTGCTGCACAGTTTCCCGTCGTCTCCGACGGTGGTCGTGGCAAAGCTGGCCCGATGCACGGCCCTGCCGGTCGCCCTGGGCAGCGAGGGCCTCATGGTGAAGCCCGGCCGGGTCTATCTGACGCCACCGGATCGACAACTCGTGCTTGCGTCCTTCAATGGCCTCGTGGGCATCTCGAGCCAGCCGCCTGCGCCCGGCAGCGCGCCCGCGGATGCGCTGTTCCGTTCCGCCGCCAAGTGCTTCGGGTACAGGGTCATCGGCGTGGTGCTCGCCGGTGGCCGAACGCCCGGGCTCGAAGGCCTGCGGGCCATCAACGCCGCGGGAGGCATCGGCATCCTCGAAGCGAAGGGCGACGAGAGCGCGGCGTGGCACCTCGCGGCAGGGATGGACTCCGTGTACGTCCTGGTCCTCGAAGAGATCGCGGAACTGCTGCGGCGCTTGATCGAGGGCGAGACCCCCGACGCATAGACCGCCTCACGACCCGCTGCGAGCCGCCCGATTGGCCGCAGTGCACGCGGCGACGAACCTCGCCGCCGCGGCGGCATCGGGGTCGTTGTCGGGCGTCCACTTCAGTTCGGCTGCTGCATTGCCTTTCGCGGATGCGGCCAACGCGATGCTCAGGGAGCGTCGCAGGTCGTCGGGCATGTCGTTCTCATGCACGAGCAGCATCGCGGCGATTCTTGCGGCGCGGGGACTGAGCGCAACCGCCAGGTCGTAGAGATGACTGAAGCGCATGTCGGCTCGCGTACGCGGCCCGAACACGTGTCGCGGGCCGCATGGGGGAAGCGGTCAGCGGGTGTCGGTTCCGCTCTGGCTGCTGTTGCTGTTGCTGTTGCTGTTGCTGTTGCTGTTGGGGGTGCGATCGCTGCTGCCCTTGAAGCGACGGTCGGTGTCCCCCTGCTCGCTCGAACTCGCTCCACCGGAGCTCGATCGACTGTTCATGGTGCCGCCCCCGGCAGGTCGGGGCATGGTGGGGCCGGTGCTGCTGGTTCCCCCCGTGCTGCCGGTGTTCCCGGCCGAATCGCCGCTGCCCTGGTTGCTGTTCGTGGAGCCCATGCCCGCGCCGCCGCCTGAAGTACCGCCCATTGCGCCGCCCGCGCCACCGGTAGCGGCGCCTCCGGTGCCTTGGGCCCATGCCGCGCTCGCCGCCAGCGCGATGCCGGCGGCCAGAAGGGGTGCAAGAAGTCTTCGCATGTCAAATCTCCATCAATAAGAAAGGAAGACTTCAATGGACGCTTGCCGAGGGGCCGGCCAAGTGCGTCGCGGGCGCCGGCACCTGTCGGTGGCCGCCCACAAGGGACGGCACGCGTCCATGGCCTCAAGCTTCATCCTGATCCGGCAGGCCCTGGCGGATGTCCTCCATCGCGGTCTGTTCGCTCATGCCGAGTTCCGCGCCGGTCATCGGGTCACCGTCGCGCAGCGATCGGGTCCGTTCAGCCATGGCCTGTACCGCGGGTGCTTCGGCCGCGTCGAGCGAGACGCTGGCTTCTCCCGCCGCGCCATCGCCGTCGGGTCCGCAGGGCTGCGGCGATTCCACGAAGTTCCAGCGATCGCCCTGGTTCCACGGCCCGCGCACGTCGCCTTCACCCGCCGACATGTTGAAGTAGACGCCCGCGAAGCGCGCGTCGCCGGGCAGCTTGCCGGGCGGGAAGTTCGGCTCGATCGCGTAGAGCGCCTTCTCGAAGGACTTCTGGTGCGCGATCTCGCGTGTCATGAGGAAGCCCAAGGCCTCCTTCACGCCCGGGTCGTCGGTGAGATTGATCAGGCGCTCGTAGACGATCTTGGCGCGCGCTTCCGCGGCAATGTTGGAGCGAAGGTCCGCCGTCGGTTCGCCGATCGTGTCGATGTAGCCCGCCGTCCACGGCACGCCTGCAGAGTTGACCAGCGCCGGTCCGCCCCCATAGAGCACCTGCGTGACGTGGCTGTCGTTGCCCGCGCCCTGGATCTTGCGGTACATCTCGGCGGCTTCGTCCACGCCCTCGGCGAGCGAGCCCTTGGCGCCCTTGTTGAGCATCGCGACGATGGTGCCGATGATTTCGAGGTGACTGAGCTCTTCGGTGGAGATGTCGTAGAGCATGTCCTTGCGACCCGGGTCGTCTTCGCCAAGGGCCTGCGTGAAGTAGCGGCAGGCCGCGGCAAGTTCGCCTTGCGGGCCGCCGAACTGTTCGAGCATCAGGTTGGCGAGGCCCGGATTGGTTTCCGTGACGCGCACGGTGTACTGCAGTCGTTTGTTGTGCGAGAACATGGGGACTCCTTTGAAGGCGGGGGATTGAGAAGGAACGGAGTCGGAACACTGCGATTCGCATGACCGGCAATACGTAGGAGTGGATCGCGTGCCGCTAGCAGTTGGGCGCGGACCCGGCGTGCATCGCTGAGTTCGAGCGGCCTGATCCGCGGCTGCGCGTGCGGGGAGCAGCCGAGCGAGCACACCGTCTCTTCGCGTCGGCGTGCGTGGGCCGCGCGTCGTCGCTCTGCGGCCTACAGTCCGCCCTGTCCAACTCTCACAGCGGCTCGGTCGCGTCTCGCTAGATTGGCATGATGGGCCGCGACGCAACCGTCGAGCGTCTCCTGCATCTTCTTGCGATGCAGGCGCCGGAACACGCCTTCATCCTGCTCGACGCCGAGGCGCGGCTGCCGCTCGGCGCCAGGCGCTGAGGAGTGAACGCCATGCAAGCCGAGCATCCGCGCAATGGAGAAGGCCAAGGCGAGATCGACCGCGTGATCGACCGCAACATCGAGGCGCTGGTCGATCGCCGCCGGCAGGAAATCGCGAACACGAGCCTGGAGGAAAAGGTGGCCGACGCCATCACGGCCTTCGCGGGCAGCATGCGGTTCGTCTACCTGCATCTCGTGCTCTACGGCGGCTGGATCGTCATCAATCTCGGATGGGTGCCCGGCATTCCCAAGTTCGACCCGACCTTCGTGATCCTCGCCATGGTGGCGTCGGTGGAGGCGATCTTCATCTCCACCTTCGTGCTGGTGAGCCAGAACCGGATGGGCGCACTGGCCGACCAGCGCGCCGATCTCGATCTGCAGATCAGCCTCTTGAGCGAGCACGAGATCACGCGCCTCCTGACGCTGGTGTCGGAGATCGCGCGCCGCATGGAGGTGCCCCAGGCGAAGGACCCGGAACTGCAGGATCTCGCCAAGGACGTGGGACCCACGCAGGTGCTCGACCACCTGCAGGCAACGGAGAGAAAGCTCGACGAGGGCTGAGTGGCGCAATGGCGCGGCGCGCTGCGAGACAATCTGGGCGCCATGAATCGAATCAGCCGCACATCCACCGCACGCCCCGTGAGAGCCCCTGGACTGGGCTTCGTCGTCAGCAAGCTCTCGCGCCGCATCGTCTGGAGCCTGGCGAAGATGACTTCGGCGCATGGCGTGCTGCCGGCGCAGTTCCCGGTGCTTCGCACGCTCAACACGCGCAAGGCGTCGACGCAGATGGAGCTGTCCAGGCTGTGCGGGATCGAGCAGCCGTCGATGGCCGTGACCCTCAACCGGATGGAGAACGCGGGCCTCATCGACCGCCGGGCAGACGAGAGCGACGGCCGCCGCAAGATCGTCACCCTCACCGCGCACGGCCAGAAGATGCTGCAGCTGATGACGGCCTCGGCGCATGCCGTCTACGAACAGGCAACGCAGAACCTCAGCGACGAGGAGATCGCCGTCTTCCTGGAACTGTGCGAGCGGATGACGGCGAACCTAGAACGCGAGAAGAGCGAGTGAGCGCATGCCGGCGGAGCGCGCCGCATGCGCCGGGCGCGTTCACTCGATCTTGATGTTCGCCGCCTCGACCACCCGGCGCCACTTGGCGCCCTCGGTGGCCAGGTAGGCACCCAGTTCCGCCGGCGTGCTGCCGGCCACGTCGAGCCCCTGCGCCGCGCCCAGGGCCCGCACCTCGGTGTCGGCCAGCACCTTGTTGACGGCGGTGCTCACGCGTTCCACGTCGGCCGGGTTCATCGCGGCGGGCGCGAAGAGCGCGATCCAGGTCTCCGCACTGAAGCCCGGGTACCCCGACTCGGCCACGGTCGGTACCGACGGCAGCGCGCCGGCACGCGCCGGCCCCGTCACCGCGAGGCCGCGGATGCGATCGGCGCTCACCTGCGGAATCGAGGCCGTGAGGTCCATGAAGCCGATGTCCACGTGTCCGCCGACGATGTCCTGCAGCGCACCGGGCGTGCCCTTGTAGGGAACGTTGCGCAGCTCGATGCCCGCCGCGCGCTCGAACATCTCGGCCGCCAGATGGTGGCTGGTGCCCGTGCCGTTGGTGGCGTAGGCGATCGAACGCGGGGCCGCCTTGGCGCGATCGACGAGTTCGCGCAGCGAGCCGATGCCCGACTTCGGGCCGGCCACCACGATCACCGGCGCGCGCGCCACCATGGAGATCGGCGCGAAGTCGCGCTGCGGCACATAGTCCAGGCCCTTGTAGAGCCACGGATTGATGGCCAGCGCCCCCGTCACGCCCACGAGCAGGGTGTAGCCGTCGGGCGCCGCGTGCGCCACGTAGCTGGTGGCGAGATTGCCCGAGGCACCGGGCTTGTTCTCGACCACCACGGGCTGGCCCAGCAGCGGCCGCAGGCGCTCGGCGGTGAGGCGTGCGATGAAATCGGCGGACCCGCCGGGCGGAAAGGGCAGGATCAGCCGCAAGGGCTTGTTCGGGTAGGCCTGGGCGCGCGCGGGCAGGGCGAGTCCGCCGAGCGCGGCGCCCGCCAGCGCCCCGAGCGCTTGTCTGCGCGAAGCGTTGTGCATGCCGCCTCCGCTCAACTCGCGACCGCCTGCTTGTCGCGGAAGTGAGGAATGATTTCCTCGGCGATGGCAGCCATGTTCGCGCGCGTCATGTCGTTGGGCAGCGTGCCGAACTGGGTCTTGGTCAGCACGGTGCCGAAGCCGGCCAGGTGTTCGTATTCGGCCAGCTTCTCGCGCACCGTGGACGGGCTGCCGATGATCACCACGCCGGCCTTCATCAGGTCCTCGATGTTCTGCGGCTTCTTGTTGAAGCCGCCCTGGCGCGTGGCCTTGATGCGCTTCATCGCCTCGATGTTCGTGTAGCCCGGCGGCAGCAGCATCTCCATGGGCATCTTGAGCAGCGTGCCCATCAGTGCCTCCAGGTGGGGCTTGGCCTCGCGCACGGCCTTTTCGTCGGTCTCCGCGACGTAGATGCAGTTGGACCAGGCCAGCTGCTCGCTGGACGCCTCGTAGCCGTTGCGCAGCGCCTGTTCGCGGTACATGGAGAAGAACCGGGCGACCGTCTCGATGGGGCTGAGCGTCTGGCAGTAGGTGTAGCGCAGTCGGGCCGCCCATTCGATGGTGCTGCTGGAGCCCTGCGAAGGCACCCAGATCGGCGGACGCGGCGACTGGTAGGGGCGCGGCCACGGATTGACATACTTGAACTGGTAGTACTTGCCCGAGTAGGAGAAGGGTCCCGGCTCCGCCCAGGCGCGCACGATCAGGTCGTGGGCTTCCTGGAAGCGCGCCTGCGACTCGGCGGGGTTGATGCCCATGGCGTGGTACTCCGCGCCGATGCCGCGCACGAAGCCGGCGATGAAGCGGCCGCGCGTGAGGTTGTCCAGGATGGCGAACTCCTCCGCCACGCTGAGCGGGTTGTTCAGCAGCGGCAGCGCGCGGCCGAGGATCGCGATCTGCGCCTTCTTGACGCTGCGCGCCAGCGCGCCCGCGAGCACGCCCGGCGTGGGCATCAGGCCATAGGCGGTCTGGTGGTGCTCGTTGAGGCACACGCCATCGAAGCCGAGGCGGTCCGCATATTCCATCTGGTCCAGATACTCGTGATAGAGCTCGGCGCCCAGCTGGGGGTCGTAGTGCTGGTTCGAGAAGGTGACCCAGGCGGACGCGTTGCGCTCGATGGCCTGGAGATCGGCATGCCGGTAGGGCATCAGGTGGAAGTTGAAGAACTTCATGCGTTGTGGCTCCGGGAAGACGAGATGAATTGGGCGATGGCCGATGCCAGCTCGGCCGGCTTCTCGAGGGCGGGGAGGTGGCCGCAGGCGGCGATGTCCACGCGGCGGGCGCCCGCGATCTGCTCGCTCCACGCCTGGGCGTAGGCGGGCGGCAGGATCCGGTCTTCGGCGCCCCAGGCCACCAGCGTCGGCACCGAGATGCGGCGCAGCCACTTGGCCAGCTGCGGGTCATGGCCGCGCGGCTGCCAGGTCAGGCGCGCGGTGACTTCCTTGTTCTTGATGAGGGCCATGTCCTGCGCGTCCGTGCGCGCCGCGCCCGCGAGCTCGCGGGCCAGCGCGGCGTCGTGCACGCTGTCGCGCCACAGCTCTTCGTCCGTGCGCAGGAAGACGTCCACCACCGGAACGCCTTCGACGTGGAGGCCCGCCGCGCTCACCAGCGTAAGCGAGGCGAGCGCGCTGCTGTTGCGCACCGCCATCTCGGCCGCGATCCAGCCGCCGAGGTCGTGACCGATCAGATGGACCTTGCCGAGCGACTGCTGCTCGATGAGTTCCAGGTAGAAGTTCGCGAGGTCGGCGATGTGGTCGAGCCAGGCCGGCGCGTCGGTGCCGCCGTAGCCCGGATGCTCGGGCACCAGGCAACGGGCGTTGTCGGCGAGGCGGCCGGGTACGCTGCCCCAGCTCTCGCGCCCGTCGCTGCCGTGCAGGAAAAGAAGGGTGGCCGGTCCCGCGCCGTGCTGGTCGACGCGGATCTCTGTGTCACGCACGCGCAGCGTGCTCGTAGGGGGCTGGTCCATCGATGTATGTCTCCTCGGGGCTGTGAAAGAAAAAAGGGGGGCGGGGCGCGTCCGGGCCGAGGCCTCAGGCCGCCCGGGCCAGGGGAGCGGCGCGGGCCGCCAGCAACTGCTGCGCATGCGCGAAGTCGCGCACCTCCTGCGCGAGGATGCGCAGCTGCTGGTCGACCTGCGAGGACAGGCAGCGCCCGTCCGGCGCGAAGGCCGGCTCGCTGCCCGATACGCACACGCCCAGCGGCGTCGGCCAGCCGCGCAGCGCATGCACGATGTCGCGCAGCGCCGAGAGCGTGCTGGCCGCACCCTGGTGGCCGGCCGCCGTCGCGATGCAACCCACGGCGCGTCCGCTCAGGTAGGGCCGCGTGTCTTCGCGCAGCTCCTCGGTGTAGTCGAGCACGTTCTTGATGGCGCCCGACACGCCCCCGTGGTAGCCGGGGGAGCCGAGGATCACGCCGTCGGCGCGGCGCAGGCAATCCAGGAGGCGCGTGACCGCGGGCGTGCGCGCAGGCGCATGCGGGGCGTACAGCGGCAGGTCCAGGTCGGCACCGCACAGGAGCACGGTCTGGGCATCCATCGCGGAAAGCGCGTGCCGCAGCGCGCGCTCGGTGGAGGAGCCGGGGCGCGTGGTGCCGCCGATGGCCACGATGAGGGGGCGAAAGGTTCGCATAGGGCTGGAGGTCTCGCTGTCCTGGGGGTTCGAAGCCGAGAAATTTCGGCTATTACATAGATATCTATGCATATAATTTGACCGAGCGTTTTGACTCATGTCAATAGGAGAACCCGCGCCGCGAGCGCATGGAGACAAGGTTCATGAGTGACATTGCGGATGACGATGAAGTGACGCGCGCGCACGCGCTGGCGAAGATCGGCCGGCAGCTGGGCGCGGACGAACTCGCGCGCAGCGAAGCGCTGTGGAAAGACGCAGTCGCGGCGCGCGCGGGCAGCGCGGCCCGCGAGGTGCTCGACCTCGCCTACGGCGACCACCCGCGCCAGCGCCTCGACCTGTACGCGCCCGACGCGGCGCCGCCTGCGCGGGGCGGGCGGCCGATCGTGCTCTTCGTTCCCGGCGGTGGCTTCACCGGTGGCGACAAGCGAAAGCCGGGCTCTCCGTTCAACGGCAATGTCGGACGATGGGCCGCGATGCAAGGCTGGGTCGGCATCGTCATGAACTACCGGCTGGCACCCGAGTTCGCGTGGCCCAGCGCCGCCGAGGACCTGGGGGATGCGCTGGCCTGGGTGCAGCAGCACGCCTTCGCCCACGGCGGCGATCCGGCGCGCCTGGTGCTGGTCGGGCACTCGGCCGGCGCGGCGCATGTGGCGAGCTACCTCGCCCACCGCGCGCCGCGCGGCCATCGCCGCTTGGGCGCGCGCGCGGCCGTGCTGCTCTCGGGCATCTACGACATCCCGGCGATGGGCGACCGGCCTTCGGTGCGCAGCTACTACGGCGACGATGCGCGCATGCATGGCGAGCGCTCCTGCGTCGTCGGGCTGTGCGAACAGGACCTGCCGCTCTTCGTCGCCGTCGCGGCCGAAGACCCGGACGGCTTTCACGCGCAGGCGCTCACGCTGCTCACGCACCTGCAGGTGCGGCGCGGCCGGCTGCCGGACTTCATGGTGGTTCAGGCGCACAACCACTACACCGAGACCCTGCACCTGGGCAGCGGCACCGGCGAGCTGTCGCCGGCGCTCGCGCGGTTCATCCGGCGGCACACCGATGGCCCCCGCGCTCGTGCCTGAGCCGCGGCCTGCGGGGCACGCCGCCACGGGGCTCATCTGGCAGACTCCGCGTTTTCAGATCACCGGCCTTCGCGCGCGCACGGCCGGCACGAGAACGCATCGCCGCTGCCATGAAGAACAGATCTCAAGTGATCGCCGACCTGCTGGACAAGCCCGGACACCTGATCCGTCGGGCGCATCAGATGTCGGTGGCGATCTTCGAAAGCGAGGCATCGCCCTTCGGCATCACGGCGCCGCAGCACGTGGTCATGACGGCGCTGTTCAAGAACCCGGGCGTGGACCAGGTCACGCTTGCCGGCCTGGTGGCGCTGGACAAGGTGACCACGGGCAGCATCGTCGCGCGGCTGGCGGGCCGCGGCCTGCTGCGGCGCGAGCACTCGCAGGTCGACGGCCGCGCGCGCGCGCTCTACCTGACCGACGAAGGCGCGCTGCTCTTGCGCGGCATGCAGAGCGCGGTTCGCAAGTCGCAGCGCACCTTGCTGCTTCACCTGTCGGGCGAGGAGCGCAAGGTCTTCGTGCGCCTGCTGCGGCAGGTGATCGGCGTGGAAGAGGAACTCAAGGGCCTGAACCGGCCCCGCAAGGGCGCGCGCTTCGCGACCGAGCGCCCGGACGAGGCCGCCGCGGCGCGTGCCGCCCCACGCGCCAGCCGATCGCGGCGGCAGGCCGGTTGAAGGCTGCCGCGACGCGGCGAAGACATCCCCCTGGGGCGGCTTCCGATTGACTCGGCAAGGTCGGGGTCTTATCTTTCATTGGTAATACAACTTACTATTTTTCGAACAAAGGAGACAACATGGTTCCATTCAACCGGCGTGACCTGCTCAAGTCGTCGATGGCCGCGGCCGCCAGCGGCCTGCCGGCCTGGGCCGCCTGGGCCGCCGACGAGCAGCACCTGCGCATCCAGAGCAATCCGATGAATTCGCTCGACCCGGCCCACCAGACCTCGGCCGGCGACGAAGGGCGCGTCGCGATCCTGGTGAGCAACGCGCTCATGCGCTACGTGCCGGGCGCGAAGTACGACCTCGTGCCCGATCTCGCCACCGGCTTCGAGGTGAGCGAAGGCGGGAAGGTCTACACCTTCAAGCTGCGCAAGGACGTGAAGTGGCACGGCAACTTCGGCATGTTCACCGCGCGCGACGTGAAGTGGTCGGTCGAACGCATCCTCGACCCCGAGACCAAGTCGCGCAACGCCGGCCAGCTGCAGGAGATCGCCGCGGTGGAAGTGGTCGACGACCACACCGTGCGCTTCCGCCTGAAGGCCCCGTCGGCGGTGTTCCCGCACGCGCTGGCGACCTTCCGCGGCGGCTTCATGATGTCCGAGGCCGCCTCCAAGGCGCAGGGCGCCGACTACGGCCGCCAGATCATCGGCACCGGCCCCTATGTGGTCGAGAAGTCGGTGCTCGACCAGGAAGTGGTCCTGCGCCGCAACGACGACTACTTCGGCGAAAAGGGCAAGCTCGAGCGCATCACCTTCAAGGTGATCCGCGAGGCCAGCACCGCGACGCTCGCCTTCGACCGCGGCCAGCTCGACATCGTGGCCATGAAGGAGCGCGAGAACATCGACCGCTATGCGCGCAACCCCAAGGCCGAAGTGCGCGTGTCGGATGTGTCCACCGGCGTCTTCCTGCTGAGCTTCAACACCTCGAAGGCGCCTTTCAACCGCAAGGAGGTGCGCCAGGCCTTCCAGCATGCAATCGACAAGAAGGCGATCGTGCAGGCCGTGTACGGCCAGCGCGGCCGCGTCATCGACACCGTGCTGCCGCCCGGTGTCGAGGGCTACACCGATGCCGTGCGCCGCTACGAGCACGACCCGGCCAAGGCGCGCAAGATGCTGGCCGACGCGGGCGTGGGCAACCTGGTGTGCACGCTCACCATTCCCACCGACTACCAGCGCGAGGCCGTCATGCTGCAGGCCCAGCTCAAGGCGGCCGGCGTGACGCTGAACCTCAAGATGATCGACCGCCCCACCTGGTTCCGCGCGCTCGGACAGGGCGAGCACGACATCATCTGGAACGCGCACTTCCGCGCACCGGTGGCGGACGCCTTCCTCTTCTCGAGCTACCACTCGAGCAACCAGCCGCCCAAGGGCACCAACTGCGCCTTCTACGCCGGCGTGGACGACCTCATCGACAAGGCCCGCGTGACCTTCGACGACAAGGCGCGCGCGGGGCTCTATTCCGAGGCGCTCAAGCGCATCGCCGAAGACAGCCCCGCCATCCCGCTGACGCTGGAGCTGAACACCCACGTGGTGCAGAAGTACGTCAAGGACCTGGGGCCCTACCGTGTGCCCGAGAACGCACCGCTGGTCGAGACGGCCTACATCCAGAAGTAGCGAGCCCCGCGGCCGACCGTTGTCGATGACCCTCTTCTTCCGATTCCTGCTGCGGGCGGTGCCCACGCTCCTGGGCGCCATCACGATCCTGTTCCTGATCCTGCGCATGATCCCGGGCGACCCGGCGCAGGCCATGCTCGGCGCCGACGCGAGCGCGGCCGACCTGGCGCGCCTGCGCGCGCAGCTCGGGCTCGACAAGCCCGTGGTGGTGCAGTACCTGTACTACATGGCCGACTTCCTGCGCGGCGACTGGGGCAACTCGATCGTGACCAAGACGCCCGCGCTCGCGCGGGTGCTGGAAGTGCTTCCCTCCACGCTGATGCTGTGCGCCGGCGCCATGGTGGTCATCGTGGCGGTGAGCATTCCGGCCGGTGTGGTGAGCGCCGTGCGGCGCGACAGCTGGGTCGACTATGCGGTCTCGGTGCTGGTGTTCCTGCTCATGTCGATGCCCCAGTTCTGGCTCGGCCTGCTGATGCTGCTGGTGTTCGCGTACTGGCTCGACTGGTTCCCGATCTACGGCGCGGCTGACGGCGGCGGCCTGCTCACGCAGCTGCATCACATCGCCTTGCCCGCGCTCACGCTGGCGGCCAGCTTCATGGCGCTCGCGACACGCCTCACGCGCTCCAGCATGCTCGAGGTGCTGGGCCGCGAGTACGTACGCACCGCGCGCGCCAAGGGCCTGGCCGAACCGGTGGTGATCGTGCGCCACGCGCTGCGCAACGCGCTGCTGTCGGTCATCACCGTGCTCGGGCTGACCGTGGGCCAGCTGCTCGGCGGCGCCGTCATCGTCGAGGTCGTGTTCGCGCGCCCCGGCGTGGGCACCATGATCTGGGACGCCATCCTGCAGCGCGACTATCCGCAGGTGCAGGCGGCGGTGGCCGTGTTCGCGGGCCTCTTCATCCTCACGAACTTCCTCACGGATGTGCTCTACAGCGCGCTGAATCCGCGCATCCGCATCTGATCGTCACGCCATGTCTCGCATCCTCAGGAGCCCCAAGGCTCTGGTCGGCGCCGCGCTGATCGTTCTCATCCTGCTGGCGGCGCTGCTGGCCCCCTGGGCGGCGCCGCACGATCCGCTGGCCATCGACCCGGCGGTCGGCATGCTGCCCCCCGCGTCCGGCTACTGGCTGGGCACGGACTTCTTCGGCCGCGACGTGCTCTCGCGCATGATGTGGGGCGCGCGCCCCTCGCTGCTGATCGGCTTCTCGAGTGTGGCCATCGGCTGCCTGGTCGGGAGCATGCTGGGCGTGCTGGCGGGCTACTTCAAGGGCTGGGTCGACATGCTCGTCATGCGGCCCATCGACATGCTGCTGAGCTTTCCGATCGTGATCCTCGCGCTGGCGATGGTCGCGGCGCTCGGCCCGAGCCTGTTCAACCTGATCCTCACCATCAGCCTGCTCTTCGTGCCGCGCTTCGCGCGCGTGGTGCGCGCGGAGACACTGGCGTTGCGCGAGCTCGACTACGTGGAGGCGGCGCGTGCGAGCGGCCACACGCCCTGGGCCATCATCCGCCGCCACCTGCTGCCCAACGCGACGGCGCAGATCATCGTGACTTGCACCGTGTTCCTCGCGGACGCGATCCTGATCGAGGCCGGTCTCTCGTTCCTGGGCGTGGGCGTGACGCCGCCCGAGCCCTCGTGGGGCAACATGCTGGCCGAGGGTCGCAGCAACATCCTCGGCGCGCCCTGGCTGATGACCTTCCCGGGCCTCATGCTGACCTGCACGCTGGTCGGCTTCAACCTGCTCGGCGACGCCCTGCGCGACATCCTCGATCCCCGGCTGCACGGAGGCCGCCCATGAGCGCGCCGATCCTGCAAGTGCGCGACCTGGTCACCGAGTTCGGCAGCGGTGCCGCGGCCCGCCGAGCGGTGGACGGCGTGTCCTTCTCGCTCGCCCGCGGCGAAGTGCTGGGACTGGTCGGCGAATCGGGCTCGGGCAAGAGCGTGACCGCGCTCTCGCTGCTGCGGCTGATCGACCGCCAGGCCGGGCGCGTGAGCGGCGGCGAGATCCTGCTCGACGGCCGCGACCTGCGCAGCGCGTCGGAGCTCGAACTGCGCCGCATCCGCGGGCGCGAGATGTCGATGGTGTTCCAGGAGCCGCTGTCGGCGCTCAACCCCTGCTACACCGTGGGCGACCAGCTCTCGGAGGTCTTCGCCGCGCACGGCGACGGCACCGGCACCGCCACGCGCGCCCGCGTGCTGGAGCTGCTCTCGCTCGTGCGCATTCCCGATCCCGCGGGCATCCTGCGGCGGTACCCGCACGAGCTCAGCGGCGGCATGCGCCAGCGGGTGATGATCGCGATGGCGCTGGCCTACACCCCCAAGGTGCTGATCGCCGACGAGCCCACCACGGCGCTCGACGTGACCATCCAGGCCCAGGTGCTGAACCTCATCGACGGACTGCGTCGCGAACTCGGCGTGGCGGTGATCCTGATCACGCACGACATGGGCGTGGTGGCGCAGTACACCGACCGCGTGGCGGTGATGTACGCCGGCCGCATCGTCGAGACCGGGCCGGTCGAGGCGGTCTTCCGCCAGCCGCGCCACCCCTACACCGAAGGCCTGCTGGCCTCTGTCCCGCGGCTGGGGCAGCGCTGGCGCGACGGCGTGCGGCGCCTGGCGGAGATCCCCGGCAGCGTGCCGGGCATCGGCGTCATCCGCGAAGGCTGCCGCTTCGAGCCGCGCTGCGGCCTGGCCGAGCCGCGCTGCGCGAGCGGCGTGCCGCCCCTGCAGCACGACGCGCGCGGGCACGCCTTCGCGTGCTGGGTCCGAAACACGGCCGCCGATGCGGCCCCCACGAAGGAGCC
The DNA here is from genome assembly GCA_017744285.1 of Variovorax sp. Taxonomy (GTDB): domain Bacteria; phylum Pseudomonadota; class Gammaproteobacteria; order Burkholderiales; family Burkholderiaceae_C; genus Variovorax. The sequence continues at coordinate 17,415 of JAGIBP010000040.1, forward strand.
GGCATGAGCGGCCGAGCCATGAGCACCGAAGCCGACACCTTGCTGGAGGTGCGGAACCTCAGCATGCGCTACCCGCTGCGCCGTCGCACACCTTTCGCGCCGCGCCAGTACGTGCATGCCGTCAACGATGTCAGCCTGAGCCTGCGGCGCGGCGAGACCCTCGGCATCGTGGGCGAGAGCGGCTGCGGCAAGACCACGCTGGCGCGCTGCATCCTGCGCCTGCTCGAACCCACGCACGGGCGCATCGCGCTGCGCGGCGAAGACATCACGCACCTGCGGGGCCGCGCGCTGCGCGAGGCGCGACGGCACATGCAGTTCGTCTTCCAGGACCCGTACGCCTCGCTCGATCCGCGCATGCGCGCGCTGGAGCTGGTGCGCGAGCCGCTCGATGCACTCGGTGGACTCGGGCGCGCCGAGGCCGACGCGCTCGCGCTGCGCCTGCTGGAGCGCGTGGGCCTCTCGGCCGCGCAGGCGCAGCAGTTCCCGCACCAGTTCTCGGGCGGGCAGCGGCAGCGCATCGGCATCGCGCGCGCGCTGGCGCTCAAGCCGCAGCTCGTGGTGGCCGACGAGCCGGTCAGCGCATTGGACGTCTCGGTGCGGGCGCAGATCCTGAACCTGATGGCCGACCTGCGCGAGGAGTTCGGCCTCAGCTATCTGATCATCTCGCACGACCTCGCGATCATCGAGCACGTGTGCGACCAGGTGGCCATCGTCTACCTGGGCCGCATCGTCGAGCACGGGCCGGTCGAGCAGATCTTCCTGAATCCGCGCCACCCCTACACGCGCGCGCTGCTGGCCGCCATTCCCCGGCCCGATCCCGCGCGGCGCGTGCGCGCGGCGGACATCACCGGCGACCTGCCCAACCCGGCGTCGCCGCCGCCGGGCTGCCCCTTCCATCCGCGCTGCCCGCACGCGCAGGCGCGCTGCACGCAGTCGGTGCCATCGCTCGATGCGCTGCCCGCGTCGGCTGCGCGCGTGGGCAGCGGCGCACACCGCGTCGCCTGCTTCTTCGCCGAACACCTCGGGCCGGCTGGCGAGCCCGCCTGAGAGCGGCGTGCCCCGCCGCGCGGCCGCCGCCGCTCAGGTGGCGCCGCCGTCGACGATGAAGCTCTGCGCGCTGATCAGGCGGCTGTCGTCGGCCGCCAGGAACAGCGCCATGCGCGCGATGTCCTCGGGATAGAGCTTTTCCTTCAGGCACTGGTTCTGCATGAGGCGCGCCTCGGCCTCGGGCGTAAGCCAGCGGGAGACCTGGCGCTCGGTCATGATCCAGCCCGGCAGCAGCGCGTTCACGCGGATGCCGTCGGCGCCGAACTCGCGCGCGAGCGCCTTGGTCAGTCCCACGATGGCGGCCTTCGCCGCGATGTACACCGGCAGGCCCGGCGTGCCCTTGAGCCAGGTCACCGAGCTCAGGTTGATGATGGCGCCGCGGCGCTTGCGGCGCATGCCCTCGGCCACCGCCTGCGCGGCGAAGGCGTGGTGTCGCAGGTTGACGTCCATGAGCTGCTGCCAGCGCTCGGGGGTCAGCGTGTCGAGCGTATGCCGCTCGTCGTTGGCGGCGTTGTTCACGAGCACGTCGATGTCGCCGAAGGCCGCGGCCACGCGCCCGATCGAGGCCTGGAGCGCCGCGATGTCGCTGACGTCGCAATGCTCGAAGTGCGGCCGCGCCAGGCCCTGCCGCTGCAGCGTGTCGCACAGCGCGTGCGCGGCCTCGTCGCTGATGTCGACGAAGCCCACGCGCGCGCCCTGGCGCGCAAAGTGCTCGACCAGGCTCGCGCCGATGCCGCTCGCGCCGCCGCTGACGAAGACGACCCGCTCGCGCAGGCTGGGGTAGATGGCGATGGGGTTCATGCTGCGGTGGAAGAGGGTGTGTCGATGCGGTAGACGCGCCGCGCGTTGGCGTGGAAGAGCGCGTTGCGTGCGTGCGCGTCGAGGTGCGCGCACAGGGCCGCGTAATGGGCGTAGACCTCGGCATAGCGCCGATAGAGGCGGTCGATGGGGAAGTTGGAGCCGAACATCATGCGATGCGGGCCGAAGCACTCCAGCAGCGTGTCGAACAGCGGCTGGACGCTGGCCGCGGTCCAGCCCGGATCGACCATGCCCAGGCCGGAGAACTTGACGTGCACCTGCGGCAGGCCGCCGAGCGCCGCCATGCCGGTGCGCCAGGCGCGCCGCGCCGCTTCGTCCGCGAAGGGCAGGCCGGCATGGTTGATCACCACCACCGTGTCGGGATGCGCGCTGGCCACGGCATAGGCGGCGGGCAACTGCCACGGGTTGACCTGCAGGTCGAAGGAGAGCCCGCGTGCGCCCAGGCGCGCGAAGCCGGCCTGCCACTGCGCATCGCGCAGGTAGTCGCCGCGATCGCACAGGCGCAGGCGCTCGTCGCTGTCGTGCCAATTGAGCATCTGCCGCACACCCCGGAAGCCTGCACTCGCGGCATGGGCATCCAGCAGCGCATCGAGCGCCGGATCGGCCAGGTTGGCATGGCCGACGATGGCCACCGGCAGGCCGCGGCGATCGGCCTGGGCCTGCACCCAGGCGGTCTCCTCGGCGGGGCGGGCCGGGTTCCGCCCGCACTGCAGGTGGACCGAGCCGGCGAGCCGCAATCCGGTGCCGCGCTCGGCCTCCGCGCACAGGTCTTCGATGCGATAGGGCCGGCATACCGGCCTGGTGTCGCCCATGAACTTGGGTGCGGCCGCTTGCATCCACGGGTAGCGGCCGTCGCCGGGCTCCCAGAGATGGTGGTGCGCGTCGATGATCGGCGTCATGCGCGGGGGCGCCTTCAGTGGATGTCGCGCGCGCTGCCGATGGCCCGGCGCAGCGCGGCGATGTCGAAGTCCGGCGCCTGGGCCGCGGCGATGATCACCGCCTCGCGGCGTGTGAGCATGTCCACCACTTGCGGGATGCGCGCCGCATGCTCGACGGGGATGACGACCGCCCCGTGCCGGTCGGCATGCACCAGGTCGCCGTGGCTGAAGTAGGCGCCGGCCACCGAGACCGTGCTGCCGAAATCGGCGATGTGGTAGTGCGCGTGCGAGGGAACCACCAGCCGGCACAGCATCTGGAAGCCCTGCGCGTTGGTGTCGACGTCGCGCACGCTGCCGTCGGTGACCACGCCCTGGCAGCCCAGGCCCCGGTGGATGTGGGTGTTGACCTCGCCCCAGAAGGATCCGAAGCCCGCGCGCGCGCCATCCAGGTCCTGGATGATGCACACCGACGGGCGGGGGCCGCCTTCGGCGATGTACTCGTAGTAGGCCATGTTCCGCTGACTGGCCTCCTGCGGCGAGAGCCGCGTTGGCTGGATCGAGCGCATGGTCGCGGTGCGCGCATAGCCGACCATGGGCTTGAGTTGGGGATAGAGGCAGCAGAGCCCCTCGGTGGTGAAGCCGAGCGCGCGGCGCTCGGGAGCGATGACTTCCAGCGCATTGCAGATGGTGGGCGTGTCGAAGCCGGCGAGCTGGTCCAGCAACTCGGGTGGCAGCGGCGGGTGATGGGTGGCGGTCATGGATGGCTCTCCTGGGTCAGGGGGAAGGAGGGGTCGCGGCGCAGCAGCAGATCGGCCGCTTTTTCGCCGACGAGGATCGACACGGCGTTGGTGTTGCCCGAGACGATGGACGGCAGCACCGAGGCATCGGCGACACGCAGGTCCTGCACGCCCCGCACGCGCAGCTGCGGATCGACGACCGCGCCCGCGTCGGCACCCATGCGGCAGGTGCCGCAGGGATGGAAGGCGGTCCCGGCATGGGCGCGGCCATAGGCAAGCCAGTCGGCGCGCGTGCGCACCGACGGGCCGGGGCTCATCTCCTCGACCGCCTGCGCGCCGAAGGCCCGGGTGGCGAAGAGCTCGCGCGCGAGCATCAGGCCGTCGACCAGGGCTTCGGCATCGGCGGCTTCGCGCAGGTAGTTGGGCACGATGCGCGGCGCCACGTCCGGGTCGCTGCTCCGGATCTCGAGGTGGCCGCGGCTCGCCGGCCGGTTGGGCACGCAGGAGATGGTCATGCCGGGAAACGCGTGCACGCTGCCGGCGGTGGCCGCCGCGCTGAAGGCGAGAAAGTGCAGCTGCAGGTCGGCGGTCGCCACGCCGGCCCGGCTTCGCGCGAACAGGCCCATGGTCATGGGGCCGCCCGCGAGCGCGCCGCGCCCGGTCGCCAGGTAGCGCACCCCGGCCGCGGCCTGCCGCCAGGCGCTGCGCCGCAGCGTGTTGAGCGACGGGCCGCGGCAGCGCATCACCACGCGCACGTTCAGGTGGTCCATGAGGTTGGCGCCCACCGCCGGCTGGTCCAGCACCACGGGAATCCCCAGCCGGTGCAGCAGCGTCGCGCACCCCACGCCCGACAGCTGCAGCAGCTGGGGCGTGCCGATGGCGCCGGCCGCCAGGATCGTTTCCGCGCCCGCCAGAGCCTGGTGCATCCGGCCGTCGCGCATGAAGGCGACCCCGGCGGCGCGGTCGTTCTCGAACAGCACGCGCGTCACCCGCGCGCCGGTGACGACGCGCAGCAGCCCGCGCGGCCGGGGCTGGCGCAGGTAGGCGGCGGCACTGCTGCGGCGGCCGTCGCGCACGGTGAGCTGGTAGCGCCCGACGCCGCGCTGGCCGTTGCCGTTGAAGTTGGGGTTGTAGTCATGGCCCAGCGCCTCGCCCGCGGCGATGAACTGCTCGTGCAGCGGATGCGCGAACGGCGGATCGGCGAGGCCGATCGGGCCATCGGTGCCGTAGTCCAGGCCGTGCGCGCCACGGTAGCCTTCGGCCCGCTGGAAGAGCGGAAGCAGCGCGTCGTAAGACCAGCCTTTGCAGCCTGCCGCGGCCCAGCCGTCGTAGTCCTCGGGCTGCCCGCGCACGTAGATCATCGCGTTGATCGAACTGGAGCCGCCGAGCACGCGCCCGCGCGGCCACACGAGGCGCCGGCCGTCCAGGCCGGGCACGGGCTCGGTCTCGTAGAGCCAGGCGAGCTTCGGGTTGTAGGCATTGCGCGCGAAGCCCAGCGGGACGCGGATCCACGGGTCGGCATCCGGGCCGCCGTTCTCCAGCAGCAGCACGCGGTGGCCCGCGTCGGTCAGCCGGTGCGCCAGTGCGCAGCCCGCCGAACCGGCGCCCACGATCACGTAGTCGGCCTCGAGGCGTTGGGGCGGCGCCTGCGTCATGCCAGGGCGCCGCCGTCGATGGACAGCGCCTGCCCCGTGATGTTGGCGGCGGCCTCGCTGGCCAGGAAGCCGACCAGCGACGCGACCTCCTCCGGTTCGCTGAAGCGGCCCGTGGGCGTCAGCGCCACGGCCTGCGCCGGGCTCATGCCCAGCTGCTGCAGCCGGTCGAGCGCCATGCGCGTGCCCACCCAGCCGGGGCAGACGGCATTGGCCGTGATGCCGCGCGGCCCGAGCGCACGCGCCAGGGAGCGGGTGAGGCCGATCACGCCGTGCTTGGAGGCGCTGTAGGCGAGCTGGTCCGCCACGCCGCGCAGGCCGAGGATGGATGCGATGTTGACGATGCGGCCGCGCCCGTCGCGCAAGAGCGCGCCGGCCGCGCGGCTGCATGCCCAGGTGCCCGTCAGGTTGGTGGCGATGATCGGCCCCCATTCGGCGGCTTCGGCCTCGCTGCCGAAGGCGGCGCCGCCGGCCAGGGCGGCGTTGTTGACCAGCACGTCCAGGTGGCCGTGGCGTTCGCGCATGACGCCGAACAGGCGTGCGACCTGCGCCGCGTCCGTGACGTCGCACGGCAGGAACTCGATGCCGTCCTCTGCGGGCTGCGGCGCGCGCGACGTGCCCGTGACAGCGTAGCCCTGGCGCACGAGCAGGGCGGCGATCGCGCGGCCGATGCCACGGCTTGCGCCCGTGACCAAGGCCACGGGGGCTTGATCCGTCATCCGATGTCTCCGTCTTTTTCTTGTGAAGTCCGGCCGCGGCGAGGGGCAGGCCGGAGCGGCGAATTAAGTTAGTATACGTTCTAATATCAAGCGCAGGATCACTAGGAGACAAGCCTTGGAAGCACTGCTGCAGCGTCTGTCCGAAGCACTCGGCCCCCAGGCGGTCCTCAGGGGCGAGGCCGTGCGCGAGCGACCGGTGTCGCGCCTCGTCCAGACCGGCTGCGAGGCGGGCGCGCTGGTGCGGCCGGCCTCGACGGAGGAACTCGCGCTGGTGATGCGCCTGTGCCACGAAGCCGGCCAGCCCGTGGTGCCGCGTGCCGGCATGACCGGCCTGGTGGGCGGCACGATGGTGGGCCCCGGCGAGATCGCCTTGTCGCTCGAACGCATGAACCGCATCGAGGAGATCGATCCCGTCTCCCAGACCATGACCGTGCAGGCCGGCACGCCCCTGCAGGTGATCCAGGAAGCGGCCGATGCGCATGGCCTGCTGTTCCCGCTGGACCTGGGCGCGCGCGGCTCCGCCACCATCGGCGGCAACATCGCCACCAATGCCGGCGGCAACAAGGTGCTGCGCTACGGCATGACGCGCGAGATGGTGCTGGGCCTGGAGGCGGTGCTGCCCGACGGGCAGGTGGTGTCGTCGATGTTCAAGGTGCTCAAGAACAACACGGGCCTGGACCTCAAGCAGCTCTTCATCGGCACCGAAGGCACGCTGGGGGTGGTGACGCGCGCCATCCTGCGGCTGCAGCCCCGGCCGCGCACGCGCCAGACCGTGCTGGCGGCGTTCCCGAGCTTCGAGGCCGTCGCCACGGTGCTGGAGCGCATGCGCGCCGGGTCGGGCGGCAGCCTGAGCTCCTACGAGATCATGTGGCGCGACTACTACCTGCTGATCACCGCGCCCGGCCGCCGGCCCGCGCCGCTGTCGCAGGAGCACCCGTTCTATGCCCTCATCGAATGCGAGGGCTCGGACGAGGCCGCGGACGATGCGCGCTTCCAGGCCGTGATCGAGCCCTGCCTCGACGAAGGGCTGATCCTCGATGCGGTGGTGGCCCAGTCCGAAGCGGAGCGCACCGACCTCTGGCGCATCCGCGACGACGTCCACTACCTCAAGACACTCGACCCGCTCTTCGTCTACGACGTGAGCCTGCCGCTGCCCGCGATGGCGCGCTATGTCACCGAACTGCGCCAGGCGCTGGAGCGGCGCTGGGGGCGCGCGACGCTCATCGCCTACGGCCACCTGGGCGACGGCAACCTGCACATCGCCGTGTCGTGCGGCGACAAGAGCGCCAAGGCCGAGGTCGAGGCGCTGGTCTACGAACCCCTGAAGGCCTTCCGCGGCTCCGTGTCGGCCGAGCATGGCATCGGGCTCGACAAGAAGGCCTACCTGGGCGTCACGCGCACCGAGGCGGAGATCGCCCTCATGCGGGCCGTGAAGCGGGCCATCGACCCGACCAACATCCTGAACCCCGGCAAGATCTGCTAGCGATCCGCGGGCGCGCTCGCTTCAGGGTGCGCCCAGGCCGGTGATCGGGATCGACCGCGTCGTCGCGGACTCGTCCTCGTCCGTATCGGGCAGGAGCCGGGGCTCCATCGAGACGCGTTCGGCATCGATGCGGCTGAACTCCTGGTCGCCCGCCACGAAGCGCATTTCGTAGCTGCCCAGCCGGACCGTGTCGTCGTGGGCAAGCAACTGGCTGGCGATGCGATGGTCGTTCACGAAGGTGCCGTTGCGGCTGCCGAGGTCGCGGATCGTGACGAAGGCCGGTTCGACCGTGATCACCGCATGGGCGCGGCTCGCCTGGGGCGATTCGATGACGATGTCGTTTTGGCCGCCCCGGCCGAGCGTGTTCTCGTCGGGCTTGAGCGGAATGTGCCTCGTCTCGCCGGAGGCCGTCGTCAGGATCAATTGCGGCATGTCGGAACTGTGTCGGATGTGCGTGAATGCGGCCTATATTCTTACAGCAAGACGCAGTTCTGCGCGGCGCGGGTCATCGATCGGGCGTGCGCCGGCCCCGGTGGTGTGCCTGGCGCCGCCTCAGGTCCGGGGCGAGCCGCCCTTGTGCAGGACCCTGGCGCGTTCCTTCTGAAGCTCGCGCAGCCGCTCCAGCTGGGCCGGGCAGTCGGCCTGCGCACCGACGAGGACGACCGGATTGCGGCGCAGGGCCGTGATCGTCTTCTCGACCTGGGCCGGGTCCCGATGCCGCGTGACCAGGCCGGCGGCGACCGCGGCCCTCGACTGCTTGTAGAAGGACTTCTCGAAGGCCGGCGTTCCGCAGCGGGCCGCGATGACGCGGTAGTCGGCTTCGAGCTGCTCGCTCGATTCGGCCTGGGCCGCCTGCGCATGCGCCAGGCGGGGCGGACCGCCGCCCGACGCGATCGACACCAGACAAGCCACGAGCAGGAAGCGTGCATTCATAAGACAAACCCCGCATTCGCCTGAAGGACGCATGCGGGGTGAGAGTGCGCTGGCGGCCAGGAGTTGCGTCAGCTGATCAACTGATTCTTGAGCGCGTAGTAGGTCAGGTCGCTGTTGGAGGTGAGGTTCATCTTCTCCATCAGCCGGCTGCGGTAGGTGCTCACGGTCTTGACCGACAGCGAGAGCTCCTCCGCGATGCTGCCGGCGGTCTCGCCGGTCGCGAGTTTGAGGAACACCTGGAACTCCCGCTCCGAGAGCTGTTCGTGCGGCGCCGCGTCGCTGTGGCGGTCGAGCTGGCGCGCGAGCAGTTCGGCCACCGCGGGCGTGATGTAGCGGCGGCCCAGCGCGATCGTCCGGATGGCCTCCACGATCTCCGCCGGATCGCATTCCTTGTTCAGGTAGCCGCTGGCGCCCTGGCGGATCAGGTTCATGGCGTAGTGCTCTTCCGGGTAGCCGCTGAGGATCAGGATCCCGGTGTCCGGCGCCTTGGCGCGGATCATGGCGATGGCGTCGATGCCGCTCTGGCCGGGCATGGAAAGGTCCATGACGAGGACGTCGATCTCGTTGGAACGCACCAGGTCGATCGCTTCGCGTCCCGTGGCCGCCTCCCCGACGATCCGCAGGTCGACGTGTTGCGAGAAGAAGTCCCGCAGGCCCGAGCGCACGATGGCATGGTCGTCCACGATTCCGATCTTGATCATTTTTTTCCTCCAGGTTGATGGCGCGTCGAGGATGCGGCTGATCCGTGGCGCGCATCCGTCTGCCGCGGCCCCGATCGCGCGTAGGAGAGACGCGATATCTGCCGAAGGCCGTGGCCCGGTGCTAGAGCAGGTCGCTCGGCACGAACCAGGAGAACAGGAGCAGCTTCAGCCGCACCAGCGCGTTGGCGTCCGGCTCCTCGTCGTGCACGATGTTCTCGCCGTCGGTGGTGATCCACTGGATCGAGTCGGTGCCCGGGCGCAGCCGTACCTCGTAGACGCTCTCGACGTTGTCGACCTGGAAGGCGTCGAGCAGCCGGTGGGTGACCTCGTAGCTCTCGAGCCGCACGCCGAGCTCGGTGTTGATGTAGGCCGATCGCGGATCGAAGTTCAGCGAGCCGATGAGGGCCCATTGCCGGTCGACCAGCGCGAGCTTGGCGTGCAGCGCGCCGCGCGACTGCCTGAACACCTTGCGCAGGTTCAGGCTGCGCTTGATCTGCTCCGAGCTCACCTCGTACAGCGTCACGCCCTGCTTGAGCATCTCGACGCGGAAGCGGTTGTAGTTGATGTTCACCAGCGGCTCGTCCGTGTCGGCCAGGGAGTTCGTCGCCACGGTGATCCGGATCCCGCGTGCGCGCAGCCGCGCGATGCGTTCCATGCCGTCCTCGCCGGGCAGGAAGTAGGGCGTGATGATGTTGATCTCGGAGCGCGCATGCTCGAACAGCGCGCGCATGCGTTCGGCCACGGTGGGCGGCCGGCGCTGCGGGGTCTCCTCGCCGTCGGCCGGGGCCAGCGCCTTGGTGGGCGAGTCGGCGATCGCGTGGGCCTGCGTCGAGATCAGGTCCAGCCGGCCGCGGGCCACCGAGGCGCTGACCGACGGCTCTCCGAAGATGTCCATGTCCGGGGGGTCGGGCGGCGGGGGCGCCTCCGCGACGGCCGCGATCTTGTCGAACCGGGCGCGCAGCGCGTCCGCCGGCTCGCGGGGCTGGACCACGTCGTGCAGGGGATAGACGACTTCGCTGTTCCAGTAGTTGTCGAAGATGGTGCCCAGCTCGGTCACCACCGGCCCGGCCAGCATCACGTCCAGGTCGATGAAGTTGGCGCCGGTGCTGCGCAGGAAATACTCGTCGGCGAGATTGCGCCCGCCGACCACTGCCAGTGCGCCGTCGGCGATGAAGAGCTTGTTGTGCATCCGGTGGTTGAGACGCCGGAAATCGGCCGCGAAGCTCATCCAGCGGGTCGCCGTGTGGTCCCTGCCGTTCATGAAGGGGTTGAACAGGCGGACCTCGACGTTGGGATGCGCGGCCAGGCCGAGCAGCAGCGGGTCGAGCTTGGTGGTGTAGAAGTCATCGAGCAGGAGCCGCACGCGAACGCCCCGCGCGGCGGCGTCGCGCAGCTCCCGCGCGATCAGCTTGCCGGTCTGGTCGTTGCCGAGCAGGTAGTACTGCAGGTCGAGCGAGACCTGGGCGTGTCGGATCAGCGCCAGGCGCGCATCGAGCGCGAAGGCTGCCTGCGGCAGGACCCGTGCGCCCGACAAGCCGTCCGGGTCCACCCGGTGCCACGCGCTCAGCCGCCCCAGTTCGGTGGCCTGCGACGGCGGAATGGACGGCGCATAGGGCATTACCGTGCGCGGCGGAATGCCGGCGCAGCCCGCGAGCAGGCACGCGAGCGCCAGCGCGAGGCTGAGAAGCAGGCGAGACGGCCGGAAAAGACGTTGAGGCATGGGGCGCGCGGATCGTAGCTGTCTCTTGCGGCGCACGCAGCGAAGCGGAATTCCGATCTGCGTGACGGCGCTCGCGCAACCCTAGGGTCAGTCCCCCCATCGCGGCGCGGCGCCTCACCGGAGAATCGCGGCGATGAAAAAAGCCGTCGTCGCTTCGGGCTGCCTACTGTGGGCGGCCGCACCGGGGCTTCATGCGCAGACCGCCGAGCCCACATTGGGCGAGATCACCGTGACCACCCCGCGCGGCCCCGCGCCGGCGTTCGACGTGGCCGGCTCGGTCGACCGGGTGGAAGGTGCGGACATCCGCGACAGCCGCCTGGGCGTGAACCTCTCCGAAGGCCTGGGCCCGGTGCCGGGCCTGCAGATCCAGAACCGCCAGAACTACGCGCAGGACCTGCAGCTGTCCATCCGCGGCTTCGGCGCGCGCTCGACCTTCGGCGTGCGCGGCGTGCGCCTGTATGTCGACGGCATCCCCGCGACCATGCCCGACGGCCAGGGCCAGACCTCCAACATCGACATCGGCTCGCTCGACCGCGTCGAAGTGCTGCGCGGGCCCTTCTCGGCGCTGTACGGCAACTCCTCGGGCGGCGTGGTGCAGTCCTTCACCGAGACCGGGGAAGGCCCGCCCCGGCTCGGCTTCTCCATGGCCGGGGGCAGCTTCGGCACCTCGCGCATCAGCTCGCAGGTGAGCGGCTCCTCGGGCGCGGTCGACTACCTGCTCGGCGGCAGCCACTTCTCCACCGACGGATACCGCGACCACAGCGAGGCCCGGCGCAACATCGTCAACGGCAAGATGGGCTTGGCGCTGGACGACGGCAGCCGCCTCACGCTGATCGCCAACAGCGTGAACATCCACGCCCAGGACCCGCTCGGCCTCACCGCGGAGCAGTACGCGCTCAACCCGCGCAGCGCCGCCGTGGCGACCCAGTACAACACCCGCAAGAGCGTCGACCAGACCCAGGGCGGCCTCGTGTACGAGCGCCCCATCGACGCGGCGAACGCGCTGCGCCTGATGCTCTACACCGGCGAGCGCAAGACCACGCAGTTCCAGGCCATCCCGCCCTCGGCGCAAGTGAGCCCGACGAGTGCCGGCGGCGTGATCGGCCTGGCACGCGACTACGCCGGCGCCGACGTGCGCTGGACCTCGCGGATGACGCTGGCCGGACGCCCCTTCGAGCTGGTCGCGGGCCTGGCCTACGACGACCTGCGCGAGCATCGCACCGGCTACGAGAACTACCTCGGCACCGTCGCCAACCCGGTGCTCGGCGTGCAGGGGCGGCTGCGCCGCAACGAGATCAACAAGGTCTACAACGTCGACCCCTACGCCCAGGCCAGCTGGAAGTTCGCCGATCAGTGGACGCTCGAAATGGGCGTGCGCCGCAGCGCGGTCGACTTCGACTCGCAGGACCACTACATCGTGGGCGCCAACCGCGACGACAGCGGCAGCGCCCGCTACGAGAAGACGCTGCCCGTGGCCTCGCTGCGCTACCAGGCCACGGGCGACCTGGCCTTCTACGCCTCGGCCGGGCGCGGCTTCGAGACGCCCACCCTCAACGAACTGTCGTACCGCCCCGACGGGCAGGGCGGGCTCAACTTCGCGCTGCAGCCGGCCACCAACGACAGTGTCGAGCTGGGCGCCAAGGCGCGCCTGGCCGGAGGGCTGCTCACGGCGGCCGTGTTCGAGACCCGCACCGACGACGAGATCGTGACCGCCACCAACGTCGGCGGGCGCGCGACCTACCAGAATGCCGGGCGCACCAAGCGCGAGGGCTTCGAGCTCGCCTGGCAGCACGAGAGCGAGAACCACTGGCGCACGCAGCTGGCCTACACCTGGCTGGATGCGCGCTACAGCGACCCCTTCTGCGGCACGCTGCCGTGCACCGCGGCGAGCTTCGTGCCGGCGGGCAACCGCATCCCGGGCATCGCGCCGCAGACGCTGTTCGCCTCGTTCGGGTGGGTGCCGCCCGAGGGCTGGCGCGCGGGCACCGAGCTGCGCGCGGCCGGCAGCATCCAGGCCAACGACCGCAACACGGCCAGTGCCCCGGGCTATGGGGTGGTGGCGCTGTTCGCGGGCTACGTCAAGCGCTGGGAGCGGTGGGAGTTCAACGCCTTCGCGCGCGTGGACAACGTCTTCGACAAGCAGTACATCGGCTCGGTCATCGTCAACGAGGGCAACGCCCGCTACTACGAGCCGGCGCCGGGGCGGAACTGGACGGTGGGCATGAGCGGGGCGTATCGTTTCTGAATTCCGGCCGCACAAGGAGTTCGGGAATGAAATTCAAGGATCGGCGCGACGCCGGTCGGGCGCTCGCCCAGGCGCTCGATGCATGGCGCGCACAGCCCGATGTGCGGGTACTGGCGCTGCCGCGCGGCGGCGTGCCGGTCGCCTTCGAGGTCGCGCAGGCGCTGGGCGCGCCGCTCGACGTGCTCATCGTGCGCAAGCTGGGCTTTCCGGGCCAGGAAGAGTTCGCCATGGGCGCGATCGCGTCGGGCGGCGTGCGCGTGATGGGCGATGCGGACGCCGGCTGGCCAGTCTCGGAACGCGAACTCGAAGCCGTCGTTGCGCGCGAGCAGGCGGAACTGGCGCGGCGCGAGCAGCGCTACCGGCGCGATCGGCCGCCGCTCGATCTCGCCGGTCGCGTGCTGGTCCTCGTGGACGACGGCCTCGCGACCGGCTCCACCATGCGCGCGGCGGTGCAGGCCGCGCGCGCGGGCCACCCGCGGCGCATCATCGTCGCGGTGCCGGTGGCCTCGCCCGAGGCCGTCCAGAGCGTGGGTGCAATGGCCGACGAGGTGGTGTGCCTGCACACGCCCCAGCACTTCCGCGCCGTCGGGCTCTGGTACGAGGACTTCGCACAGACGAGCGACGAGGAAGTGGACAGGCTCCTGACTCGCCATGCCTGAGGGATACCGCAGCATCCGCAGGCTTCGATCGGGCCGCCGCTTCAGCGACCGGCGGCCGCGCGCAGGACCTGCGCCTTGTCGGTGCGCTCCCAGGTGAACTCGGGCTCTTCGCGGCCGAAGTGGCCATAGGCGGCGGTCTTGCCGTAGATCGGACGCAGCAGGTCGAGCATCTGGATGATGCCCTTCGGACGCAGGTCGAAGTGCTCCTGCACCAGTTCGGCGATCTTCTCGTCCGGGATGACGCCCGTGCCTTCGGTGTAGACCGTCACGTTCATCGGGCGGGCCACGCCGATCGCGTAGGCGACCTGGATCTGGCACTGCCGCGCGAGGCCCGCGGCGACGATGTTCTTCGCCACGTAGCGCGCCGCGTAGGCGGCGGAGCGGTCGACCTTGCTCGGGTCCTTGCCCGAGAACGCGCCGCCGCCGTGCGGGCAGGCGCCGCCATAGGTATCGACGATGATCTTGCGGCCCGTCAGGCCGCAGTCGCCCTGCGGGCCGCCGATGACGAAGCGGCCGGTGGGGTTGATGAGGTACTTGGTCTCCTTCAGCCACTCCTTCGGGAGCACCGGCTTGATGATTTCCTCGATCACGGCCTCGACGAACGACGCCTTCATCTTGGTCGGCGTCTCGCTCTGGTCGGGGTGGTGCTGCGTGGAGAGCACGACGGTGTCGATGCTGTGCGGCTTGCCGTTCACGTAGCGCATCGTGACCTGGCTCTTGGCGTCGGGGCGCAGGAAGGGCAGGCGGCCGTCCTTGCGCAGCTGCGCCTGGCGCTCGACCAGGCGGTGCGCGTAGTAGATCGGCGCGGGCATCAGCTCGGGCGTCTCGTCGCAGGCGTAGCCGAACATCAGGCCCTGGTCGCCGGCGCCGGTGTTGAGGTGGTCGTCGCTCGCGTGGTCCACGCCCTGGGCGATGTCGTTGGACTGCTTGTCGTAGCAGACCATCACCGCGCAGCCCTTGTAGTCGATGCCGTAGTCGGTGTTGTCGTAGCCGATGCGCTTGATCGTGTCGCGCGCCACCTGGATGTAGTCCACGTGCGCGTTGGTGGTGATCTCGCCGGCCAGCACCACCAGGCCGGTGTTGGTCAGGGTTTCGGCGGCCACGCGCGAGCGCGGGTCCTGCGCGAAGATGGCGTCGAGGATCGCGTCGGAGATTTGGTCCGCGACCTTGTCGGGATGGCCTTCGGAAACCGATTCGGAAGTGAAGAGAAAGTCGTTCGCCATGTGATGTACTCCATGCAAGTTGGTTGGCGCGTTGCCAGCCTCGGGGAGCCTTGGCGAACGCTTTAGCAGTGATGTTTAACGTCGCCCTGCAAGTAGTTCCATAACTCGGCGACAATTTCAATTCTATACGGACCGTGTCCGACGTGACGCGCGCGTCCCTCCTTTCACCCCCTTCCTGTTGATGATTTCTCTCTTCCGTCTGCTCGCGCGCGTGCCGCTGCCCTGGATGCATGCGATCGGCAGCGCGCTGGGCTGGCTGGTGTGGTGGATGGCGCCCGACTACCGCCGGCGCTTTCGGGAGAACGCCGAGGCGGCCGGCTTCACGCCCGCCGAGTACCGGCCCGCGATCGCCGCGGCGGGCGCCATGGTGGGCGAACTGCCGCTGGTGTGGGCGCGTCCGCAAGGCAAGAGCCTGCTGCCGTACATCGTCCGCTGGGACGGCGTCGAGGCGTTCGAGGCCGCGCTCGCCGCGCGCAAGGGCGTGATCTTCGTGTCGCCGCACCTCGGCAGCTGGGAGACGCTCGGCCAGGCCGTCGGCGAGCGCTTCTTCGAGCGCTACGGACCGATCACGGCGCTGTTCCGGCCGGCGCGCAAGAAATTCATGGCGGACCTGATCGCCGGCTCGCGCGACCGGCCCGGCCTGCAGACCCTGCCGACCACCGTCGCGGGCGTGCGCGGCCTGATCCGCACGCTGCGCAGCGGCGGCTACACCGGCATTCTTCCGGACCAGGTGCCGCCGCTCGGGCAGGGCGTCTGGGCGCCGTTCTTCGGCCGCCCTGCCTACACGATGACGCTGCTGCCGCGCCTGGCGCAGCAGACGGGGGCGCGCGTGTTCCTCGGCGTGTGCGAGCGGCTGCCGCGCGGCGCGGGCTTCGCGATCCGGTTCGTCCCCTTCGACGGCACGGCGATGAGCGATCCCAAGGCCACGCCCGAAGCCGCCGCGACCGCCATGAACGAAGGTATCGAGCAACTGATCCGCAGCCTGCCCGGGCAGTACGTCTGGGACTACGCGCGCTACAAGCAGCCGCGCGAGGAGATCGTCGCGGCCGAACGTCCGAGGGCGCAAGGATGAGCGCGACATGAGTTTCGGCGCCCGACTCGGCATTGCGTTCATGCGCTCGCTGGCCCACGTGCCTCTGCCCCTGGTGCGCGGCTTCGGCGCCGCGCTGGGGCCGGTGCTCTACGTGCTCGCCCGTCCGCGCCGCCGCGTGGTCGATGCCAACCTGGCCTTGTGCTTCCCGGAGAAATCCGCCGCCGAGCGCCGGCGCATCGCGCGCGAGACCTTCGTGTACGTGGCCCAGTCGTGGCTCGACCGGAGCTGGCTCTGGCATGCGCCGAAGGCGGTCGTCGCCAGCCGGCTCAAGATCAAGGGCGATCCCGGGGACGTCCACGAGGTCACCCACGGCGACAAGCCCCTGATCCTCTTTGCGCCGCATTTCTACGGCCTCGATGCCGCGGCCACGGCGCTGACCATGCGGTCCCCGCGCGTGTGCACCACCATCTACACCACCCAGCGCAATCCGATGATGGACGAGTGGGTCAGCGAGGGCCGCAGGCGCTTCGGCAACGTCAGCACGCTCAATCGCGTGGACGGTATCAAGCCGATCGTGGCCGCGCTGCGCCAGGGCGGCGTGCTGTACCTGCTGCCGGACATGGATTTCGGCCGCGACCAGACGGTGTTCGTGCCGTTCTATGGCGTGCAGGCCGCGACCATGCCGTCGCTGTCGCGCTTCGCGCGGCTGGGTCGCGCCAAGGTCATGCCGGTCATCTCCCGGCTGGTCGAGGGCGGCTACGAGATCGAGGTGCTGCCGGCATGGCAGGACTTCCCGACCGACGACGTGATCGCCGATACCGCGCTCATGAACCAGCGCCTGCAGGGCTACATCGACGACATGCCCTCGCAGTACTACTGGGTGCATCGGCGCTTCAAGACGCGCCCTGTCGGTGAAGCGCCGGTCTACTGATTCCGGGCCAGGAAGGCCTGGATCTCGCCGGCGACGAACTGCGGCCGCTCATGCACGATCCAGTGGGTCGCGCCGGGCACTTTCCGGACCTCCAGCCGCGGCACATAGTCTTCGAGCCCCTCCAGCAGGCCGGGCAGCAGCGCCGCATCGTCGAGCGCCCAGAGCACGAGCGTGGGCACCGCGACGGTCAGCCGCTCCCTGGGGAGCAGGGGGATGTCCGCCGAGGCGCCCGGCAGGGCCGGCTTCAGCGGCGTGACCCGATAGAGGTTGCAGGCGCCGCCGAGTCCCGCGTTCCAGACCTCGCGGTATCGGTTCTTGACGTCCTCGGTCAGCCAGCCGAAGCCATCGGGGCCGGCCTTCATCCGCGTGAACATGGGCCACATGCGCCGATAGTCGTCCTCGGCCAGCAGCGCCTCGGCATCGGGCCGCGCGAGGAAGTTCATGTAGGCGCTCGCGGCCTGCTGCGCGGGGTTGTCCCGCAGTTCGCGCGCAAAGGTGCCGGGGTGCGGCGAATTGATGATGACGAGCCGGCCGAGCCTGCCCGCATGGCGGTTGGCATAGCCCCACGCGAAGGCGCCGCCCCAGTCGTGCGCCACGAGCACGTCGATCCGGCCCGACGCGTTTTCGCTCGCGGCGAGCTCGGCGACGTCCTGCACCAGCAGGTGCGGGCGATAGGCCGCCACGTCGGTGGGGGCGCTGGATTGCTCGAATCCGCGCAGGTTCGGCGCCACGCATCGGAAGCCCCCGTTCTCGGGCCGCGCGAAGTGCAGGAGCAACGCGTCCCAGATGAACGCGGCTTCGGGAAAGCCGTGCAGGAACATCATCAGCGGGCGGCCGGCCACGCCGGCGGCGCGGCAGCTCAGGACGATGCCGCTGGGCAGCTCTCGGGTGAATGTCTCGATCACGGGGTCTCCTTCATCGCTCGTCGTCGGGTTGATCGGCGCCGGCCGGGCCACGCGAGAGGAGGAGGCCGTGCGTCAGGGGCCGTCGTCCGCGTCGCCTTCGGTCGCGGGAGTGCTCGCGGGCTCCCCGTCTTCCGGGTGCGCCCAGCGCCACAGCAGCTCGGCTGCCTCGTCGACTCCTTGCTGCTTGAGCGCCGAGAAGAGTTTGACCTCGCCGCCCCCGGCTTGCAGTCGCACGATGGACAGCACCTTGGCGCCTTCCGAGCGCGTGAGCTTGTCCGCCTTGGTGAGCAGCACCAGGAACTTGAGGCCCTGCTCGACGCGGGGCCGGATCACTTCGAGCAGGATCTCGTCAAGTTCGGTGAGGCCATGGCGCGGGTCGCACATGAGCACCACGCCGCGCAGGCTCTCGCGCGTCATGAGGTAGTTGCCCATCACGCGCTGCCAGCGCAGCTTGGCCTCGCGCGGCACCGCGGCGTAGCCGTAGCCGGGCAGGTCGGCGAGCACGGCGTCGTCGACCTTCTGCTTGCCGACGCCGAAAAGGTTGATGTGCTGCGTGCGCCCGGGCGTCTTCGAGGCGAAGGCCAGGCGCGTCTGCTGCGTGAGCGTATTGATCGCCGTGGACTTGCCGGCGTTGGAGCGGCCCACGAAGGCGATTTCCGGCAGGCCGAGCTGGGGCAGGTGCTCCAGCTGCGGCGCGCTCATGAGGAAGTGGGCGGTGTGCAGCCATCCCCGGGCCGTGCGGATGCGCTCCGCGGTCACGGGGTCGACGGCGGTGGCCGGGCGGGAAGGGGGGGCCGGCTTGCGCGGCGGGTGGGTCATCGATGGGCTTTCCTAGCGGGGCGCCATTGTAGAATCGCCGGGTTTTGCGCCATAAATTCGAGCCCCCGATATGAAGTTGTTTGCCAATTTTCTGCTTGCGGCCCTTCTGAGCG
>JAGIBP010000041.1 GCA_017744285.1 Variovorax sp.
GGCCTGATGCCCGACGGCACGAGCCGCTTCAGCATCGACGGCAAGCCGATCTTCCACTACATGGGCACGAGCACCTTCAGCAACTACACGGTGGCGCCCGAGATTTCGCTCGCCAAGGTCCGCCCCGACGCTCCCTTCGACAAGGTCTGCTACATCGGCTGCGGCGTGACCACCGGCATCGGCGCCGTGATCTTCACGGCCAAGGTGGAAGCCGGCGCCAACGTGGTCGTGTTCGGCCTCGGCGGCATCGGGCTCAACGTGATCCAGGGCGCGAAGATGGTCGGCGCGGACAAGATCATCGGCGTCGACATCAACCCGGCGCGCGAGGAGATGGCGCGCAAGTTCGGCATGACGCACTTCCTCAATCCGAAGGAGCACGCGAACATCGTCGATGCGATCGTGCAGCTCACCGACGGCGGCGCGGACTACAGCTTCGAGTGCATCGGCAACACGCAGGTGATGCGCCAGGCGCTCGAATGCACGCACAAGGGCTGGGGCCGCAGCATCATCATCGGCGTGGCCGAGGCCGGCGCCGAGATCAGCACGCGGCCCTTCCAGCTCGTCACCGGCCGCAAGTGGGAAGGCTCGGCCTTCGGCGGCGCGCGCGGACGCACCGACGTGCCGAAGATCGTCGACTGGTACATGGAAAACAAGATCAACATCGACGACCTGATCACGCACACGATGCCGCTCGAGAAGATCAACGAGGGCTTCGACCTGATGAAGCGCGGCGAGTCGATCCGCGGCGTCGTCATCTACTGAGGCCGCCATGATGCGCATGGGGCCGCTGCGCACGATCCGAGCCGGCGTGCTCGAGGTTTCCTACCTCGAGGTCGGCCCGGCGGAAGGCCCGCCGGTCTTCCTGATGCACGGCTTTCCCTACGACATCCACAGCTATGTGGACGTCGCGCCGATGCTCGCGGCGGCCGGCTGCCGCGTGATCGTTCCGTACCTGCGCGGCTACGGCGGCACGCGCTTCGTGCGCGACGCGACGCCGCGCTCGGGCGAGCAGGCGGCGCTCGGCGCGGACCTGCTCGCGCTGCTCGATGCGCTCGCGATCCCGAAGGCGGTGCTCGCCGGCTACGACTGGGGCGGCCGCGCCGCCTGCGTGGTGGCGGCCCTCTGGCCCGAACGCTGCGCCGGGCTGGTCTCGCTGAACAGCTACAACATCCAGGACATCGCGAAGGCGATGGCACCTGAAAGCGCCGAGAAGGAGTACCGGCTCTGGTACCAGTACTACTTCCACAGCGAGCGCGGACGCGCCGGGCTCGCCGCCGATCGGCGCGGCATCGCGAAGCTGCTGTGGCAGCTCTGGTCGCCGACCTGGCGCTTCGACGACGCGACCTTCGAGCGCAGCGCGGCGGCCTTCGACCACCCCGATTTCGTCGAGGTGGTGATCCATTCCTATCGGCACCGCTTCGGCCTCGTGCCGGGCGACCCCGCCTATGCGGCCATCGAAGCCAGGCTCGCGGCCCAGCCGGCGATCACGGTGCCGGCCATCACCTTCGACGGCGCCGACGACGGCGTGCGGCCGCCCGCCGAGGCGTCGGCCCATGCGCACCGCTTCACCGGGGCGCGCTCGCACCGCGTGGTGCCGGGCGCGGGCCACAACATGCCGCAGGAAGTCCCGCGCGTGTTCGCCGACGCGGTGCTCGAACTCATTCCCCACCTCACGACATGACCGACAGTCTGAAGACGCTCTCGGAACACCGCTGCTTCGGCGGCACACAACGCTTTTGCGAGCACGCCTCGCGCGAGATCGGCCTGCCGATGCGCTTCTCGGTGTTCCTGCCGCCGCAGGCCGCGCAAGGGCCTGTGCCGGCAGTGATGTATCTCGCGGGCCTCACCTGCAACGAAGAGACCTTCATGGTCAAGGCCGGCGCCCAGCGCCTCGCGGCCGAACTGGGCCTGGCGCTGATCGCACCCGACACCAGCCCGCGCGGACCCGAGGCCGAAAGCATCGAGGGCGCGACCGCGAGCTGGGACTTCGGCATCGGCGCCGGCTTCTATCTCGACGCGACCGCCGAACCCTGGGCCGCTTACTGGCGCATGGAAAGCTGGATCGTCAACGAGCTCCTGCCGACGATCGTGCGCAGCTTGCCGATCGACGGCAAGCGCATCGGCATCTTCGGCCACTCGATGGGCGGGCATGGCGCGCTGACGCTGGCGCTGCGCCATCCGGGGCGCTTCAAGTCGCTGTCGGCCCTGGCGCCGATCTGCGCGCCCACGCAGTGCCCGTGGGGCGACAAGGCGTTCAAGGGCTACCTCGGGCACGACGAAGAAGCGTGGCTCGCCCACGACGCCTGCGCGCTGATGCAGTCGCAGACCGCGCCGCCCTATCCGGCCGGCATCCTCGTGGACCAGGGGCTGGCCGACAAATTCCTCGCCGAGCAATTGCACCCCCACCTCTTCGAGGCCGCATGCCGCGCCGCGGGCCAGCCGCTCACGCTGCGGCGGCACGAGGGCTATGACCACGGCTACTACTTCATCCAGAGCTTCATCGCCGATCACCTGGCGCATCACGCCCAGGCATTGCGATGATGCGCCGGACCTTCAGAGCCACGCGCGGATGAGCGCCACGAGCGCAGCGATCGGCGCCGTCGCATCCACCTCCAGCACGCCCGCTTCGCCGACCGGCGATTCCAGCGTCGCGAACTGATTGGCCACCAGGCTCGGCGGGAACATGTGCGCCGCCCGTGCGGCGACGCGGCGCTGCGCTTCCTCGCGGGACAGCGCCATGAAGACGAAGCGCAGCCCGGGCCGCGCGGCGCGCAGCCTGTCGCGGTAGTCGCGCTTGAGCGCCGAGCAGGTCAGCACCGCACCGCCTCGGTGAGCGGCCAGCTCGCGGGCCAGCACGGCAAGCCAGCCGGCGCGGTCGGCATCGCCGAGCGCGATCCCGGCGCGCATCTTGCGAACGCTGTCGGGCGAATGGAAGTCATCGCCCTCGATCAGCGGCAAGCCCAACTCGCGCGCCAGCGCGGCGCCCAGGCTCGACTTGCCGCACCCCGAAACGCCCATGACCACCAGCCAGATGGCGGTGCCTGTGTCGGGGATGTAAAGCTGCTGCATCGCCGGCATTGTCTTTCGAACTCTGCCTATCATGGCGGCCTCGCTGCCCGGAAGTAACAAGTCGTGTCGTTGGTGCCCCTGTCCCTGCGTCGTCCGTACACGTTCATCGTCATGGCGATGCTGATCGTGCTGGCCACCCCCTTCGTCCTGATGCGGATGGCCACCGACATCTTCCCGGAGATCAACATCCCGGTGATCAGCATCATCTGGAACTACGGCGGCCTGCCGGCGCAGGAGATGGGCCAGCGCATCGCCGGGCAGACCGAGCGCAGCCTCACGACCACGGTGAGCGACATCGAGCACATCGAGTCGCAGTCGCTCGCGGGCGTGACGGTGATCAAGGTGTTCTTCCAGCCCACCGCCAACATCGAGACCGCGATCGCGCAGGTGGTCGCCTCGATGCAGACGCAGGTGCGGCAGCTGCCGCCGGGCATCACGCCGCCGCTGGTCATCAAGTACTCGGCGTCGAGCATCCCGGTGATCCAGCTTGCGCTGTCGAGCCCGACGCGGCCCGAGAACGCACTCTTCGACGCCGCGATCAACCAGCTGCGGCCGCAGCTCATCACCGTGCCGGGCACCGCGGTGCCCTTCCCCTATGGCGGCAAGAACCGGTTGATCTCGGTCGACCTCGACACGCAGGCGCTGCAGGCGCGCGGGCTGTCGCCGGCCGACGTGGTGAACGCGATCAACGCGCAGAACCTGATCCTGCCCTCGGGCACGGCCAAGTTCGGCGCCACCGAATACAGCGTGCGCATGAACGGCTCGCCCGAGGCGATCACCGGCCTGAACGACCTGCCGGTGCGCACCGCAGGCGGCGCGACCACCTACCTGCGCGATGTCGCCTCCGTGCGCGACGGCTTCTCGCCGCAGACCAACGTGGTGCGCCAGGACGGCGTGCGCGGCGTGCTGCTGTCGGTGCTCAAGAACGGCGGCGCCTCGACGCTGGATATCGTCTCGGACCTGCGCGCGCTGCTGCCGGTGGCCGCGCAGGGCATGCCGCAGGACATCAAGATCACACCGCTCTTCGACCAGTCGCTGTTCGTCAAGGCCGCGGTGCAGGGCGTGGTGTTCGAGGCCCTGATCGCGGCGGCGCTCACGGCGGCGATGGTGCTGCTGTTTCTCGGCAACTGGCGCAGCACGCTCATCATCGCGCTGACCATTCCGCTGTCGATCCTGGCGTCGATCCTGGCGCTCTACGCGCTCGGCCAGACGCTCAACCTGATGACGCTCGGCGGGCTCGCGCTGTCGGTCGGCATCCTGGTGGACCAGGCGATCGTGACCATCGAGAACATCGAGCGCCACCTGCACATGGGCACCGAACTCAACGAGGCGATCCTGGTCGGCGCGGGCGAGATCGGGCCAGCCGCCTTCGTCTCCACGCTGTGCATCTGCATCGTGTTCGTGCCGATGTTCTTCCTCTCGGGCGTCGCGAAGTTCCTCTTCGTGCCGCTCGCCATGGCGGTGGTGTTCGCGATGGCGGCGTCGTACCTGCTGTCGCGCACGCTGGTGCCGACGCTGGTCATGCTGCTGATGGGCGGCGCGCACGCCAAGGCCGATCCGGATGCGAAGCCCAGCCTGCTGCAGCGCGTGTACCGCCGCTTCGACCGCCGCTTCGAGCGCGTGCGCCGCGCCTACACGCTGGTGCTGTCGGCTGTACTGTCGCGGCGCGGGCGCTTCATCGCGCTGTTCCTGGGTTTCTGCGTGCTGTCGACTGCGCTCTTCCCGGTGCTCGGCCGCGACTTCTTCCCGAACGTGGATGCGGGCCAGATCCGGCTGCACATGCGCGCGCCCACCGGCACCCGCATCGAGGAAACCGCGCGGCTGGCGGACCAGGTCGAGGCCGCGATCCGCGAGCTGGTGCCGAAGGACCAGCTCGAAACCATCCTCGACAACCTGGGCGTGCCCAACAGCGGCATCAATCTCTCCTACAGCAACGCCGGCACCATCGGCACGCTCGACGGCGAGATCCTGCTCTCATTGCGCGAGGGCCACCGGCCGTCCGAGGAATTCGTCTCGCTGCTGCGCGCGGAGCTGCCCAAGCGCTTCCCCGGCACCGAGTTCTTCTTCCAGCCGGCCGACATCGTCACGCAGATCCTCAACTTCGGCCTGCCGGCCGCGATCGACGTGCAGTTCAGCGGCAACGACGTCCAGGCCAACGCGGCGCGCGCGGCGGAGCTGACCAAGAAGATCCGGCAGATCCCCGGTGCGGTCGATGCCCACGTGCACCAGCGGCTCGACGGCCCTGGCCTGAACCTGCAGATGGACCGCACGCGGCTGCAGCAGTTCGGCCTCACGGCATCGAACGTCGGGCAAAACGTGCTGATCGCGCTGTCGGGCAGCTCGCAGACCGCGCCGGCCTTCTGGCTCAATCCGCAGAACGGCGTGGTCTACAACATCGCGGTGCAGTCGCCGCAGTACGCGGTGGATTCGCTCGATTCGCTGCTCAATATCCCGGTGGGCGCCGGCACGAACGCCGCGGGCGGTGCCGCGCCGCAACTGCTCGGCAACCTCGTCGACGCGCAGGCGGGGCGCCAGCAGGCCGTGGTCTCGCGCTACAACATCCAGCCGGTGATCGACGTCTACGTCAGCGTGCAGGGCACCGACCTCGCCAGCGTGGCGTCGAAGGTGAAGGCCCTGGTCGACGAGATGCGCCCGGCGCTGCCGCGCGGCAGCCAGGTGACGATCCGCGGGCAGGTGCAGACCATGCAGTCGTCCTTCATCGGCCTCGGCGTCGGGCTCGCGATGGCGATCGTGCTGGTGTACCTCCTGATCGTGGTCACCTTCCAGTCGTGGCTCGACGCGGCGATCATCATCACCGCGCTGCCGGCGGCGCTGGCCGGCATCGCGTGGATGCTGTTCATCACCGGCACCACGCTGAGCGTGCCGGCGCTGACCGGCGCGATCATGACCATGGGCGTGGCCACCGCGAACAGCATCCTGCTGGTGTCGTTCGCGCGCGAGCGGCTGGCGGCCGGCGCGCCGCCGCTGTCGGCCGCGCTCGAAGCCGGCGCCACGCGCATCCGCCCGGTGCTCATGACCGCGCTCGCGATGATCATCGGCATGATCCCCATGGCGCTCGGCATCGGCGAGGGCGCCGAGCAGAACGCGCCGCTCGGCCGCGCCGTGATCGGCGGGCTGCTGTTCGCGACCGTCTCGACGCTGTTCTTCGTGCCGGCCGTGTTCGCCGAGATCCACAGCCGCCGCGCCCATCGCAAGGCGGCGCAACCCACCACCCCCTCTTCCTCGCTCGGGGCGCAGCCCCAGGAGTCCTGATCCCATGACGGAGCAACGCCACGCGGCATTGGCCATCCACCCGATCGCCGTCGACCAGGACGGCGAACACCCGCAAGAACTGCTCAAGCGCCGCCAGATCGTGCGCCGCACCCGGATCGCCGTGTGGGTCGTGCTCGCGGTGCTCGCCGTGGGCGGCGCTCGCACCGTGATCGTGCGCATGGGCAATGCGCGCGCCCTGGAGGCCGGCACCGCCGAGCGGGCTGCGCAGTACGTGAAGACCGCCCTGCCGCGCACCCCCGACGCCGGCCAGACGCTCGCGCTGCCGGGCACGCTGCAGGGCTACGTGCAGTCGCCGATCTCGGCGCGCGCGAGCGGCTACCTCAAGCGCTGGACCAAGGACATCGGCAGCCATGTCGAGAAGGGCGAGCTGCTCGCCGAACTCGACACGCCCGAGATCGACCAGCAGTTGTCGCAGGCCGTCGCCGCGCGGCAGCAGACGGCGTCGAGCCTCGAACTCGCCAAGAGCACCGTCGCAAGGTGGGAGGCGCTGCGCAAGAAGGACGTGGTTTCGCAGCAGGACCTCGACGAGCGCCGCAGCGCGCTCGCGCAGGCCACGGCCAACCTCGCGGCCGCCGATGCCAATGTGCAGCGCCTGAAGCAGACCGAAGGCTTCAAGCGCGTGGTGGCACCGTTCTCGGGCGTGGTCACGCGCCGCAATGTCGACGTGGGCGACCTGATCGACGCCGGCAGCGGGCGCGCCCTGTTCCTGCTCGCGCAGACGGATCCGCTGCGGGTCTACATCAACGTGCCGCAGGCCTATGCGCAGCTCGTCAAGCCGGGGCAGCCGGTGGTGGTCACGCAGGCCGAGCTTCGCGGCCAGACCTTCAAGGGCGAGGTGGCGCGGACCTCCGGCGCGATCGACACCGCCACGCGGATGATGCAGGTCGAGGTCGCCCTGCCCAACAAGGAGGGCACGCTGCTGCCCGGCGCCTATGTGCAGGTCTCGCTGCCGCTCGCGGCGAGCCGGTCGCTCACGATCCCCGCGAACGCGCTGCTGTTCCGGGCCGAGGGCACGCGTGTCGCGGTGGTCGACGCGCAGGGCAAGGTCACGCTGCGCGGCGTCATGCTGGGTCGCAACTACGGCGAGACGGTCGAGGTGATCGACGGGCTCGGCCCGGCCGACCGGCTCGTGCTCAATCCTTCCGATTCGCTGGCCGACGGCGACGTCGTCGTCATCGCGAAGGAGACGGCTTGAACTCCCGTCGCCTCGCGGCGTGCGCGCTCGCGGCGGCTCTCCTGGGCGGTTGCGCCGCGGGCCCTGACTACCAGGCGCCGGCCGTCGACATCCCGGTGAGCTGGCAACTCGAAGCGCCCTGGACGCAGGCCGTTCCGGGCGATGCCGAGGACAAGGGCCCGTGGTGGCTGCGCTTCGGCGACCCGCAGCTCGATGCGCTCGAACGGCAGGCGCTCGCCAACAGCCCCACGCTGGACCTCGCGGGCGCGCGGCTCGCGCAGGCGCGCGCCACGCTCGCGGGCGCCCAGGGCGCGCGCTTTCCGCAGGTGGGCGTCGGCGCGCGCGCGCAGCGCTTCGAGATCTCGGCCAACCGCCCGCTCACCAACTACGCAGCGCCCAACTACTCGACGGTGCAGAACGACTTCGCGCTGAACCTCACGGCCAGCTACGAGATCGACCTGGCCGGCCGCGTGCAGCGCTCCGTCGAAGCCGCGACGGCCTCCGCCGCGCAGTCGGCCGCCGATCTGGAAAACACGCGGCTGCTGCTGACCACCGACGTGGCCGCGGCCTACTTCAGCCTGCGCGCCACCGACATCGAGCTCGACGTGCTCGCACGGTCGATCGTGCTGCAGCGGCGCGCGCTCCAGTTCGTGACGGACCGGCACGAGCTGGGCGCGGTCTCCGGGCTCGACGTGGCGCAGCAGCAGGCGCTGCTCGACAACACGCTGGCGCAGGTGGACCTGCTGAGGAAGCAGCGCACGCAATACGAGCACGCGCTCGCGACGCTGACCGGCACGCCCGCGCCGTCGTTCGCGCTCGCGGCCGACGTGAAGCCGCTCGCGCCGCCACCGGTTCCGATCGGCATTCCGTCCGAAGCGCTGCAGCGGCGGCCCGACGTGGCCGCCGCCGAACGCGCGATGGCCGCCGCCAACGCGCAGATCGGCGTGGCGAGCGCGGCCTTCTATCCGAGCGTGATGCTGCTGCCCTCGATCGGCGTGGACAGCCGCACGCTCTCCACCCTGTTCGATGCCCGGAGCCTGCTGTGGTCGCTCGGCGTGACCGCCACCCAGACGATCTTCGACGGCGGCCGCATCCGCGCCAACGTGGACTTCGCCAAGGCGGGCTACGAGGCCACCGTGGCCGGCTACCGCCGCGTGGTTCTCACGGCCTTGCAGGAGGCCGAGGATGGCATCACCGGCCTCGCGTCGCTGGAGCGCGCATCGGTGCAGGCGCAGACCGCGGTGGACAGCTCGCGCCGCGTGCTCGAGATGGCGGCCGGCCGCTACCAGGGCGGCGCATCGACCTTCCTCGACGTGATCACGGCCCAGCAGGCGGTGCTTGCGACCGAGCGGCAGGCCGCGCAGGTCAACGGCCAGCGCATGCTGACTTCGGTCTTCCTGGTCAAGGCGCTCGGCGGCGACTGGTGCGGCGTCGCACCGCGCGGCAGCGCCGCGGACGCTAGAACAGACTGCCCTGCCCCGCTGCGCCAGGTGGCCGGAACACGCTGAGATCCAGCGGCGCCCGGTCGTTCGAGAAGCCGATGCGCTTCGTGGCCTTCTGGAAGCGCTGGCGGATCAGGTCGGCCCACACGCCGCTGCCTTTCATGCGCGTGGCGAAGTCGGCGTCGTAGTCCTTGCCCCCGCGCATCTCGCGGATGCGTTCCATGATGCGGCCCGCGCGCTGCGGGTAGTGCAGCTCCAGCCACTGCTTGAAGAGCGGCGCGACCTCCCACGGCAGGCGGATCACCGTGTAGAAGGCGCTGCGCGCGCCGGCGTCCCAGGCCGCTTCGAGCACCTGCTCCATGTCTTCGTTGACGAAGGGAATCTGAGGGCCCACGCTCACGCCGACCGGCACGCCCGCCTCGGCCAAGGTGCGCAGGGTCCGCAGGCGGCGGTGCGGCGCCGCGGCGCGCGGCTCCAGCTTGCGCGCGAGTTCGCCGTCGAGCGTGGTGATCGTGACGTAGACCGCGGCGAGATGCTCGGCCGCCATCGGCGCGATGAGGTCGAGGTCGTGCTCGACCGCGCTCGACTTGGTGATGATGCCGAAGGGATGGCGCGCTTCCTTCAGCACCTCGATCACCGAGCGCGTGAGCCGCAGTTCGCGCTCGATCGGCTGGTAGCAGTCGGTGGCGGTGCCGATCATGATCGGGCTGGGCTTGTAGCTCTTGCGCGCCAGCTCGGCGCGCAAGAGCTCGGCCACGTTGCGCTTGGCGATCAGCTTGGTCTCGAAATCGAGCCCCGGCGAGAGATTGAGATAGCTGTGCGTGGGGCGCGCGAAGCAATAGATGCAGCCATGCTCGCAACCCCGGTACGGGTTCAGCGAGGTGTCGAACGACACGTCGGGCGAGTCGTTGTGGCTGAGCACCGACTTGGCGTCTTCGAAGCGGACCTCGGTCGCCAGCGGGGGAAGCCCGTCGGCATCGGCGGCACCTTCCTCCAGCGTGCCCCAGCCGTCGTCGAAGGCGCTGCGGGCGTCGCGCTCGAAGCGGTGCGCCAGGCGCGTGGCCGCGCCCCGGCCCTTGAGCGCATGGACCGGAATGAATGCATCTGACATGGCGAGAGCCCTGGAAATACTGGATGAATTCACAGTATTCCACCAACTCGCCCGGCGCGTAGCAACCACTTGTTTCGTCAGGGCATCCCGGCGGCTGCGGCGCGCGCTAAGCTCGTCGCATGCCCCGCCGCCCCGAGAACCTCTACCCCCAGTACCACGCGCACATCTACTTCGGCCCCGACACCGTGGCGAAGGCGCGGCGGCTGGCCGAGGATGCCGGCCACAGCCTGCTGGTGGTGGTGGGCCGGGTGCACGAGAAGCTCGTCGGCCCCCATCCGCACTGGAGCTGCCAGATCGCCTTCGACGCGGCCGAGTTCGACGAAGTGATCGAATGGCTCGACGCGCACCGCCACGGGCTCGATATCTTCGTGCACGGCGTGACCGGCGACGACTACCTCGACCACACGGCGCACGCGATGTGGCTGGGCAACGAATCCACGCTCGACCTGCGCATGTTCCGAAAGCCGCACTGAAGGGCAGGCGGCTCAGGCGTCGCGCTGGCGCGCAGGGCGGACACGCCGCCGAGCGACGCGGTCGGCGGGCGACGGCAGCGCTTGGCGCAGGTGCGCGATCAGCGCCTGCGCCATCACGTTGCGCATCGGCCCCGGGAGATGGACCAGCACCACGCGCCGCTCGATGTTCGGCCGGCGCAGCGGCAGCACCGCCAGTTCGTCGTCGCGCAGCGAGGCGGTGTAGAGCTGGGGCATCAGGCCGAGCGCGAGGCCGCCGCGCACCAGGGCATACAGCGTCTCGGCGTAGCTCACGCGATAGGGCTGCGCGCCCTGGGCGAACTGGGCGCGCGCCGGATCGCCGAGCGCGGGCATGCTGCCGCTCTCGAACAGCACCAGCCGCTCGCCGCCGATGGCCTCCCAGTCCGCCTCGCCCGCCCGCGCAAGCGCATGGTCGCGCCGCACCACGAGCACCAGCGGGTCGCGCAACAGGTCCACGCACACGAGGCCGCCCGGCGGCTCGGTGATGGCGGCGACCGCCATGTCGAGCTGGCCGCCACGCACCTCGGCCAGCAGGGTGTTGGAGGGCGCATCGCGCCACGCGAATTCCACCTGCCGCGCCGGGTCGGCGCCAAGGAAGTCGCCGACCGCCGCGGCGACCCGGCCGCTCGCGGATGGGATCACGCCGATGCGCACGTAGGCCCGCCCACGTTGCACCGTGTGCTCGATGTCGCGCAGGGCCACGTCGAAGGTGTTGACGAGGAAATCGGTGCGCGCGAGCACCTCGGCGCCCAGCGGCGTGAGTTCGAGGCGGTGCGTGGAGCGGGTCAGCAGTTCGGCGCCGAGCAGCTTTTCCATCTGCTTGATGGCATTGCTGAGCGCGGGCTGAGTGATCGACAGCCGCTTCGCGGCGCGGCCGAACTGGCCTTCCTCCACCAGCACCGAGAAGAAACGCAGCTGGCGCAGCGTGAGCGCGCGCAGGGCGGAGGAGAGCTGCGGGTTCGTCATCGGAGGCGCCATCGAGGCATATCACTTGGCTGAATCAAATTATAGAAATTCAAAATTTTCCTTATCGCGGCACGGTCCCTAGACTGCGCGCCATGACACCGACCGCGTCCGATCCGGCACCGGCGCTCGCAGCCTTTCTCCATGCGATCCCGAAGGCCGAACTGCACTGCCATCTCTTCGGCACGGTGCGGCAGGCCACCTTCGTCGAGCTCAACCGGCGCGCCGGCGCGCCGCTGGCCGACGAGGAGATCGAGGGCTTCTACACGCGCGGCGAGAAGCCGGTGGGCGTGCTGCGCGTGCTGCGCGCGCTGGATGCGCAACTGGTGCGCAGCGCCGACGACCTGCACCGGCTCGCGATCGAATACCTGGAGGACGCCGCACGCCACAACGTGCGCTACAGCGAGTTCTCCTGGAATCCGACCGGCACGGTGCACGCCTCCGGCATCGGCTACCGCCCGGCGCAGGACGCGATCGTGCGGGCGATCCGCGACGCCGAGCGGCAGTTCGGCATCACCGGCCGCCTGATCGCCGCCATCGACCGCGAGGCCAGTCCCGCGGCCGCCGTCGAGATGGTGCGCTGGGCGGCCGAACACCGTTGCGACGAGGTGATCGGCATCGGCATCGACTACCGCGAGAACGACCGGCCGCCCGAACTCTTCCACCAGGCCTACGCCGACGCGCGGCGCGCCGGCCTCAAGGCCACCGCGCATGCCGGCGAATTCGGCATGCCATGGACGAATGTGCGCACCGCGCTCGACCTGCTCCAGGTGGACCGCATCGACCACGGCTACACGGTGGTCGACGCGCCCGAGTTCGCGCGCGCGTGCGCCGAACGCGACGTGGTCTTCACCGTGGTGCCGACCAACTCCTACTATCTGCGCACGCTGCCGCCGGAACGCTGGGCGCTCGACCACCCGATCCGCCGCATGCCGGGACTCGGCCTGCGCATCCACCCGAACACCGACGACCCGACGCTGCACAAGGTCACGCCCACCGAGGCGTGGCACATGATGGTGCGGGACTTCGGCTTCGGCGTCGACGACCTGCGCGGCTTCCTGCTGAACGGACTGGACGGCGCCTGGATCGACGACTCGCTTCGCCGCCAATGGCGCACCGAATGGACCGCCGAGTTCGACGCGCTGCGCACGCGCCTTTTGCAAGACCTGAACTCTCCCACGCCATGAACCCACGCACCCGCAAGCCCCTCCTCGCCGCATCGATGCTGCTCGCCGCCCTGCCCGGCGTGGCACTCGCGCAAGCCGCATGGCCGTCCGCGAAGCCGATCACGCTGATCGTTCCCTACTCGGCCGGCGGCAGCGTGGATTTCAACGCGCGGCTGGTCGCGACCCGGCTCGGCGAGCGACTCAAGCAATCCGTGGTCATCGAGAACGTCACCGGCGCGGGCGGCGCGATCGGCGTCGCCAAGGCGATCAACGCGGCGCCGGACGGCTACACGCTGGTCGCCGGCCCCGACAGCGCGATCGCGATCGGCCGGCTCATCAATCCGGCCGCCTTCAAGTTCGACCCCATCAGGGACCTTGCGCCCGTGGTCATGCTGAACACGGCGCCGATGGTGCTGGTGGCGCGCCCGGGGCTGCCGGTGAACAGCTTCGCAGACTTCGTCAAGCTCGCGAAGGCATCGCCGGGCAAGTACAACTACGCCACCTCGGGCGTCGGCACGGTGCTGCACCTGGCGATGGAACTGCTCAAGGAGCGCACCGGCATCTACGTGACCCACGTGCCCTACCGCGGCGGCGCGCAGATCGCCACCGACGTGATCGGCAACCAGGTCGACCTGGCGATGCTGGTCAGCACCAGCGCCATTCCGCATGTGGGGGCCAATCGCCTCAAGCCGCTGGGGGTGACCAGCGAGAAGCGCCTCGACGCCCTGCCGGACACGCCGGCCTTCCACGAGATGCCCGGCCTCAAGGGTTACTCGATGGTGAGCTGGACCGGCATCTTCGCCCCGGCCGCCACGCCGCCGGCGATCGTCGGCCGGCTCAACCAGGAACTGAACGCGGTGCTCAAGGACCCCGAGGTGCGCGCCAAGTTCCAGGAGCAGGGCGCCGTCCCCGGGAGCGGCTCGGCGGAAGAACTGGGCCAGTTCGTGCGCGCGGAATACGCGCGCAACCAGAAGATCGTCCAGTCCGCGAATATCAAGGAATAGCAGGGCCGGCGAAGGCCCCGCGGCACGCGACTACGGCTGCTCTTCGGGCCAGTCGCGGATGTAGGCCTTCAGCATCTTGTTCTCGAAGTTCTGGCTGTCGACCACCGCCTTGGCGACGTCGTAGAAGCTGATCACGCCCATCAGCATGCCCTTGTCCATGACGGGCATGTAGCGCGCGTGGCGCTCCAGCATGATCCGGCGGATCTCGTCGAGGTCGGTTTCCATCGTGCAGGTGACGGGGTGGTCGTCCATGGCCTTGCGCACCAGCGTGCCGCCGACCTGCCCGCCGTTGCCCACGATCGTGACGATCACTTCGCGGAAGGTCAGCATGCCGACCAGGTCGCCATGCTCCATGACGACCAGCGAGCCGATGTCCTTGTCGGCCATGGTGGTGACGGCCTCGGCCAGGGGGTGATCGGGGGTGATCGTATACAGCGTGTTGCCCTTGACGCGCAGGATGTCGCTGACCTTCATCGTATTGCTCCTCTATGACTCGCGGCGGTTCGATTTGAATATAGCCCACAATGGCCGCCCACCCACTGGCCCTGTCGGCGCCGCAGGCAATGCGAGGGCCGGCACCCATCTCATCGAAAGGCCCCCATGCCCGGCTATTCCGACCCCGGCTTCGATACGCTGGCACTGCACGCCGGCGCCGCGCCCGACCCCGCCACGGGGGCGCGCGCAGTGCCGATCCACCTGACCACCTCCTTCGTGTTCGAGTCGAGCGACCACGCGGCGTCGCTGTTCAACCTCGAACGCGCGGGGCACGTGTACTCGCGCATCAGCAACCCGACCAATGCGGTGCTGGAGCAGCGCGTGTCGGCGCTCGAAGGCGGCATCGGGGCGATCGCCACCGCGAGCGGGCAGGCGGCGCTGCACCTCGCGGTCGCCACGCTGATGGGTGCGGGCTCGCACATCGTCGCCAGCACCGCGCTCTACGGCGGCTCGCAGAACCTGCTGCACTACACGATGCGGCGCTTCGGCATCGAGACCACCTTCGTCAAGCCCGGCGACCTCGACGGCTGGCGCGCCGCGATCCGGCCGAACACCAAGCTGCTCTTCGGCGAAACGGTGGGCAACCCCGGCCTGGACGTGCTGGACATCCCGGCGGTCGGAGAGATCGCGCACGCGGCCGGCGTGCCGCTGCTGGTGGATTCGACGCTGACCTCGCCCTACCTCATCAAGCCCTTCGACTGGGGCGCCGACCTGGTCTACCACTCGGCCACCAAGTTCCTCTCGGGCCATGGCACGGTGATCGGCGGCATCGTGGTCGATTCGGGCAACTTCGACTGGGAGCGCTCGGGCAAGTTCGCAGAACTCACCCAGGCCTACGACGGCTTCCACAACATGGTGTTCAGCGAGGAAAGCACCGTCGGCGCCTTCCTGCTGCGCGCGCGGCGCGAGGGGCTGCGCGACTTCGGCGCGTCGATGAGTCCGCACACCGCGTGGCTGATCCTGCAGGGCATCGAGACGCTGCCGCTGCGGATGGAGCGCCACGTCGACAACACGCAGAAGGTGGTGGAGTTCCTGGCCGCGCATCCCTTCGTGGCGCATGTGGGGCACCCGCTGCTCGAATCGCACCCGAGCCACGCGCTCGCGAACCGGCTGCTCAGGCACGGCGCCAAGGGCGCGGGCTCGGTGTTCAGCTTCGACCTGAAGGGCAACCGCGCGCAGGGCAAGAAGTTCATCGAGACGCTGCGCCTGTTCAGCCACCTCGCCAACGTGGGCGACTGCCGCAGCCTGGTGATCCACCCGGCGAGCACGACGCATTTCCGCATGAGCGACGAGGCGCTGGCCGGCGCCGGGATCACGCAGGGCACGATCCGGCTGTCGATCGGACTCGAAGACCCGGCGGACCTCATCGACGACCTCCAGCGCGCGCTCAAGGCGGCGGAAAAGGCAGGTGCGTGATGGAACTCGTCGTCAACGGCCGCCGCACCTACTGCTACACCGGGGGCAAGGCCTTCGATGCGGCGAAGCCCACCGTCGTTTTCATCCACGGCGTGCTCAACGACCACAGCGTGTGGATCCTGCAGAGCCGCTGGTTCGCCCACCACGGCTGGAACGTGCTCGCGGTGGACCTGCCGGGGCACTGCAGGAGCGAGGGGCCGCCGCCCGCGAGTGTCGAAGCGGCGGCGGACTTCGTCGTCGCGCTGCTCGATGCGGCCGGGGTCGCCCAGGCCGCGCTGGTGGGCCACAGCTTCGGCTCGCTGATCGCCCTGGAAGCGGCCGCGCGCGCACCGCAGCGCGTGACGCACCTGGCGCTGGTCGGCACGGCCTATCCGATGACGGTGTCGCCTGCGCTGCTCGACGGCGCGCAGAACGATCCGCAGCGCGCCATCGCAATGGTCAACACCTTCTCGCATTCGCTGCTCGCGCCGCCGCCCTCCTCGCTCGGCCCTGGCACCTGGCTCTACGGCGGCTCGCGGGCGCTGATGCGCCGCGTGCTGGCAAGCAACCCGCACGCGAACGTGTTCCACATCGGCTTCAAGGCCTGCAACGACTACGCGAACGGCGAGGCAGCGATGGCCCAGGTGCAGTGCCCGGTGCTGTTCCTGCTCGGCGCCTCCGACCAGATGACGCCGCCGCGCGCCACGCGCACGCTGATCGACAAAGCGCCCGGTGCGAAGGTCGTCACGGTCCGGGCCGGCCATGCGCTGATGACCGAGGCGCCGGACGAAGTGCTCTTCGCGCTGAACGCGTTCCTCGGGCGCTGACAGCGCCTGGCGCGGCGGCGGCCTCAGGCCACCGTGAAGGTGTCGGGCTCGCGGCCCAGCGCGCCGAGCAGCGTGCGCACCTCCGGCGCCGAGGGCTGCGCGGGCTGCAGCGCCGAGAGCAGCCGGGACAGCGTCTCGGCATGCGGCAGCAGCGGCCCGAGGAAGCGCGTGCCGTCGCCGCCCGCGATCAGC
Source organism: Variovorax sp. (assembly GCA_017744285.1). Taxonomy (GTDB): domain Bacteria; phylum Pseudomonadota; class Gammaproteobacteria; order Burkholderiales; family Burkholderiaceae_C; genus Variovorax. Next base: position 16,624 of record JAGIBP010000041.1, read on the forward strand.
AGGGTCGGGAAGGTCTCGACATCGAAGTCGTCGGCCAGGTCCGCGTGGTCCTCGATGTCGACCCAGGCGAACCTGAACTGCGGGTGGGCGCGCGCCACCTGCTCGAACAGCGGCCGGTACTCGCGGCACGAGCCGCACCATTCGGCGCACAGGCAGACGACCCAGAGCGGATCGTCGGCCGGCACGGGCGCGGCGGAGGAGGAAAAGTCGGTCAAGGCCAGTCCGGTCGATGTGGATGGGTGAAAGCGTGCGCCGCCATTATCGATAGACCAGCAGGTCCTGCAGCAGCAGCGTATCCAAAGGGCCCTTGCGCCAGAGGTTCTCCAGCGGCGGCGCCTGCGGCATGAGCAGTTCCTTCAGCAGCGGCTCGATCGGCGTGATCGACGGTTCGGCGATCAGCACGTAGCGCGGGTCCTCGTTGTCGGGCTCCTCGGCGATGGGCGCGATCCAGTCCATGCCGACCAGCGTTTCGAGCACCGGGGCGAGCTGCAGCGCGTCGATGCGCAGGCGCGCCACCAGTTCGGCGGCGCCGAGCCCCTTGGCTGCGGTGGTGCGGGCGGCCGACAGGTGCTGCAGCACCTCGACCGCCAGCTGCAGCGGCCAGCCCGCCGCGCCGCCGCGACGGGCCACGCCGGTCAGGAGGCTCGGCAGGTAGGCCGCGATGACGGCCCCGAACAGAACGATCAGCCAGGCCACGTAGGTCCAGACGAGCAGGATCGGCACCGCCGCGAAGGCGCCGTACATCACCGAATAGGTGGGCACCAGGCTCAGGTAGTAGCCGAGCACCCGCTTGGAGATCTCGATCGCGGCGGCGACGAACAGGCCGCCGGTCCACGCGTGCGACCACTTGACGTGCGTGTTGGGTACATAGTGGTAGAGCGCCGCCATGCCACCCGCCAGCAGCACGAACTCGAAGCTGTCGAGCAGCAGCTTGACGATGGCGCCGCCGAACAGCTCGCGCGAGGCGGCCAGGAAAGAGGCCGTGGTGCTCAGGCTCAGCGCGAGCACCAGCGGCCCCAGCGTGATCGCGGCCCAGTAGATCAGCACCCGCTGCGCGAAGGGGCGGGGCGTGCGCACGCGCCAGATGTTGTTGAGCGTCTTGTCCATCGTGAGGATCAGCGCCACCGCGGTCGCCAGCAGCACCACCAGGCCCAGGGCGCCCAGCCCGCTCGCCTTGTTCGCGAACTGGTTGAGGTAGCCCAGCACCTGCCGCGCGATGTTGTCGGGGATCAGGCTCTCGATCAGCCAGCGCTGCAGCCGCCCCTGCATCTTCGAGAAGATCGGGAACACCGTGAACAGCGCCAGCGCCACGGTGAAGAACGGCACCATCGCGATGGTGGTGGTGAAGGTCAGGCTGCTCGCGGTGAGCCCGAGGCGGTCCTCCCGGAAGCGCTCGCGCAGCACCGCCGCCGTGTTCCCCCAGGGAAAATGCGAAAGGTCCCTCCAGAGCTGCCGGCGATTCATGGCCGGTATCATGCCGGAACCGCCCACCCGGCCCCCGCGCACGCCGTGTCGCCCGCTTCGCCCTTTTTCGTGACCGCTCCCGCCCGTCCCTCCGCCTCCGTTTGCGCCACCCGCTGGCTGGCCGTCGGCAGCCTCGCCGGGCTGATCGTGCTCGGACTCGCCTGGGAGCTCTGGCTGGCGCCGCTGCGGCCCGGCGGTTCCTGGTACGCGCTCAAGGTGCTGCCGCTCGCCGTGCCGCTGGGGGGCCTGCTGAAGAACCGCATGTACACCTACCGCTGGGTCAGCCTGCTGGTCTGGCTCTATTTCACCGAGGGCGTGGTGCGCGCCTGGAGCGACACCAACGGCGTGAGCCAGGTGCTGGCGTCGATCCAGGTGGTGCTGTGCCTGGCCCTCTTCACCGCCTGCGCGTGGCACGTCCGCCTGCGGCTGCGCCAGGCCCGCCAGACCTCACGACTGGAAGGAGCGACGCGATGAGCGTCCTGATCGACACGCTGCGCGGCATCGTCGGCGCATCCAACGTCCTCGCCGACGGCGACCTCACCGCCTGGGAGCAGGACTGGCGCAAGCGCTCGCGCGGCAAGGCGCTCGCGGTCGTGCGGCCCGGCACCACACGGGAAGTGGCCGACGTGGTCAAGGCCTGCGCGGCGAACGGCACGGCCATCGTCCCGCAAGGCGGCAACACCGGCCTGGCGGTCGGATCGACGCCCGACGACAGCGGCACGCAGGTGGTGCTCAGCCTGCAGCGCATGAACGCGATCCGCGGCATCGACGCGGCGAACCTCACCGTCACGGTCGAGGCCGGCTGCGTGCTGCAGACGCTGCAGGAGACGGCACGCAGCGCGGGCTTCCTGTTCCCGCTGAGCCTGGCGGCCGAGGGCAGTTGCACCATCGGCGGCAACCTCGCGACCAATGCGGGCGGCACGCAGGTCCTGCGCTACGGCAACGCGCGCGACCTGTGCCTGGGGCTCGAGGTGGTGACGCCGCAGGGCGAGATCTGGGAAGGCACCAGCGGGCTGCGCAAGGACAACACCGGCTACGACCTGCGCGACCTGATCGTCGGCAGCGAAGGCACGCTCGGCATCATCACCGCCGCGACGATGAAGCTCTACCCGCTGCCGGCCGCGCAGCTCACCGCCTGGGCGGCCGTGCCGTCGCTCGATCACGCCGTGACGCTTCTGGGCCTCGCGCACCAGCGCCTGGGCGCGGGGCTCACCGGCTTCGAGGTCATGGGCAAGTTCGCGCTCAGCCTCGTCGCCAAGCACTTCCCCGCGCTGCGCGTGCCCTTCGTCGACGACGAGGCCGTGCCCTATTGCGTGCTGCTCGAGAACTCCGACAACGAGTCCGAGGACCACGCCCGCGCCCGCTTCGAGGCCCTGCTCGAGACCGCCTTCGAGACCGGCTGCGTGACCGACGCCGTGGTGGCCGAGAGCCTCACGCAGGCGCACCAGCTCTGGCATGTGCGCGAGAGCATCCCGCTCGCGCAGGCCGAAGAGGGCCTCAACATCAAGCACGACATCTCGATCGCGGTGTCGCGCATCCCCGCCTTCGTGGCCGAGACCGACGCGCTGCTGCAGCGCGAGGTCCCGGGCGTGCGGCTGGTCAACTTCGGCCACCTCGGCGACGGCAACCTGCACTACAACGTGCAGGCGCCGGCCGGTGGCGACAACCGCGCCTTCCTGCGCGACCACGAGGACCGGATCAACGCGCTGGTCTACGGCGAAGTGCGCCGGTTCGACGGCTCGTTCTCGGCCGAGCACGGCGTCGGCTCGCTGAAGGTCGAGACCCTCGAAAAGCACAAGTCGCCCGTGGCGCTCGAGATGATGCGCGCCATCAAGCGCGGACTGGATCCGCGGAACACCCTGAATCCGGGTCGGGTGATCCGGACGGAGAACGCACGATGAATCGCCCCATCCGCTCGCAATACGAAGACTTCATGCGCCACGTCGACACCACCGGCGTGCACAAGGGCGACCGCACCGGCACGGGCACGAAGAGCGTGTTCGGCTACCAGATGCGCTTCGACCTGAACGAGGGCTTCCCGCTGGTCACCACCAAGAAGGTGCACCTGCGCTCCATCATCCAGGAGCTGCTGTGGTTCCTGACCGGATCGAGCAACAACAACTGGCTGCGCGAGCGCGGCGTCACCATCTGGGACGAATGGGCGCGCGAAGACGGCGACCTCGGCCCGGTCTATGGCGTGCAGTGGCGCAGCTGGCCCACCCCCGACGGCGGGCACATCGACCAGATCCAGCAGGTGATCGACACGCTGCGCGGCAACCCCGATTCGCGCCGCATCATCGTGAGCGCATGGAACGTGGCCGAACTCTCGAAGATGGCGCTGATGCCCTGCCACGCCTTCTTCCAGTTCTACGTCGCGCCGCCGCAGGCGCCGGGCGAGCGCGGCAAGCTGAGCTGCCAGCTCTACCAGCGCAGCGCCGACATCTTCCTGGGCGTGCCCTTCAACATCGCCAGCTATGCGCTGCTGACCCACATGCTGGCGCAGCAGTGCGACCTGGAGGTGGGCGACTTCATCTGGACCGGCGGCGACTGCCACATCTACAGCAACCATGCCGAGCAGGTGGCGCTGCAGCTCTCGCGCGAGCCGCGGCCCTACCCGACGCTGCGCATCAAGCGCCGGCCGGCCAGCATCTTCGACTACCAGTTCGAGGACTTCGAATTCGAAGGCTACGACCCGCACCCGGCCATCAAGGCGCCGGTGGCGGTCTGATCCAGGCGCAGCCATGTCGACGGGCCGCCTGAACCTGATCTACGCCCGCGCCGCCAACGGCGTCATCGGCAAGGACAACGCCCTGCCCTGGCATCTGCCCGAGGACATGGCGCACTTCCGCACGCAGACCCGCGGCTGCCCGGTCATCATGGGCCGCCGCACCTGGGATTCGCTGCCCCCGCGCTTCCGCCCGCTGCCGGGCCGCACCAACATCGTGGTGACGCGCCAGGCGGACTGGCAGGCCGAGGGTGCCGTGCGCGCCGGCAGCCTGGCCGAGGCCATCGCCGCCGCGGGCGATGCGCCGGAACTGTGGGTGATCGGCGGCGCGCAGCTCTATGCCGAGGCCGCGCCGCTGGCCCAACGCGCCGTCGTCACCGAGATCGACCGCGACTTCGAGGGCGACGCCTTCGCGCCTGTACTCGATGCCGGCTGGCGCGAGACGGCACGTGAGGCGCACATCAGCGCTGCGCCCGATGCACTGCGCTTTGCTTTCGTAACCTACGAGCGGGGCTGACGGCTACCCGGCGTCCGCTGCGTCCGCCGATGAAACTCAAGCACCTCGAGGTCTTCCACGCCGTCATGCTGACGGGCAGCGTGAGCGCCGCCGCGCGGCTGCTGCATGTGACGCAGCCGGCCGCCACGCAGACGCTGCAGCACGCCGAACTGCAGCTGGGCTACGCCCTCTTCACGCGGCAGCGCAACCGGCTGGTGCCCACGCCCGAGGCCCAGGCGCTGTATGCGGAGGTGCAGCCGCTGATGGCCCAGCTGGAGCGGGTGCGCCGCGTGGCGCTGGCGCTCGGCCGCGACCAAGGTACGCCGCTGCGGGTGCTGATCGTGCCCTCGCTCGCGGTGCGGGCGCTGCCCGACGCGCTGGCCGTCTTCAAGCGGCGCCATCCCGACATGCCGGTCACCATCCGCACGCTGCATTCGCGCGAGATCGCCCAGGCGATGGCGCTGCACGAGGGCGACGTGGGCATCGTCTATGGCAGCGCGCCGCATCCGGCCCTTCACGAAGAGGCCATTGCCAGCGGCCGGCTGGTGTGCGTCTCGCGCGTGGACCATGCCGGCGCCGACACCCGCGCCACCGTGGCGCTGGACGAGGTGCTGCGCAGTCCCATCATCCGCATCGACGAGCGCGACCCCATCGGCACCATGCTGGCCGAACAATGGTCGAGGCTGGGCGTGGCGCCCACCGGCGGCATCACGGTGCAGACGCACCACATCGCGCTGGTGCTGGCCGAGCAGGGTTTCGGTCCGGCCATCGTCGACTCCTTCACCGCCCAGGCCCGGCGCGACGAGGCGCTGCATGTGCGCACGCTGCTGCCGGAGATCGCGGTGGAGGTGCGGGCGCTGCTGCCCCAAGGCGTGCGCTCGCCGCGGCCGGTGGCCGACTTCCTGAAAGCGCTGCGGGCCGTCACCGCCGAGCCTCGCTGAGCGGCCGGCTGTACCTATGCCGGGCCGGAAGGCCGGCACGGGCGGTCGGCGGCGGGTTCGTCGACGCGGGCGGGGGTCAGGCCGGCGCCTTCTGCCGCCCCGGTGTTCCTGCGCGTTGCGCCAGCGCCCAGGCCACCGTGGCCCGCGCCAGGGCGGCCGTGGCATCGATCACCGGCAACCCGGCGCAAGCGGCATCGAGCACCAGCGGGATCTCGGTGCAGCCCAGCACCAGGATGCGGGCGCCGCGGTCGGCCAGGGCCTGGGCGGCCTGGCGCAGGCAGGTTTCGCCCTGTGCCAGATCGCCGGCCTTGATGGCCTGGATGCCCGGCATCACCCACCGGGCCAGTTCGTCCGGCGTCGGCATCTGCCAGCGGACGGCGGCGCCGGCGCGCCGGACGTACAGGCCAGACGCCAGCGTGGCCGGCGTGGCCAGCAGACCGAGCGCGGCACCGGGCGGTGCCTGCCGCACAGCCTCGTCCAGCGCGGCATCCACCAGGTGGAGCATCGGCAGGCCAAGCGCGGCCTGCAGCGGCTCGAACCACAGGTGTGCCGTGTTGCACGGCATGACCAGCAGCCGCGCCCCCGCATCCGCCAGCCGCCTGGCGCTGTCCACGAGCGCAGGCAATGGCGACGCGCCCTCGCCCAGGAAGGCGGACGTCCGGTCGGGAATCTGGGGGATGGAGCTGACCAGCAGCGGCAGGTGATCCTGGTCGCAGCGGGCGGGCGTCGCGGCCAGCACCTTGTGCATGAAGTCCAGGGTCGCGAGCGGCCCCATGCCGCCCAGGATGCCGATGGGGGCCAGCGGGGGCGTGTCGCCGCCAGCCTCGGGCGCGGTCATCGTCGGCAAAAAGGCGGCAACAGGCATCGACCGATGCTAGGTGGCCGCCCGAGGCCGCGGCCATCGCGTCTGCGGCGGCAGCCATCAGCACGGCTTATGGTCTTCGTCATCCCCAAACGCACGTCGGACCGCGAAAATGCGCGCGATGAATGCAGACCCCCTGCGCCCGCGTGTCTACCTGGCGGGCCCGGACATCTTCCGGCCCGACCATCCGGCCGTGTTCCGCGAACTCAAGCGGCTGTGCAGCGCCTGCGGCCTGGAAGGCGTGGCGCCTTCCGATGCCCACATCGACCTGGCCGGTGCCGTGGGCGACGACGAACAGGCCCGCCGCATCTACCAGGGCAACATCGACCTGATCCACAGTTGCAGCGGCGTGATCGCCAACCTGCAGTGCTTCCGCGGGCTGGAACCCGATTCGGGCACGGTGTTCGAGGTGGGTTTCGCCATCGCGCTGGGCAAGCCCGTGGTCGCGTACGGCGTGCCGGCGGGCAGCTATGCCGACCGGGTCCGGGCCGCACGGCCCTGCGGCACCGACAGCCACGGCATGCTGCGCGAGCAGGCGGACGGCACCGAGGTCGAGGGCCGGGGACAGCGGCTGAACCTGATGCTCACGGGCGCCACGCCCTTGGCCGAGGACGCCGCCAGCGCGGTCCGGATGCTCGCCCGCCTGCTGGGAGCCGGCGCCCCATGAGGCCCGGCGCCGCGGCAGGCGCACGCCACTGGCGCAGGCTGTGCCTCGGCACGCTGCTGTGGCTGGGCCTGGCGGCCTGGGCCGTGGCGCAGGCCATCGTCCCCTCGCCGTCCGAGCGACTGGCGCCCGCGGCCATCAGCCGCCAGGCCGGCGGCCTGCCCCTGGCCTGGCGCCTGCAGGTGCTGGACGACACCAGCCGCACGCTCACGCTCGACGAGGTGCGCCGGCCCGAGTGGCAGTCGCGCTTCACCTTGCCGGAGGATCCGCTGCGGGGCCGCGAGGCCGATCGGGTGCTGTGGTTCAAGTTCCAGCTGCGGCTCGCCGACCCGGCCGACGCGCCGCAGGAATGGCTGCTGCTGGTGCCTTCGGTCTCCACGCACGAGATGCGCTTCTACGGCCCCTTCGCACCCGACGGCCACGCGCTGGCCGAGCCCGTGGTGACGGGCATGCGGCATCCGTGGCGCACGCGCCCGGCCTCGTCCGAACAGATGGCCTGGCGCTTCCACCTGCCGGACGCGCAGCCCTACACGGTCTATGTGCGGGCCGAATCCACCTTCGCCCGCATCTACGACATGCGCGTCTGGCGCACTGCCGACTACCTGGAATCCACCCAGGACAAGCGCATGTTCGACGGCATCAGCTACGGCATCCTGATCGGCCTGCTGGTGTACGGCCTGGTGCTGCTGCTGGTCTTCGGCGAGGCCATCTACGTCTACTACCTGCTGTCCTGCCTGTGCGCGCTCGGTGCCATCGCCGGCTTCAACGGGCACCTGCTGCGCTACCCCTTCGCCAACTGGCCGGCGGCGGCGGGCGTCTCCTACACGCTCATGCCGGCGCTGTGGGCGATCTGCAAGCTGCAGTTCGGGCGGCGGCTGCTCAACCTGCGGCAGTTTGCGCCGTGGCTCGACCGGCTGGTGGTCGCCCTGCTGGCTGCGCTGGGCGTGGCCGCCGTGTACGGCCTATTCGGGCCGCATCCGCTGCTGACCTTCAACCTGGTGCAGGCGTCGGTGGTGCTCGCCTCGGCCGTCCTGCTCGCCGGCGCGATCGTGGCGGGGCGGCGCCGCTACTGGCCCGCAGTGCTGTACTGCGTGGGCGTGGCCCTGCTGCTGCTGGCCGTGGGGGCCATCGTCTTCGCCAGCTGGGGCTGGCTGAGCTGGCGACCTGGTCAGATGAACCTGACGCAGGGTGCGCTGGTGCTCGAACTGGTCGTGTTCGCCGTGGCAGCCGCCTCGCGCCTGCGGCTGGTGCTGCGCTCTGAACAGGCGCTGGCCGCCCACAACCTGGAGCTGGTGGACGCCTTGCGGACCGACTCGCTCACGGGCGTGGCCAGCCGTGCCGGCCTGGAGGTGCAGGCCGATCGGTGGCTGCGCGAGGGGCGCCCCTTCGCCGTGCTGCTGCTGGACCTGGACGGTTTCAAGGCGGTGAACGACCGCCACGGCCATGCGGCCGGCGACGCCGTGCTCGCGGCGCTGGCCGGCCGCCTGCGCGAGTCTGTGCGCGACTCGGACCTGGTGGCCCGCCTGGGCGGCGACGAATTCGCCTTGCTGGTCGCGGGCGCTCCCCACCGCGATGCGCTTGCCGCCCTGGCGCAGCGCCTGCTCAGCCAGGCCGCCCTGCCCGTGGACTGGGAAGGCCAGGGCCTGCGCGTCGGCATGAGCATCGGCATCGCCTGCCGCCCACAGGACGGCGACAGCCTGGACGCACTGCTGCGCGCGGCCGACCGCGCGATGTACCACAGCAAGCAGCAGTCGCACGCGCCCGGATTCAGCTTCGCGGGCGACATGTCCGCGCCCTGAAAGCACAAGGCCCGGACATGCCGGGCCTGGTGGGAGGGTGGCGCTGCCGACCTTGGCGGCCAGCGGCGTCGCCGGGTTCAGCGCTCGATGGTCAGCGCCACGCCCATGCCACCGCCGATGCACAGCGAAGCGATGCCCTTCTTGGCATCGCGGCGGGCCATCTCATGCAGCAGCGTCACCAGGATGCGGCAGCCGGAAGCGCCGATCGGGTGGCCCAGCGCGATGGCGCCGCCGTTGACATTGACCTTACTGGTGTCCCAGCCCATTTCCTTGTGCACGGCGCAGGCCTGGGCGGCGAAGGCTTCGTTGATCTCCAGCAGGTCCAGATCGGCCGCCTTCCAGCCGGCGCGCTCCAGCGCCTTCTTCGAGGCAGGCACCGGCCCCATGCCCATGATGGCCGGATCCAGCCCCGAGGTGGCGAAGCTGGCGATGCGGCCCAGGGGCGTCAGGCCCAGGGCGGCGGCCTTCCTGGCGCTCATCACCACCACGGCGGCGGCGCCGTCGTTCAGGCCCGAGGCATTGCCCGCCGTCACGCCGCCGGCCTTGTCGAAGGCCGGACGCAGGCCGGCCAGTCCTTCGGCGTTGGTCTTGCGGTTGATGAACTCGTCGGTGTTGAACACCACCGGGTCGCCCTTCTTCTGCGGGATGTTGACGCCGACGATCTCGTCCTTGAACTTGCCGGCGTCCTGCGCGGCGGCCGCCTTCTGCTGGCTGGACAGGGCCAGCTCGTCCTGGGCGGCGCGGCTGATGTCGTACTGCTTGGCCACGTTCTCGGCCGTGATGCCCATGTGGTACTGGTTGTACACGTCCCACAGGCCGTCCACGATCATGGTGTCGACCAGCTTCCAGTCGCCCATGCGCTGGCCGTTGCGCGAGTTGGGCAGCACGTGCGGGGCCAGGCTCATGCTTTCCTGGCCGCCGGCCACCACGATCTCGCTGTCGCCGGCGTTGATGGCCTGGGCGGCCAGCATCACGGCCTTCAGGCCCGAGCCGCAGACGGCGTTGATGGTCAGGGCCGGCGTCTCCTTGACGCCGCCGCTCTTGAGCCAGGCCTGACGGGCCGGGTTCTGGCCAGCACCAGCGGCCAGAACCTGGCCCATGATCGCCTCGCCCACCTGGCCGGCCTCGACCTTGGCACGGGCCAGGGCCTCCTTGATCACGATGGCCCCCAGTTCGGTGGCGGGGATGCCGGCCAGCGAGCCGCCGAACTTGCCGATGGCGGTGCGGGTGGCCGAGACGATGACGATGTCTTCCATGGTGCTCTCTCTTCAGTGAAATCGAATGGGGATGGGTGTGGAAATCAGGCCTTGGCCTTGACGTAGCGGCCGGGCGCGGGTTCGATGGCCTTGTAGCCTGCACCATTGCCGTAGGCCTTGGGCGCGGCGATCTGCTTGCCGGCATGGCGCTTGAGCCAGGCGTCCCAGTCGGTCCACCAGCTGCCCGAGTACTCGGTGGCGCCTTCCAGCCACTCGGCATGCGTGGGCGGGAAGGCGTCGTCCTCGCGCAGCCAGTGGCTGCGCTTCTTCTTGGCGGGCGGGTTGATCACGCCGGCGATGTGGCCCGAGGCGCCCATCACGAAGCGCATCGGCCCCGACAGCAGCTGCGTGGTCGCATAGGCGCCGCCGATGGGCACGATGTGGTCCTCGCGCGAGCCGTAGATGTAGGCCGGGATGTCGATGCGGCCCAGGTCCACCTTCTCGCCGCAGACCGTGACCGCGTCCTTGTCGGCCAGCTTGTCTTCGAGGTAGGTGTTGCGCAGGTACCAGGCATACATGGGGCCTGGCAGGTTGGTGGCGTCGCTGTTCCAGTAGAGCAGGTCGAAGGGCGGCGGCGACTCGCCCTTGAGGTAGTTGCCCACCACGTAGTTCCAGACCAGGTCGTTGGGCCGCAGGAAGCTGAAGGTGGAGGCGAGGTCCGCACCCGGCATCAGGCCGCCCTTGCCCATCTGCATCTCGCGGAAGCGCACGAAGGCCTCGTCGATGAAGACGTCGAGGATGCCGGTGTCTTCGAAGCGCAGCAGCGTCGTGAGGAAGGTGACCGAAGCCGCCGGCTTCTGGCCGCGCGCCGCGAGCACGGCCAGCGCCGTGCCCAGGATGGTGCCGCCCACGCAGAAGCCCAGCACGTTGATCTTGCCGCCGCGCTTGTCCTGGCCGCTGATCGCCTGCACCGCGCCGATGGCAGTGATGGCGCCCTTCTCGATGTAGTCGTCCCAGGTCGTATGGGCCAGCGACTCGTCGGGATTGCGCCAGCTGACGACGAAGGTGCGGTGGCCCTGCTCGACGGCATGGCGCACCAGCGAGTTGTCGGGCTGCAGGTCGAGGATGTAGAACTTGTTGATGCAGGGCGGCACCAGCAGCAGCGGGAGCTCGTGCACCTTGTCGCCCAGCGGCTTGTATTCAATGAGCTGGAACAGCTCGTTCTCGAAGACCACCGCGCCTTCGGTGGTGGCCACGTTGCGGCCCACTTCGAAGGCGCTTTCGTCGGTCATGCTGACATGGCCCTGGCGCATGTCGTGCATGAGGTTCTGCATGCCGCGGGCGATGCTCTCGCCCTGGGTCTTGACCGCCTTCTGCTGGGCCTCGGCATTGAAGGCCAGGAAGTTGCTGGGCGCCGAGGCGGCCATCCACTGCTCGACCGCGAAGCGCAGCCGAGCCTGGGTCTTGGCGTCGGCCTCGACCGCCTCGGTCATGGCCAGAAGCGTGCGGGCGTTGAGCAGGTACACGGCGGCCGAGAAGGCGGCCATGGGGTTGGCGACCCAGCCTTCGCCGGCGAAGCGCTTGTCGCCGGGCGGCGGGACCGACAGGCCCTGGCGCCACAGCGCGCCGGCCTCTTCGACATACTGCTGCTGGATGGCCTGCAGGCGGCCCGGGTCGAAGGAGAAGCGCGGCAACTCGGGCTGCGCGGCGCCACCGAAGCTGCCGCCGTTGCCGAGCTGGCCGAAGGCGTTCATGGCCTTGCCCCAACCATCGGTCAATGCCTGCTGAAACGGCCCGAACATGGCGTTCATCTGGGCCTTCGCGTCTTGCTGGTTCATGGAGTCTCCGGTGCCTCACCTGACGGATGGTCGGGGGAGTATCCTGCATTTTCGAGACCCTTCTTCCCCCGGAAAGCCTACCTCTAAAGCCGCCCCGTGTTCCTCCATCTCGTCGTGATCGCCTGGCTCTACGTGGCCGTGATGATGGCCGTGGCCGAAGCCACGAACACCAATGGCAGCCTGCTCGGCGCCGTCGTCACCTTCGTGCTGTACGGGCTGCTGCCCATGGGCATCGTGGGCTACATCCTGTCCACGCCCGCGCGGCGTCGGGCGCGGCGTGCACGCGAGGCGGCCGAGGACGGCTCAAGCCACCCGGCGCCGGAGCCGACGGGCTCAGTCGCGCCAGATCAGGGCGGCGAACCGTCCGCTGACGCGCCCGTCGCGCCGGTACGAAAAGAAGACTGAGGGATTGCCGACAGTGCACCAGGCGGCGCTGCCGTCGTTGCCATGCACGTTCCTCACGCCCAGCGCGGCCAGGCGGCGTCGCGCCAAGGCCCGCAGGTTCGCCAGCCATTTGCCCTCGGCGACGCCCGGCACGAAGCAGGCGTGAGCGCCGTCGTCGCGCGCCAGGAAGGCCGCACGCACCTCGGGCCCCACCTCGAAGGCCGTCGGGCCGATGCAGGGTCCGAGCCAGGCCATCAACTCGCTGTCGGCATCGAAGGCGGCGCAGGCGCTGTCGAGCACGCCCGCGGCCAGGCCGCGCCAGCCGCAATGGGCGGCGGCCACCCGCCGGCCCCTCGCATCAGTCAGCAGCACCGGCAGGCAGTCGGCCACCATGATCGTGCAGGCAATGCCGGGCTCGGCAGTCGTGCAGGCATCTGCCTCGAGGCCATCCGGGCTGCGTGCGTCGAGCGGCGCGCAGGCCGTGCCATGCACCTGCTGCAGGTAGAAGGGACGCACGCCGGCGGCCTCGGCCAGCCGGGCGCGGTTCTCGGCCACCGCCGCCGGGTCGTCACCCACATGCGTGCCCAGGTTCAGGCCCGCCCAGCCGCCACCCTGAGCGCTGCCGGAGACGCCGCCGTCGCGCGTGGTGCACAGGGCATGCACGCCAGGCGGCGCCGGCCAGTCGGGGCAGATCATTTGCATGCCCGCGCTCCGGCCATCGATCCGAGGCTCATTCCGCGTCGGGACACTGCGAAGGCTGCGCCGCCTGGAAGGCCTGGAGTTCCATGCACGCGTCGTACGCGGCCATCGTGCGCGGCAGGCCCGACAGGTCGCTGTCGAAGCGGCGGGCGTTGAAGATCTGCGGCACCAGGCAGCAATCGGCCATGGTGGGCATGTCGCCCCAGCAGAAGCGGCCGGCGGGCGAGGCGGCCAGTTGGCGCTCGAAGGCCACCAGGCCGTCCCGCACCCAGTGGCGATACCAGTCGTTCTTGGCGTCTTCGCTCACCTTGAGCTCGCGCACCAGGTACTTGAGCACGCGCAGGTTGTTCAGCGGATGGATCTCGCAGGCGATGGACTGCGCCAGCGCGCGCACATGGGCGCGGGCGGCCGCGTCGCGCGGCAGCAGGGCTGGCTCGGGGTGCAGTTCATCCAGGTACTCGATGATCGCCATGGACTGCGAGAAGCGCTGGCCGTCGTCCGTCTCCAGCAGCGGCACCAGCTGGTCGGCCGAGATCTGCGCGTAGGGCGCGGTCTTGTGGTCGCCGCGGGCGATGTGCACCGGCACGTAGTCGTAGGCCAGGCCCTTGAGCTGCAGGGCGATGCGCACGCGGAAGGAGGCCGAGGAGCGAAAGTAGTTGTGCAGCTTGGTCATGGTCGCCGAGCATACGACGGCGCCGCCTCTGGCACACTCGCCCTTCCCTTCCCCAACCCTCCCAAGAGCAGTCTCCATGGCTTCCCAGGATTTCGTCTTTGCGCCGGCACCGGTGGTGTCGGTTCCCGTGGCGGGCAGCGCCGCGCGCTTCCCGATCCATCGCATCTACTGCGTCGGTCGCAACTACGAGGAGCATGCCAAGGAGATGGGCTTCACCGGCCGCGAGCCGCCCTTCTTCTTCATGAAGCCGGCCGACGCGGCCGTGGTGGTCGATGCCGGCACCACCGGCACTGCGGCTTACCCCACGCTGACCAAGAACCTGCACCACGAGATCGAGCTGGTGGTGGCCATCGGCACCGGCGGCAAGAACATCGCCGCGGCCGACGCCCACAAGCACATCTTCGGCTACGCCGTGGGCCTGGACATGACCCGCCGCGACCTGCAGAACGACATGAAGAAGCAGGGCCGCCCCTGGGACATCGGCAAGAGCTTCGAGCAGAGCGCGCCCATCGGCCCGATCGTGCCCAAGGCCGAGGCCGGCGACATCGAGAAGGCGGCCATCTCGCTGCAGGTCAATGGCACCGACCGCCAGCGCAGCAACGTGAGCAAGCTGATCTGGAACATCGGCGAGACCATCGAGCACCTCTCGGCCGCCTGGGAGCTGGCGCCCGGCGACCTGATCTTCACCGGCACGCCGGAAGGCGTGGCCGCAGTCGTCTCGGGCGACACGCTGGTGGGCGGCGTCGGCGGGCTGGGCGAACTGCGCGTGCGCATCGCGTAGCGCCAAACCGCGGCGGGCCTCGTAGCGCCGGGAACCGTCCACCGCACAAGGGCACCCCGGCACCGGGGTGCCCTTGTTTACACTCGGCCCATGCCCTTTCGCACCCCCATCAAGCACTGTCGCAACTGCGGGCAGGGCGTGGTGTAC
>JAGIBP010000042.1 GCA_017744285.1 Variovorax sp.
GCCTTCCACCGCCGCGTCGTTCCACTCCAGCGTGGCCTCGGGCGGCGCGGTGAACATGGTGTACAGGCGCGCGGTGTCGGCGCCGTACTTCTCGATCAGCTCCTGCGGGTCGACGCCGTTGCGCTCGCTCTTGCCCATCTTGCCGACGCCGCCGTACTCGACCACCGTGCCGTCGGCGGTGGTGCCGCCGGTGATGCGGCCCTGGGCGTCCAGGGTGGGCGTGACCTCGGCGGGCGGGAAGTAGTCCTTGCCGCCCTTGGCGTTGCGCTTGTAGTAGATGTGGTTGAGCACCATGCCCTGCGTGAGCAGGCGGGTGAAGGGCTCGTCGATCGTCACCAGGCCCAGGTCGCGCATCACCTTGGTCCAGAAGCGCGCGTACAGCAGGTGCAGGATGGCGTGCTCGATGCCACCGATGTACTGGTCCATGCCGCTGCCGCCAGCGGCATCGCCCTGGCCACGCATCCAGTAGCGCGCGCCGTCGGCCACCATGGCCTGGTCGTTGGCCGGGTCGCAGTAGCGCATGAAGTACCACGAGCTGTCCACGAAGGTGTCCATCGTGTCCGTCTCGCGGCGGGCCGGCTTGCCGCAGGTGGGGCAGGTACAGGCCAGGAAGTCCTCGCGCTTGTTCAGCGGATTGCCGCTGCCGTCGGGCACGCAGTCGGTGGGCAGCACCACGGGCAGGTCCTGCTCGGGCACCGGCACCGCGCCGTGCGTCTCGCAATGGATGATCGGGATCGGCGTGCCCCAGTAGCGCTGGCGGCTGATGCCCCAGTCGCGCAGGCGCCAGGTGGTGCGCATCTCGCCGAGGCCCTTCTGTCCGAGCGCATGGGCCACGGCCTTGACCGCCTCGGCATGCGACATGCCGCTGAAGTTGTCGGAGTTGATGGTGACGCCGCGCTCCTTGTCGGCGTACCAGTCCTGCCAGCGGTGGTAGTCGAAATGCGGCTCGTCGTCGACGAGGACCACCTGGATGATCTCGATGCCGTACTTGTTCGCGAAGGCGAAGTCGCGCTCGTCGTGCGCGGGCACGCCCATCACGGCGCCGTCCCCGTAGCTCATCAGCACGTAGTTGCCGACCCAGACCGGGATCGGCTCCTCGGTGATGGGGTGAGTGACGGTGAGGCTGGTGCGCACGCCCTTCTTTTCCTGGGTGGCGATCTCGGCCTCGGACACGCCGCCGCCCTTGCACTCCTCGATGAAGGCGGCGACCTTCGGATCGGACTTGGCGGCGTGCAGCGCGAGCGGATGCTCCGGCGCCACCGCGCAGAAGGTGACGCCCATGATCGTGTCGGCGCGGGTCGTGAAGACGTACAGGCGGCCGCCCTGGATCAGTTCGCCCTGTTCGTCCTTGATGTGGTGCTCGAAGGCGAAGCGCAGGCCCTCGCTCTTGCCGATCCAGTTCTCCTGCATGAGCTTGACGCGCTCGGGCCAGCCCGGCAGCTTGTGCTGGGTGTGCTCGAGCAGTTCTTCGGCGTAGTCGCTGATCTTGAGGTAGTAGCCCGGGATCTCGCGCCGCTCCACCGGCGCGCCGGTGCGCCAGCCCTTGCCGTCGATCACCTGCTCGTTGGCGAGCACGGTCTGGTCGACCGGGTCCCAGTTGACCACCTGCGTCTTGCGGTAGGCGATGCCCTTCTCGAGCATCTTCAGGAACAGCCACTGGTTCCACTTGTAGTAGCTGGGATCGCAGGTCGCGATCTCGCGGCTCCAGTCGATGGCCAGGCCCATGGCCTGCAGCTGGCCCTTCATGTAGCGGATGTTCTCGTAGGTCCAGGCGGCCGGCGGCACGCCGTTCTTGAGCGCCGCGTTCTCGGCCGGCAGGCCGAAGGCGTCCCAGCCCATGGGCATCAGCACGTTGTAGCCGCTCATGCGCAGGTAGCGCGTGAGCATGTCGTTGATCGTGTAGTTGCGCACGTGGCCCATGTGCAGCTTGCCGCTGGGGTAGGGCAGCATCGAGCAGGCGTAGTACTTCTTCTTGCGCGCGTCCTCGGTCACGCGGTAGGCATCGGCGGCCGTCCAATGGGCCTGGGCTGCGGACTCGACGTCGGCGGGTTTGTAGCTGGGGTTCATTCGGGCTCGGCTTCGGCAACAGCCCCGGCGCCAGGCGGCCGGGGGACCGTGATTATCACCCCCCGCCCCGTCCCCGTCGTGCCGGCCGGGCTCCCTGCCGTGAGGGCTTGCGCACCCGACTGGTGCGCACCCCCGGGGCGGCCGGGTTTTTGCATGCACAATGATTTTCGGCCCGAGGGACACCTGCATGGACACCGACTGGTGGCGTGGCGCGGTGATCTACCAGATCTACCCGCGCAGCTTCATGGACAGCAACGGCGACGGCATCGGCGACCTGCCGGGCATCACCGCACGGCTCGATCACGTCGCCTCGCTCGGCGTGGACGCGATCTGGATCTCCCCGTTCTTCCGCTCGCCGATGAAGGATTTCGGCTACGACGTGGCGGACTACCGCGCGGTCGACCCGATGTTCGGCACGCTGGCCGACTTCGACGCCCTGCTGGCGCGGGCCCACGCGCTCGGGCTGAAGGTGATCATCGACCAGGTGCTCTCGCACACCTCCGACCAGCACGCCTGGTTTGCCGCGAGCCGCGCCGGCCGCGAGGGCGCGCAGGCCGACTGGTACGTCTGGGCCGATCCGCGCCGGGACGGCACGCCGCCCAACAACTGGCTCTCGGTCTTCGGCGGTCCGGCCTGGCAATGGGATGCGCGGCGGCGGCAGTACTACCTGCACAGCTTCCTGGCCGAGCAGCCCGACCTGAACTTCCATTGCGAGGCGGTCCAGGAGGCCTTGCTCGGCGAGGTCCGATTCTGGTGCGACCGGGGCGTGGACGGCTTTCGCTTCGATGCCTGCAACCACCAGTTCCACGACGCCTCGCTGCGCGACAACCCGCCGGCCGGCGGCGGCCGGGTGAGCACGGTGCGGGCCGACAACCCTTACGCGATGCAGAAGCACCTGTACGACAAGAGCCAGCCCGAGAACCTGCGCTTTCTCGAACGCCTGCGCGCGCTGCTCGACGCGCACGGGGCGGTGGGTCTCGGCGAGGTCGGCGACGAGGACGCGCCGCCGGTGATGGCCCGCTACACCGAGCGCGGCAAGCGCCTGCACCTGGCCTACAGCTTCAGCCTGCTGACCAGCGAGCACAGCGCCGCGCACCTGCGCGCCCAGGTCGAGGCGCTCGACCTCGCGCTGGCGAAGACCGACGGCTGGGCCTGCTGGGCGGTTTCGAACCACGATGTGCCGCGGGTGGCCTCGCGCTGGAACGGCAACGGCATCGAGGACACCCGCCGCGACCGACTGTGGCTGGCGCTGCTGCTGTCGCTGCGCGGCAGCGCGAGCATCTACCAGGGCGAGGAGCTCGGCCTGCCCGAGGCCGAGGTGCCGTTCGAGCTGCTGCAAGACCCGTACGGCCGCGCCTTCTGGCCCGAATTCAAGGGGCGCGACGGCGCCCGCACGCCGATGCCCTGGGCCACCGATGCGCACCACGCCGGCTTCACCAGCGGCACGCCCTGGCTGCCGGTGTCGGCCATGCACCTGCCGCTGGCCATCGACCGCCAGGCCGGCGATCCGGCGTCGATGCTCGCCTTCAGCCGCGCGCTGCTGCGCTGGCGGCGCGGCCAGCCGGCGCTGCGCTCGGGCGCCATGCGCTTCGTCGATGCGCCCGGCGTGCACGACACCGTGCTGTGGCTCGAGCGCCGCGCGGGCGACGCCGTGCTGCACGGCGTGTTCAACCTGTCCGCGGAACCGGTGACGCTCGCGCTGCCGCGGCGGCTCGCGCCGGCAGACGGCGCGCCTTTGGCGGACACTCGCATCGAAGGCGGCGCGCTCGCGCTGCCGCCGTACGGCGTCTTCTTCGGAGTACCGCTCGATGCTGCCTGAGGCCGAAGTCCGCGCACTGATGCGCGCGGAACACGAAGACCCCTTCGCCGTGCTCGGCCCGCACGAGACGGACGAGGGCCTGCGGGTGCGCGCCCTGCTGCCCGGCGCGAAGTCGGTCACGGTGATGCAGTCGGGCTCGGGCTGGCCGCTCGCGCAACTCGACCGGAAGCCCGGCAGCGACCTCTTCGCCGGCCTGGTCCCCGCCTCGCAGGCGCGGCTCGGCTACCACTTCCATGTGGACTGGGGCTCGCACAGCTCGCTCATCGACGACCCCTACCGCTTCCCGATGGTGCTCGGCGCCACCGACGCCTGGCTGCTCGCAGAGGGCACGCACCTGCGGCCCTACGAGCCGCTGGGCGCCCACCTGCGCGAGATCGACGGCGTGCGCGGCGTCGCCTTCGCGGTGTGGGCGCCGAACGCGCGGCGCGTGTCGGTGGTCGGCGACTTCAACCAGTGGGACGGCCGCCGCCACATGATGCGGCTGCGCCGCGAATGCGGCGTGTGGGAGATCTTCGCGCCGCAGGTCGCGGCCGGCGACAGCTACGAGTTCGAGATCCTGTCGGCCGGGGGCCGCGTGACGCGCAAGGCCGACCCCTTCGGCTTCTCGGCCCGCCTGCGGCCCGACACCGCCAGCGTGGTGCAGCCGCTGCCGCCGCCGGCCCGGATGCCGCCGGACCGGGGGCCGGCCAACGCGCGCAGCGCGCCCATCAGCATCTACGAGGTGCACCTGGGCTCCTGGCGGCGCAAGAACAACGGCCGCGACTGGCTCGACTACCGCGAGCTGGCCGACACCCTGGTGCCCTATGCGCGCGACATGGGCTTCACGCACATCGAACTGCTGCCGGTCAGCGAGCATCCCTTCGACGGATCGTGGGGCTACCAGCCGATCGGCCTGTACGCGCCCACCTCGCGCTTCGGCACCCCGGGCGATTTCCGGGCCTTCGTCGAGGCGGCGCACGCGGCGGGGCTGGGCGTGATCCTCGACTGGGTGCCGGCGCATTTCCCCACCGACTCGCATGGGCTCGCGCAGTTCGACGGCAGCGCGCTCTACGAATACGCCGATCCGCGCGAGGGCTTTCACGCCGACTGGCGGACGCTCGTCTTCAACTATGCCCGTACCGAGGTGCGCAACTACCTCGTGGGCAATGCGCTGTACTGGCTGGAGCGCTATGGCGTCGACGGCCTGCGGGTCGATGCGGTGGCCTCGATGCTCTACCGCGACTACAGCCGCCCGGCCGGCGAATGGGTGCCCAACGCCCATGGCGGTCGCGAGAACCTCGAGGCCATCGACTTCCTGCGCCGCATGAACCACGTCGTCGGCACCGAGTGCCCCGGCGCGATCACGATCGCCGAGGAGTCGACCAGCTTTGCGGGCGTCACGCGCCCGCCCGGCCAGGGCGGACTCGGCTTCCACTACAAGTGGAACATGGGCTGGATGAACGACACGCTGCGCTACGCCGGCCTCGATCCGGTCCACCGCCGGCACCACCACCGCGAGATCACCTTCGGGCTCACGTATGCGCACAGCGAGAACTTCGTGCTGCCGCTGTCGCACGACGAGGTGGTGCACGGCAAGGGCTCGATGATCGGCCGCATGCCGGGCGACCCCTGGCAGAAGTTCGCGGGGCTGCGCAACCTCTATGGCTACTTCTGGGCGTATCCGGGAAAGAAGCTGCTCTTCATGGGCGGCGAGTTCGCCCAGTGGGCCGAGTGGAACGCGGAGCGCGGCCTCGACTGGCACCTGCTCGAACAGCCCTCGCACCAGGGCATCCGCCGCCTGGTGCGCGACCTGAACAACGTCTACCGCCACTTTCCGGCGCTGCACGAGCTCGACTGCGAGCCGCAGGGTTTCGAGTGGATCTGCCATGACGACGCGGACCAGTCGGTGTTCGCCTTCGTGCGGCGCGCGGCCGACGGCGGCTGCGTGGTGGCGGCGTGCAACTTCACGCCGGTGGTGCGGCACGGCTATCGGCTGGGCATGCCCCTTGCTGGCGCCTACCGCGAGATCATCAACACGGACCACGCGATCTATGGCGGCAGCGGGCTTGGCAACGGCATCCTCGAAACGCAGGCGATTCCCTGGCATGGGCGGGCCCAGTCGATGAGCCTCACCCTGCCCGCGCTGTGTACCTTGATGTGGGTGCTCGCGTGACCACCGGATTGCGCCCGGGCAGCCCCTATCCGCTCGGTGCGACGCCGGGGCCGGACGGCGTCAACTTCGCGCTGGTCGCGCCGCGTGCGACGCGGGTGGCGCTGTGCCTCTTCGACGAGACCGGCCGGCACGAGCGGCAGCGGCTGGAACTCACCGCCCGGACCGACGGCGTCTGGCACGGCGCGCTGCCGCAGGCAGGCCCGGGGCTGGTCTACGGCTGGCGCGTCGACGGGCCCTGGGCGCCGCACGAGGGGCTGCGCTTCAACCGGGCCAAGGTGCTGCTCGACCCCCATGCGCGCGACGTGGTGGGGCGCTACGGCGGCGAGGACCTCTTCCTCGGGCACGACGCCGCCGATCCGGCGCGGCCCGATGGGCGGGACAACGCCTCGATCGCGCTCAAGGCGCGCGTCGTCGCGCCGCTGCCGCCGGCGCCTCCCGCCACGCCTCGCGTCGCCGAGGGCGACCGCGTGATCTACGAACTCCACGTTCGCGGCCAGACACGACGGCACCCGGGCGTTCCGCCCGAGCTGCGCGGCACCTACGCCGGCCTCGCGGAACCGGTGGTGCTCGACCACCTGCAGCGGCTCGGCGTCACCACGCTGAACCTGATGCCGGTGCAGTTCCGCGCGGACGAAGCGCGGCTCTTCGGGCTCGGCCTCAGCAACTACTGGGGCTACAGCCCGATCGGCTGGTTCGCGCCCGAGACACGCTATTGGAGCGGCCGCCCCGGCACCTCGCCGGCGAGCGAGTTCCGCGCCATGACCGACGCGATCCACGCGCGCGGCATGGAAGTGGTGGTCGACGTGGTCTTCAACCACAGCGCCGAGACCGACGAGCTGGGCCCCACGCTGAGCCTGCGGGGCATCGACAACACGCTCTACTACCACCTGCGGCCGGACGATCGGGCGCTCTACCAGAACTGGACCGGCTGCGGCAATTGCCTGAACCTCGCCGAGCCGCGCGTGGTGCAACTGGTGATGGATGCGCTGCGCCACTGGGTGACGCAGCTCGGCGTCGACGGCTTCCGCTTCGACCTGGCGCCGGTCCTCGAGCGCCGCGAGGGCGGCGAATTCGACCGGCGTGCGCCCTTCCTCGCCGCGGTGGCGCAGGACCCTGTCCTCGCCCGCGCGCTGCTCATCGCCGAGCCGTGGGACATCGGCCCCGGCGGCTACCGGCTCGGCGAGTTCCCGCCCGGCTGGCTCGAATGGAACGACCGCTTCCGCGACACGCAACGCGGCTTCTGGCTGCACCGCAGCGTCGGGCTCGGCGAGTTCGCGCTGCGCTTCACGGCATCGAGCGACGTCTTCCAGCGCGACGGCCGGGCGCCCACCGCGAGCGTCAACTTCATCACCGCGCACGATGGCTTCACGCTGCGCGACCTGCTGAGCTACAACGAGCGCCACAACCTCGCAAACGGCGAGAACAACCTCGATGGCCACGCAAGCAACCTGAGCCGCAACTGCGGGGTGGAGGGCGACACGGACGACCCGCAGGTGCTCGCCGAACGCGACCGCCTGCGCCGCGTGCTGCTGGCGGCGCTGCTGCTCTCGCAAGGCACGCCGATGCTGCTGGCGGGCGACGAACTGGGCCACACCCAGAACGGCAACAACAACGCCTACTGCCAGGACAACGAGACGACGTGGCTGGACTGGTCGGGCGCCGACGCCAGTCTCGGCGACTATGTCTCGCGCCTGCTGGCGCTGCGCCGCGAAGCCGCGCCCTTGCGCAGCGCGCAGTGGTGGCCCGACCCCGCCCTGCTCGGCGCGACGACGCTGCACTGGCACACGCCCGAAGGCCGCACGATGACCCTGGCCGACTGGGAGCGCCGCGACCGCCATGCGCTCGCGATCCTGTTCGAGGCGCCGGCATCGAACTGGCTCCTGATGCTGAACGCGGAGGCCGGCGAAGTCGCCTTCCAGCTGCCGGCGGGAGGCTGGATCCGCCAGTTCGCAAGCGATGAACGCACTGCCGGGCCGCTCCCGCTCGGCGCCACCGCGACGCTGGCGCCCGGCAGCCTCTGGGTCGCAAGAACATAGAAGCCAAGCGCGGTCGTCGATGCTAGGCTGGGCGACCGGGGAACCAAGACGGAGGCAAGCCATGGATGAGCTCTCGCAACCGACCCTGCAGGCGCACCAGCTCGTGCGCCGCACCATCGCGCTCGTGCTGGCCGGCGGCCGGGGCTCCCGGCTCAAGCAGCTCACCGACCGGCGCGCCAAGCCGGCGGTGTACTTCGGGGGCAAGTTCCGCATCATCGACTTCGCGCTGTCGAACTGCCTCAACTCCGGCATCCGGCGCATGGCGGTGGTCACGCAGTACAAGTCGCACTCGCTCATGCGCCACCTGCAGCGCGGCTGGAGCTTCCTGCGCGCGGAGCTCAACGAGATGGTCGACGTGCTCCCGGCCCAGCAGCGCGTGGGCGACGAGCACTGGTACCGCGGCACGGCCGATGCCGTCTACCAGAACCTCGACATCTTCCGCACCCGATCCACGCCGCACGACTACGTGCTGGTGCTGGCCGGCGACCACGTCTACAAGATGGACTACTCGATCATGCTCACCGACCATGTCGCGCACGGCCGCGGCTGCACCGTGGGCTGCATCGAGGTGCCGCGCCGCGAGGCGGTCGCCTTCGGCGTCATGGCCGTGGATGAAGACCGCCGCATCAACGGCTTCCTCGAAAAGCCGGCCGACCCGCCCCCGATGCCGGGCAAGCCCGACGTGGCGCTCGCGAGCATGGGCATCTACATCTTCGATGCCGAGTACCTCTACCAGATGCTCGAGGAAGACAGCACCGACCCCGACTCGGACCACGACTTCGGCAAGGACATCATCCCCCGCGCCGTGGCCGAAGGCCGCGCGGTGGCGCATCCTTTCGGGATGTCGTGCGTGACGCGCGCCCGCCGCGGCGGCAACGCGCAGGCGTACTGGCGCGACGTGGGCACGATTGATGCATTCTGGGCCGCCAACCTGGACCTGGCCTCGATCACCCCCGAGCTGGACATCTATGACACCGACTGGCCCATCTGGACCTACCAGCGGCAGTTGCCGCCGGCCAAGTTCGTGCTCGACCGCGAGGGACGGCACGGCATGACCGTCAACACCATCGTCTCCGGCGGCTGCATCGTCTCGGGCTCGCAGGTGAGCAGTTCGGTGCTGTTCTCGGGCGTGCGCGTGCATTCGTTCTGCACCATCAACGAGGCGGTGCTGCTGCCCGACGTGCAGATCGGCCAGGGCTCGCGGCTGAACAAGGTGGTGATCGATCGCGCCTGCATCCTGCCCGAGAACACCGTCGTCGGCGAAGATCCGGCCGAAGACGCCGCCCGCTTCGAGCGCACCGAGGGCGGCGTGGTGCTCATCACGCGCGAGATGCTCAAGCGCCTGGGCTTTCCCCAATAGCTCCGTCGAAGTCGCCACGCATGCGGATCCTCCAGGTCAGCGCCGAACTCTTCCCCCTGCTCAAGACCGGGGGGCTGGCCGACGTCGCGGGCGCGCTGCCGCTGGCGCTGCAGGCGGCCGGGCAGGATGTGCGGGTGTTGCTGCCGGGCTTTCCGGCGATCGTCGCCGGCCTCGCCGATGCGAGGCCGATGGCCGAGCTCACCGCACCCTGGGGCGACACGGCGCGGCTGCAGCTGGGCCGCGTACCGATCGACGGCGCGCCAGCCCTGCCGGCCTACGTGATCGATGCGCCCCGGCTCTATGACCGGCCCGGCAATCCCTACGAAGACGGGGGCCGCCAGCCCTACGGCGACAACCACCGGCGCTTCGCCCTGCTCGGCTGGGCCGCCGCGCAACTGGCACGCGGCCTCGATGCACAGTGGCGCCCCGACCTCGTCCATGCCCACGACTGGCATGCGGGGCTCGCGCCGGCCTACCTCGCCTTCGCGCCGCCCGACGCTGGCCACCCGCGCGTGGCCAGCGTCTTCACGGTGCACAACCTCGCCTACCAGGGCCTGTTCGCGCCGTGGCACTTTTCCGAGCTCGGGCTGCCACCCGCGGCGTGGGGCATCGACGGGCTCGAATTCCACGGCCAGCTGTCGTTCATGAAGGGCGGGCTGTGCTTCGCCGACCGCATCACCACCGTGAGCCCGACCTATGCGCGCGAGATCCAGACGCCCGAGCAGGGCTTCGGGCTGGACGGTCTGCTGCACAGCCGTTCGCGGGTGCTCAGCGGGATCCTCAACGCGGTCGACGACCAGGTCTGGAATCCGGCCACCGACCGGCTGATCCCGCGGCGCTACGACCGCCGACAGATGACCGGCAAGGCGTTCTGCAAGGCGGCGCTGCAGGAAGAGCTGGGCCTCGCGCCGCAGCCCGATGCGCTGCTCTTCGTCGTGGTGAGTCGCCTGACCGAGCAGAAAGGCCTGGGCCTCGTGCTGGAGGGACTGGACGCGCTGCTCGCGCAGGGCGGCCAGCTCGCGCTGCTCGGCAGCGGCGACGCCGAGCTGGAGGCCGCGTTCCGCCAGCGCGCCGACGCGGCGCCGCGCGCGGTCAGCGTCACGGTGGGCTACAGCGAGGCGCTCGCCCACCGGCTGTTCGCAGGCGGCGACGTGACCCTCGTGCCCTCGCTCTTCGAGCCGTGCGGGCTCACGCAGATGTACGGCCTCAAGTACGGCAGCCTGCCGCTCGTGCACCGCGTCGGCGGGCTCGCCGACACGGTGGTCGACGCCAGCCTGGAGGACATGGCCAGCGGCGAGGCCAACGGCTTCGTCTTCGGCGGTTTCGACGCCGACAGCTACGCCCGCGCGGTGCGCCGCGCCTTCGCGCTCCACCAGCGGCCCGCCGACTGGCGGGCGGTGCGCGCCAACGCGATGAGCCGCCCCGCCGACTGGGGCACGGCCGCCGCACGCTATCTCGATGTCTACGCCGAGGCCCTGGGCTGAACCCCGCCGGCGCAACCACCCTGCCCCCATCATGACCATCGACGATTTCAAGTACGACCACCCCGACCGCGACGTCGCCGCGTTCAAGCGCGCCGTCGCGAACAAGCTCATCTACGCGGTCGGCAAGGACCCCGTCGCCGCGAGCCAGGACGACTGGCTGCACGCGACCGCGCTCGCGGTGCGCGACCAGATCGTCGAGCGCTGGATGACCACCACGCGCCAGATCTACGCGCAGCGCCTCAAGCGCGTGTACTACCTCTCGATGGAGTTCCTGATCGGGCGCACCTTCACCAACGCGCTGCTCGCGCTCGAACTGCAGGGCACGGTGAAAGAGGCGCTGGCCGATTTCGGCGTCGACATCCAGGCGCTGGCCGAGCGCGAGCCCGATGCGGCCCTCGGCAACGGCGGGCTCGGGCGGCTGGCCGCCTGCTTCCTCGATTCGATGGCGACGCTCGGCGTCCCCGGCATCGGCTACGGCATCCGCTACGAGTACGGCATGTTCCGCCAGCGCATCGTCGACGGCCAGCAGATCGAGACGCCCGACTACTGGCTCACGCGCGGCAACCCGTGGGAGTTCCAGCGGCCCGAGGTGACCTACCGCGTGCGCTTCGGCGGCCACGTGCAGCGGCGCGAAGGCAAGGGCGCGCCCCACGGCGCGGCGAACTGGGTCGACACCCACGACGTGCTCGCCGTGGCCTACGACACCATCATTCCCGGCTACGGCACGCAGGCCACGAACACGCTGCGGCTGTGGTCGGCGCGCGCCACCGAGGAGATCGACCTCTCGGCCTTCAACCGAGGCAACTACATGGAGGCGGTGGAGAGCAAGAACCACTCGGAAAACGTCTCGCGCGTGCTCTACCCCGACGACTCCACGCCCTCGGGCCGCGAACTGCGGCTGCACCAGGAATACTTCTTCGTCAGCGCCAGCGTGCAGGACCTGCTGCGCCGCTACCTGCGCAACCATGACAGCTTCGACGAGCTGCCGGACCAGGTCAGCATCCACCTCAACGACACGCACCCGGTGCTCGCCGTGCCCGAGCTGATGCGCCTTCTGATCGACGAGCACGACCTGCCTTGGGACACCGCGTGGGCCCACACGCAGAAGGTGTTCAGCTACACCAACCACACGCTGATGCACGAGGCGCTGGAGACCTGGCCGATCGAGATGTTCGGGCGCGTGCTGCCGCGGCACCTGCAGATCCTGTTCGACATCAACGCGCGCTTCCTCGCGAGCGTGACGCAGGCGCACGGCCACGACGTCGAGCTGCTGCGCCGGCTGTCGCTGATCGACGAAGCGGGCGAACGCCGCGTGCGCATGGCCTACGTGGCGGTACTCGCGAGCCATTCGGTCAACGGCGTCTCGGGGCTGCACTCCGAGCTCATGAAGCAGTCGATCTTCGCGGACTTCGCGAAGCTGTTCCCGGAGCGCTTCAACAACAAGACCAACGGCGTCACGCCGCGCCGCTGGCTCGCGCAGGCCAACCCGCCGCTGGCGGCGCTGCTCGATGCCCGCATCGGCCGCGGCTGGCGGCGCGACCTCTCCCAGCTCGAGGCGCTGCGGCCGATGGCGCAGCAGCCGGCCTTCGTGCGCGCGTTCCGTCACGCCAAGCGCGAGAACAAGCTGCGGCTCGCCAACTGGATCGACGAACATCTGCGCATCGACATCGACACCGACGCGATGTTCGACGTGCAGGTCAAGCGCATCCACGAATACAAGCGGCAGCTACTCAACCTGCTGCACGTCGTCACGCGCTACCACCGCATCCTCGATGCGCCCGATGCGGGCCACGTGCCGCGCGTGGTGGTGTTCGCGGGCAAGGCGGCCTCGGCCTACCACGTGGCCAAGCTGGTGATCCGGCTCATCAACGACGTGGCGCACACCATCAACAACGACGCGCGCGTCGGCAAGCTGCTGAAGGTGGTGTTCGTGCCCAACTACAGCGTGAGCCTGGCCGAGCTCATCATGCCGGCGGCGGATCTCTCGGAGCAGATCTCCACCGCCGGCACCGAAGCCTCGGGTACCGGCAACATGAAGTTCGCACTCAACGGCGCGCTGACCATCGGCACGCTGGACGGCGCCAATGTGGAGATGCGCGAGAACGTCGGCGCCGACAACTTCTTCATCTTCGGCAACACCACGCCGCAGGTGGCCGAGATCCGCGCCAGCGGCTACCAGCCGCGCGACTTCTATGAAGCGAACCCCGAACTGCAGCGCGTGCTCGACAGCATCCAGGGCGGCGCCTTCTCGCCGAGCGAACCCGCGCGCTACCAGGAGATCTTCGACGCGCTCGTGAGCTGGGGCGACCACTACCTGCTGCTGGCCGACTACGCGAGCTACATCGAGGCGCAGGCGAAGGTCGATGCGCTCTACCGCGACCCGGATGCGTGGACGCGGATGGCGATCCTCAACGTGGCGGGGATGGGCGCGTTTTCATCGGACCGGACGATCGCCGAATACGCCCACCAGATCTGGCACACGCGGCCCGTGCAGCTGGGCTGAGCGCCGCTACTTCGCGGGGGCTTCGGCCCGTGGCGCTTCGGTGACGAAGCCGATGCGGCTGAGCCCCGCCTTGTTGGCGATGCCCATCAGCTCGACCACCTTGCCGTAGGGCACGCTCTGGTCCGCACGCAATTGCACTTCGGTGTCGCGGCTGGCGGCCGCCGCCTTCGCGAGCCCGGCGGCGAGTGCATCGCTCGTCACCGGACGATCGTCGAGGAACACCTGGCCCGATGCATCGACGACGAGGCTGACGAATTTCGGCGTCTCGCTGGGCCGGCCCGCATCGGTGCGCGGCAGGTCGAGCTTGATCGAGCTCGCCATCAGCGGCGCCGTGATGATGAAGATCACCAGCAGCACCAGCATCACGTCCACCAGCGGCGTGACGTTGATGTCCGACAGCGGACGCTGGCCGCCCGCGCCGATGGCGCGTCCGCCGGTGGGCGTGCTGCCGAGCGATGTGCGACCGAAGGCCAACTCAGTTCTCCACCACGCCGCCGCGCATGACCGCGAGCGCGCCGAGGCCAGGGCACCCGCGGAACCGGCAGGGGGGGTTTGGTTTCATCCCAGCATGCCGAGCAGGTCGTGCGCGAAGCCTTCGAGCTCGGCTTCGATGCGGCCGACGACGCGTCCGAACACGTTGTAGGCCAGCACCGCCGGAATCGCGACCGCGAGGCCGAAGGCGGTCATGATGAGCGCCTCGCCGACCGGCCCGGCGACCTTGTCGATGGTGAAGCCGCCGGTCTCGCCGGCGATGCCCACGAGCGCGCGGTAGATGCCCCAGACCGTGCCGAGCAGGCCCACGAACGGCGCGGTGGCGCCCACCGTCGCGAGCAGGATCTGGCCGGCCTGCAGGCGCCGCAGCGCCGCGTGCAGCGCATCGCGCAGCACGCGCGTGACGCGCTGCGTGCGGTCCACCGCGCCGCCGAGCGTGCCGCCGTCGGGTTGGGTGGCGAGGTGGCGCACCGCGCTCACCGCGGGCCACACCAGCGCGGCGCGATCGAAGGCCTTGAGGCTCGATTCGGCATCGCCGAGCGAGGGCGACTGCCAGAAGGCCGCGATGCTGCGCACCACGTCGCGCGTGCCGCCGCGCAGCAGCCAGGCCTTCCAGAGGATCACGACCCAGCTCGACACCGACATGAGCAGGAGCAGCGTCGCCACCGCCCGGCTGACGCCGTCGCCATGCGCGAGCAGTTCGATGAGGCTCATGGGACGCCTGCCCGCGGTCAGCGCAGGTTCAGGACGTCGAACATGTCGAAGAGGCCGGCCTGCTTGCCGGCCAGGAAGCGCACGGCCCGCAGGCTGCCCTGCGCGTAGCCGGCGCGGCTCGACGACTTGTGCGAGATCTCGATGCGCTCGCCGGTGCCCGCGAACAGCACCGTGTGGTCGCCCACGATGTCGCCACCGCGGATGGTCGCGAAGCCGATCGTCGACGGATCGCGCTCGCCGGTCACGCCCTCGCGCCCGTACACCGCGCACTGCTTCAGGTCGCGGCCGAGCGCGTCGGCGACCACTTCGCCCATCTTCAGCGCGGTGCCCGAAGGCGCATCGACCTTGTGACGGTGGTGCGCCTCGATGATCTCGATGTCGTAGCCCGTGGACAGCGCCTTGGCGGCCATTTCCAGCAGCTTGAAGGTCACGTTCACGCCGACGCTCATGTTGGGCGCCATGACGATCGCGATGTCCTTCGCGGCCGCGGCGATCTCGGCCTTTTGCGCGTCGCTGAAGCCGGTCGTGCCGATCACCAGCTGCACGCCCATTTCGCGGCACGCGGCGAGGTGCGCCATGGTGCCTTCGGGGCGGGTGAAATCGATCAGGACCTGCGCGTCCTTGAGCCCTTCGCGCAGATCGGAAACGATCGGCACGCCGCTCGGCGCCCCGAGGAAGGCCGAGGCGTCCGCGCCGAGCGCGCTGCTGCCCGCCACATCGAGGGCACCGGCCAGCCGGCAATCGCCGGACTGCCGCACCGCGTCGATCAGCATGTGGCCCATGCGCCCGGAAGCGCCGGCGACAGCCACGCGATGGAGGGAACTGGAAGTGGAAGAAGGGGCGGTCACGCGTCTGGCCTCGGGAAGTGCGGATTCGGGAAAGAGGCACGCCGGCCAGCGGCCGGCGTGCGCTCAGCGCGATTCGAGCGGGGGGTAGGCGGCCGGCAGCGGCGCCGTCGTTGCGGCGGCGGCAGGCTCGCCTTCGGACGGTTTGTCCTTGGGCGTGTATTTCTTGAGCTGGTCCTCGGTCGCTTCGAGCGCCGGGACCTTGCCGCTGCGGCGGCGGGTGTCGAGCGTGGCGACGAACTCTTCCTCGCTGGGCATCGGGTCGCCCTCGAAACGGTCGAGCACGTCGCCGTTGAAGTAGACCGTCAGGCGGCGCTGCTGCGGCTCGACGCCCTGGCGCCGGATCGTGAAGACGTAGTCCCAGCGGTTGGCATGGAAGACATCGGCCAGGAGCGACGTGCCGAGGATCTCGCGCACCTGCTGGCGCGTCATGCCGGGCTTGAGCGCCTCGACCTGTTCCTTGGAAACGAAATTGCCCTGGACCACCTCGACCTTGTAGGGCGTGACCGCAGTCAGTGCACCTCGCGCGCTGTTGCTGACACTGCTGCAGGCGCCCAGGCACAGGCTCGACACGATCGCGCCGGCAAGCAGCCAATGACGGCGTGAGGGAATGGCAGGCATGGAAAGAGGGTTGGACGATATGATCAAATCATTGTAGCGGCAGCCCTCTGGAGGGGCTTTTGCCAGCGACGCGGAGGGCCGCAGCGGGATCACCATGAGCAATATCGAAGAACTGAAGAACACGGGCCTGAAGGCCACGCTGCCACGCCTCAAGATCCTCGAGATCTTCCAGAACGGCGGCCAACGCCACATGACGGCGGAAGACGTGTTCCGCGTGCTGCTCAACGACCATTCCGACATCGGCCTGGCCACGGTCTACCGCGTCCTCACGCAGTTCGAACAGGCCGGCATCCTGGAGCGCAGCCATTTCGAAAGCGGCAAGGCAGTCTACGAACTCAACGAAGGCAAGCACCACGACCACCTCATCTGCACCTCGTGCGGCAAGGTCGAGGAGTTCTACGACGCCGAGATCGAGCGCCGCCAGCAGATGATCTCGAAGGACAAGGGCTGGATCCTGCAGGACCACGCGATGTCGCTGTACGGCCTGTGCGCCGACTGCGTCTCCAAGCGCTGAGACGGCTCAGTCGTCGTCCCGCGCCGCCTCCATCGCCTTGTGATGGCGGGCGACGAAATCCGCATAGGTGTCGATCCCGCGCAGCTGCAGGATCGAATTGCGCACGGCCGCTTCCACCAGCACCGCGATGTTGCGGCCAGCCACCACCTGGATGATGACCTTGCGCACCGGAATGCCTAGCACGTCCTGCGTGAGCGGCGCGGAAGGCATGCGCTCGTAGTCGCGCTCGAAGCTGTCGCGGCGCACCAGGTGCACGATGAGCTTGAGCCGCATCTTCCGGCGCACCGCGGTCTCGCCGAAGATGGCGCGGATGTCGAGCAGGCCGATGCCGCGCACCTCCAGCAGGTTCTGCAGCAGCTCGGGGCAGCGCCCCTCCAGCGTGGTCTGGTTGATGCGGTAGAGGTCCACCGCGTCGTCCGCCACGAGACCGTTGCCGCGCGAGATCAGTTCGAGGCCGAGCTCGCTCTTGCCGAGGCCCGACTCGCCGGTGATCATGACCCCGAGCCCGAGGATGTCCATGAACACGCCGTGCATCGAGGTGCGCTCGGCGAAGTGCTTCGACAGGTAGGCGCGCAGCAGGTCGATCACGAAGGCCGAGGACTCGCGCGTCGCGAACAGCGGCAGCTGCGCCCGCTCGCAGATCGAAAGCAGCTCGTCCGGCGCGGGCTGCCCGTCGGCCAGCACCAGCATCGGCGGCTCGAGCGTGACGATGCGGGCGATGCGCCGCACGCAGTCGTCATGCGTGCCGCGCGTGAGGTAGGCCACTTCGCGCGCGCCCAGGATCTGCACCCGGTAGGGATGGATGTAGTTGAGGTAGCCCACGAGATCGGCCGCCGACTGGGCGCGGCTGATGACGTCGGGGTCGAACTGGCGCTCCGACGCACCGAGGCCCGCCAGCCACTCCCAGCGAAGGGAGCCGCGGAACTCTTCGAACATGGCGTCGGCGCTGATGACGGTGGGCTTCATGATGGCGCTGAGTATCGGCTAGCGGCGGCCAGCGGCCTGCGCCGGACCCGCGAGGGCCCGCCGCGGCGGTTCTTTCCGGGGGAGGAAGGTCGATGCAGCCACCGCGAGCCGGGAGGCCGACACGGGGTCAGGCGACCTGCGCTGACTGCCAGCCGGCGATGAGCGCGTGAAGCGCCGCCGCATCCGTGCTCGACTTGATCTGCTCGCGCAGGTTCGCGTCGCTCAGGAGTTCCGCAATCTCGGAGAGTATTTCAAGATGTTTCTGCGTGGCCGCTTCAGGCACCAGCAGAAAGATCAGCAGGACCACGGGCTGTTCGTCCGGCGCGTCGAAGCCGATCGGATTCGCGAGCTGGAAGACAGCGGCCATCGGGGACTTGAGACCCTTGATGCGGCCGTGCGGGATGGCCACGCCGTGGCCCAGACCGGTGGAGCCCAGGCGCTCGCGCGCGAAGAGGCTGTCGGTGATCAGGGCGCGGCCGAGGCCATGCAGGTTTTCGAACAGCAGGCCGGCTTCTTCGAAAGCACGCTTCTTGCTGGTGGCGTCGACGCTCACAAGCACTTGAGCGGGCGGCAGGATGGACGCGAGTCGGTTCATGGTGGTGCGGGGCGGGGGCGATTATGCACCCACCCTGCAAAAAGCAAAGGGCCGCTGGAAAGCGGCCCGCAAGAGTGTTTGCCCGAAGGGATGAACTACATCACACGCTTGGGCGCTGCGTGATGATGATCCTGCAGCCGGTCCTTGTGGCGGACCACCTGCCGGTCGAGTTTGTCGACGAGTTCGTCGACGGCGGCGTAGAGATCAGCGTGGCTCGCTTCCGCAAACATGTCATTGCCCTTGACGTGAATATTGCATTCGGCGCGTTGACGGCGTTCCTTTTCCTTCTGCTTTTCCACCGTGAGGATCACCTTCACGTCGACGACCTGGTCGAAGTGGCGATTGATCCGGCTCAGCTTGTTCCTAACGTAGCTGTCCAAGGCGGGGGTGACGTCGAGGTGGTGACCGCTGATCGTCAAATTCATGAATGACCTCCTGGAATTGACGGTTGGGGAAATGGACGTAGCTCCATGTGGGAGACACGACCGGGGAAATTCAAGGGGAGTGGGGGGAGGCGGGAGAGAGGAAGACAAGCGACTGCGGGACGGTTCGGTTCACTATGCCCACGCTGTCATCGAATTGCAATCCCTTCGCCATACAGCCTTGATCCAGGTCGACTTCATGGCATGAAATCGCTATGGAATCGATAGCACAGGGGCGCGGCAAGGCAGACATTCGCGGCGCGTCGCGAGGCCGCGCCAGGTGTCAAGAGCGGGGAAATACGACCCCGCCGGCCGCAGGGCCGCGCGCCTTCAGCGCCAGGCGGCGCGCATGCGGCTCAGCAGGTCGATGGTGGCGGCCGGCGGTGGCACGTGCGGTGCGCGCGGCGGCGGCGGCGGCCAGGTCTGCTGGTCGAAGCGCTGCGCGTCGGCCGCCGTGATGAAGCGCGTGCGGCCCGCGTACAGATGCCGGTCGCCGCGCGCCGCCTGCTGCGTGACGTAGAAGCGCTGGGGCACCAGCAGGTGCAGGTGGTCGCGCGCCCGCGTCATCGCGACGTAGAGCAGCCGCCGTTCCTCCTCGAGTTCCTGCGCGCCCTGCGCCACGTCGGCGGGAATGCAGCCGTCGACCACGTTCAGCACATGCACCGACGTCCATTCCTGACCCTTGGCCGAATGGATCGTCGAGAGGATGAGGTAGTCCTCGTCGAGCAACGGCGGCCCGGGCCGGTCGCTCGTCGCCTCGGGCGGGTCGAGCGTCAGCTCGGTCAGGAAGCGTTCGCGCGAAGCGTAGCCGGCCGCGAGCCGGGCGAGCTGCTCCACGTCGCCGCGGCGCACGCCGGAATCGTCGTAGAGGCGCTCCAGGTGCGGCA
Organism: Variovorax sp.; assembly: GCA_017744285.1. GTDB lineage: Bacteria > Pseudomonadota > Gammaproteobacteria > Burkholderiales > Burkholderiaceae_C > Variovorax. The sequence continues at coordinate 19,478 of JAGIBP010000042.1, forward strand.
GGTACCACGCCAGCACGAGGTCCATGTCGGCAGGCCAGGCGAGCGACGGCTCGCGCAGCGCCGCGTAGGCCTCGGCGAATCGCGCCCACTCGGCCTGCGCCTGCGCGGGCGGCACGAAGGAACGCACGACCTGCGCCGGATCGGCCGCGGTGTCCATCGCGTCGAGCAGCCGCGACGAGGTGACCGGCCCAATGCCCGGAATCAGTTGCGTGACGCGAAAGCCCGCCATGCGGCCGCGCGGGTTCTGGGCGAAGCGCAGCACCGCGAGCATGTCCTTCACGTGCGCCGCCTCGAGGAACTTGAGGCCGCCGTACTTGACAAAGGGGATGTTGCGCCGGGCCAGTTCGAGTTCGAGCGCCGCGCTGTGCGTGGAGGTGCGGAACAGCACCGCCTGCGACTTCAGCGCGAGCCCGCCCTCGCGGTGCGCGAGCACCCGGTCGGCCACCCAGGTCGCCTGCGCGGCCTCGTCGGCCACCAGCACGAGCTGGGGCTGGCCGGCGGAAGGCTTGTCGGTCCACAGCGTCTTGGCGTGCCGTTCGGCCGCGCCGGCGATGACCGCGTTCGACACATCGAGGATCGGCTGCGTCGAGCGGTAGTTGCGCTCCAGCGTGACGATGCGCGCCGGCTGCCCGAAGTGCTGGGGAAAGTCCAGGATGTTGCGCACCGTGGCGCCGCGGAACGAGTAGATCGATTGCGCGTCGTCGCCCACCACCGTCACACCGCGCCCGTCGGGCTTGAGCGCGCGCAGGATGGTGGCCTGCAGCAGGTTGGTGTCCTGGTATTCGTCGACCAGCACGTGGTCGAACCGCTCGCCGACCTGCCGCGCGAGCGCGGGCTCGCCCATCATCCCGGCCCAGTAGAGCAGCAGGTCGTCGTAATCGAGCACGTGCTGTTCCTGCTTGGCCTCCACGTAGGCGCCGAAGAGCCGCTTGAGCTCGGCCTCCCATTCGGCGCACCACGGAAAGGCGTGCTTGAGCACCTCCGCGAGCGGCGCGCAGGTGTTGACCGTGCGCGAATAGATCGACAGGCAGGTGCCTTTCAGCGGAAAGCGCCGCTGGGCGGTCGAGAGCCCGAGGTCGTTGCGCACCAGCCCCATGAGGTCTTCGGCATCGCCGCGATCATGGATCGTGAAGTTCTCGTCGAGCCCGATCTGCGGGGCGTATTCGCGCAGGAGCCGCGCGCCAATGCCATGGAAGGTCCCGGCCCAGGGCAGCGCGGGCGGCGACTGCGACGACAGGCCCAGCACCCGCACCACCACCTGCCCCGCGCGGCGCTCCATTTCCTGCGCGGCGCGGCGCGAGAAGGTCAAAAGAAGAAGGCGCTGCGGATCGGCGCCGCGCGCGATCAGGTGCGCGACCCGGTGCGCCAGCGTGCTGGTCTTGCCCGAGCCGGCGCCCGCGATCACGAGCAGGGGCCGCTCGTCCGGCGCCGCCCCGCCCAGCACCCCGGCCAGCCCGTGCTCCACGGCCGCGCGCTGCGCGTCGTTGAGCTGGGCGAGCGCTTCGGCCAGCCGCGCTTCGGGGCTGGTGGAGGGAGGGGTCGCGAGGCTGGGCATCGAACGCGACTTTACTGGATGTTTATCCAGAAGCTTCGGAGTGGCCGCCATGCCCGGTGACATAATCGCGCCTCGCTGCAAAACCGGAGTTTTCGATGGACATCGTCCCGAGTCGGCAGCTTTCACTCCCCTTCTGACGCGTGCTCGGCGAGGGGATTGAAAGCGCCCCGCCCCATTCGCCATACCGCCAGACACACCAAGGGAGTGAGCCATGCTCAACATCTTCACGCTCGCCAATGGCCGCCTCGTCCAGGAAGAGATCGAGGCCCTGGAAGAGCTGTCCAAGTTCCAGCCGATCTGGGTCGACCTCGAAGCGCCGACGCTCGAGGAAAAGCGCTGGATCAAGCAGTACTACGGCCTGTCCATCCCCGAAGACGCGATGGACGAGGACATCGAGGAGTCCGCGCGCTTCTACGAGGAAGACAACGGCGAACTCCACATCCGCAGCGACTTCCTGATCGACGACGACGAGAACCCGCGCTCGGTGCGCGTGGCGTTCATCCTCAACCAGCACAACACCGAGCTGCGCAGCCGCGGCGTGCTGTTCTCGATCCATGACGAGGACGTGCCGGTGTTCCGCCTCGTGCGCATGCGCGCGCGCCGCGCGCCGGGACTGATCGAGGACGCCAAGAAGGTGCTGCTGAAGCTCTTCGACGCGGACGCCGAATACTCGGCCGACACGCTGGAGAACATCTACGACGAGCTCGAATCGGCCGGCAAGAAAGTGCTGTCGAGCAACGTGAGCGACGAACTGGCCGGCGAGGTGCTCGGCCTCATCGCGCGCCAGGAAGACCTGAACGGGCGCATCCGCCGCAACGTGATGGACACGCGCCGCGCGGTCAGCTTCATGATGCGCAGCCGCATGCTCGACGCCGAGCAGTTCGAGGAGGCGCGGCAGATCCTGCGCGACATCGAGTCGCTGGACAACCACACGGCCTTCCTGTTCGACAAGATGAACTTCCTGCTGGATGCGACGGTCGGCTTCATCAACATCAACCAGAACAAGACCATCAAGATCTTCTCGGTCGCCAGCGTGGCGCTGCTGCCGCCGACGCTGATCGCGAGCGTCTACGGCATGAATTTCAAGTTCATGCCCGAGGTCGACTGGAGTTACGGCTACGCCTATGCAATCGTGCTGATGTTCGCGAGCGCGATGGTGCCGATGTGGTACTTCCGCCGGCGCGGATGGCTGAAATGAAGCACCTCCCAAGCCGCTTCGCGGCTCCCCCCCTCTTTCGCCTTCGGCGGGAGGGGGGCAATCCCAGCGGCCCGGCCAAACCGGTTTCGCGGGATTCCTGGGTTCGAATCCGTTCCTGCTACAGCGTCGCGAGCCAGGCGCTGACCAGCGCGAGGCTGTAGCGGCTCGCCACCGCCGAGACGAAGCGCGTGAAGTCGCCGTGCGCCGCGTCGTCGGCGCGATCGGAGATGGTGCGCACCGCCGCGAAGGGAACGCCGAAGTCGTGGCACACCTGCGCCACCGCGGCGCCTTCCATCTCCACCGCCAGCGCATCGGGCAGCGCGCCGCGCAATGCCTCGCTTTCGGCGGCGGTCGAGACGAAGCGGTCGCCGCTGACCAGCAGGCCGCGATGAACCTTCGGCGCGGCCAGCGCGAAATCGTCCACCACCTTCTGGCCGAGCAGCGCCACGGGATCGCGCAGCACGTCGGCGGCGACGGTCGCGAGCGACTCGCTGATCTGCGTGTCGGCCGCGAAGCGCGCGTGCCCCGTGAGCGGCACCTCGTACTTCGGGAAGATCGGCGAGGCATCAAGGTCGTGCTGCAGCAGCCGGGTCGCGACCACGACGTCGCCGACGTTCACGCCCTCGGCGAGTCCGCCGGCGACCCCGGTGAAGACGATCGCCTCTGCGCCGAAGCGCTCCAGCAGCACCGTCGCGGTGGTCGCGGCCGCGACCTTGCCGATGCGCGAGAGCACGGCGACGATGAGCTGCCCCTGCAGATGGCCCACCCAGAAGTCGCGCCCGCCGACGGTGATGCGCTGTTCGTCGGGCATCTGCGCGAGCAGCGCGCCGAGCTCCTCGTGCATGGCCGAGACGATGGCGATCGGACGAGGCGGCGCGTCATTCATCCGGCGAGCCTATCAGAGGCTCACTGCTTGATGTCCACGCCGTAGAAGGTGTGGCGGCCGAACGGACTCAGCTTGAAGTCGACCACTTCCTTGCGCACGGGCTTGAGCTGCACCGCATGGGCGATGGTGAACCACGGCGCCTGCTCCTTGAAGATCTCCTGCGCCTTCTTGTAGAGCGCCTCGCGGTCGGCCTGCTTGGGCACGTTCTTGGCCTTCACGACCAGGTCCTCGTAGGGCTGGTAGCAGAACTTCGCCACGTTGCTGCCGTTCGACTGCGCCGACGCGCAGCCCAGCAACGTGTAGAGGAAGTTGTCCGGGTCGCCGTTGTCGCCGGTCCAGCCGAGCATGCCCATCTGGTGCTCGCCGGACTGCATGCGCTTGCGGTACTCGCCCCATTCGAAGGTCTTGATCTCGGCCTTGACGCCGACCTTGGCGAGGTCGGCCTGCATCAGCTCGGCGATGCGCTTGGCGTTCGGGTTGTAGGGGCGCTGCACCGGCATCGCCCACAGGTCGGTCGTGAAGCCGTCCGGGTAGCCGGCCTGGGCGAGCAGCTTCTTCGCGGCGTCCGGATCGTAGGGGTCGTCCTTGATCGCGTCGTTGTACGACCACATCGTCGGCGGGATCGGGTTCTTGGCCGCCACGCCCGTGCTCAGGTAGACGCCGTCGATGATCGCCTTCTTGTTGATCGCCATGTTGAGTGCCTTTCGCACGCGCACGTCGTCGAAGGGCTTCTTCTGCGTGTTGTAGGCGAGGTAGCCGACGTTGAGGCCGGGCTGTTCGAGCACCTGCACATTGGGGTCCTTGCGGATCGCATCGAGGTCCGCCGGGTTCGGATAGGGCATCACATGGCACTCGCCCTTCTGCAGCTTGGCCCAGCGCACCGAGGCATCGGGCGTGATCGCGAAGACGAGGTCGTCGATCTTGGCCTTGCCGCCCCAGTACTGCGGGAAGGCCTTGAAGCGCACGATGGCGTCCTTCTGGTACTGCACGAGGTAGAAGGGGCCGGTGCCGATCGGGTCCTGGTCGATCTTCTCGGGCGTGCCGGCCTTGAGCATCGCGATCGCGTACTCCTTCGACTGGATGCCGGCATAGGGCATCGCGAGGTTCGCGAGGAAGGGCGCCTCGGGCTTGTTGAGCACGATCTTCACCGTGTAGTCGTCGATGCGGTCGACGGACTTCAGCAGCTTGGGCATGCCCATGTCGTTGAAGTACGAGTGGTTCGAGCTCGTGACCTTGTAGTAGGGGTCGCTCTCCTTCCATTGGCGCTCCATCATGAAGATCACGTCGTCGGCATTGAAGTCGCGCGTCGGCTTGAAGCTCTTGGCGGTGTTGTGCCACTTCACGCCGCGGCGCAGCTTGAAGGTGTACTCGGTGGCGTCGGGCGAGATGGTCCAGCTCTCGGCCAGCCCCGGCACGACCTTGGTGCCGCCGCGCTCGAACTCGACCAGGTTGTTGTAGATCGGCGTGGTCGCGTCGAAGGAGGTGCCCGTGGTGTTCACCGCCGAGTAGAAGTTCTCGGGACTGCCCTCGGAGCAGAAGACCAGCGTCTTCGCGGACGCGGCGCCGCAGGCCAGCGCCAGCGCAGTGGGCGCCAGCAGCGAAGCGGCGCGCAGGCGGCGCGAGAGTTGGGAGGTGGGGGTCATGAGGCTCGGCTCCTTCAGGGTTGGGCCCGCGCGGCGGCAGGCGGGGAATGATCGGCGCGACCCGGGGCCGCGCCATCCAGGAACTTCTCGGCGTGGTGGCAGGCCACCAGCCGCTCGTCGAGCAGGCGCAGCAGCGGCCGCTCCGTGCGGCAGCGCTCGGTCGCGTGCGCGCAGCGCGTGTTGAACACGCAGCCCGGCGGCGGCGAAAGCGGCGACGGCAGCTCGCCCCTGAGCACGATGCGCTGCGCGCCCAGGCCCGGCGTGGAAGCCAGCAGCGCCTGCGTGTACGGATGCAGCGGCCGCGCGAAGAGGCGCGCCTTGGGGCCTTGCTCGACCGCGTGGCCGAGGTACATCACCAGCACGTCGTGCGCGATATGCCGCACCACGCCGAGGTCGTGCGAGATGAAGAGGTACGACAGGCCGAGCTCCGCCTGCAGGTCCGCGAGCAGGTTCAGCACCTGCGCCTGGATCGACACGTCGAGCGCCGACACCGGCTCGTCGGCCACCAGCAACTGCGGCCCGAGCATGAGCGCGCGGGCGATCGCGATGCGCTGGCGCTGGCCGCCGGAGAACATGTGCGGGTAGCGGTTCGCGACCTCCGGCCGCAGCCCGACGCGGGCGAGCATCTCGCGCGCCTTGGCGGCGCGTTCCGCCTTGCCGAGCGTGGTGTTGATCGCGAGCGGGTCCTCGAGCACGGCCGAGATCTTCTTGCGCGGGTTGAGCGAGCCGTAGGGGTTCTGGAACACGAGCTGCACCGCGCGGCGCAGCTCGCGCCGGCGCTCGGCGGGGGGATGGACCGCATCGGCGCCCACCAGCGTCAGCGACCCCGACGTCGGCTTCTCGATCAGCGACACCATGCGCGCGAGCGTGGACTTGCCACAGCCCGATTCGCCGACGACCGCGAGCGTGCGGCCCTTCTCCAGCGTGAACGAGATGCTGCCCACCGCCTGCAGATACGCGGGCGCGCGGAACAGGCCGCGCCGCACGGTGTAGACGCGCTGCAGCGCCTTCGCCTCGGCGACGACCACGCTCATCGCACGAACTCCACCACCTGGCCGCCGCCCTGCGCCCGATGTATATCCCGCTCGCGGTCGCCCAGCGGGTAGTGGCAGCGCACCTGGCCGCCGAGCCACTCGCGCAGTTCGGGCCGCACCGCATGCGAATGCGGCGTGGCGTACGCGCAGCGCGGCGCGAAGAGGCAACCCGCCGGCCGGTCGTGCACGCCCGGCACCACGCCGGCGATGGTGGCGAGGCGGCCCTCGCCGGCCGCGCGCTCCGGCAGCGCGGCCAGCAAGGCGGCGGTGTAGGGGTGCTGCGGCATCGCGAACAGGTCGTCCACGCCGCGCTCTTCCATGAGCTGGCCGGCGTACATCACGGCCACGCGCTGCGCCATCTCGCTGACCACGCCCATGTTGTGCGTGATGAGCACGAGCGCCATGCCGCGCTCCTTCTGCAAGGTGCGCAGCAGGTCGAGGATCTGCGCCTGGATGGTCACGTCGAGCGCCGTCGTCGGCTCGTCGGCGATCAGCAGGCGCGGGTTGCAGGCGATCGCCATCGCGATCATCACGCGCTGGTTCATGCCGCCCGAGAGCTGGTGCGGGTAGCTGTCGAGGCGCGATGAGGCGGCCGGGATGCCGACCTGTTCGAGCAGCCCGGTCGCGCGCTTCCTCGCTTCGCGCTTGTCGAGGTGCAGGTGCTGGCGCAGCGTCTCGACGATCTGCCAGCCGATGGTGAAGCACGGGTTGAGGCTGGTGGTCGGCTCCTGGAAGATCATCGCGACGTCCTTGCCGACCAGCTTGCGGCGTGCCTTGTCGGGCAGGCCCAGCAGGTCGTGCCCCGCGAAGCGCATGTGCTCGGCACGCACGCGGCCGGGCCATCCGATGAGCCCCATCAGCGCCATCATCGTCACGCTCTTGCCCGAACCGGATTCGCCGACGATGCCGAGCACCTCGCCCTCTTCGAGGCGCAGGCTGACGCCCTCGACCGCGTGCAGCGTGCCGCCTTGCGTGGGGAACTCCACGTGGAGATCGCGGATGTCGAGCAGGGCCATGGTCAACGCTTGAGTTTGGGATCGAGCGCGTCGCGCAGCCCATCGCCCAGCAGGTTGAAGGCGAGCACGGCCGCGAGGATCGCGAGGCCCGGGAAGGTCACGACCCACCACGCGCGCAGCACGAATTCGCGCGCATCGGCCAGCATCGTTCCCCACTCGGGCGAAGGCGGCTGCGCCCCGAGGCCGAGAAAGCCCAGCGCCGCCGCATCGAGGATCGCGGTCGACACGCCCAGCGAGGCCTGCACGATGAGCGGCGCCGCGCAGTTGGGCAGCACCTCGCGGAACATCAGCCGCAGCGTCCCCGCGCCGCTCACGCGTGCGGCGGTGACGTAGTCGCGCGAGACTTCCGAGATCACGGCGGCGCGGGTGATGCGCACGTAGTGCGGCAGCACCACGATCGCGACCGCGAGCATCGCGTTGATGAGCCCCGGCCCGAGGATCGCGACGATCACGATCGCGAGCAGCAGGCTCGGCAGCGTGAGGATCACGTCCATCAGCCGCATGATCGCGATTTCGAGCATGCCGCGGAAGAAACCCGCCACCATGCCGAGCGCGATGCCGACCGCCACCGAGATCGCCACCACCGCGACGCCGATCGACAGGGACAGCCGTGCACCGTGCATGAGCCGCGACAGCAGGTCGCGCCCGATCGCGTCGGTGCCCAGCAGGTGCGCCGCCGAGCCCCCCGCCTGCCAGGCCGGGGGCCGCAGGAAGGCACTGCTGTCGGTCTGGTTGGGTGCATGCGGCGCGATCCACGGCGCGAGCAGCGCCACGAGCAGCAGGAGCGCGATCACCGCGAGGCCGATGACTGCCCCGCGGTTGGCGGAGAACGCGGTCCAGAACTCGCGCCACGGCCCGGGCGGCGCGCTTTGGCTGACAACGGCCGCTGCACTCATTGCGCCTGCCGGATGCGTGGATTGATGAGCCCGTAGGCCACGTCGACGATCACGTTCACCGCCATCACGATCACGCCGAGCAGCAGCATGCCGCCCTGCAGCACCGGGTAGTCGCGCCGGCCGATGGCCTCGATCAGCCACTTGCCCACGCCCGGCCAGGAGAAGATGGTCTCCGTCAGGATCGCGCCGGTGAACAGCACGCCGACCTGCAGCCCGATCACGGTGACCACCGGGATCAGCGCGTTGCGCAGCGCATGCACGCCCACCACGCGCAGAGGCGCCAGGCCCTTGGCTCGCGCGGTGCGGATGTAGTCCTCGCCGAGCACTTCGAGCATCGACGAGCGCGTCATGCGCGCAACCACCGCGAGCGTGTTGGTGCCCAGCACCACGGCCGGCAGGATCAGGTGCTGCAGCGCCGAGAGAAAGGCGCCCTTGTCATCCGAGAGCAGCGAATCGATCAGCAGGAAACCGGTGACCGGCTCGATGTAGTACTGCACCGCGATGCGGCCCGACACCGGCGTCCAGCCGAGCTGCACCGAGAAGAACAGGATCAGCAGCAGCCCCCACCAGAAGATCGGCATCGAATAGCCGGTGAGCGAGGTCGCCATCACGCCGTGATCGAACAGCGAGTTGCGCCTGACCGCCGCGAGGATCCCGGCCGGGATGCCCAGTAGCAGCGCGAAGAGGATCGCGCAGACCGCGAGCTCCACCGTGGCGGGGAACAGCGCGAGGAACTCGCGCATCACCGGCTCCTGCGTGATGACCGATTTGCCCAGGTCGCCGTGCAGCACGCGGCCGATGTAGATCGCGTACTGCGTGAAGAGCGGCTGGTCGAGCCCGTATTCCTTGAGCAGCGCGGCATGCCGAGCGGGGTCGATGCCGCGCTCGCCGGCCATCGTCTCGATCGGGTCGCCGGGAATCAGCCGGATCAGGAAGAACGCGAGCAGGGTCATGCCGATGAAGGTCGGCACGAGCAGGCTTGCGCGCGTGAGGATGAATCGAAACATTCATCCTCAATATGCAAGACCGATGCCGGCTCGCGTCTTCGGCCGAACCCTTATTTCTTGAGGTCGCGCAACTCGCGCCGGAGGATCTTCCCGACCGGCGTCTTGGGCAGGTCGGTGCGGAACTCGATCACGCGCGGGCGCTTGTAGCCCGTGAGGTTGTCGTGGCAGAACTGCCGCACTTCGGCCTCGGTGAGATCGGGGTTCTTCTTGACGATCACGAGCTTCACGGCCTCCCCGGTCTTCTCGTCGGGGATGCCGACCGCCGCGCATTCGAGCACGCCCGGGATCTGCGCGACCACGTCCTCGATCTCGTTCGGATACACGTTGAAGCCCGACACCAGGATCATGTCCTTCTTGCGGTCCACGATCTTGAAGAAGCCGCGCTCGTCGACCACCGCGATGTCGCCGGTCTTGAAGTAGCCGTCGTCCGTCATGACCTTGGCGGTCTCGTCGGGCCGCTGCCAGTAGCCGGCCATCACTTGCGGCCCCTTCACCGCCAGTTCGCCGGACTGGCCCGGGCCGACCTCGTGCCCGTCGTCGTCGACCAGCTTCACGAGGGTGCTCGGCAGCGGCACGCCGATGGTGCCGGTGTAGGCGATGCTGGTGGTCGGGTTGCAGGTGACCGAGGGCGACGTTTCGGAGAGGCCGTAGCCTTCGCAGATCGGGCAGCCGGTTTTCTCGAGCCAGAGCTTGGCGACCGCGCCCTGCACCGCCATGCCGCCGCCGACCGAGACTTTCAGGTTCTTCCAGTTGACCGTGTTGAAGTCCGGGTGGTTCGCAAGCCCGTTGAACAGCGTGTTGACCGCCGGGAAGCTGTGGAAGGTGTGCTTCGACAGCTCCTTGAGCGTGGCCGCGAGGTCCCGCGGATTCGGGATCAGGATGAGCTTCCCGCCGGTGCGCATGCACAGCATCATGCCGACCGTGAACGCGAAGATGTGATAGAGCGGCAGCGCGCAGACGCTCGTCGGCTGCTCGCCGGCCGGCACCTTCTGCATGACCGGATCGTTCCAGGCTTCCGACTGCAGCACGTTCGCGATCACGTTCCGGTGCAGCAGCACCGCGCCCTTCGAGACACCTGTGGTGCCGCCGGTGTACTGCAGCACCGCCACGTCGTCGGGGCCGAGCGCGGGGGCCTGCAGCTTGCGCGTCGCGCCTTTTTCGAGCGCGTCGTTGAAGCGCACCGCACCGGGCAGGCTGTACGCCGGCACCAACTTCTTGAGGCTGCGCACCACATAGTTGACGACCCAGCCCTTGATCAGCCCGAGCCGGTCGCCCATCGAGGCCAGGACGATGTGCCTGACCGGCGTCGCTGCCAGGCATTGCTGCAGCGTGTGGCCGAAGTTCTCCATCACCACGATGGCCTTGGAGCCGGAGTCCTTGAGCTGATGCTCCAGCTCGCGCGGCGTGTAGAGCGGATTGACGTTGACCAGGATCATCCCGGCGCGCAGCAGCCCGGCGACGGCAATGGGGTACTGCGGGCAGTTGGGCATCATCACCGCCACCCGGTCGCCCTTGGCGAGCCCCAGGCCCTGCAGGTAGGCGGCGAACGCGCGGCTCTGGTGATCGACCTCGGCGTAGCTCACGTCCTTGCCCATGAAGCTGTAGGCAACGCGGTCGGCGTACTGGGTGAAGCTCTCCTCCATCAGCGCGACGAGCGATGCGTAGTGCGAGGCATCGATGTCGGCGGGAACGCCTTGCGGATAGCTGGCAAGCCAGGGGCGGTCAGTCACTGTGAAGTCTCCAGAATCTCGTTGCAAAACCGCCGCTATCGTAACTTGGCGTATCCGGCAGCGGCACGCAGCCGCCTCACTCGATCGCCTTGGCCATGTCCTCGACGACCTTCTTGGCGTCGCCGAAGACCATCATGGTCTTGTCCATGTAGAAGAGTTCGTTGTCCAGGCCCGCATAGCCTGCGGCCATCGAGCGCTTGTTCACGATCACCGTCTTGGCCTTGTAGGCCTCCAGGATCGGCATGCCGTAGATCGGCGTGCCCTTCTGCAGCGCGGCCGGGTTCACCACGTCGTTGGCGCCCAGGATGATCGCCACGTCGGCCTGGCCGAACTCGCTGTTGATGTCTTCCATCTCGAAGACC
>JAGIBP010000043.1 GCA_017744285.1 Variovorax sp.
CGATCACGACACCCGGCAATTTCTGCCTTGCGTCTTGCTTGCTGCGATCAGCGAAGCCCTCTACTATAACACGCTTTTCGAAGATCTGAAAAAAGTTTTGAAGATTTCTCTTCGAACCCTCTCTCCTCTTCCCACCCCGCCCACCTCAATCAACTCGCTCGCCCCAGAAGAGCTCGCTCGCCGCCGAGTTTTGCGGAGCCTTCGATTATGACACGGTTTTTAAATCCGTGTAAACCCAAGGGTTTTTGCCTCGCCTGCCAGTCACTTCGCCACGCTTGATGACCTGCTGCAAGAGCAGAGCCAGCGATTATGGCTCAATTTTGATGACTCCATCAAGCCGCTGGCGCTTTTTTTTCGACTTGCGGTCGCTTTCGATCGCTCAGGGCGCCCTGCGATTCAAGCCGAGCCGATGAGCCGAGCCGATGAGCCGGGCCGATGAGTATAGGCGGACGGTACGCCCCAAGGGGCCGCGCAGCGCCGGGCTCTCCCGGAATCCGATAATCCCCCGCACATGGCACTCATCACTCTTCTCGACGCCCAATTGGCATTCGGCCACGTCCCGCTCCTCGATCACGCGGACTTCTCCCTCCTCGCATCCGAGCGCATCGGGTTGATCGGGCGAAACGGCGCGGGCAAGTCGTCGCTGCTCAAGATTCTTGGAGGCCTCGAGAAACCCGATGACGGGACCCTGCAGGTGCAGCAGGGATTGCGGATCACTTATGTGGCGCAAGAGCCCTCCCTCGATCCGCAGGCCGATGTGTTCACCGCAGCGAGCGCCGGCATCGCGCACGTCATTTCGCTGCGCGATCAGTATCTGTCGGGCACGCCCGGCCTGGATTTGGACGCGTTGCAGTCCCAGATCGAAGCCTTCGACGCCTGGAACTGGGAGCAGCGCGTGGAGGAGACGCTCCATCGCCTGCATCTGGATGGCGCCGCGCGGGTCGGCGCTCTGTCAGGCGGGACGCGAAAGCGGGTGGCGCTGGCGCAGGCGCTGGTCGCCACACCCGACGTCCTCCTGTTGGACGAACCCACCAACCATCTGGATCTGGACTCGATCGAGTGGCTGGAGCAATTGCTGCTCGATTTCAAGGGCAGCGTAGTGACCATCACGCACGATCGGAGCTTCCTCAATCGCGTCGCGACGCGGATCGTCGAACTGGACCGCGGCAAGCTCACGTCGTACCCCGGTAATTTCGAGCAGTACCTGGTCCAGAAGGAGGAACAACTCGCCCAGGAAGCCGTCTTGAACGCCAAGGCCGACAAGCTGCTCGCGCAGGAAGAAATCTGGATCCGCAAGGGGGTGGAGGCCCGCCGGACACGCAGCCAGAGCCGCATCAACCGGCTGGTCGAACTGCGCGCCAAGCGCGCCGCGCGCCGCGAGGCCCTGGGCAGCGTGAACATGGACATCTCTTCCGGGCAGGCCAGCGGCAAGATCGTCGCGGAACTGGTCGATGCGTCGAAGTCCTTCGGCGACAAGCCCATCGTGCGCAAGTTCAGCAGCACGATCCTGCGCGGCGACAAGGTCGGGCTGGTGGGCCCGAACGGCGCGGGCAAGACGACGCTGCTGAAGTTGATCCTCGGCGAGCTGGAGCCCGACAGCGGCACCATCCGCCGCGGAACCAATCTCCAGGTGGCGTATTTCGATCAGATGCGCAATGCACTGAATCTCGATGCGACGCTCGAGGACTTCATCAGCCCCGGCAGCGAATGGATCGAGATCGGGAGCCAGCGCAAGCACGTCAAGAGTTACCTCGCGGACTTTCTTTTCTCGCCGGCGCGCGCCCATTCGCCAGTGCGTTCGCTCAGCGGCGGCGAGCGCAACCGGCTGCTCCTGGCGCGACTGTTCGCGCGGCCCGCCAACGTGCTGGTGCTCGACGAGCCCACGAACGACCTGGACATCGACACCCTCGAACTGCTCGAGGATCTGCTGCAGAACTACGACGGGACGGTGTTCCTGGTGAGCCACGATCGCACGTTCCTCGACAACGTGGTGACGAGCACGATCGCCTACGAGGGCGACGGACGCTGGCGCGAATACGAAGGCGGCGTGCAGGACTGGCTGACCCAGTCCAAGCGCGCGCGAGAGATCGCCGAGCAGCGCGCGGCCGCCTCGGTGCCAGCGCCCGCGCCCTCGCCGGAGCCCGCGGCGCCTGCACCTGTCCCGGCATCTGCCCGAGCGGGGTCCAAGAGGAAGCTGAGCTACAAGGAGCAGCGCGAGCTCGAGGCGCTCCCGGAACAGATCGCCTCGCTCGAAGACGAGCAGAAGCGCATCTCGGAAATCCTGGAGAAAGACGGCGGTGCCATCTACGGCACCGATGCGTCGCGTGCCGCGGAGCTGGGCGAACGGCACGCCCAGATCGAGGAGGAACTGCTCGCCGCGCTGGAGCGCTGGGAAGAACTCGGCACGGTCGGCCAGGGCTAGCGGCGTCTTTGTCTGACGTGCGGCGCCAGGCAGCCGCGATATACAGGCGGCGTCGAGGCTCTTCGAATGCCGCATGAGATCCACACGTTCGTTCAGACGGCTGGCGCTCGCCCTGCAGCGCACGGGCGTGGCGCTTGGCATGGCCTTGTGCCTGTCGGCCTGCGCGGAGCTGCCCAAGGACGTGGAGCGCCCTGTCTCCACGGCCCTGGCCCAACCGGCCGGCACGTCGTTGGCGCAATTGGTGCAGCAGCGCCGCGAGGCGGCCGCCACGCGGTTCGACTCGGGCTTTCTCCTGATCGACGGTCCGCAGGCGGCCTACGGCAGCCGGCTCGCACTGGTGCAGGGCGCACAGAAGACGCTCGACCTGCAGTACTACACCATCCATGCGGACGCCAGTACGGCATACCTGCTTCGGGGCGTGCGCGAGGCGGCACGACGGGGGGTGCGGGTGCGGATCCTGCTGGATGACTTCCACAGCACCGGTCGGGATGCGGTCGTGATGTACCTTGCCTTCGAGCCGAATGTCGAGATGCGGATGTTCAACCCGCTGGCGGGCACGAGAACGTCGAAGCTGTCGCGGTTCGTCAACTCGATCGACGACGCCGGGCGCATCCAGCAGCGGATGCACAACAAGCTCTTCATCGCGGACAACGTGCTCGGCGTGACCGGCGGCCGCAATCTGGGAGATGCGTACTTCGGCCACGCGACCAATGCCAACTTCGTCGACCTCGATGTGCTGGTGGCCGGGCCGGCCGTGCAGGACCTGTCGCGCAGCTTCGATGCCTACTGGAACAACGAGCGCGCCTATCCGGTGCAGTCGCTCGTCACGCGCGAGGAGCTCGAGAAGATCCGCGCCGACGCCCGGGCATCGGCGGACAAGGAGCGCGAACAACAGGCGGCGCCTCCCGGCCCGCCAGCCGACGAGGGCGGCGCGCCGAAGGCCGACGCCGATCGCGTTCCCCGGTGGGATCGGCAGCCGATGGATCTTCGGACCGTGTCGTTCGTGTGGGCCCCGGCCGCGGTGATGGTCGACAAGCCCGCCAAGATCGCAGCCGATGCATCGAGCGCACCGACCGCGGATCGCAAGAAGGCGCCGGGCGCGTTGGTCGTCACCAGCGGCAAGGCGAAGGGTGCAGGGGCCGGCAGCAAGCTCGACATCGCGGCCGGAGCCGCCGCGAACGGCGACACCGTGGTCGAGGGACTGCTGCAATTGATCGGGCTCGCCCGCAAGGATCTCCTGATCATCTCGCCCTATTTCGTCCCCGGGCCGGACATGAAGCGCGCGTTCGCAGAGGCGCGGGCGCGCGGCGTCCGGGTTCGCGTCCTGACGAATTCCCTGGCCTCCAACGACGCGCCGGTCGCGCACGTCGGCTACGCGCGCCATCGCGACGAACTGCTGGCGATGGGTGTCGAGCTCTACGAATTGCGCAGCGAGCAGGCCGACCTGAACAGCACGTTCGGCTCGTCGGGCCGCAGCGGCGCCTCGGGCGAGTCCCGCTCGATGCTGCACTCGAAGGTGCTGGTCATGGACGGACAGTGGGTCGTCGTCGGATCGATGAACCTGGACCTGCGTTCGCAACTGCAGAACACCGAGATCGCGGTCCTGGTGCGCAGCGCCGAGCTCGCGCGCATCGCCGCGGACAAGATCGACGGTGTGCTGCGCGAAGGCGCGTGGCGGGTCGAGCGCAGCGACGGGCGGCTGGTCTGGCGCGCGCCCGAGGGCAGCGGCTTGCAGGACACGACCACGGAGCCCGACACGAGCGCCGGATTGCGGCTGATGCTCAGGCTTGTCGGCCCGCTGGCGCCCGACAAGCTGCTCTGAGCCGCGTCAGAGCTGGTCCCTGACGCGCGCGAACACCTTCCAGAACGCCGCGTCCTGCGCAGTCGCGAAGTTGATGCGCATGAGCGTGGTCGGCGGCCGGCGGGCATGAAAGAGGGAACCTGGCGCGATCAAGTAGCCCTCGTCCAGCATGCGCTGGGTGAGGGCATCGGTGTCCACCCCCGTGTCGACCCAGCCGAAGAGGCCGGCCGGCTCGGCGGCCAGGGAGCAGCCCGCGTTGAGGGCCAGCTTGACCGTACGCCCGCGCGCACCATCGAGCCGCAGGCGGATCCGCTCCGCATGGCGACGAAGCTGCCCCTGGTCGATGCACCAGGCCAGCGCGCGTTCGAACAGGGAGGGCGTGGTCAGCGTCGCGATCAGCTTGGTTTCGAGAAATCGGCCGACCAGTTCCGAGGACGCTGCGAGAAACCCGATGCGCCAGTTGGGCGCCAGGATCTTGGCGAAGCCGCTGACGTAGACGGTGCGCTGCAGGCCATCGAGCGCACTGAGGCGCGTCGCGTGCTCGGGCGCGAGGTGGCTGTAGGTGTCGTCCTCGACGATATGGAAGTCGTACTTGTTCGCCAGTTGCAGCACACGGTGGGCGCTGCCCGGCGAGAGGCTGTAGCCCGTGGGGTTGTGCAGCACGCTGACGCTCACGAAGAGTTTCGGCCGATGGCCTTCGCCGGCACTGCAATACCGCTCCATCACTTCGAGGTCGGGGCCGTCCGCATGGCGCGGCACGGGCAGGATGCGCATGCCGAGCGCCTCCAGCCGCGCGAATTCGAGCGCCCAGCCGGGCTCCTCGACCATCACCGGATCGCCGGGTCGCAGCAGGGTGCGGCTGACGATATCGAGCGCCTGGGTCGCGCCCACCGTGGTCACGATCTGCGATGGACCGGCCGGCACACTGATGCGGGCCAGCTTGGCGGCCAGGCTGTGCCGCAGGCCGCTGTCGCCGGCGGGCTCGCCGTATTGCAGCGAGATCTCCTGGAGCGACTTGGTGCTCGTCACGCGCCGGAGCGCGGCGGGCATGAACGGCGACTCGAGCCAGTCGGAAGGAAAAACCCCCATGCCCGGCTGCGGCTTGTCGCTCGGCCGGTGGAACATGCCGCGAATGAGCGTGCTCGCATCGGCCGCCACGACCGGCACAGGGGCGGGCGGCGTGACGAAGCTCATGCTCATGGACGCCGCGCCGCCGTTCACCGTGGCGGCATCGCGCACGTAGAAGCCCTTTTGCCGCCGCGCTTCGACCAGCCCCTGCGCGAGCAGCTGGTCGTAGGCGGCGACCACGGTATGCGGGCTCACGCCCTGCTGCCGCGCGCATTCGCGCACCGAGGGCAGGCGCGCGCCCGGAGCGAGCAGGCGGTTGCGAATCCGCTCGGCGAACCGGTCGGCCAACTGGCCGGTGAGCGACTGGGAAGAGGTTCGTGTCAGCATGCGCGGCGTCTGTGTCGAACGGTGAACCGATACAGCCCGATTTCATGTTCGATAAACTGTATCGGTACTGTAATGGTCCCAGAGTTTAAAGTGTGTCCCATGAACTGGCAAGAATTCACCACGCTGCTGGGACTGGCCACGGCGATGAGCTTCTCGCCAGGTCCGAACACGACGCTGTCCACCGCACTCGCCGCGAATGGCGGGCTGCCGCGCGCGATGCGTTTCGTGGTCGCCGTGCCCGTGGGCTGGAGCCTGCTGCTCGTGCTGTGCGCGGCGGGCGCCGGGGCGCTCGTGGGCGCGGTGCCCTCGCTCCGGTGGGGCATCAAGGCCTTGGGCATCGGCTACCTGCTCTGGCTCGCATGGAAGCTCAGCCGCAGCGCGTCGCTGGGCGAAGCCAGGCGCGACAGGCTCGACGTCGGCTTCCGCCAAGGCGTGATGCTGCAGCTCTTCAACATCAAGGCCTGGCTGCTGGCACTGACGCTGGCAGGCAACTGGATCGCCGGCCAGCCCGACGCGCTGCGGCGCTTCGCGATCGTGGCGCCGGTGATGCTGGCCTTTGCCTTCGCCAGCAACTTCACCTATGCGGCGGCCGGCGCGCTGCTGCGCGGCTGGCTGGCGCAAGGTTCGCGCCTCCTGTGGTTCAACCGCCTCATGGCCGCGGTGCTCGTGCTGACCGCCTGGTGGATGCTGGGCGTATGAAGACACGCGACGAAACGCTCGGCATGTGGCTCGGCGTGCTCGGCGTGGCCTTCTTCGCGGTCACGCTGCCGGCAACGCGGCTCGCGACGGGAACGCAGGCGGCGCCGCAACTCTCGCCCTGGTTCGTGACGCTGGGGCGCGCGGCGCTGGCGGGCGGACTCTCCGCGATCTTCCTGGTCGCCACGCGTGCGCCGATGCCGCGGCCGCATCACTGGCGCCCGCTGGCGATGGCGGTGCTCGGCAACGCGATCGGCTACCCGCTGCTGCTGGCCTACGCGCTGCGCGTGGTCTCGGCGAGCCACGCGGCCGTCATCACTGCCCTGCTGCCGCTGGTCACCGCGGCCTGCGCCGCCTGGGTCTTGCACCAACGCGCGCGGCTCGGCTTCTGGCTCTGCGCCTTCGCGGGCAGCGCGCTGGTGGTCGTGTTCTCGGTGCTGCGCGCATCGGGCCATGGCGCGGGCTTCGGATTCGAATGGGCCGACCTGCTGCTGGTCATCGCGGTCTTCGCGGCGTCGCTGGGCTACATCTATGGCGCGCAGGTCACACCGGAGCTCGGCGCCGAACGCGTGATCTGCTGGGTCTGCGTCATGGCCCTGCCGGTGACGCTGCCGGGCACCTTGCTGCTCTGGCCGCAGCAACCCGTGGCCGCCTCCGCCTGGATCGGCTTCGTCTACGTCGGGGTGTTCTCGATGTGGGTGGGCTTCTTCGCCTGGTACCGCGGCCTCGCGATGGGCGGCGCGCTGCGCGTGAGCCAGACGCAACTGCTGCAACCTTTTCTTTCCATCCTCGCCGCCGTGCCATTGCTCGGCGAGCCCCTCGATATCGTTACGCTCGGCTTCGCGGCCGCAGTCGTCGCCACCGTGATGGCCGGCAAGAAGCTGTCACAGCCGCGCACGCCGCCCTCCGCGCTGGCCTCGGCTTCGCGATAGCGACCTCATCCATTCAAGGAGTCAGACATGCACTGGAAACTCGCCGCCCGCGCCGAAAAGATGAACCCTTCGGTGATCCGTGAAATCCTCAAGGTCACGGAGCGGCCGGGCATCATCAGCCTCGCCGGGGGACTGCCCTCGCCCAAGACCTTCCCGATCTCGGCCTTCGCCGAGGCCTGCGCCAACGTGCTGCACAAGGACGGGCAGGCCGCCTTGCAATACGCCGCGAGCGAAGGCTACGGTCCGCTGCGCGAAGCGGTCTGCGACATGCTGCCGTGGAAGGTGGACCCGGCCCAGGTGCTGATCACGACCGGTTCGCAGCAGGGGCTCGACCTGATCGCCAAGGTGCTGCTCGATCCCGGCAGCCGCGTGCTGGTGGAGACGCCGACCTACCTGGGCGCGCTGCAGGCCTTCTCGCCGATGGAGCCCGAGCCGGTCAGCGTCGCGAGCGACGACGAGGGCGTGGTGGTCGAGGACCTGGTCGCCAAGTCGAAGGACGCGCGCTTCGTCTACCTGTTGCCCAACTTCCAGAACCCGACCGGCCGCACGATGACCGAGGAGCGCCGCGCCGCGGTGTCCGAAGCCGCCGCGAAGGCGGGCCTGCCGATCATCGAGGACAACCCCTACGGCGAGCTCTGGTTCGACGAAGCGCCGCCGCTGCCGCTCACCGCGCGCAACCCGGAAGGCTGCATTTACCTCGGCTCGTTCTCGAAGGTGCTGGCGCCGGGGCTGCGACTGGGCTTCCTGGTGGCGCCGAAAGCGATCTACCCCAAGCTGCTGCAGGCCAAGCAGGCGGCCGACCTGCACACGCCGAGCTTCAACCAGCGCATGGTGTCCGAAGTCATGAAGGACGGCTTCCTCGGCCGCCACGTGCCGACGATCCGCGCGCTGTACAAGCGCCAGCGCGACGTGATGCTCGCCGCGCTCACGCGCGAGATGGCGGGCCTGCAGGTCGAATTCAACAAGCCCAATGGCGGCATGTTCCTGTGGCTGCGCCTGCCGCCGGGCGTGGATTCGGTCGCGCTGCTGCCCAAGGCGGTGGATCGCGGCGTGGCCTTCGTTCCGGGCCTGCCCTTCTACGCCGGCGAGGGCGACCCGCGCACGCTGCGCCTGTCCTTCGTGACCGCGAGCGACGAGGAGATCAACACCGCCATCGCGGCGCTGGCCGATGCCATCCGCGAACAGCTCGCGCACGGCGCCGCGGCCGAAGTCGAACGCCAGTTGGCCGCCCATCCCTCCTGAGCCGAGAAAGACCCTGACATGCTCAACATCTGGGGGCGCATCAGCTCCATCAACGTGCGCAAGGTCGTGTGGTGCGCCCAGGAACTGGGGCTCGAATTCCAGCGCACGGAGGCCGGCGGCCGATTCGGCGTGGTGCAGACGCCGGAGTACCTCGCGCTCAATCCGAACGCGCTCGTCCCGTTGATCGACGACGGCGAAGGCGACAGCCGCGTGGTGCTGTGGGAGTCGAACGTGATCGTGCGCTACCTCTGCGCGAAGCATTCGCTCGGCCGGCTGTATCCCGAGCCGCTCGCCGAACGCTTCAGCGCCGAGCGCTGGATGGACTGGCAGCAGACGACCCTGAACCCGGTCAGCGGCGGCGCCTTCCGGCAATGGATCCGCACGCCCGCCGCGCAGCGCGACCCCGAGGTGATCGCGCATTCGGTGCACGCGACCGAGCCGCTTTTCGCGATGCTCGACGCCCACCTCGCCACCCGCACCTACATGCTCGGCGACCGCTTCACGATGGCCGACATCCCGCTCGGCTGCGAGGCGCACCGCTGGTTCGGCCTGCCGCAGACCGAGTACACGCGGCCCTCGTGGCCGAACGTCGAGCGCTGGTTCGCCGACCTGCGCAGCCGCGCAGGCGCGCGCGGCGTGCTCGATCTTGCCCTGGAATGACTGCGATGAAGACCCGTCCGTTCAAGCAAGTCGACGTCTTCACGCCGACGCCCTACTTCGGCAATCCGCTTGCCGTGGTGCTCGACGGCACCGGCCTGGACGACGCCACGATGCAGCGCTTCGCCGCATGGACCCATCTGTCGGAAACCACCTTCCTGCTGCCGCCCACCGAGCCCTCGGCCGACTACCGCGTGCGCATCTTCACGCCCGGGGGCGAGCTGCCTTTCGCCGGCCATCCGACGCTGGGCAGCTGCCATGCGTGGCTGCAGGCCGGCGGCAAGCCGAAGGCAGGCCACGTCATCGTGCAGCAGTGCGCCAAGGGGCTGGTGCCGATCCGCCGCGAGGCCGAGCGGCTGACCTTCGCCACGCCGGCCTCGCGGCGCAGCGCACCAAGCCCGACCCTGCTCGCCCAGGTGGCCGCTGCGCTCGGCATCAAGGCGCAGCAGATCGTCGCGGCACAGTTGCTGGACAACGGCCCGAGCTGGCTCGGGCTGCTGCTCGCCGATGCGGACACGGTGCTCGCACTGCGGCCCGACCACCGCGTGCTGGCCGAGCTCGGCCAGAAAGTCGGTGTCGCGGGCCTCTATCCCTCCAGCTCCCAGGCGGCGTTGATCGCGCGCTCCAACCGCGAAGCCCGCGCCTTTGCACGCACGAACGATGAGGCGCCGAGCATCGAGGTGCGCGCCTTCGCGGCCCCCATCGGCGTGGAAGAAGACCCGGTCACGGGCAGTTTCAACGGCAGTCTCGCCGAATGGCTGATCGCCGACGGCCACTTGCCCGAGCGCTACGTGGCGGCGCAGGGCCAGGTACTGGGCCGCGACGGCCGCGTGCACATCACGCGCGACAGCGACCGCCAGGTCTGGGTCGGCGGCGACTGCGCCACCTGCATCGATGGCCAGGTGACGCTCTGAGCAGGCGGTGATCGCCATGCCTGGCCGCGCGCGCGTCGACCACCTCGTGATCGCGGCCCGCACCCTGGAGGAGGGTGTGGCCTGGTGCGAGGCCACCCTGGGCGTCGTGCCCGGACCCGGCGGCGCGCATCCGCTGATGGGCACGCACAACCGCCTGATGAAGATCGCCAGTGCGAGCTTCCCGCGCGCCTATCTGGAAATCATCGCGATCGCGCCTGGCGTGAAGCCCGCGCGCAGCGCGGCGAAGCGGCGCTGGTTCGACCTGGACGATGCGACGCTGCAAGCCTCGCTGGCACGCGGCGGCCCGCGCCTCGTGCATTTCGTCGCCGAAGTGCCCGATGCGCAAGCCGCCTTGCAGGCGCTGGGCCAGGTGCGCATCGACCGCGGCCACGTGATCGAGGCCTCGCGCGACACGCCGGCCGGGCGGCTGGCGTGGCAGATCACGGTGCGCGACGACGGTCAGCGGCTCTTCTATGGCGCGCTGCCCACGCTGATCCAGTGGGGGCCGGTGCATCCGAGCGACAGCCTGGCCGACTCGGGCGTGAGCCTGCGCTCGCTCGACCTCGCGCACCCGCGCCCGCCGGACCTCGATGCCGCACTGCGCGCGATCGGCCTGTCCGAGGTGTCGCTCACCGGCGGCGCACCCGATCTCCACGCCGTGCTCGACACGCCGCGCGGCACCGTTTCGCTGCATTCCCGAGGCATCTGATGCCGGCATCCTCGGATGCTTGCCGACAGTGACCGGCGCGATGGATCGCCCCTACAATGCGCCCCGAGGGAGCGTCCCAGCCCCGACGTGTTGACGCCCCATCGGATGCGGGTCCCTCGATTCCAAGGCTCGCCACGGTCCTCCAACAAGGATCTGATCGCATGAACAAGCGCGTCATCATTGCTGACGACCATCCAATCATCCGGGCAGGCGTGCGCATGGTGCTGGCAGCCCAATCGAACATCTCGATCGTCGCAGAAGCCGATTCGCCCGATGCCTTGCTGTCGGCGCTGCGCCAGACGCCCGCCGACCTGCTCATCACCGATTTCTCGATGCCGGGCGGCCAGGGCGCCGACGGCCTGAGCCTGCTGCAGCGCATCCGCCGCCTCTATCCGGATCTGCCGATCATCGTGCTGACGATGGTGACCAATGTCGGCGTGATCGGCTCGATCCTCGAGACCGGCGTGCGCGGGTTGATCGACAAGTCCGCCGGCATGGTCGAGATCGCGCAGGCCATCCACGCGGTCAACCAGGGGCGGAACTACGTCAGCACCACCTTCAGGCAGGGCCTTTTGCAAAGCCAGTTCAATCCCGAGGCCGGCGCGCTCGCGCGCCTGTCGCCGCGGGAAATCGAAGTCCTTCGGCTTTTCGCATCGGGGTTGACGGTGTCCGCCATCGCGGACCGGCTTTCGCGCAGCGTCAAGACCATCAGCCGCCAGAAAACCGACGCCATGAACAAGCTCGGCCTGAAGAGCGACCTCGAGATCTATGCGTTCGCGCGAGCGAACAACATGATCTCCTGAGCCCGGCGTCCGGGACTTCGCTCAGACCTGCCCGGGCGCGAATGCCCGGGCGAAGGCCCGGGCCCGCGCCAGCACCGCTTCGAGCGCCGCGCGCGCGGCGCCCCAGGCCTGCAGGGCCTGCGGCTGCAGCGGCCCCGGGGCTTGCGCGAGTTGCTCCACCGCCTGCAGGGCACGCACCGCCGGGTCCTCGTCCAGCTGGTGGCAGGCCGAGCTCAGGCGGTGCGCGAGCTGGCGCAGGGCCGGCGCATCGGCCGCCGCGGCGGCGCGGTCCATCGCCTTCAGGTCGTCCTGGGTCGCGCTCACGAAGAGCTGCACCAGATGGGCGACCTTGCCGGCATCGCCCTCGCACAGGGTCATCAAGCGCCCATAGGGACGCCCTGCTTCGTCGCGCGACGCTGCGGAGCCCAGCACCCGCGCCAGCACTTCGCGCAGGTCCTCCAGCTGCAGCGGCTTGGACAGGTACGCATCCATCCCCAGCGCCAGGCAACGCTCGGCCTCGCCCTGCAGCGCATTGGCCGTCAGCGCCACGATGGGCAGCCGCGCCAGGCCTTTCGCCGCCTCCTGCGCGCGCAGCCGCTGCGTGAGCTCGTAGCCGTCCAGGCGCGGCATGTGGCAGTCGGTGAGCAGCAAGGCGTAGCCCGCGCTGCGCTGCGCGGCAGCCTGCAGCATCTCCCAGGCCTGCTGGCCGTCCTCGGCGCACTCGCACGCATACCCCAGCTTGAGCAGCTGGCGCGTGATCACCTCGCGGTTGACCGGATGGTCCTCGGCCAGCAGCACGCGCTGGCCCTGGCCGGAAACGGCTGGCGTGGCATCGGGCTGCGCGGCGCTGGCCGCATCGATGGCCAGGCGATGCGGGTCGCGCCTGCGCCCGCTCGCCGCGCCCACGCTGGGCACCCAAGGCACCAGCGGCAAGGTCACGGTGAAGCGGCTGCCTTCGCCTGGCGCGCTCTCGCAGCGCACGCTGCCGTGCATCAGCTCCACGAGCTGGCGCACGATGGTCAGCCCCAGGCCCGTGCCGCCGTAGCGCCGCGTGGTGGCGATGTCGGCCTGGCGGAACGGCTCGAACAGCGTGCGCGTGGCGCGCGGGTCGATGCCGATGCCCGTGTCCTGCACGGCCAGTTCCAGTTCCCCGCCGGCGGTGCGCTGCACCCGCACGCGCACGCCGCCGCGGTGGGTGAACTTGACGGCGTTGCCGATCAGGTTGCCGAGCACCTGGCGCAGGCGCACCGAATCCCCCACCACGAACTGCGGGATCGCCTCGTCCACCTCGAAGCCGAGCGCGATGCCCTTGCGCGCGGTCTCCGCCTCGAAGGTCGCGCACACGTCCTCCACGAGGCTCCCGATCGACAGCGGCCTGCTCTCGATATCGAGCATGCCCGCCTCGATCTTGGAGAAGTCCAGGATGTCGTTGATGATCGTCAGCAGCGACACCGACGACTCGCGGCAGCGCATGAGCATGGCGCGCTGGTCGTCCGACAAGGGCGTGTCGATCACCAGGTCGATCATGCCCAGCACGCCGCTGAGCGGTGTGCGCACCTCGTGGCTCATCATGGCCAGGAAGCGCGCCTTGGCGTCGGTGGCCAGGCGCGCTTCCTCGGCCTTGGTCACCAGGCTGGCCTTGAGGGCCTCTTCGTCGGAGATGTCCTTGGCGATGCCGATGAAGGCGACCAGGCGCGCCGGAGGTTCCTTGCCGCCATCGCCAGGCGCGGCTCGCACGGACAGGCTGCCGCGCACTTCGAGCGTGCGCTCCTGGCCGTCCGCGCGCACGATGCGAAACTGCTTGCGGTAAGTGCCCTGGCGGCCGCGGTAGGTCGCCACCAGGCGCGTGACCACGCGCTGGCGATCCTGCGGGTGGACCATCATGAGCAGTTGCCGGTAGCTGACCTCATGCGCCTCGCCGAGGCCGAAGATCTCGCGCATGCGGTGGTCTGCCGCGACAGGGCCGTCCAGGAAGCCCCTGTCACGCAGGGAGGCATGCCTGGCCAGGCGCACCGCCGACCGCCACACCCCGAGCTCGCCGACGCTCAGAGCGAGCGCCAGATCGCTGCGGGATTGTTCGAGATCGCGTTGCACCTGCCGCTCGATGGTCACGTCCCTCGACAGGCCGACCAGGCCCAATGACTGGGCTCGCCGGTCGTAGATCGGCTGCTTGCGCACCTCGAAGTGATGCAGCTGGCCATCGACCATGATGTCGTTCTGATAGGTGCGCGCCACCCCCGAGGCAATGACTTCCTGGTCCTGGGCGACGAAGCGGTCGCGCAGGCCGGGGCCGAAAACCTCGGCGTCTGTCTTGCCGAGCACCTTGGGCGCTTCGACATGGAAGAGGCGCTCGAACTCGGCGTTCAGGGCCTCGTAGCGACCCCGGGCGTCCTTGACGAAGAAGATGTGGGGCACCGCATCGAGAACGGCATCGACGGTCTCGCCGTGGCGCTGCGCGCGCAGCGAACGGATGAAGCGCGCGACCGCCAGCACCACGATGCCGATGGAGATCAGCGCCATCCACAGCCAGTGCAGTTCGATGGCCATCGGCCGGCCGAACAGATAGCTCGCGACACCGAGCACACAAGTCAGGACCGTCGCGAAGAATCCGCCATGGACCACGCGCCGCAAGGGGCCTGCGGCTGCGCGGGTCGACGCGCGAACATGGGGCACGACGGGCCTTTCGCCGAAGCGACGGGGTCAGCGGCAGCGCGACACCCGCCCACGGGTGCGAACGAAGGCGCAGAGCATCGGGTGCCAGGGCCGTCCGGCGGCGAACAGAACGATCATGCGAGCGGAGGTCCAGTGGAATCGGGGGGGTGAGCCGTCGGCTTGCGCCGCAGCCAGGGCGGCCTTCGGGGCTCAAAACGATCGATCGTAGGAAGACCCCCTCGGGGCACCCATCAGAACCGTCTGAAAAAACTGAGGCAGGCTTGGAACCTTCCCCTTCGCCGTGGAGAAGGTCCTCAATCCATGGATCGTCAATTGCCGCGTGCAGATGAGCGGCGTCTCCGTGGCGACGTGAGAAAGCGCGGCCCATGGGCAGAATCCGCCGGATGGGAACTCTCTATCTCGTGCGCCACGGGCAGGCCAGCTTCGGCGCGGCGGACTACGACCACCTGAGCGAGCTCGGCCGCCGGCAGTCGGTGCGCCTGGGCGAGTACTGGCGCGAACGCGGGATGCGCTTCGACGCGGTCCTCACGGGCACCCTGCGGCGCCACCGGCAGACCTGGGAGGGCATTGCCGAGGGCCTGGGCCTGGCCCGGGAGGACGTGCTGCCCTGGCCGGGCCTGAACGAATACGACAGCGAGGCCCTCATCGCGACGATCCAGCCCGGGAAGCTGCCCAAGGCCGAGACGCCGGAGATGGTCCGGCACCATTTCCGCCTGCTGCGCGACGGCCTGAACGCCTGGATGGAGGGCCGCACCGCGCCGGCCGGCATGCCGAGCTATGTGGATTTCCTGGCCGGCGTGACGAGCGCGCTGGACCACGTGCGCGCCCGCCACCACGGCGCGAAGGTGCTGGTGGTCTCCAGCGGCGGACCGATCAGCACGGCCGTGGGTCACGTGCTGGGGGCCAGCCCCGCCGCCACGGTCGAGCTGAACCTGCGGCTTCGCAACTCGGCGGTGACGGAATTCGCGTTCACGCCGAAGCGCCACATGCTCGTCACCTACAACACGCTGCCGCACCTCGACGCGCCGGCGTACGAGGGCTGGATCACCTACGCCTGACCGCTGGGCGGCGTGCTACCCGCGCGCAGCCAATGCAGGTAGTCGGCCGAACCGGCCGTGACCGGCACGCGCAGGATCTCGGGCGTCTCGTAGCTGTGTCGCTCGCGGATGAAGGCCTCGAGCGCGGCATAGCGCGCGTCGAGGGTCTTGATGTGCAGCACCCATTCGGGCTCGCGGTGCAGCGCTTCCTGCCAGATGTAGAGGCTGCGCACCCGCTGCACCTGCACGCAGGCGGCCAGCCGCGCTTCGACGATGGACTGGGCGAGCGCCTCGGCCTCGTCCTCGGTACCGATGCTCGTCGTCACGATGCAAACGCCCGTCTCCATAGGCATCTCCTAACCCTGCCAGACACCGTACCCGGCTTCGCGCAAGGCGATGCCGAGTTCCACTTCCATCTCGCACGCGGCCTCGTACGGCATGGGGTTGTACATGGCGTAGAGCGCCGGCAGCAGGCGCACGCCATGGTCGCGCACGAAGGCGTTGGCCTGGATGCCGGCCTTGTGCTTGTCGAAGCGCACGTCCGGATCGAGCCCGGTCATGCCGACGTAGACGAACGGCATGCCGAGCCGGTAGTCCGGATTGACCCGCCGGAACCGCGCCGAATTCCACACGCGGTCGTCCAGCTCGATCACGTAGACGTGATGGTGATGGCGAAGACGCGCCCGGCGCATCGGCATGCGGCCGCGAAGCGGCGCGATCTCACTTGCGCTTGATGAGGCCGTAGATGAAGAGCAGCACGATGGCGCCCACCACCGAGGCGATGAAACCCGCGCCCTGGCCTGCGGTGTACCAGCCCATGGCCTGTCCCGCATAGGTGGCCAGGAGCGAACCGGCGATGCCGATCAGCGTGGTCACGATGAAGCCGGCCGAGTCGTCGCCGGGTTTGATGGCGCGCGCCACCAGGCCCGCGACGAAGCCGATCAGGATGGTCCAGATGACACTCATGGGATTCCTCGGTTGGTGGAGGGAGGTCGGCGCCGGGCGCCGCGCGGCGATGCCGATCGATGATAGCGGTGTGTCGCGTTCCTACACACACCGGGCCGGCTCGGCGCTATACAGGCGTCATGCTCGAAAAACTGCCGGACTCGATCGGGCACGCGCTGCACGAGGTGCGCGCGGGGCTCGACCAGATCGCCTTCAACACGATCGGCCTGCGCCAGGGCATGGCCTCGATCCGCCTGTCCAGCCTGGCCTTCGCCGACCACGCGCCGCTGCCGGCGCGTTACACGGCCGACGGCGAGGGGCGCTCGCCGCCCCTGCACTGGACCGGCGTACCGCCCGGGGCGCTGTCGCTCGCGCTGCTGGTGGAAGACGCGGATTCGCCGACGCCGCATCCACTGGTGCATGCGATCGCGGTCGACCTGCCGGCCGCCGACGGCGCGCTGGCCGAAGGCGCGCTGTCGGACGAGGACGAGGATGTCCACACCGGCCGCAACTCGACCCTGCGCACCGCCTGGCTGCCGCCGGACCCGCCGCCGGGGCACGGCGTGCACCGCTACGCGTTCCAGATCTTCGCGCTCGGCGCGCCGCACGCGTTTTCCGCCAGCCCCGGCCGCGACGAGCTGCTCGACGCATTGAAGGCGCATGCGATCGCCAGCGGGCTGCTGATCGGCACCTGCGAGCGACCCGACGGTTCGATCAAGATCGGCGATGCGGTCCCCAGCGGGCCCGTGCCCGCGGGCTGAAGCCTCAGGGCAGCGGACCGGTTTCGATCGCCTGCAGCGGCAGGCGCGACACCTCGGCGAGCAGCAGCGCGAGTTGCGCCGCGGCCGCGTCGACCAGCGCCCGGCCTTTCTCGGCCGTGGCGGCGGCGGCGTTGCCGGCCGCGCCCTGGGGGTTGTAGTCCTCCATGGCCCAGCCGAGCTTGGCGCTCTTGCCGTTGCCGAGGATCGGGTAGTCCTGCGCCCGCCGGCGCGAGGCGGAGCCGAAGTCGCGGGCCGCCCCCATGGCCACCTCGGCCGGCGCGAGCGCCAGCATCATCGAGGTCTCGATCTCGCCCGCATGCACGCCGAAGCGATGCTCGTCCGCGCTGAACTGCGCGGCCGCCTCGCCAAGCGGCAGGTTGAACCAGCTCGCGCTGTACACGATGAGCTCGTGCGCCACGCGCAGTTCGCGCGCCACGACATCCATGGCGCCGACGTGCCCGCCATGGGCGTTGAACAGCACCAGCTTGCGCACGCCCGCGCGCGCCACGCCCGCGCCGATCTCGCTCCACAGCCGGATCAGCGTGCCCGACGACAGGGTCAGGGTGCCCGGAAAGCGCGCGTGCTCGGGACTGAGGCCGATCTGCTGCGTCGGCAGGAACAGCACCGGCAGATCCGCCGGCAGCAGAGGCACGGCGGCGGCGACGATGCCGTCGACCAGCGTCGAGTCCACGCCCAGCGGCAGGTGCGGGCCGTGCTGCTCGGTCGCGCCCAGCGGCAGCACGGCGACCGTCGCGGCCGGGTCGAGCGTGCGGAAGTCGCGCGTCGTGAGTCGGGACCAGAAGCGGCTGGCGGGGGCTTTCATCCGGGCGATCTTACTGAGTGCCGCGGCAGGTGGCGTCAGCGCCGCGCCACGCGCCAGACGGTGTTGCCGACATCGTCGGCCACGAGCAGCGCGCCGCTCTTGTCGAGCGCCACGCCGACCGGCCGCCCCTGCGCCTTCCCGTCCTCGGTCAGGAAGCCGGTGAGGAAGTCCACCGGCGGCCCGCTCGGGCGGCCGTCGGCGAAGGGCACGAACACGACCTTGTAGCCCGCGAGCGGCTTGCGGTTCCACGAACCGTGCTCGCCGATGAAGGCGCCGCTGGCGAATTCGGGCGGCATCCCGCGCGCGTCCGAGAAGGCGATGCCCAGCGGCGCGCGGTGCGTGCCCAGCGCGTAGTCCGGCACGATCGCCTTGGCGGCCAGGTCCGGGCGCGGCGGCCGAACGCGACGGTCGACGTGGTTGCCGAAATAGCTCCACGGCCAGCCGTAGAAGCCGCCGTCCTTCACCGAGGTGAGGTAGTCGGGGACGAGGTCGCTGCCGAGCTCGTCGCGCTCGTTGACGACCGCCCACAGCGCCCGGCTGCGCGGTTCCCAGTCGACCGCCACGGGATTGCGCAGGCCGCTGGCGAAAAGGCGCTTGGCCCCGGTCTTCGGATCGACCTCCCAGATCGCCGCGCGGCCCTCCTCGACGGCCAGGCCGTTCTCGCCCGCATTGCTGTTGGAACCGACCGTGACAAAAAGCCGCGTGCCCTCGCGGTTCGCGACCACGTCCTTGGTCCAGTGGTGGTTGATGCCGGCGGGCAGGTCGGTCACCTTGGACGGCGCGGCCGCGATGGCGGTCTCGCCTTCGGCGTAGGGCACCTTCACGAGCGCATCGGCGTTGGCGATGAACAGCTCGCGGCCGACCAGGACGACGCCGAAGGGGGACATCAGCCGGTCGATGAACACCTTGCGCACGTCGGCCACGCCGTCGCCGTCCGTGTCGCGCAGCAGGGTGATGCGATCGGCGCTGGGCACGCCGGCGCCCGCCCGCTTCTGCACGAAGTCCGTGGCGGCGGCGCGGACCTTGGCGACCCAGCCGGGCCGCTCGGGTTCGCGGCGGCGCGGCGCATTGCTTTCCACCACCAGCACGTCGCCGTTGGGCAGCGCATAGACCATCCGCGGATGGTCGAGCCCGCGCGCGAGGGCGGTCACCACGAAACCCGGCGGCGCGACGGGGCCGGCCGAATCCGACCACCCCACGGCCGGCGCGATGTGAACGGTGGGCAGGAGGGTCTCGACCGGCGGCGGCAGTTCAGGCGCCGGACCGACGCCGGCCTCGGCGGGCAGCTTCGCGGCTTCGCCGCAGGCACCGAGCAGCAGAACGACGACGGGACCGAGGAACGCCATCCGGACGGCGGCAGAGGAGAACGCTTTCATCATCGATGGCCTTGGGAAGAACGTGCGATCGGCATCCGTTCGGATCGTGGCGCGCCCGCGCTGCGCCCGGCTGTCGGCCGTGGGCGCTTTCCGGCGTGGGAGCCCCCGGCCGCCGCGCCGCCGCTACCATGGCGCGATGACCGACGACCTGTTCCGCTCCGACGCCTACCTGCGCGACTGCGAGGCCCGCATCCTGCGCATCGAGGAAGGCGGCATCGTGCTCGACCGCACCGTGTTCTACCCGATGGGCGGCGGCCAGGCCGGCGACAGCGGCTGGCTGGTGCTGGCCGACGGAAGCGAGATCGCGATCGCCGACACGCGCAAGGCCAAGGACGCCGAGGGCCGGCCGAGCACCGAGATCGTCCACGTGGCCGCCGCCGGACAAGAGGCGCGGCTGGATGCGCTGGCGCCGGGCGACCGCGTCAGAGCGCGCATCGACTGGGCGCGCCGCCACAAGCTGATGCGCTTCCACACCGCGACGCACCTGCTGTGCCACCTGGTGCCGCAGCCGGTCAACGGCTGCTCGATCACGCCGGAATACGCGCGGCTGGATTTCCACATGACCGAGCCGCTCGACAAGGAGGCGCTGACCGCCGGGCTGGCGCGCCTCGTGGCCGACGGCCATCCGCTGACCGTCGGCTCGATCACCGATGCCGAGCTCGACGCCAATCCGGCGCTGGTGAAGAGCATGAGCGTGCAGCCGCCGCGCGGCACGGGCACGGTGCGCACGATCCGCATCGGCGGCGAGGCCGAGGCGATCGACTTCCAGCCCTGCGGCGGCACGCACGTGGCCAACACGCGCGAGATCGGCGCGGTGGTCGTGACCAAGATCGAGAAGAAGAGCGCCAACAGCCGGCGCGTCGTGCTCGGATGGGCGGCCGCGTGATGCCGCCCCGGAACTTCGCACCGGGCACCCGCTCCGACTGACCGCATGCCCCTCCTGACACATCGACCTCTCGTGCGCTTCTGGTTCGCCGCCCTCGCCGCGCTCGCGGTCTGCCTGCCGGCGGCCGCGCAGCCGTTGTCCTCCCGCGCCGGCCCCGTCGTCACGACGCCCCATGTGCGCGCCGAATTGATCGCGCACGCCCCCGACGGCGTGTCGCCCGGCGCGCCGGTCTGGGTGGGCCTGCAGATCACCCACCAGCCCGAGTGGCACACCTATTGGAAGAACGCGGGCGATTCCGGGCTGCCGACCGAAATGGCCTGGACGCTGCCGCCGGGCGTGTCGAGCGGCGACATCGCCTGGCCGGTGCCGCGGAAGATCCCGGTCGGCAACCTCGCGAACTACGGCTACGAAGGCACGGTGCTGCTGCCCGTGCAACTCACGGTCGCGCCGGACTTCAAGCCGCCCATGGCGCTCACCGGAACGCCCGAGCTCGACGTGCGGCTCAAGGCCTCGTGGCTGGTCTGCCGCAAGGAGTGCATCCCGGAAGACGGCGAGTTCCAGCTCAAGCTGCCGCTGCACGGCTCGACCGCGCTGCACCGGGGCGACTTCGAGGCCGCGTGGGCCGCGCAGCCGGTGGCGCTCGGCCCGCCGGGCGAGATCACGGTCGAGGGCAACCGGCTCGCGGTCCGGCTGGGCGGCCTGCCCGCCGCCGCGCGCGGCAAGACGCTCGAATTCTTCCCCGAGACTGGCGAGGTCATCCACACCGCTGCCGTGCTCGGCAAGGACTGGACGCAGTCGTGGCAGGGCGAGACCTGGACCGCCGACATCCCGCTCGCGGACCAACGCAGCGCGAGCCCCGAGGTGATGCCGGTGGTGGTCGCCTTGGCGGAAGCCGACCGGCAGCCCGGCCAGCCCATCGCCTGGCGCGCCGAAGCCCCGGTGCGCGGCCCCTGGCCTGCCGCCGCGGCCAAGGCGCAGGTGTCCCCCGCCTTGCAGGCTGCGCTGCAGGCCAATGCCGCGGCGCCCGCGCCCTCGCCGGGCACCTCCGGCACGCTGATGGCCGCGCTGGTCGGCGCCTTGATCGGCGGCCTGCTGCTCAACCTGATGCCGTGCGTGTTCCCGGTGCTGGCGATCAAGGTGCTGAACTTCACCCGCCACGCGGAGGACCGCCGCCGGCACCGGCTCGCCGCAGTCGCCTACACCGCGGGGGTGGTGCTGTCGTGCCTGGCGCTGGGAGGGGCGATGCTCGGCCTGCGGGCGGCGGGAACCCAGCTCGGATGGGGCTTCCAGCTGCAGTCGCCCGCCGTGGTGGCCGCGCTCGCGGGCCTGTTCACGCTGATCGGGCTCAACCTCGCGGGGCTGTTCGAGTTCGCCAGCGTCGCGCCGCGCTCGCTGGCCGCCGCCCAGATGCGGCATCCCGTGGCCAACGACTTTCTCTCGGGCGTGCTCGCGGTGGTGGTCGCCTCACCCTGCACCGCGCCCTTCATGGGGGCGTCGCTCGGCCTGGCGATCGGGCTGCCCGCCTCCGAGGCGCTGATGCTGTTCGCGGTGTTGGGGCTGGGCCTGGCGCTGCCCTACCTGCTGGCCGGGTTTGTTCCGGCGGTCGCTCGGCTCCTGCCCAGGCCGGGCGCCTGGATGCAGACGCTGCGGCGGCTGCTGGCCTTCCCGATGTTCGCGACGGTCGCCTGGCTGGTCTGGGTGCTGGGCCAGCAAAGCGGCATCGACGGCGCCGGCGCGCTGCTGGGCCTGCTGGTGTGCCTGGCGGCGATCGTGTGGGCGCTGACCCTGCGCGGCCGCACGCGGATCGTGGTGGCGGGCCTCGTGGTCGCAGCGACCGCGGCGCTCGCGTCCGCGATCGGCGGCAACGTGGTGCGGGTGGTCGAGCCGGCGTCCGCCGCGCTGGCCGGCGACCGCTGGCAGCCGTGGTCCCCGGCGAAGACGGCCGAACTCCTCGCGGCCGGCCGCCCGGTGTTCGTCGACTACACCGCCGCCTGGTGCGTCACCTGCCAGTACAACAAGCGGTCGACCCTCGCGGATGCCCAGGTGCTCGCCGACTTCGACGCCCGCAACGTGGCCCTGCTGCGTGCCGACTGGACCCGCCGCGACCCCGAGATCACGGCCGCGCTGACGGCGCTGGGACGCAGCGGCGTGCCGGTCTACGTGCTGCAGGCGCCCGGCCGGGCGCCGGTGGTGCTGACCGAGATCCTCAGCACGGACGAGGTGCGCGCCGCGCTCGCCAGACTGTGAGACCATGAGGCGGTACGGGTTGTCACAAGAGGATGAGGAATCCGTTCTAAGCTCTGGTGGTTGTTGAGATTTATCGAATGGAGTTCAAGCTGACCATGTCGTCATCGTCATCTTCCGATTCCCGCTCCTACCGCGCGGCGCGCCAGGCCCGGGCCGCCCTGAGCCGCGCCTCGCGACGTGCCGTGATGACGGCCGCCGTGGCGCTCGGCGCCACCTTCCTGATGAATGCCCAGGCCATGGCGGCGCCTGCCGTGGGCCAGCCGGCCCCCGATTTCATCGCCGTCGACACCGCCGGCAAGCAGCACCGGCTGTCCGACTTCGCCGGCAAGTACGTGGTGCTCGAATGGACCAATCCGGGCTGCCCCTTCGTGCGCAAGCACTACGGCAGCGGCAACATGCCGGCCACGCAGAAGGCCGCCATCGACAAGGGCGTGGTCTGGCTCGCGATCAATTCGACCGAGCGCTCCGCCAGCGACTACCTGCAGCCGACGGCCCTGGCGGACTGGATGTCGCAGCAGTCCGCGGCGCCCACCGCCGTGCTGATGGACGAGGACGGCGTGATCGGCCGCACCTACGGTGCGCGCACCACGCCGCACATCTTCATCGTCGACCCGAAGGGCACGCTCGTGTACGCCGGCGGCATCGACAGCGTCGCGTCGACCCGCGCCGACGACGTCAAGACCGCCACCAACTACGTGAACCAGGCGCTCGGCGAAGCCTTCGGCGGCAAGGCGATCAGCGCCGCGACCACGCGGCCTTACGGCTGCTCGATCAAGTATAAGACCTGAAGCGTCAAGCCAGCAGCCGCCGCACCACCGCGGCGAGCGCGCCCAGAAACAGCACGCCCGTCGCGAGCATCTGGATCGTGAAGCCGATCCGGCGCTTCTCGGCCGCGGCCACGTACCCGACGAAGTAGATGACCCGCCCGACGATCCAGGCGAGGCCGAGGCCGGCCGCGACCGCATCGTTGAGGTACACCGCGAAGAGCCAGAGCGAAGGCAGGAAGATCGGCAGCCACTCCAGCGTGTTGATCTGCACGCGAAAGGCACGTTCGAAGTCGGCCTGGCCGGTGGTGGCCGGCGCGCGCACGCCGAAGGTCTTGCGCGCCCGCGCGACGTTGACGCCGGTGAGGCCGTAGAAGAGAAGCGCCAGGAGCGTCACGAGCGCCGTCCAGTGGTACGTGGACATGGAAGTGGGTCGGCCGCGGCCGTCAGGGTGAGGAGACCGCGGATTGTCGATGGAAACCGCCGCCCGCCGGCGAACGGGCCCCCTGCGACAATCGCAGGATGCCTTTCGCCCCCCTGAAGAACGACACCTTCCTGCGCGCCTGCTGGCGGCAGGCCACCGACCACACCCCCGTCTGGCTGATGCGCCAGGCTGGCCGCTACCTGCCGGAATATGTGGCGACGCGGGCGAAGGCCGGCAGCTTCATGGGGCTGGCGACGAATGTCGACTACGCGACCGAGGTCACGCTGCAGCCGCTGGAGCGTTACCCGCTCGACGCGGCGATCCTGTTCTCCGACATCCTCACCGTGCCGGACGCCATGGGGCTGGGCCTCTCGTTCGAGGCCGGCGAGGGGCCGCGCTTCGCGCGCCCGGTGCGTGACGAGGCGGCGGTCGCCGCGCTCGCCGTACCGGACCTGGACAAGCTTCGCTATGTCTTCGACGCGGTCACCTCGATCCGCCGGGCACTGGCCGGGCGCGTGCCGCTGATCGGCTTCTCGGGCAGCCCGTGGACGCTCGCGTGCTACATGGTCGAAGGCGCCGGCTCCAGCGACTACCGGCGGGTCAAGTCGATGCTGTACGGGCGCCCGGACCTGATGCACCGGCTGCTGGCCGTCAACGCCGATGCGGTGGCCGCCTACCTCAACGCACAGATCGAGGCCGGCGCGCAGGCCGTGATGGTGTTCGACAGCTGGGGCGGCGTGCTGGCCGACGGCGCGTTCCAGGAATTCAGCCTGGCCTACACCGCGCGCGTGCTGGCCCAGCTGCGCCGCGACGGCATCGACGGCCAACCGGTGCCGCGCATCGTCTTCACGAAGGGCGGCGGCCTGTGGCTGACGGACATGCGCGCCCTTGACTGCGAGGTCCTCGGACTCGACTGGACGGTGAACCTCGGCCGCGCGCGCGCGCTGGTCGGCGAGGGCGAGGGCGCCAAGGCCCTGCAAGGCAATATCGACCCCAACGTGCTCTTCGCGCCCCCCGCGCAGATCGAAGCCGAGGTGGCCAAGGTGCTCCAGAGCTTCGGCAGGCCGCACACGGACCCGCAAACCAGCGGCCCGACTCACGTTTTCAACCTCGGCCACGGCATCAGCCAGTTCACGCCGCCGGAGCACGTCGCGGCCCTGGTGGCGGCCGTTCACGCCCAGTCCCGCGCCCTGCGCGCATGACCGTATCGTTATGACTTGTAAGCACGGAGATCGCCGGTCCCGTGTTTGTCAAGGGGTAAAAAGCGTGAGGAGGGACTGACTTATGCACAAAAACGCTGTTGCGGTGCGCAAAAAGTTCTGAAGGCTCCGCTCGCGTGCTCCTAAAGGAATAGCGCCCGT
The DNA here is from genome assembly GCA_017744285.1 of Variovorax sp. Classification (GTDB taxonomy): domain Bacteria; phylum Pseudomonadota; class Gammaproteobacteria; order Burkholderiales; family Burkholderiaceae_C; genus Variovorax. Next base: position 24,908 of record JAGIBP010000043.1, read on the forward strand.
AAGTCATTGATTTATATAGGGTTTGCAGTTTGCCCTTTTTGCGTGCATTCCAGCCAGAGCCTTGATTCTCAAGGGCTGGCGGCGCGTCAAGGCTCAATATCAACAAAGTTATCCACAGAAAATCTGGATGGGGCGCAAAGCCCTGAAAAAACAACAACTTAGGTCGTTTTGCTCAAAGTCGCTTTAACACCCCCCTGGTCCGGGAGCCGGCGTTGAACTGGCGCGTGGACGTGGCCGTCCAGACTCCGGCGCACAGCGCACTAGGGGATGTCCTGAGCTACGCCAGTGGCGCGCCGGTCACGCCCGGCGCCCTGGTGCGGGTTCCGCTGGGCCGCCGCGAGGTGCTCGGCGTGGTCTGGTCGGTGCATGAGGACGAGACCGGGGCGCCCGCCGTGGAACTCAAGCCCGTGGCCGCCGTGCTCGACGCGTTGGCGCCCCTGGGCGAAGCTTGGCGCGACCTGGTCGCCTTCGCGGCGCGCTACTACCAGCGCTCGCTCGGCGAAATCGCGCTGGCCGCCCTGCCGCCGCAGCTGCGCGACCTCAGCGCGACGCAGCTCGCGCGGCGCCTCGCGCGCAAAAGCGCGCCGGGCACCGAGGCGGACGAAGGTGGCGGCGGAGCGTCCCCGGCGATGACGCCCAGCGCCGAACAGGCGGCGGCCTTGGCGCGCATCGAGGCCGAGGCCGGTCCGTTCCTGCTGTTCGGCAGCACCGGCAGCGGCAAGACCGAGGTCTACCTGCGCGCCGTGGCCGCGGCCCTGGACCGCGAGCCCCGGGCCCAGGCGCTGGTGATGGTGCCCGAGATCAACCTGACCCCCCAGCTCGAGGCGCGGTTCAAGGCGCGCTTCGGCAGCGGCTCGGTCGTGTCGCTGCACAGCGGCATGACGAACCCCCAGCGGCTCGCGAGCTGGCTGGCAGCCCACAGCGGCGCGGCGCGCATCGTGCTGGGCACGCGGATGGCGATCTTCGCGTCGATGCCCCACCTGGGACTCATCGTGGTCGACGAGGAGCACGACCCCAGCTACAAGCAGCAGGAAGGCGCACGTTATTCGGCGCGCGACCTCGCAGTCTGGCGCGGACGGCGCGAGGGCGCCAAGGTGATCCTCGGTTCCGCCACGCCCTCGCTCGAAAGCTGGCACCAGAGCCGCCCGCCCGAGGGCGACGCGCCCGGGGGCCGCTATGCGCGGCTCGGCATGCCATCGCGCATCAGCGCAGGCGTGCTGCCGAAGGTGCGGCTGGTCGACATGAACCTGCAGCCGCCGAGGACGGTGCTGTCGGCGGTGCTGCTCGACGCCATCGGGCAGCGCATCGCGCGCGGCGAGCAGAGCATGGTGTTCCTGAACCGCCGCGGCTACGCGCCGGTGCTGGCCTGCGGCGATTGCGGCTGGAAGAGCGAATGCCCGCACTGCAGCGCCTACCGGGTGTTCCACAAGATCGACCGCACGCTGCGCTGCCACCACTGCGGTTTCACCGAGCGCGTGCCGCGCGCCTGCCCGGCCTGCGGCAACGTCGACATCGCACCGGTGGGCCGCGGGACGGAGCGACTCGAGGAGCACCTGGGCGAACTCTTCGCCGCGGTGCGGCGCCCGGACGGCGGCGCGGTGCGCATCGCCCGCATCGACGCGGACAGCACGCGCAAGCAAGGGGCGCTCGAATCGCAACTGGCGGCGGTCCACGCGGGCGAGGTGGACGTGCTCGTCGGCACGCAGATGATCGCCAAGGGCCACGACTTCCGGCGCATCACGCTGGTCGCGGCGATCAACCCGGACGGCGCGCTCTTCTCGGGCGACTTCCGGGCGCCGGAGCGGCTCTTCAGCCTGCTCATGCAATCGGCGGGACGCGCCGGGCGCGATGCGGACTACATCGCGGCGCAGGGCGCGACGGCGGAAATGTGGATCCAGACGCACCATCCGCAGCACCCGCTCTTCGGCGCGCTCAAGCGGCACGACTACCCGGCCTTCGCCGAGGGCGAACTGGCGGACCGTGCCGCCGCGGGCATGCCGCCCTTTGCCTATCAGGCCCTGCTGCGCGCAGACGCGCGCACGCAGGAGGCGGCGCAGGCCTATCTGGCGGCGGCCAGCGCGGCGGCCGAGGTCCTGCCGGGCGCCGACCAGGTCACGCGCTATCCGGCGGTGCCGCTGGCGATCCAGCGTGTCGCGAACGTGGAACGGGCGCAGATGCTGCTCGAGAGCGCCTCCCGCGCGGCCCTGCAGCGCCTGCTGGCCCATTGGCAGCCGGTGCTGCACGAATTGCGGCGCTCGCCCGAGGGCAAGGGCGTGATCCGGTGGCTGGTGGACGTCGACCCGCAGAGTATTTGAGGCACCCCCCGAGCCGGTTCCGCGGGAGGCCTGGGCTGGGCTGTGTCAGGTTTCAGCGCAGGCCGACGGGGGCCTTGCCCATCTCGACGTACTGCAGATGCGAGCGCCTTCTTCGGTGCGCGGCGCCGGGCCAGACCAGCACCACCACGCTCAGCAAGCCCGCCGCCAGCGCGGCACCCGTGCCCAAGGCGCCGGCCCGCCACAACAGGGCGGTTGCCGCCAGCCAGAGCAACCACAGAGCTCCTCGCATCCATGTCGTCATGCCAACTCTCCCGATTCAGGAAAACACTTTAGCAGCACTTGTGAAAACCTAAGCATTAGTGCCTGGGAATAGTTGGCACTATCGTTTGATTGCGCTGGGTGACATGTAGGAAATACTCTGAAACAGGGGTTGACGGCGCATCCGGGCGCTGTTCAATCTACAGAAAGCGGGTCCACTGCCGGGCCCACAAGGGGTCATCGTGAAATCGCCGTTCGGAGTGTTGTGGTGTGTCTCGCTCGCGCTGCTCGGGCCGGCGGCGCATTCGGCCGACCTGGAACTGGAGGGTCAGCGGCTGCTGGTCAGCGGCATGCTCGACGGCACCGCCATCAAGGCCTTCGAGGACCACCTCGCCAGCGGCCGGATCCGAACGGTCGTGTTCGAGAACTCCCTCGGCGGCACGCCCGAGGTGGCCAGCGAATATGCGCGCGCTATCCGGGCCAGTTCGGTCAATACGGAGGTCAAGGGGCAGTGCCAGGCGGCCTGCGCCTACGCCTTCCTGGCGGGCAAGGAGCATCGCTTCGGCCGCGGCTTCCAAGTGAACGGCCTCTTGATCCCGGTCGGTGCGCGCCCGCGCCCGGCGGATCTCGCCGGCCGGTGGAACGGCGACGATGGCATGCGCACGCTGTCGGAGTTCATCGCGCCCGCTTCCCTGCCCGCGACGGATGCCACCGCGCCGGCCGCGGTGGCGACGCCCGCCGCTGTGCCCAAGGAACGCTGGCAGGCCGAGCAGGGCGTGCTGTTCACGTCCACGCCCACCCTGTTCGGCCGCGTCTACAACAGCTATTACTGCGACGGCACGCAGGGGCGCGACATGTCGCGCTGCGAACTGCTTCCCGACGCCGACCCGCACAAGCTCGGCGTGCTCACGCCTTGAGGCCCGTCAGCTCGACGCCATCCAGCCCGCGACCAGCGGGAAGGTGAAGAACGCCGCGACCGTGGTCCACAGGATGATGCGCGCGATGCGGTCGTCGTCCGCCCCGAAGCGCTCGGCGAGCATCGACACGTTGCTCGCGCTCGGCAGCGCCGCCAGCAGCACGAGGGTGGCCAGCGTCGTCGGCGCGAGCGGCAGGCCGAGCGCCATGAAGCCGCTCGCGATGCTCCAGACCAGCAAGGGATGCGCGACGAGCTTGATCGCGATCACCGGCAGCGTGTCGTGAAGCGATGCGCGCCGCGGCGGCGATGCGCCGCTGCCCATCGCCTCCGCGACGATGGCGCTCGCCTGGTGCTCCCGCGCCAGCACGGCCGCGCGCGCGAGCACCGCCCCGATGGTGAAGAGCGCCACCGGCGAGGCTGCTTCGGCAAGCATCGTGACGGTGCGCTCCACGGGCGCCGGCAGGGCCAGCCGGGTGGCGGACGCCAGGCCGCCCAGCACGATCGACCAGGGCATCGGGTTCCTCAAGATGCCGCGCAGCGCCTGCCGCATCGCCTTGGCCGCGCCATGCCCGTCGGCGCCGTCCAGGCGCGACAGCGCGATGCACAGCGACGAGGTCACGATCATGTCGAAGGCCATGGTGAGGATCGTGGGGGTGGCGGCCTTCGCGCCCAGGATCGCCACCAGCAGCGGCACGCCCATGAAGCCCGTGTTCGGGAAGGCCGCGACCAGGGCCCCGAAGGCCGCATCGTTCCAGCCGAGCCGCGCGCGTCGGCCGAGGAGCACGGCCGCACCGACCACGAGCAGCGCGCCGAGCCCCCAGATCAGCACCACGCCGGCATCGAGCAGTTCGGCGATCGGCGAGCCCGCGCCGAACCGGAACAGCATGCACGGCAGCGCGAAATACAGCACGAAGACGTTCAGCCCCGGAATGGCCGCCAGCGGCAGCGCGCCGGCGCGTGCCGCCGCATAGCCGGCGGCGATGAGGGCGAAGAACGGGAGTGTGACAAAAAATATCTGCAGCACGCCGCGATTGTCTCTGCGCCGCGGCGCCTCCCGGGCGGCCTGCCGCTACCGCAAAAAACGCGGCGGGTCTAGCACAAATCGCGGCCGCGCCGGCTCTGGAGTGCCCCGTATCATTGCCCGCTTTGCGCTTCCCGCCCTCGATTTTTCTCCATGTCATCCGGTCTCAATCTCGCGCAGCAAGAAGCGGTCAACTACATGCACGGACCTTGTCTCGTGCTCGCGGGCGCGGGTTCCGGCAAGACGCGCGTGATCACGCACAAGATCGCGCGCCTGATCCAGGCCGGGCTGGAGCCCAAGCGCATCGCCGCGATCACCTTCACCAACAAGGCCGCCGCGGAAATGCGCGAACGGGCCAAGGGGCTGATCGGCCGCGATGCGAAGAACGTGGTGGTGTGCACCTTCCACGCGCTGGGCGTGCGCATGATGCGCGAGGACGGCGCGGTGCTGGGGCTCAAGCCCGCTTTCAGCATCCTGGACGCCGACGACGTGACGAAGATCCTGAAGGATGCCGGCGGCACCAGCGACATCGCGACCGCGCGGATCTGGCAGTGGACCATCAGCAAGTGGAAGAACATGGGCCTGAACGCCGCGCAGGCCGAGGCGCAGGCGGCCGATGACAACGAGCGCATCACGGCGCGCATCATGGCGCGCTACGAGGAGCGGCTCGTGGCCTACCAGAGCGTGGACTTCGACGACCTGATCGGCATGCCGCTCAAGCTGCTCAAGGATTTCGACGAGGTGCGCGCCAAGTGGCAGGCCGCGCTCGGCCACATCCTGGTGGACGAGTACCAGGACACCAACGCCACGCAGTACGAGGTGCTCAAGGCGCTGGCCGGCGAGCGCGGCCGATTCACCGCGGTGGGCGACGACGACCAGTCGATCTACGGCTGGCGCGGCGCGACGCTCGACAACCTGCGCAAGCTGCCGATCGACTACCCCACGCTCAAGGTCATCAAGCTCGAGCAGAACTACCGCAGCACGAGCGCGATCCTGCGCGCGGCGAACAACGTGATCGGACCGAACCC
>JAGIBP010000044.1 GCA_017744285.1 Variovorax sp.
CCTGGCCTTCGACCGCCTGCGCAACCGCGACAACGTCACCAAGCTGTTCGACCAGCTGGGCCCGCGCTACAAGACCCGTCCGGGCGGCTACACGCGCATCCTGAAGATGGGTTTCCGCGTGGGCGACAACGCGCCGATGGCGCTGGTCGAACTTGTCGATCGCCCTGAAGTTTCTGAGGCTTCCGACGAGCAAAGCGCCGCGGAATAAGCTATAATTTCTGTCTGCCGCGCGATGGAGCAGCCTGGTAGCTCGTTGGGCTCATAACCCAAAGGTCGCAAGTTCAAATCTTGCTCGCGCAACCAAATTTCCGGTGATTTCCCGATCGCCGAAGAAAGCAAAAAAGCCCGCTCATTGCGGGCTTTTTTGTTTCTGCAGCTTCTGCAATTCCCCCGATCAATCGGGAATGACGGCCGTCACTTCGATCTCGACCTTGGCGCGCGATTCCACCAGCGCGGCCACCTGGACGCAGGTCATGGCGGGGAAGTTGCGTCCCATGGCATCGCGATACACCGGCCCGAGTTCGCCCAGGCGCCGGTTGTATTCATCCCGATCCACCACGTACCACGTCATGCGCACCATGTGCTCGGGCCCGGCGCCCGCTTCGCGCAGCACCTCGACGATGTTGCGCAGCGTCTGCCCGGTCTGCTCGATGAAGTCGTCGGATTCGAATTGCTGCTCTGCGTTCCAGCCGATCTGGCCACCGACGAAGATCATGGTGCCGCGGGCGGCCACGCCGTTCGCGTAGCCCTTCGGAGGCATCCAGCCAGGGGGTTGAAGGTGTTTGATCATGGGAGTTGCCTCAGTTTGAATCGTTGGAGTTTGCCGGTCTCGGTGCGCGGCAGGCTGGCCACGAACGAGATCTCGCGCGGGTATTTGAAAGGGGCGATCGTCGCCTTGACGTGGTCCTGCAGCGCCTTGACCATCGCCGCGTCGCCGGCATGGCCCGGCTTCAGCACGCAGAAGGCCTTCACGATCATGCCGCGCTCGTCGTCGGGCTTGCCGATGACGCCGCATTCCGCGACCGCCGGATGCTTGAGCAGCGCATCCTCCACCTCGGGCCCGCCGACGTTGTAGCCAGCGGTGACGATCATGTCGTCGGCGCGGGACTGGTAGAAGAAGTAGCCGTCCTCGTCCTCGACGAAGGCGTCGCCCGGGTAGTTCCAGCCGTCCTTCACGTAGTCGGCCTGGCGCGGGTCGTCCAGGTAGCGGCAGCCCACCGGGCCGATGATGGCCAGCTTGCCGACGGTCCCGCGCGGGACCTCGTTGCCGTCGTCGTCGACGATCCGCGCCGTGAAGCCCGGCACCGCCTTGCCGACCGCGCCGCGGCGCACCTCGTCGCCGGCCGCGGAAATGTAGATGTGGAACACCTCGGTGCCCCCGATGCCGTCCAGCATCTCGATGCCGGTGGCCTCCTTCCAGAGTTGCCGCGTGGCATCCGGCAGGGCTTCGCCGGCGCTGACGCTGATGCGCAGGCTCGGCAGGCCCTGCTGCTTCGCGAACGCCGCCATCTGCCGGTAGAAGGTGGGTGCGGTGTAGGTGATCGTTGCGCCGACGTTCCGGATCACCTGCACCATCGTCTCCGGCGTGTAGGGGCGGTCGTGGAAATACACCGAGGCACCGGCCCACATCGGGAAGATCAGCAGCCCGCCGAGCCCGAAAGTGAAGGCCAGCGGGGGCGAGCCGATCACGACGTCGTCGCTGCGGGCTTTCAGCACGTGGCGCGGCCAGCTCTCGCACATGGCGAGCACGTCGCGGTGGGTGGTGACCGGCGCCTTGGGCTTGCCCGTCGTTCCCGATGTGAAGGCCAGCAGCGCGATGTCGTCCGAGGCGGTGGGGCAGGCCTTGAACACCCCGCTCTTGCGGGCCATGCGCGCTTCGAGCGACTGCGGTGCCTCGGGCTGGTTGAAAGCCACCACGGTCCTGAGCATGGGGTGCGCCTGCCGGGCGGTCTCGAGCTCGTCGAGCAGCTTGCCGTCGCACAGCGCGGCGGCCGGCTGCGCCTTCTCGAGGATGTCGCCCAGCTCCTTGGCGCGCAGCAGCGGCATGGTGGCCACGGCGATCATGCCGGCCTTGACCACCGCGAGCCAGGCCAGCGCCATCGGAATCGAGTTTCCGCCGCGCAGCAAGACCCGGTTGCCCGGCAACAGCCCGAGGTCCTCGGTCAGAACCTGCGCGATGCGGTTGACCTCCGCGGCGGCCTGCGCGTAGCTCAGCGTCCGCGCGGGCGAACGAAGCATCGGCTTGTCCGCGAATCCCTTGGCCGCCGCCTTGTCGAGCAGTTCTTCGACCAGGTTCAACTGATCGGGAAGTCGAAGCTCGGGCAGGTCGTAGCGAAAGATCGGCAGGCGATCCGGCGATGGGAGCCGCTCGTGCACGAAGCGGTCGATCTGCGCACTCGGGGTCATGGGTTCCTCAGCACGGACTTGCCGATGATCAGTTGCTGGACTTCGGTGGCACCCTCGTAGATGCGCAGCGAACGGATGTCGCGATACAGGCTCTCGACCTTGGTCCCGACCTTGACGCCGAGGCCGCCGTGCATCTGTAGCGCCATGTCGATCACGCGACTCGCGTTCTCGGTCGCGGTCATCTTCGCCATCGCCGCCGCGGCGGTGAGGTCGCCCGCGGCCGCTCTGCCTCGGCGCTCGCTGTCGTCGCGCATCCACGCTGCGCGGTAGGTCAGCAGGGCGCCGGCATCGATGAGCGCGGCCATGTCGCCGAGCTTGGCCTGCGTGAGCTGGAAGTCGGCCAGCGACTGGCCGAACATCTTGCGCTGGCGGGCATGCGAAACGGCCTCCGACAGCGCGCGGCGGCCCATTCCGAGCGCGGCGCCGGCGACGGAGGCGCGAAAGATGTCGAGCGTGCGCATCGCGAGCTTGAAGCCGCCGTTCAGTTCGCCCAGCTGCGCGTTGCGCGGCACCACGCAACCGTCGAAGCGCAGCGTGGCGAGCGGATGCGGCGCCATCACGTCGATGTGCGCGGAGGTGTCGAGGCCCGGCGTCTTCGCGTCGACGATGAACGCGGTGATGCCGCGCGTCCCGGCGCCCGGGTCGGTCTTCGCGAAGACGCAGTAGAAGTCGGCGATCCCGCCATTGCTGATCCAGGTCTTCTCGCCGCTGAGGCGCCAGCCGTCGGCACACGGCTCGGCGCGCATGGCCATCGCGCCGACGTCGGAGCCGGCTTCGGGCTCGCTCAGCGCGAAGGCGGCAATCTTCTCGCCGCGCCCCACCGGCGCGAGGTAGCCGGCGTGCTGCTCGGCCGTGCCCGCCAGCGTGATCGCACCGCTGCCGAGTCCCTGCATGGCGAAGGCGAAGTCGGCGAGCGGCGAATGGAACGCGAGCGTCTCGCGCAGCAGCACCAGCGCGCGCGAATCGAGGCGTTCGAGCGCACCGCCCGATGCGGCGGGCACGCAGTAGCGCAGCCACCCGGCCTCGCCGAGCCGGCGAACCCAGTCACGGCACGCCGCGCGATCGTCGCGCTCGTCGACCGACTGGGCGCGCGCCCACGGCAGCAGGCCGTCGGCCAGGGCGCGATGTGCGTCGTCGAAGAAGGGCAGCGCCAGGTGAGCGGTGGAGGGATCGACAGGGGATGCGGCCATGGCTCAGTCCCCGCCGAACGCCGGCTTGCGCTTGGCCGCGAATGCCTCGAAGGCGCGCTTGAAATCCTCGGTCTGCATGCAGATGGCCTGCGCCTGCGCCTCGGACTCGATGGCCTGGTCGATGGTCATCGCCCATTCCTGCGAGAGCATGGTCTTCGTCATGCCATGGGCGAAGGTCGGGCCCTGCGCCAGCTCGCGGGCCAGCGCGGTGGCGGCGTCGAGCAGCGCGCCGCTGTCGTGCAGCGCATTGAAGAAGCCCCACGCGTGGCCTTCATGGGCCGTCATCGCGCGGCCGCTGAAGAGCAGCTCCGACGCACGGCCCTGGCCGATGACGCGCGGCAGCAGCGCGCAGGCGCCCATGTCGGCGCCCGCGAGGCCGACGCGCGTGAAGAGGAAGGCCGTCTTGGTGGCGGGCGTGCCGTAGCGGATGTCGCAGGCCAGCGCGATCATGGCGCCGGCGCCCGCGCAGACGCCGTCGATGGCGCCGATGATCGGCTGCGGGCAGTGGCGGATCGCCTTGACCAGGTCGCCGGTCATGCGCGTGAACTCCAGCAGCTCGGGCATGCGCATCTTCGTGAGCGGTCCGATGATCTCGTGCACGTCGCCGCCCGAGCAGAAGTTGCCGCCCGATCCGGTCACGACGATGGCCTTGACGTCCGTGGCGAAGTTCAGCGCGCGGAACAGATCGCGCAGCTCGGCGTACGAATCGAAGGTCAGCGGGTTCTTGCGCTCGGGCCGGTCCAGCGTGACGGTGCCGACGCCATCGGCGAAGGACCACGCGAAATGCCGGCCCACATAGCCGGCCTTGGAATCGAACTGCGCGCGCATGGGGTTGTCCGCGCCGATGTAGTGCTTCATAGAGTCTCCGCCATTTGTTGATGGGAATGTTGCTTGACCTTGCCGAGCAGCTTGTGCAACTGGGCGATTTCCTTGGCGCTCAGCGAGGAGAAGGCCTCGCAGATCCAGGCTTCGTGGTGCTGCGCCATGTCGTTGAAGAGCTTGCGGCCACGCGACGTGAGGCGCACGCGCCAGGCGCGGCGATCGCCTTCGACGTCCACCCGCTCCACCAGTCCCTCGCCCACGAGCTGGTCCGTGATGCCCGTGACGTTGCCGCCGGTGACCATCATGCGGCGCGACAGTTCGTTCATCTTCAGGCCCTCGGGCGCGCGTTCGAGCTGCGACATCAGGTCGAAGCGCGGCAGCGTCGTCGCGAACTGCTCGCGCAGCTCGTTGCGGACCTGCTTCTCGATGAGCTGCGTGCAGGTCAGCAGGCGCAGCCAGAGGCGCAGCTCCTCCGGATGCTCGCTGTGGGCGCGAGCTTCCAGATCCATCAGTGCGTCTCCTCGGCCGCCGGGCCCTGCCCCGCTGCCAACGCAGCCGCCAGCTGCTGCTGCTTCGCGATCTCGCGGTACATCTGGTCGCGGCCGCTCAGGTACTGCTTCGGCCAGTCGATGTCGCGGCTTTGCAGCTTGGCGGTCTCGTGCAGCGTCCAGGCCGGGTCGGCGAGGTGAGGCCGCGCCAGCGCGCAGAGATCGGCGCGGCCGGCGGCGATGATGCTGTTGGCCTGGTCCGCGTCGGTGATCGCACCGACCGCGATGGTGGAGATCCCGACTTCGTTGCGGATCCGGTCCGCGAAGGGTGTCTGGTACATGCGGCCGTACACCGGCTTGGCTGCGCGCGTGGTCTGGCCCGACGACACGTCGATGAAGTCGGCGCCCGCCTTCTTGAAGGCGCGCGCCATCTCGACCGCGTCGTCCGCGGTGTTGCCGCCGGGCGCCCAATCGTGCGCGGAAATCCGCACGCTCATCGGCCGCTCGGCCGGCCACGCATCGCGCATGGCCCGGAACACCTCGAGCGGATAGCGCAGGCGGTTGTCCAGGCTGCCGCCGTACTCGTCGGTGCGCAGGTTCGTGAGCGGGCTCAGGAAGGACGAGAGAAGGTAGCCGTGCGCGCAGTGCAGTTCGAGCCAGTCGAAGCCCGCTTCGGCGGCACGCTTGGTGGAAGCGACGAACTGTTCGCGCAAGAGGTCCATGTCGGCGCGTGTCATCTGCGCGGGCAGCTGGTTCTGCTCACCGTAGGGCAGGGCGCTGGCGGCGAGCAGCGGCCAGTTGCCTTGCGGCAGCGGCTCGTCGGTGCCTTCCCACCCGACTTGCGTGGAACCCTTCGGCCCGCTGTGGCCGAGCTGCATCGCGACCTTCGCGCTCGACTGCGTGTGCACGAAGTCGACGATGCGCTTGAACGCGGCCTGCTGCTCGTCGTTGTAGAGCCCGGTGCACCCCGGGGTGATGCGGCCCTCGGGCGTCGGGCTGGTCATTTCGACGAACACCATGGCGGCGCCGCCAAGAGCGCGCGCGCCCAGGTGCACGAGCAGGAAGTCCTGCGGCACGCCGTCCACGGCGCTGTACGTCGCCATCGGCGAGACCACGATCCGGTTCTTGAGCGTCAACCCGCGCACCGTGAGCGGCATCAGCATCGGCGGCAGGGGCTTGCCGCCCGAGAGCCACTGCTCGTAGCCGCCGAGCCATTTCGAATCGCGCAGGCGCAGGTTCTCGTGACTGATGCGCTGCGAGCGCGTGAGCAGCGAGTAGGCGAACTGCTCGATCTCCATGCCGGTGTAGCGGTCGACGTTCTCGAACCATTCGGTCGAGTTGCGCGCGGCGTTCTGGATCTTGAGCACCTCGACGCTGCGCCGCGCCTCGTAGGCGTTCAGCACCTCGTCGATGCCGTGGCCGGTGCCGAATTCGTTCGCGAGGTCGATGGCGTCTTCCATCGCGAGCTTGCTGCCCGAGCCGATCGAGAAGTGCGCGGTGTGCGCGGCATCGCCCATGAGCACCACGGGCACCCGGCGGCCGTTCACCTCGATGCGATGCGTCCAGTGCTTGCAGATCACGCGCGGGAAGCGGATCCAGTTGGCCGAGCCGCGCAGGTGCGAGGCGTTGCTGATGAGCGAGTGGCCGCCGAGGTACTTCGCGAACATCTTCTCGCAGAACGCGATCGCCTCGGGCTGTTCCATCTGGTCGAGCCCGTGGGCCTTCCAGACTTCCTCCGGCGTCTCGACGATGAAGGTCGAGGTCTTGTCGTCGAACTGGTAGGCGTGCGCCTGGAACCAGCCGTGCTCCGTCTGTTCGAACGCGAAGGTGAAGGCGTCGAAAGTCTGGTGCGTGCCGAGCCAGACGAAGCGGCAGCGGCGCAGGTCGATGTCGGGCTCGTAGGTGTCCGCGTAGCGCTGGCGGATGCGGCTGTTGAGGCCGTCGCTCGCGATCACGAGGTCCGCCTCGTACTGCGCGGCGAGCGCCTGGTCGTCGGTGACGTCGGTTTCGAACACCAGCTTGACCCCGAGCGCCAGGCAGCGCTCCTGAAGGATGTTCAGCAAGCGCTTGCGGCCGATTCCGCAGAAGCCATGGCCGCCGGAGCGCACCTGGCGGCCCTTGAAGAAGACCTGGATGTCGTCCCAGTGGTGGAACTCGTCTCCGATGAGCTTCGCCGTGTCCGGGTCGGCCGCGGCCAGGTTGGCGAGCGTCTGGTCGCTGAGCACCACGCCCCAGCCGAAGGTGTCGAAGGGCCGGTTGCGCTCGACCACGGTCACATCGAGGGCGGGCTGCCGGGCTTTCATCAGCAGCGCGAAATACAGGCCGGCCGGGCCGCCGCCGATGCACAACACGCGGTGAAGGTTCGGAGTTGAGCTATTCATGAATAAATAGTTTAGACATAAACAATATGCTGTCAACCCGCTTCGATCAGGGGTTCCCCGGGTACCCCGGTTGACGCGGTTGCGAGCGCTGGCAAGAATCAAGGACATGCCAAGCCTGTTGCCGAAGATCGAAGCCCAGCTTTCCAATCTCTCCGTCCCCATCACGCTGCAGCTGCCCGACGGCCGGCGGGTTGCCAAGCCCGGCTCGCGGGTCACGCTGGCTTTTTCCGAATGGTCGGCCCTCGCCAAGCTCGCGAGCCGGCAGGTCGGCGCGATCGGCGAGGCCTATGTCGAGGGTCGCGTCCAGATCGAAGGCGCGATGCGCGACCTCATCGATGCCACCGTGAGCCTGCTGCCCGGCAACCCGGCCGAGACCAACACCACCTGGTGGAGCCGCCTGCAGCGCCGGGCCAAGTCGCGCGGCTCGCACTCGCTGGGCAAGGACGCGCGGCAGATCGAGTTCCACTACGACGTCTCCGACGACTTCTACGCACTGTGGCTGGACGCCCGCCGCGTGTATTCGTGCGCCTACTTCCGTGACGCGGGCATGACACTCGGCGAGGCGCAGGAAGCCAAGCTCGATCACATCTGCCGCAAGCTGAAGCTCCAGCCCGGCGAGCGCTACCTCGACATCGGATCGGGCTGGGGCGCCCTCCTGATGTGGGCGGCCGAGCACTACGGCGTGGACGCGACCGGCATCACGCTGTCGAAGAACCAGCACGCGTACGTGCAGAAGCTGATCGAGCAGAAGGGCCTGCAGGGCCGCGTGCGGGTCGAACTGTGCGACTACCGCAAGCTCGATCCTGCCTCGCCGTTCCACAAGATCTCGTCGGTAGGCATGTTCGAGCACGTCGGCGCGGCCAACATGCCGGTGTACTTCCGCAAGATCCATTCGCTGCTGGCGCCCGGCGGCCTGGTCCTGAACCATGGCATCACCTCGGGCCAGCTCGACTACAAGCAGCTCGGTGCGGGCATGGGCGACTTCATCGAGAAATACATCTTCCCGGGCGGCGAGCTGCTGCACGTGACGCACGTGCTGCGCGAGACCGCGGCGGCCGGCCTGGAAATGGTCGACACCGAGAACCTGCGGCCGCACTACGCGCGCACGCTGTGGGCGTGGTCGGATGCCCTCGAATCGCAGCTCGACCGCGCGCGCGAGGTGCTCGCGGGCAGCGGCGGCCGGCAGGCGGAGAACGCCGAGCGCATCCTGCGGGCCTACCGGCTCTACCTGGCCGGTTCCGCGATGAGCTTCGAGCAGGGCTGGATCGCGCTGCACCAGATGCTTTCCACCCGGCCCGACGGCCGTGTCGACGAGGGGCCGATGCGTGGCGCGCAGTCGGAGTACCCTTTCGTCCGCGACTACATCTACAAATAGGAGGCAGCATGCTGTATCGATTCAACTCCCGTGCGACGCCGCCTTTCGTGATGCTGGAGGTCCACGCGCGCCAGATGTTCGAGATCATCGGCAAGGAGCCCGCTCCCAAGGGCGTGATCACCGTCGAGCAGATGCCGGCGGCGATCTCGGCGCTCGAGTCGGCGATGGAGCGCGAGGCGCGCAATGCCCACAACAACGACGACTACGCGGTCGAAGGGCACGACAACGAGGCCGAGAAGCAGCACATCGGCATCCGTCAGCGCGGCGCGCCGCTGCTGCACATGCTGAAGGATTCGCTGGCCGACAAGAAGGACGTGACCTGGAGCGTCTAGTCCTTCCCGCCGCGCGATCAGTCCACCTTCGCGCCGGAGGCCTTCACCACCTTCGCCCACTTTTCGTGTTCGCTCTCGATGAGCCGGGCGAACTCCGCGGGGGTGTTGCCGCTGGGGATGGCGCCCTGGGCTTCCATCTTTTCCTTGATGGCCGGGGTCGAGAGTGACTTGGCGACTTCGTGCTGGATGCGCTGGATGATCTCGGGCGAGGTCCCGGCCGGCGCGAGCAGCCCGAACCACGAGCTGGCCTCGTAGCCCTTGAGCAGCGGGCCGCCGGCTTCCTCGACAGTCGGCACGTCGGGCAGGGCGGGCGAACGCTTGGCGCTGGTCACTGCCAGGGCCTTGAGCTTGCCGGCCTTGATCTGCTGCATCGACGAGGGCAGGTTGTCGAACATCACGTCCGCGTTGCCGCCGACGAGGTCCAGCAGCGCCGGGCCGGACCCGCGATAGGGGATGTGGGTCATGTAGCTGCCGGTCATGCTCTTGAACAGCTCGCCCGCGAGATGGATGGAGGTGCCGCTGCCGCTGGAGGCCATGTTGAGCTTGCCGGGATTGGCCTTCGCGTATTTCACGAAGTCGGACACGCTGTTGATGTTGAGCGCGCGCGCCTTGTCGACGTTCATTTCCATCACGTTCGGCACCGCGGCCACGAGCGTGATCGGCGCGAAGTCCTTGATCGGGTCGTACGGCAGCTTGGGGTAGAGCGCCCGGTTGATGCCGTGCGTGCCGACCGTGCCCATGAGCAGGGTGTAGCCGTCGTTCGGCGCCTTCGCGACGATCTCGGCGCCGACGTTGCCGCCCGCGCCGGCGCGGTTGTCGACGATGAACTGCTGGCCGAAGGCCTTCGAGAGCTCGGGCGCGACCGCCCGCGCGAGGATGTCGGTGGTTCCGCCGGGCGCGAAGGGCACGACGATGCGAACCGTCTTGGTCGGCCAGTTGGCCTCGGCCGCGGCGGGGCTCGCGGCGAGCGCGAGGGCAGACAGTGCTGTGAGGGTCAGCGCGGTGCGGCGGTGCAGCCGGAAGGTGAAAGGCATGGCGTGTTTCCTGTGGGGCGATGCGCTTTTTTTACAGGCGAAGCCGCCCGTTCGTCGCGGGTGGAAACCCCGTGCAGGCCACGGCCTCAGGACGACGATCCCGCCTGCCCCGAGACCGACGCGACCAGCTTGTCGAGCACGGCGTCGAGCTGCATCAGTTCTGCCGGCGCGACGCCGGCGAAGAGTTCCGACTCGCGCTCGCGCGCCTGCGCAGCGACCGTGGCGAAGAGCGCCTTGCCGATGCTGCTGAGGTAAAGCCGCGTGCGCCGCTGATCGGTCGGATCGTCCTGTCGGCGCAGTCGCTTGCGGCGTTGCAGGCCGGCCAGCGCGCGGCTGACCGCCATCTTGTCGAGCCCCGTGAGGTCGGCGACCTGCGTGGCGGTCACCCCTGGGTGCCGGCCCAGCACCGCCATCGTGCGCCATTCGTTGAGCGTGAGCTGGTGCTGGCGCCCGACGCGCTGCTGGAACGGCCGCGCGGTGAGGTTGACGACGCGCACCAGCTTGAAGAAGACCGAGTCCGGCGGATCGGGCGCGAGCGGCGGCTGCGCCGGCTCCGGCGGCGCGGCCATGCTCATCCTCGCCGCAGGAGTGCTCTCGCGGTGTCGGCGATGCGCTCCGCGCTCACCCGCGACTGGGCTTCGAGCACCGGCGCGTAGCCGACCGGAATGCGCGGCGCGCCCAGCCGGGCGACGCGGCAGCCGGTGGCCTCGGCGGCCGTCGCGGCGATTTCCGCGCCGAAGCCGGCGGCCTGCACCGCCTCGTGCGCCACGAGAAGCCGGCCGGTGCGCGCGCACGATTCGAGCACCGCCTCGCGGTCCCAGGGCCAGAGCGTGCGCAGGTCGATCAGGTCGACCTCGATGCCCTCCGTCGCGAGCGCATCGCACGCGGCCATGCAGGCGTGCAGCTGGCGGCTCCAGCTCACCATCGTCAGCGCGCTGCCGCGGCGCACGCGGGCGGCCTTGCCGAGCGGGATGTCCAGCGTTTCGTCGACCGGCCCGCGCACGCCCCACAAGGTCTTGTGCTCGATGTAGACCACCGGGTCGCCGCAGCGCAGCGCCGCGCGCATCAGGCCATGGTTGTCCTGCGGGGTCGACGGGCAGACCACCACCACGCCGGGAAGATGCGCGAACCAGGCCTCCAGCGACTGCGAGTGCTGCGCGGCCGAGGCATCCCAGATGCCGCCCGGCATGCGCGCCACGATCGGCACGCGGCCCTGTCCGCCGAACATGAAGCGGTTCTTGGCGGCCTGGTTCACGAGCTCGTCCATGCCGCAGAGCGCGAAATCGACCACGCGCATCTCCACCACCGGGCGCAGCCCGGCGAGCGCCATGCCAACGCCGGCGCCCATGATCGCGGCCTCGGAGATCGGCGTGTCGATCACGCGGTCGGTGCCAAAGTGCTGCTGCAGCCCCTTGTACTGGCCGAAGATGCCGCCGCGCCCCACATCCTCGCCGAGCACGACGACGCGCGCATCGGCCTCCATCTCGCGCTGCAGTGCCAGCACGGCGGCCTCGGCGTAGCTGAGCTCGCGCACCGCGCCGGCAGGGCGTGTTCCGCCGCCCGTCATCTCCGTCATGTCCACTGACCTTCTCCCGTGGTTTGAACATCGCTGAACGCCGCGCTGGCGTCGGGCCAGGGCGCGGCGTCGGCGGCGGCGAGCGCGGCCCCGACCTCGGCGTGCGCCTCGTTCTCGATGGCCTCGAGCACGGCGGCGTCGA
Source organism: Variovorax sp. (assembly GCA_017744285.1). Lineage (GTDB taxonomy): Bacteria > Pseudomonadota > Gammaproteobacteria > Burkholderiales > Burkholderiaceae_C > Variovorax. The sequence goes on from JAGIBP010000044.1 coordinate 11,747, forward strand.
CGCTCGCAGCCAGCACCGCGCGCGCCTGCGCGATCGGATCGGTCTCGAGCGCGGCGGCCAGTTCGGCCGGGTTCCGGTACGCGGCGGGATCGACCGACACGTGCCCCTTCACGCGATAGGTCAGCGCGTGCAGCAGCCGCGGCCCGCCGCCCTGGCGCACTTCGGCGACCAGGCGGCCGGCGGCGGCATGCACCGCGAAGACGTCGTTGCCGTCGACCTGCGTGGCCGGGATGTCCATCGCCTGGGCGCGCGCCGAGGCGCCGTCCCCGGCGGTCATCGGTCCGCTGGCCGTGGTGGCGCTCCAGCGGTTGTCTTCGCAGACGAAGAGCACCGGCAGCCGATACACGCGGGCCCAGTTCAGCGATTCGAGGAAGGGCCCGCGGTTGATCGCGCCGTCGCCGAAGAAGCAGACCGTGATCGCGCCCTGCCGGAGGAGCTTCTGCGCGTGCGCCGCGCCGACCGCGATCGGCAGGCCCGCCGCCACGACGCCGTTGGCGCCCAACATGCCGACCGAGAAATCGGCAATGTGCATCGAGCCGCCCTTGCCGCCGTTGAAGCCGCTGGCCTTGCCGAAGAGCTCGCACATCATGCGCACGAGGTCCGCGCCCTTGGCGAGAGTGTGGCCGTGGCCGCGGTGGGTCGAGGTGAGGTAGTCGGCCGGCGTGAGGTGCGCGCAGACGCCGGCCGGCACCGCCTCCTGGCCGGTGGACAGGTGCAGCGGCCCGCGCACCTTCGCGGCGCCCGCCGCCTGCTGGCCGTAGGCGCTCACGCCGCCCTGGCTCGCTGCTTCGGCGGCGTTCTCGAAGGCGCGGATGCGCACCATGGTGCGGTAGAGCGCCGTGCGCTCCGCCGCGGGAATCGCTGTCTCCATATCGTCTCCAGCCCGCGTCGGGCCTATGTTCTGGCCGAAATCGTATCGACCGTGACCAATCGCCTGCAGCGCATTTACCCGCAGGGATAGTCCCGATGCCACTCGCCGTGGCCGGCTGCGATAGTTAGTTCGGCCTTCGAACTAACTGCGTTTTCGGGCCGATCAACCCCCCTCACACACACGCCTGGAGACCCTCATGAAGCTTGCCCGCGCCCTGACCTCCTTCGCCTTCGGATTGACCGCCATCGGCGCCTGCGCCCAGACCGTGGTGGGCGTGAGCTGGTCCAACTTCCAGGAGGAGCGCTGGAAGACCGACGAGGCCGCGATCAAGGCCCAGCTCGAGAAGCTCGGCGCGAAGTACATCAGCGCCGACGCGGGCGGCTCGCCCGAGAAGCAGCTGGCCGACATCGATGGCCTGATGTCCAAGGGCGCGAAGGCGCTGATCGTGCTCGCGATGGACAAGGACGCGATCCTGCCCGCGGTCAACAAGGCCCTCAAGCAGAAGGTGCCGGTGGTGGCGTACGACCGGCTGATCGAGGCACCGGGCGTGTTCTACATCACCTTCGACAACGTCGAGGTCGGCCGCATGCAGGCGCGCGCGGTCTACAAGGTCCAGCCCAAGGGCAACTACGTGATGATCAAGGGCTCGCCCACCGACCCCAACGCCAACTTCCTGCGCGCCGGCCAGCAGGAGGTGATCGACGCGGCGGTCAAGAAGGGCGACATCAAGATCGTCGGCGACGAATACACCGACGGCTGGAAGCCCGAGGTCGCGCAGAAGAACATGGAGCAGATCCTCACCAAGGTCGGCAACAAGGTCGACGCGGTGGTGGCCGCGAACGACGGCACGGCGGGCGGCGCGGTGGCGGCGCTCACCGCGAAGGGCATCCGCGGCATCCCGGTGTCGGGCCAGGACGCCGACCACGCGGCGCTGAACCGCGTTGCGCTCGGCACGCAGACCGTGACCGTGTGGAAGGACTCGCGCGAACTCGGCCGCGAGGCCGCCTCGGCGGCCGTCGCGCTGGTGCAGGGCAAGCCGGTCGAGAAGGCGGCCGAGTGGAGCGGCGGCGAGAAGAAGATCGCGCTCTCGTCGCGCCTGCTCACCCCGGTGCCGATCACGCGCGACAACCTCGACGTGGTGGTGCAGGCCGGCTGGATCAAGAAGGACGAGCTCTGCAAGGGCGTGCCCGCCGACAAGGCGCCCGCGACCTGCAAGTAGCGTCCCGAGGCGATGAGTTCTTCCGCAGGGTGGTGGCGCCGCACGGGCGTCGACCTCCGGCTGCTGCTCATGGGCGTGCTGCTGGTGGCGATGGCGGTCGTGTTCCACGTCATGTCGGGCGGCGTGTTCCTGTCGCCCGAGAACCTCTACAACATCGCGCAGCAGACGGCGGTGGTCGGCATCGTGTCGACCGTGATGGTGCTGATCATCGTGGCGCGCCACATCGACCTCTCGGTCGGTTCGGTGATGGGCTTCGTCGGCGTGCTGGTGGCCTACCTGCAATACACCTCGGGCTGGTCGTGGCCGGCCGCGAGCCTGGCGGGGCTCGCGGTGGCGCTCCTGGTCTCGCTCTACCAGGGTGGGCTCACGGCGGTGCTCGGCGTGCCGTCCTTCGTCGTCACGCTCGGGGGGCTGATGTCGTTCCGCGGCGCGGCCTTCCTGGTGGCCGACGGCAAGACGCAGCCGGTCAACGACGAATTCTTCCAGCGCCTGGGCGGCGGCTACGACGGCGGCATCGGCACCACCTGGAGCTGGGTGGTCGCGGCGCTCGTCGCCCTCGTGCTCTTCGCGCGCAGGCTGCAGAAGCGGCGCGCACGGCAGCGCCACGAGATGCCGGTGGCGCCGCTCGCGGCCGACCTGCTGCTCACCGCGGTGCCGGCCGCGATCGTGTTCGCCTTCGCGGCCACCATGAACTGCTACCAGATCGCGTCGAAGACCGAGCCGCAGGGCATCCCGATCCCGGTGCTGATCTGGGCCGCGGTCGCGGTGACGCTGTCGTTCATCGTGCACCGCACGCGCTTCGGGCGCTACGTGTTCGCCATGGGCGGCAACCCGGACGCGGCCGCGCTGGTGGGCATTCCGGTCAAGCGCGTGACGCTCATGCTGTTCGCGCTGCTCGCGGTGCTGGTCACCATCGCGGCGATCGTTTCCATCGCGCGCCTCAACGCCGGCACGAACTCGCTCGGCAGCGGCATGGAGCTCTATGTGATCGCCGCCGCGGTGATCGGCGGCACCGCGCTCGCGGGCGGCAGCGGCTCGATCCTCGGCTCGGTGCTCGGCGCGCTCATCATGCAGTCGCTCGACAGCGGCATGCTGCTGCTGGACGTGCCGATCGGCAAGCGCATGGTCATCATCGGCCAGGTGCTGATCGTGGCGGTGGTGTTCGACGTGCTCTACCGCCGCCGGTTCGGAGAGACATGATGGCCGCGCCGCTCGTCGAACTGCGCAACATCCGCAAGGCCTTCGGCGGCGTGAAGGCGGTGGACGATGTCAGCGTCAACCTGTATGCCGGCGAGGTGGTCGCGCTGCTCGGGCACAACGGGGCGGGCAAGTCGACGCTGATGAAGATGCTCGCGGGCGCCTATCCCGTCGATGCGGGCGAGACGCTGATCGCGGGCGAGAAGGTGCAGATCCGCACGCCGTCCGAGGCGCAGGCGCAGGGCATCGAGACCATCTACCAGACGCTCGCGCTCGCCGACAACCTCGATTCGGTGGCCAATCTCTTCCTGGGCCGCGAGAAGCTCACCGCCTGGCGCACGCTCGACGACGACTTCATGGAAGGGCAGGCGCGCAAGGTGTTCCAGCGCCTGAACAAGAACTTCACCAACATCCGCGTGCCGGTGCGGCGGCTGTCGGGCGGGCAGCGGCAGGTGGTGGCGATCTCGCGCGCGTTGTATTTCAACGCACGCATCCTGATCATGGACGAGCCCTGCGCGGCCCTCGGCCCCGAAGAGACGGCGATGGTCGGCGCGCTGGTGAAGCAGCTGAAGGCCGACGGCGTCGGCATCTTCCTGATCACGCACGACATGCCCGACGTGTTCGGACTTTCCGACCGGCTTGCGGTGATGAAGAACGGCCGGCTGGTGGGCACCTACCGCACCGCGGACGTGACCGAGGACGAGGTGCTCGGAATGATCATCGCGGGCAAGCGCCCCGAGGGCAAGGCGCAGGCCGAACACGCGGGGTGACCCCTGGGCGCAGGCGCGGCATGAAGACCAAGGGCGACCAGCAGCTGGTCCGGCGCATCAACCGCAGCGTGCTGCTGCGCCTGGTGCGCGCGCAGCCGGGCCTCTCTCGCGCGCGGCTGGCGGCCGAGAGCGGCCTCACCAAGTCGACCGTGGGGCTCCTGGTGCGCGAGCTGCTCGACGAGGGCTGGCTGGGCGAAGCGGGCGCGCCGGTGACCGATGGGCTGGGGCGGCCGTCGACGCCGCTTCAGATCAACGTCGGCGTGCGCGCGTTGATCGGTGTGGAGATCAACATCGGCATCGTGCGCGTGGTGTGCGTGTCGCTTCAGGGCGATGTGCTTCACGCCGATGCCGCGCAGCTGCACGACCACGCGCCGGCGGCGGTGTGCGCCCAGGTCGCGCGCCGGGTGGCCGCGGCGCATCGCGCGCTGCTCGCATCGGGGCTGCGGCTGGCGGGGATCGGCGTCGGCCTGCCCGGCACGGTGCATGACGCGACCGGCGTGGTCCGTTTCGCGCCGAACCTCGGGTGGCGCGACGTCAACCTGCTCCCCGGGCTCACCGAGGCGCTCGCCGCCGAAGGCGTGCCGGAGGTCGCGCTGCAGTTGCAGAACGATGCCGACGCGGCGGTGCTCGGCGAGTTCGAGTTTGCAGGCGGCGAGGGCGAGGACCCGCTGATCTTCGTGAGCTGCGATGTCGGCGTGGGCGCGGGCATCGTGCTCAACGACCGTCTTTTCACCGGCGCGCAGGGCATGGCCGGCGAGATCGGGCACACGGTGCTGCAGGTCGACGGGCCGCGCTGCTCGTGCGGCCGGCGCGGCTGCGCGGAGGCCTTCATCAGCTCGCGCGCGCTGGAGCAGGCCGGCGGCGACACGCGCCACGCCGCCGGCTACCTCGGCGTGCTGCTGCAGAACCTGTGGATGACCTTCGAGCCGCGCGCGATCGTGGTCGGCGGCAAGTCGTGCGAAACCCATCCAGCGCTGCTGGGCGGCGCGATCGAGACGGTCAGGCGCTATGCCGCGAGCGCGGGCCTCGCGCCGCCGGAAATCCGCCCGCCGCGCCACGGCGCCTGGACGCCCGCCGTCGGCGCCGCCGCGATGGTGCTGCACGAGTACCTGCGTCCGCTGGGTTCGGGCACCAAGCCCGGCTAGCGTGCGTCGTCGTCGTCGCGCCAGCTGCGGAGATGGCGATACAGCGTGCCGCGCGAGACGCGCAGCTGCCGCGCGGCGTGCGAGATGTTGCCGCCGTGGAGTGCAAGCGTCTCCTCGATCAGCTTGCGGCTGTGCCCGCGCAGCGTGCCGTCGACCTCGCTCGCCGAGGGGGACGGCGCATCGATGGGCGGCTGTGGCGATGCGGCCGCCGTCTCCGTCTTCGGTGCTTCCGCCAGCGCCGTGCCGACCGCATGCGCGAAGTCGACGCCGTCGCAGGTCTGCAGGCGCGCCTGCAGCCACACGCCGAGTCCGCTCGCGAGCCGCACCGGCTGCGCCGCCTCGCGGCGCGTGAGGCGCAGCAGCGCGGCCAGGTCGAGGCCGAAGAGCAGCCCGGCATCGCAGGGCGCGGCCTCGGGCACGCCGCCGATCAGGCGCGCTCCGGCGGCGTTCAGCCATTCCACGGTGCCGTCCGGTGCGATGCCGGCCAGCGCCTCCAGCGGCGTGCCCAGCAGGGCGGGGCTGGCCTGGAAGCGCAGCACGAGGCGGTCGCGCGACTGCGCGAGCATCAGCCGGTTCTCGATCGTGGTCGCATACAGCGCGACCATCGACGCCGCGTCGAAGCCGAAGCGGCGCGCCTCCACCGTGAGATCCAGCACGCCCGCGAGCCGGCCGCGCACGTCGCGGATCGGCGCCGCCGCGCACTGCATGTGGCGCAGGTAGTCGAAGTAGTGCTCCGCGCCATCGACCGTGCAGGCCTTGCCGGTGGTGGCGACGATGCCCGGCGCGGTCGTGCCCACCACGCTTTCGGCGATGTTCACGCCGATGCGAGCCGTCTGGCGCAGGATCGGCTGCTCCACCGTCGCCGGGTGCTGCGTGACGTGCACGATCACGCCCTGCCCGTCGGTGAGCAGCACGCGGCAGTCGGTGCCGGCGAGCGAGCTCTCCATGCCCGCCAGCTCCTGCCGCGCGGCCTCGAGCAGTTCGCGATTGCGGCCCAGCGTGGCGTGCAGCCGGCTGGGTGTGACCGCGTCGAATGCGATCACGCGCCGCCGGTCGGCGTGGATGCGGGTGCAGCGCATCCACGACTGGATGACCGCTTCGCCGACGAGTCCCGAGGGGCGCACGCCTTCCTCGAAGAATTGCTGCCTCGCCAGCGCCACCCGCTCGGCCGGCGACCTCGCGAAAAGCTGGCGCGGACCTCCCGCCGGTTGGCGCGTCGACAAGGGCACTGCCGTCTCCAGAGTGGGGATAAAGGCCGAATCTGTTCCGCAATGGAACAGTCCGGGTCTAGGGAAATCCCGAAGGTGAACAAAGCGCGCGAGCGCACCATTCTTCGGCCTCACAACGACTGGAGACGACACGATGACCAAGACTCACGCCTGGCTGGCGCTGGGCGCGTTGCTGTGCCTCGGCGCCTCGCCTGCCGCGGCCCAGCCCGCCAAAGGATCTCCCGAGCACATCAAGGCCGCGACGCAGAAGGTGGACGGTGCCTTCATCCGCGCCAACGCCGCCAAGACGCCCGACTGGCCCAGCTACGGGCTCGACTACGCCGAGACGCGCTTCAGCCGGCTCGACCAGGTCAACGCGGCCAACGTGAAGGACCTCGGGCTCGTGTGGTCCTACGACCTGCAGTCGACGCGCGGCGTGGAGGCCACGCCGCTGGTGGTCGACGGCGTGATGTACGTCACCGCCTCGTGGAGCGTGGTGCATGCGATCGACGCGCGCACCGGCAAGGCGCTCTGGACCTTCGATCCCAAGGTGGATCGCGCCAAGGGCTTCAAGGGCTGCTGCGACGTGGTCAACCGCGGCGTGGCGATCTACCAGGGCAAGGTGTATGTCGGCGCGTACGACGGCCGCCTGATCGCGCTGGACGCCGCCACCGGCAAGGTCGCCTGGGAGAAGGACACCGTCATCGACCATGCGCGCTCCTACACCATCACCGGCGCGCCGCGCGTCGTCAAGGGCAAGGTGCTCATCGGCAACGGCGGCGCCGAGTACGGCGTGCGCGGCTACATCACCGCGTACGACGCCGCCTCGGGCGCGCAGAAGTGGCGCTGGTTCGTCGTGCCCGGGGATCCGTCCAAGCCCTACGAGGACGCATCGATGGCCAGGGCCGCCAAGACCTGGGACCCGAGCAACAAGTACTGGGAATCGGGCGGCGGCGGAACGCCATGGGATTCGCTGGCCTACGACCCCGAGCTCAACCTGCTGTACGTCGGCACCGGCAACGGTTCGCCGTGGGCGCGAAGCCAGCGCAGCCCGAAGGGCGGCGACAACCTCTACCTGGCGTCGATCGTCGCGCTCAATCCCGACACCGGCAAGTACGTGTGGCACTACCAGGAAACGCCGGGCGACAACTGGGACTACACCTCGACGCAATCGATGATCCTGGCCGACCTCCAACTCGACGGCAAGCCGCGCAAGGTGATCCTGCATGCGCCGAAGAACGGCTTCTTCTTCGTCATCGACCGCACCAACGGCAAGTTCATCTCGGCGAAGAACTTCGTCGACGTGAACTGGGCCACCGGCTACGACAAGAACGGGCGCCCGATCGAGGTCGCCGCGGCGCGGGACGCCAAGCCCAACGACAGCATCCCGGGACCGTTCGGCGCGCACAACTGGCATCCGATGTCCTTCAATCCGCAGACCGGCTACGCCTACCTGCCGGCGCAGCACGTGCCGATCAACCTGATGGACGACAAGGACTGGAAGTTCAACGAGAACGCGCCGGGCCGCCCGCATGCGGCGCTCGGCTGGAACCTGGCCAAGTTCGCCAACGCCGAGCCGCCCACGAGCAAGCCGATGGGCCGCCTCGTGGCCTGGGACCCGGTGGCGCAGAAGGAGGCGTGGGCCGTCGAGCACGTCTCGCCGTGGAACGGCGGCACGCTGACCACCGCCGGCAACCTGGTGTTCCAGGGCACGGCGGACGGTCGGCTCGTCGCCTACAACGCGAAGACGGGCGACAAGCTCTGGGAGACCCCGACCGGCACCGGCGTGGTCGCGGCGCCGTCCACCTACATGGTCGACGGCAAGCAGTACGTGTCGGTCGCGGTGGGCTGGGGCGGCGTCTATGGCCTCGCGCAGCGCGCCACCGAACGGCAGGGGCCGGGCACGGTCTACACCTTCGCGGTCGGCGGCACGGCGCCGAAGCCGGCGTTCGTCGACTACCGCATGGGCAAGCTGCTGCAAGGGGTGAAGTACGACCCCGCGAAGGTCGAGGCCGGCACGATGCTCTACGTGAGCAACTGCGTCTTCTGCCATGGCGTGCCGGGCGTCGATCGCGGCGGCAACATCCCGAACCTGGGCTACATGGATGTGGCCTTCATCGAGAACCTCGACAGGTTCATCTTCAAGGGGCCGGCGATGGAGCGCGGCATGCCGGACTTCAGCGGCAAGCTGACGCAGGACGACGTCGAGAAGCTCAAGGCCTTCATCCAAGGGACGGCCGACGCGATCCGGCCGAAGTAGTCCCCGAAGAGGCGCCCAAGAGAAAGCCCCTCCTGAGAGGGGCTTTCTTCTTCGTGGCGGGGACGCTCAGTCCGCGTAGACGCCCGCGGCCTTGATGATCGGGCTCCACTTGGCGATCTCGGCCGCGACGAACTTCTTATGGCCCTCGGGCTCGATGCGGCCGTCGGCGGCCACCACGGCGCCCAGGCCTTCCTGCTTCTTGATGAAGTCGGGGTCCTTCAGGGCCACCTTGACGGCGTCGTTGAGTTTCTTGGTGACCGCGGCCGGGGTGCCTTTGGGCGCGTAGAGGCCGTGCCAGATCGTGACCTGGAAGTCCTTCAGCCCGGCTTCCTGCAGCGTGGGCAGGTCCTTGAGCAGCGGGGTGGTCAGGCGCTGCGGCGTGGTCACCGCGAAGGCCTTCACCTTCTTGGACTCGATCTGCGGCGAGGTGTTGGTGGTCTGGTCGCACAAGAGGTCGATCTGGCCGCCGATCAGGTCGGTGATGGCCGGGGCCGTGCCCTTGTACGGCACCGGCGTCATCTCGGTCTTGGTGGCGCTCTGGAAGAGCAGCCCGCACAGGTGCGAAGCTGATCCCACGCCCGCGTTGCCGAGGTTGATCTTGCCCTTGTTGGCCGCGATCCAGGCGAACAGCTCCTTGTAGTTGTTGGCCTGCAGCGTGGGCCGCGAGATCAGCGTCATCGGCACGTCGTTCACGATGCCCAGGTACTCGAAGTCGGTCTCGACCTTGAAGGGCACGTTGCGCACCAGCGTCGGGATGGTCGACATGCCGATGTGGTTGAGCAGCAGCGTATAGCCGTCGGGCGCCGCGCGCGCCACCTTGGCGGCGCCGATCGAGCTGCCCGCGCCGGGCACGTTGTCGATCACGATGCTGGCGCCGCCCAGCGGCTTGCGCAGTGCTTCGGCGAGGTCGCGCGCCACGCGGTCGGTCGGGCCGCCGGCGGCAAAAGGCACCACCATGGTGATGGTCTTGCCGCCGGGGAAATCCTGGGCGTGGGCACCGCCGACAACTGCGGCGATCGCGGTGAGGGCGAACAGTTTCTTCATGAGTCTCTCTCCGGGTAGGGGATCCGTCGTTTGCGGAAGAGAAGCGATCTTATCGACGCAACGCTGCCTGACTCATCCCTGATTGCCCCTACCTTGAGGCGCGTCAATCGGCCTTCAGGACCGTCTCGCCCTGCAGCGGCCCCATGTCGCGGATGTTGAAGCGCCGCCGCTTCCAGCCCGCGAGGGTGCGGCGCCAGTTCATGATGGAGACGAAGTAATAGAGCACCTTGAACCCGAACAGCGACAAGCGGTAGGGCGCGCTGGGGTCCAGGTCCGCGCCCAGCAGCGACACCAGCCCCTGCTTGGCCTTGAAGACATTGTTCGGGTGCATGAACATGTCGCGGATCGTCGGATTGGTCACCCGGTAGATGAACCAGGTGTAGTCGCGCGGCACGTTGCGCATGCGTGCTTCGAGCGCCTTGCGCGCGGCCGGCAGCGCCGCGGGCCGCTCCAGCGCGGTCTGCACCAGTTCGGCGCCGTCGAACGCGTTCTGCATCGCGAGGAACACGCCGGTGGAGAACATCGGATCGACGAAGGTGTAGGCGTCGCCCACCATCAGGTAGCGGTCGCCGGTCGCGTGCGTGCTCGCGTAGGAGAAGTTGCCCGTGGCGTGCACCGCGTCGTCCACCAGCTCGGCGCCCGCGAGGCGGGCCTGCAGCTGCGGGCACAGCGCGATGGTGTCGAAGAAATAGTCCTTCAGCGGCTTGTCGCGCGCCTTCAGGTAGTACGACCAGCAGACCGCGCCGATGCTGGTGGTGCCGTCGGAAAGCGGGATGAACCAGAACCAGCCGTGCTGGAACCAGAAGATGCTGACGTTGCCTTCGCGCCGGCCTTCGAGGCGCTCCGCGCCACGGAAATGGCCGAACAGCGCGGTGCTGTTGTGGTCCGGGTTCTTCTGCTTGCTCTTGAACTTGTTCGCGAGGACCGTGTCCCGGCCGCTCGCGTCGACCACGAAGCGCGCGCGCCAGCTGCGGCGGCTGCCGTCGTCCAGCGTGGCCTGCACCGTGGCGCCGCCGTCGTCGAAATCGACCTGCCGCACGCGCGCGCCTTCGAGCGTCACCGCGCCCTCGCGGGCCGCGTGGCGGAAAAGCACCTCGTCCAGGTCCGAGCGCCGCACCTGCCAGGCCGACCCCTTCTCCGGGTCCCATCCTTCGGAGAAATCGACGTAGCTGCGGTAGTCGAGGTCCGGCGACACGAACTCGATGCCGTGCTTGGGCATGCCGATCCGGTCGACCTCCTCGCGCACGCCGAGCTTCTCGAACAGCTCGACATTGCCGGGCAGCAGCGACTCTCCGATGTGGAAGCGCGGGTGGTGGTCCTTCTCGAGCATGACGACCCGCCGCCCCTTTCGCGCGAGCAGCGTCGACATGGTCGAGCCCGCGGGCCCGCCGCCGATCACAAGCACATCACAGTCCTGGCTTTCTTCCATCTCTTGGCTGCTCCTCGATACTGACATTACAAGACTCCCTGGCGAAAAAATGCGGCACCCATTGTGCCGCCTCGCGGCGCGGCGGCCGCCCGCCGGATGCGCGCACCCTCCGCGTGCAAGAATCTCGGCCCTGACGCATGCCCCCGGAAGTGGATCGATGACTGACAGCCGTGAACCGTTGGCCACCGCGATCGAGTTGCTGCGCGATGCCCGGCGCATCGTCGTGTTCTCGGGCGCGGGCCTGTCCAAGGCTTCCGGCATCCCGACCTACCGCGACGCCGACGGCCTGTGGATGAACCAGGACGCCGTGCAGTACTCGCATGCGGACGATCTCCAGCGCGATCCCGCGGGCTTCTCGAAGTTCTGGGCGCAGCGCCTGGCCGTCGTCGAGCGCGCCCGCCCCAATGCCGGGCACCTCGCGCTGGCGCAGCTGCAGCGGCTGCGACCCGCAACGCGGCTCATCACGCAGAACGTCGATGGCCTGCTGACCGTGGCGGCCTGCCAGGATGTGCTCGAGCTGCATGGCTCGCTGCGGCGCTGGCGCTGCGACCATTGCGGCAACCGGCGCGGGCCGTGGCTGCTGCATCGCTGCAAGCGCTGCGGGTCGCGGGCGCGGCCCGACGTGGTGATGTTCGGCGAAATGCTCAACCCGGGCGTGCTGCTCGATGCCAGCGCGGCCGCGCGGGCGTGCGATGTCTTCGTCGTGGTCGGCAGCACCGCGGTCGTCTATCCGGCGGCCGACCTGCCGCTCGAGGCGCTGTCGGCCGGCGCACGGCTCGTCACGCTCAACGTGGAGCCGCTGCACCTGGACACATCCGCGAGCGCCGTGCTGCGCGGCCTGGCCGAGGAGCTGCTGCCCCGGCTCGTCACGGGACTCGAGGACGGAAACTAGAACGACCGTCTTACAAACCTCGACCTTGCATCGGTCCATGGCTTGTGAGCCCCGGGCCGGCCGCGCAGAATGGATGCGCTTGCCAACCCGGAGGACAGACGCATGAAGACAGTGGCTGAAATTCTCAAGGCCAAGGGCGATTCGACCGTTCACTCGATCGCCCCCTCGGCGACGGTCTTCGACGCCGTCAAGCTGATGGCCGACAAGAACGTGGGTGCGCTGCTGGTGATGGAGGGAGAGCGCATCGTCGGTGTCGTGACCGAGCGCGACTACGCGCGCAAGGTCGTCCTGTTGGCGCGGTCCTCGAAGGACACGCCGCTGCGCGACGTGATGACCACCGCCGTGATCTACGTGCGGCCGAGCCAGACCAGCGAGGAATGCATGGCCCTCATGACCGAGAGCCGGGTGCGCCACCTGCCCGTCATCGATGGCGGCAAGCTGGTCGGGCTGATCTCGATCGGCGACATCGTCAAGGGCATCATCTCGGAGCAGAACTTCATCATCGAGCAGCTCCAGCACTACATCTCGGGAGAGCACGCCTGATCGCGCCGTACCCCGCATGCCTCTTTCGCCCGACGAGCTCGAACGCATCGAATCCCTGACGCTCGCGCACTACGACGCCCAGGCCGACGATTTCTGGGCGGCAACGCGCGGGCACGACGTCGCGCAGAACATCGCCGCGCTGCTCGATCGCATCGAGGCGACCCCGCCTTTCACCCTGCTCGATTTCGGCTGCGGCCCGGGCCGAGACCTGCGCACCTTCGCGCAGCTCGGTCACACGGCCATCGGGCTCGAAGGCGCTGCGCACTTCGCGCAGATGGCGCGCGCCTTCAGCGGCTGCGAGGTGTGGCAGCAGAACTTCCTGTCGCTGCATCTGCCGGCCGGGCACTTCGACGGCGTGTTCGCCAATGCGTCGCTCTTCCATGTGCCGACGCAGGAGTTGCCGCGCGTGCTCCGCGATTTGCACGCGGCGCTCAAGCCCGGGGGCGTGCTCTTCAGTTCGAATCCGCGCGGGCAGGGCGAGGAAGGCTGGCGCGGCGAGCGCTATGGCGCCTTCCACGACCTGGCAGGCTGGCGCGCGCTCATGGTCGCGGCCGGGTTCGTCGAGCTGGGCCACTACTACCGGCCCGCCGGCTTGCCCTTCGAGCAGCAGCCCTGGCTCGCGAGCGTCTGGCGCAATCCGCCGGCGGAGGATGCCGGCGCGCGCCTCAGTCCGCCGCCTCGCCGCCCCTGACGCCGGGGCCTCGCACCAGGAGCTGGCGCAGCCGGTCGCGCAGGGCGTGGATCGACTGGCCCGCGTCGGCGGCCTCGTCCCATTGGCGATAGACGTGCCGCTCGCGCGCCAGGCAGCGGTTGAGCGCCGCGAGGTTGCGCGCGTTGTAGGCCCACACGCCCTGGACCACGAAGTTGCCGGGCGTCTCGGAGTGCGGGCGCGGCGCGATCGTCACCCCCTCGGCGCCCATGGCCTGCAGCAGCGCGGCGCGCGCGATCGCCACGTTCATGCCGTCGCCGTGCATCTCGATCTCGCGACTGAGGAGGTAGCTCACCGCCTGCAGGCCGGGGAACTGCCCGGCCAGGAAGGTCGTGACCTCCAGCAGCACGAGCGGGCCGAAATTGCGCTTCGGCTCCTTCTTCACGAAGCTCGAAGGCGCAAAGCGCTGGATCAGCACCTCGGTGCCGTCGCGGCTGACCGTGATCGGGTCGAGCGTGCCGAGATGGGTGTCCCGGTCGTGGATGTCCATGGGCTCGCCGAGCCGGTAGGGCTGACCATCTCGTCCGGTGATCCGCAGTTTCTCGAATGCCATCGTCTCTTGCGCATGCCGCTTCTGTCCTGCCTGCAGGATGCCACGGGTGGCGCGCGCTCCCGGCGCCGCGCACGCACGCGGTGCCCCGCGACCGTCAAGACCGCACGAAAGCGCGCGAAAAGTGGATGCGGCCCGGGCTGGCCTCAGTGGGCGGTGCGCTCGTTCAGGATGCGCATCACGATGGGCTTGAGGATCTGGCTGCCCGCCGCGCGATCGTCCGCGCGCGGGGCCTGGCGGTCGGTGAGATTGGCGACGAAGACGTAGTGCTCGCCGCCGCCCTCGACGAAGCCGACGAACCAGCCGTCGCGCAGGCGGCTCGGCGTGCGGTCGCTCGTGCGCATGCGGTGGCGGCCGGCGCCGGTCTTGCCGTAAAGCTCGGCGCCGTTGGCAAGCTGGCCGAGGTCCATGTTCTGGCGGGTCTGGTCGACGGCCTCGCGCGACAGCGGGAGCTGGTGGGCTTCCATGGCCTTCAGGAATTCGAGCTGCTCGTAGGCCGAGATCTGCAGGCTGCTGCTCAGCCAGGCGTTGGTCAGCCCGTTGTTCTTGCCGATGTCGCCGCTGAAGTCGAGGTTGCCGTAGCGGAAGTCGTCGAGGTACTTGCCGATGCGCGCGTAGCCGAGCGAAGGCGCGACGTCCTGCGACACCCACACCACCGAGTCCTGCATCCAACTGCGCGGCGTCTGGTCGCGATTGAGTTCGGCGCGGCTGTATATCTGGCCGCTCCACTTGAAGACCGTGTGCGCGTCGATGATCTTCTCGTTGAAGGCCATCAGCGACAGCGGCACCTTGAAGGTCGAATTGGGCGCGATGCGCTGCTTGCAGCGGTTGCCGGGGCCGTACTCGGCAACCAGCTTCTTCGCGTTCACGTCGTAGAGCAGGAAACAGGCGTCGAAGCCCTTGAAGGCTTCGTTGAAATCGGTGGCATCGGGTGCGGCCGTGGCGGCGGCCCAGGGGCCGAGCAGGGCGGCCGCGAGGCTGAGCGAGGAAATGCGGAGAGTCTTCAGGATGTTCATGTTGGCGGCTCGCGGAGCTCGGATCCGGCGCTTCGGGCCGGGGGCGCTCCGGGGGCATTCTCGCCGACCGGGCGGGGCTCCTTCCTCGTTGGGCCGGGCGCTGGCTACGCGGCAGGCCGTGTCGCCGACACCAGCATGTCGCGCATGATGGACCTGTCCCTCGGTGTCGCCAGTCCGATGCCCACGGCCAGTTCTTCCCCCTCGGACAGCGCGCGATAGGCGACGCCCGCCTTCCTGAGACTGACAAAAGACCGGGGCAGCAACGCCATGCCCCGCCCGCTCGCCACATGGGCCAGCAGCACATGGTGATCGGCCGGTTCCTTCAGCTTGCGCGGCGCAAAGCCGTGCCGGGCGAAGATGCGCTGGCAGTGGTCGTAGAAGGCCGGCTGGCGCGCTCGCTCGAACCAGAAGACCGGTTCATGCGCCAGGTCCGCGAGCCGCACGGTCCTGCGCCTTGCCAGCGGATGGGTGGAAGGCATGGCCACGACCATCGGCGAGCGATCGAGTTCGGTCACGTCCAGGTCTTCGGTGCGCGTCGGCAGGGCAATGAAGGCGGCATCCAGCCTGCCCAGGCGCAATTGCCGAATCAGCCGTGGCGAGGTGTCGGAGAAGACGGAGACCGCAATGCCCGCATGTCGCGTCTCGATGCGTTGCGCCAGTCCGCGAAACCAGGCGGGCTCCACCGCGCTCGTGAGGCCCAGGCGCAAGGTGGCCGGCAACCCTCGAGCCGCCAGAGCGACCTCGGCCTCGCGGAGCAATTCGCCGACCGCGCGTGCATAGGGCATCAGCTTGCGACCGGCTTCGGTGAGATTCACGCCCCGCGCGTGACGGTCGAAGAGGCGCATTCCGAGCCGTTCCTCCAGTTCGCGGATGGCGCGGCTCAGCGGCGGCTGCGACAGATGCAGCGTGTCGGCCGCCTGACGAAAGCCCTGCGCTTCGGCGACGGCGAGAAAGAGCGAAAGCGAGCGTGAGTCCAGTCGGCCGGTCATACCAAAAAGGTATCACGAACTTGGTCATTCCATGCGTCGAAGGCGGCGCCTAGAGTGCGGTCGTCCTATTGAACGAAGGAATGCATGACATACGAAACAACGCGATCCCAGCGCTATGCGCGTGGCCTGTCCCGACTCGAAGCCGTTGATGGCCCCGCGGGGCTGGCCGTGATCGACACGCTCGCAAGCGCCTTCCCCGACTTCGCCAACTACATCGTCGAGTTCCCGTTCGGCGACATCTATGCCCGGGACGGACTCGGCCTGCGTGAGCGCGAACTGGCGACCGTCGCTGCCCTGTGCGCCCTCGGCAATGCGCAACCGCAACTGCGGGTGCACGTGCATGCGGCGCTGCACGTCGGCTGCAAGCCCCAGGAGATCGTCGAAGTCGTGATGCAGATGGCGGTGTACGCGGGCTTCCCCGCGGCGCTCAACGGGCTGTTCGTGGTGAAGGAGGTGTTCGCCGAACAGGGTGTCGAACTCCCCCTCGCTGGATCGCCTTGACCTGGATCGCCTACCGGTAGCTGCGCAGGTCCTCGATCACCTTGCCATCATTCGGCAGGCTGCCCGGCGTGGCGAACTCGACCGCGCCGCGCAGCTTGGTGACCTCGCGGATCGCCTCGCCGACGCGCTGCGCGAGGCCCTCGGGCGCATTCGCGCATTCCAGCTTCAGCGTCATGCGGTCGTCGCCCGTCTCGCCTTCGACCACCAGGCGCGCGCGCTGCACCTCGGGAAAGCGCCGCGCGATCTCGGCGACCTGCCCCGGGTGGACGAACATGCCGCGCACCTTCGTCGTCTGGTCGGCGCGGCCGAGCCAGCCCTTGATGCGCCGGTTGGTGCGGCCGGTGGGGCAGCGTCCCGGCAACACCGCCGACAGGTCGCCGGTGCCGAAGCGGATCAGCGGGTAGTCGGGGTTCAGCGTCGTCACGACGATCTCGCCGACCTCGCCCTCGGGGACGGGGTCGCCGGTGCCGGGGCGCACGATCTCCACGATCACGCCCTCGTCGAGCACCAGTCCCTCCCGCGCCGAGGTCTCGTAGGCGATCAGGCCGAGGTCGGCCGTCGCGTAGCACTGCAGCGCCGCCACGCCGCGCGCGGCGATCCAGTCGCGCAGGCTCGGCGGAAAGGCTTCGCCCGACACCAGCGCCTTGGTGAGCGACGGCAGCGCGACGCCTTTCTCGGCCGCCTTCTCGAGGATGATCTTCAGGAAGCTCGGCGTGCCGGCGTAGCCCGCCGGCTTCAGGTCGCAGATGGCGTCGACCTGCTGCTCGGTCTGCCCGGTGCCGCCCGCGAACACGGTGCAGCCGAGCGCGCGTGCGCCGCACTCCATGATCGATCCGGCGGGCGTCATGTGGTAGCTGAAGCAGTTGTGCACCAGCTCGCCGCCGCGAAAACCCGCCGCGTGCAGCGCGCGCGCGGTGCGCCAGTAGTCGCGTGCCTCGCCCTCGGGCTCGTAGAGGGGGCCGGGGCTTGCGAACACGCGCGTCATGCGGGTGCCGAAGCGGATCGCCGAGAACCCCCCGAAAGGGTCGCTCGCGCGGCGTTCCTTCTGCAGCGCCACCAGTTCGGACTTGCGTGTGACCGGCAGCGTCGCGAGCGCCTCGCGGCTCGTGATGTCCGCCGCCTTCACGCCGTCCAGCAACCGCGCGAAGGCGGGTGCCGCCGTCTGCGCCTGCAGGATCTGCTTCGGCAAGGCCGCGAAGAGGTCGCGCTCGCGCTCCCCGGGGTCGCGCACTTCGAGTGCGTCGTAGAAGTCCGTCATGCCAGCCAACGCTTTCTGCGCTTGTAACTCTTCACGTCCCTGAAGCTCTTCCTGTCGGCGCCGCCCACGCCGAGGTAGAACTCTTTCACGTCCTCGTTCTCGCGCAGGCTCCTGGCCTCGCCATCCATCACGATGCGGCCGTTCTCCAGGATGTAGCCATAGTCGGCATAGCGCAGCGCCATGTTGGTGTTCTGCTCGGCCAGGAGGAAGGTCACGCGCTCCTTCTCGTTGAGGTCCTTCACGATGCCGAAGACCTCCTCCACGATCTGGGGCGCGAGGCCCATCGAGGGCTCGTCGAGCAGCACCATGCCCGGGTTCGCCATCAGCGCGCGGCCGATGGCGCACATCTGCTGCTCGCCGCCCGAGGTGTAGGCGGCCTGCGAGGTGCGCCGCGTCTTCAGGCGCGGGAAGTAGGCGTAGACCTTCTCCAGCGTCTCGGCCACGGCGGCCTTGCCGTCGGTGCGGGTGTAGGCGCCGGTCATCAGGTTGTCCTCGATCGACAGGTGCGCGAAGCAGTGCCGGCCTTCCATCACCTGGATCAGGCCGCGCTTGACCAGCTCGGCCGGCGAGAGCGCCTCGATGCGCTCGCCGCGCAGCTCGATCGTGCCCTTGGTCACCGCGCCGCGCTCGCCCGCGAGCAGGTTCGACACCGCGCGCAGCGTGGTCGTCTTGCCCGCGCCGTTGCCGCCGAGCAGCGCCACGATGCCGCCCTCGGGCACCGTGAGCGACACGCCCTTGAGCACGAGGATCACGTGGTTGTAGATCACCTCGATGCCGTTGACGTCCAGCAGGACCTTGCGTTCGCTCATGGTGTTCCGAATTGCGTCCTCAAGCGCCGCAGTCGGAGGCGTCGCGGCGGCTGAGCTTCTTCTCGCCCGCGTACTTCTCGCCCGCCGCCTTCACCATCGGCTTGAGGATCTGCTCGTCGGCCTGGTACCAGTCGGCGCCCACGTTCCACTTGCTGCCGTCCCAGGTCTCGATGCGCGCCCAGGCCGACGAGCAGATCCTCAAGCCGATGGTGAAGGCGGCGGGC
>JAGIBP010000045.1:0-15669 GCA_017744285.1 Variovorax sp.
GTTCACCACCCCCTTGATGAACTCCGGCGCGTTCGCGATCCGCGTCACCGCGTCGTATCCACGCAGCTCCTGCACCTTCTGGATGTCGATGCCGTATTCCTCTTCGCCGAGGGTGAACGTGACCACTTCCAGGCGCCCCGTCGTGGCGAGGGCCTGGGAGACAGCGGCGCCGGCGCGCGGCTGGAGGGTCGTGATCTCTGCCATGGGATTCCTTTGCGTTGGCTGTGAGAAGGGATTGCGTATCTATCGGCAGCTCAACCGAATTTCTGCATGATCCGCACGAGCTTCTGCCCGTACTGCGGATCGGTGGCGTAGCCCGCGCGCTGCAGGCCGTGCGCGGCCTCGGTCGGGTCGCCGGCAGTGACCACGCCGGCGTAGCGGGGGTTGCGCGTCATGAAGCGGGCATAGTCGGTGAAGGCTTCCTCGTAGGAGCCATAGGCCCTGAACTTCGCGCGCACGCGCTGCGGCTCGCCGTCGATGTACTCGGTCGTCGTGGTCTCCACCACGGGCCCCTGCCAGCTCTTGTCGGCCTTGATGCCGAACAGGTTGAAGCTCTGCGTGCCGTCGTCGGCGCGGATCTCGCGCTTGCCCCAGCCCGATTCGAGCGCGGCCTGCGCGAGGATGAGCGGCGCCGGCACGCCGCTGGCGGCGCTCGCGGCCTGCGCCGAGGCGCCCATGCGGCTCACGAAGGCGTCCACGTGGCCCTGCAGCGAGGCCGTGGCGGCCGAGCTGCCGCCGCGGTCGTTGTTGACCTGGTAGAGGCTCAGGTCGACCCGCGCGGATGCGCCCGGCGACGAGCCGAGCGGAATCCCCGAGTCCGGCCTGAGCGGCATCGCGCCGCGCGGCGCAAGCGGCATCGGGCCGGGTTCGACATCCATGTCGGTCGAGCCCGAAGCGACCTGCCGCTGGAGCTGCGCGAGCATCGCCTCGGCCAGGCCGACCCCACGGCCCGAGAGGCTCTGCGAGAGCTGCTGGTCGAGCATGGAGGTGTAGATCTTCTCGCTCTGGCTGCCGAAGAGCCCGCTTTGCGGCGTCGCCTCGCGCATGCTCTTGAGCACCATGTTCATGAACAGCGCCTCGAACTGGCGCGAGACCTGGCGCAGCCCTTCCTCGGGCGAGCCGCGCACGGTGCGCCGCAGCGCATCGACGCCCTGCACATCGAGCGCGAAGCGTCCGTCCAGCGCGCCGCCGCGGCTGGCGGCGTCGGCGTTCGAGGCGGGGGTCGCAGTGATCGCCATGTCCGCCGCCCTCAGATGATTTCCAGCTCGGCGCGCAGCGCGCCGGCCGTCTTCATGGCTTGCAGGATGGACACCAGGTCCTGCGGATTCGCGCCCAGCGCGTTGAGGCCCTTGATCACATCGGCCAGCGAGGCGCTTCCGCGCACCATCTGCAGCGCACCGCCGGCCTGGTTGACCGAGATCTGCGAGGTCGCCGACTCGACCGTGCGGCCGCGCGAGAAGGGCTCGGGCTGGCTCACGACCGGTTCGGTGTTGATCACCACCGAGAGATTGCCGTGCGCCACAGCGCACTCGCCCACGCGCACCGCCTGGTTCATCACCACGGAGCCGGTGCGCGCATTGATCACGACGCGCGCCACCGCCTGCGTCGGCGTGACTTCGAGGCCTTCGAGCCGCGCGAGGAAGCCGACGCGGTCCTGCGGCGACTCCGGCGCATGCACGCGGATCACGCGCGCATCGACGGCCTCGGCCACCGGGCCGAACTGGCGGTTGATCGCCTCGACCGCGCGCTGCGCCGTGCCGTAGTCCGAACGCGTGAGTTCCACCATGAGCGTGCCGCCGTCCCCGACGGCGGACTCCACGGTGCGTTCGACGACACCGCCGGCCGGGATGCGCCCCGAGCTGAGCTGGTTGATCTGCACCTTGCTGCCGTTGGCCGACGCGCCCGCGCCGCCGACCACCATGTTGCCTTGCGCGATCGCGTACACCTGACCGTCGACGCCCTTGAGCGGCGTCATCAGCAACGTGCCGCCGCGCAGGCTCTTGGCATTGCCCATCGACGACACGGTGACGTCGATCGACTGCCCCGGCCGTGCGAACGAGGGCAGCGTGGCCGTGACCATCACCGCCGCGACGTTCTTGAGCTGCATGTTCACGCCCTGCGGGATCGTGATGCCCAGCTGCTGCAGCATGTTGTTCAGGCTCTGGGTGGTGAACGGCGTCTGCATCGTCTGGTCGCCGGTGCCGTCCAGGCCCACCATCAGCCCGTAGCCGATCAGCGGGTTGTCGCGCACGCCCTGGATGGTCGCGAGCTCCTTCAGCCGCTCGGCGTGAACGGGCGCCACCCACGCCAGCGCGCAAGCAACAGCAAGCGCCGCGAAGCGAGCGCCGTTGGTGAAACACCGCGGAACCGGCTTTGCCGGGCCGCTGGTGTTGCCCCCCTCCCGCCGAAGGCGAGAGAGGGGGGAGCCGCGAAGCGGCCTGGGGGGTGTATTCATATTCAGAACGGAGCGACGTTGAGGAAGAAGCGCTGCAGCCAGCCCATGTGCTGCGCCTCGTCGATGTAGCCCTTGGCCGTGTATTCGATGCGTGCGTCGGCCACCTGGGTCGACAGCACGGTGTTCACGCCGGTGACGGTGCGCGGGTTCACCACCCCCGAGAAGCGGATGAACTCCGTTCCCTGGTTGATGCCCATCTGCTTCTCGCCGCTCACGAGCAGGTTGCCGTTGGGGAGCACGTCGGTCACGGTGACGGTGATCGTGCTGCTGAAGGTGTTGGTCGCGTTGGCCCCGCCCTTGGCGGTGAGCGTGTTGGCGCCGGACAGCTTCGCGTCCTGGTCCTTCAGCAGGCCGCCGAGGACCTTCGGGATCGGGTCGAAGGCCATGCTCGCGCTGCCGTTGCGGCTCGCGTTCGCGCCCGAGTTCTTGCTCGCGTTGAGCTTTTCGCTGATGACGATGGTCAGGATGTCGCCGACGTTGCGCGGCCGGCGATCCTCGAACAGCGCGATGCCGCGGCCGTTGTCCTGGAAGATCGCGCCCGTGGGCGATCGCGTCGGCAGGTTGCTGATCGAATCGGCGCGCGCGGTCATCGGCTGGTGCACCAGCGGGTCGCGCGGGATCTGCGCGCAGCCGGCGAAGAGGATGAGCACGCCGATCGCCAGCGCCATGCGCCACGGCGAAGGGATGCGAAGGCGTTCGGACAGCATCATCACAATTGCGTCAGGCGCTGGAGCATCTGGTCGGAGGTCTGGATCGCCTTGCTGTTGATCTCGTACGAGCGCTGCGTCGCGATCATGTTGACCAGCTCTTCCACCACGTTGACGTTCGACGCCTCGACGTAGCCCTGCGACAGGATGCCCGCGCCGTCCACGCCCGGGTTCACCACGTTGGGCGCGCCCGACGAATCGGTCTCGGTGTAGAGGTTCTCGCCCATGCTCTGCAGGCCGGTCGGATTCAGGAAGTCCGCGATCTGCAGCTGGCCGATCTGCACCGTGGCCTGGCTGCCGGCCTGCGTGACCGAAACGATGCCGTCGCGGCCGATGGTGAGGCTGGTGGCGTTCTGCGGAATGTTGATCGCGGGCTCGATGGTGTAGCCGCTCGCGGTCACGAGCTGGCCGTCGGCGTTGGTCTGGAACGAGCCGTCGCGCGTGTAGGCCATGGTGCCGTCGGGCATCGTCACCTGGAAGAAGCCCTTGCCGTTGATCGCGACATCCTTCGGGTTGTCGGTCTTGGTCAGGTTGCCCTGCGAGTGCATGCGCTCGGTGGCGACCACGCGCACGCCGGTGCCGACCTGCAGGCCCGAGGGCAGGCGAGTCTGGTCCGACGACTGGCCGCCGACCTGGCGCAGGTTCTGGTAGAGCAGGTCCTCGAACACCGCACGGCTCTTCTTGAAGCCGGTGGTGGCCACGTTGGCGAGGTTGTTGGAGACGACGTCGAGTTGCGTCTGCTGGGCTTCGAGGCCGGTCTTGGCCACGTAGAGGGAACGGATCATGGAGGAACTCCTGCGGGTTGGTTGCTCGGCGCGGATCAGCCGTAGGCGAGCAGCTTGTTGGCCGACTGCGCGTTGGTGTCGGCGGACTGGATGGACTTCATCTGCATCTCGAAGCTGCGTCCGTTGGCGATCATGGCCACCATCGCTTCGACGGGATTGACGTTGCTGCCCTCGATCGCGCCGGCCACGACGGTCACCGCCGGATCGGCCTCGGCCGGGGGCAAGCCCTCGCGCATGCGGAAGAGCCCGTCGTCGCCGCGCACCAGGTCGGCCGTCGGCGGGTTCACGAGCTTCAGCCGGCCCACCTGCGGCAGGCCGGTCAGCGGATCGCCCGGGCCCTGCGCGGTGATGCCGCCGTCGGCCGCGATGGTCACCGTCGAGCCCGGCGGAATCACCAGCGCGCCGCCGTCGCCGACCACCGGGCGTCCGCCCATGGTCGTGACCTGGCCGTCGGAGGCCACCTGCAGGTTGCCCACGCGGGTGTAGGCCTCGCCGGTGGGCGTCTGCACCACGAGCCAGCCGTCGCCGCGCACCGCGACGTCGAGGTCGCGCCCGGTGTCGGTAATCGGACCGTGGCTGAAATCCGCGCCCGGCGTGGTCGCGGCCACGAAGGCGCGCGTGGGCGACTCCTCGCCCACCACGGGCACCGCGCGGAAGGCGTTGATCTGCGCACGGAAGCCCGTCGTCGAGACGTTCGCCATGTTGTTGGCGACCGAGGCCTGCTGTTCCATGGCCTGCTTGGCGCCGCTCATGGCGACATACAACATTCGATCCACTGGTGGCTCCTAGATGGCGTCAGCGGATGTTCATCAGCGACTGCATGACCTGGTCCTGCGTCTTCAACGTCTGCGCATTGGCCTGGTAGTTGCGCTGCGCGATGATCAGGTTCACGAGTTCCGAGGTCAGGTCGACGTTGGACGACTCGAGCGCGCCGGAGGCCAGCGAGCCGAGCTTGCTGCCTTCGCTGGGCGTGCCGGTGAGCGCGGCGCCCGAGGCCATCGTCTCCGCATACATGTTCTCGCCCTTCGGCTCGAGGCCGTTCGGGTTGGCGAACGACGACAGCACGATCTGGCCCAGAAGCTTGGTCTGCTCGTTGGAGAACTTGCCGGTGATGGTGCCGTCCGCGTTGATCGAGAACGAGGTGATCTGGCCGGAGGTGTAGCCGTCCTGCGCGAGCTTGTTCATGCCGTTGGGGGCACCGACCTGCGTGGTGCCGCTCAGGTCCACGGTGATGTTCGATGCGGCGGCGCCGTTGGTGTAGGTCAGCGTCGGCAGCGTGATCTTGCCGGCCGCCGGGGCGGTCAGCGTGCCGTTGGTGTCGAAGGTGAGCGTGCTCAGCGGCGTGCCGGGCGCCGCGGGCAGCGGCTGCTCGATCTGCACGCCGTCCATCGTCCCGTACACCGTCCAGGTGCTGCCGGTGGCCGAGGTGCCGGTCTTCACGAAATACACCGCGAGGTCATGCGGGTTGCCCAGCGAGTCGTACACCGGACCGATGGCGTTCGAGTAGTTGAAGGTGTCGGAGTCGGTCGGATCGAACGGCGATTTGGTCGGCGGGTTGCCGCGCGAGTCGATGGTGAATTCGGCTTGCACGCCCGTGGTCGCGTTCGGCGCCATGGCGCCGGTCGGGATCTGGATCGCGCTGGGCGTGCCGCCACTGATGCCGCCGCTGGCATTGACGCCGTAGCCCGTCAGGCGCAGGCCCGAGGCATTGACGATGTAGCCGTCCTTGTCCTTGGTGAACTGGCCGTTGCGCGAGTACATGACCTCGCCGCTCGCGCTGGTCAGGCGGAAGAAGCCGTCGCCGTTGAGGATCGCCACGTCGAGCGGGCGGCTGCTGGTCTGCGTCACGCCCTGCCCGAAGTTCTGCACCACGCCCGACACCGAGGCGCCGAGGCCGACACGCGAACCGGCATAGATGTCCTGGAAAGTGGCCGTCGAGGCCTTGAAGCCCACGGTGCCGGAGTTGGCGATGTTGTTGCCGATGACGTCGAGATTCGAGGCCGCGACCGCGAGCCCGCTGATGCCCTGGGAGAAACTCATGATGGATTCCTTAGTTCAATGCGTTGGGAGGAATGGCCGCAGCCCGGTGGCTGCAGCGCTGCGTCACAGATACATGCGCACGTCGGACAGGCCGATGCTCGTGCCGTCGACGAGTTCGAGCGTCAGGCCGCTGGCGCCCTGCTTGACCGCCGCGACCTGCGCAAAGGTGAGCGCGGTCGACGGCACCGTGTTGCCGCCGTTCGTTGCCGCGACCGTGAAGGAGTAGGCGCCCGCGGGCACCACGTTGCCCGCGTCGTCCTTGCCGTCCCAGGTGACGGCGTTGACGCCCTGGTTCATGGAACCCGCGTCGATCGTGCGCACCGTCTTGCCGGTGCCGTCGACGATCTTGATCTGCACGTCGGCGGCGGTGCCGGGCAGCTCGACCCCGAAGGCCTGCGGCTTGGGGTCCTCGCCCTCGGCCGGCGCGCTGGTGTGGATGGTGTTGCCGGGCGAGAGCACGTGGTAGCCGATCAGCGAGGCCGCCTGCAGCGCCTGGTTCGAGCCGGTCTGGTTCACGAGGCCTTCGAGCGTGCTGTTGAGCTTCTCGATGCCGCTCACGGTGCTCATCTGCGCGAGCTGCGAGGTGAGTTCCGCGTTCTCCATCGGATTGAGCGGGTCCTGGTTGTTGAGCTGGGCGACGAGCAGCTTGAGAAAGCGCTGCTCGTTGTCGCTGCTGGACACGCTCGCGGTGCTCGCGGCGGCGCTCGCGGCGTTCGCGCCGCTGATCGAAGAGGTATCGGCGATGGCCATGGTCTGCTTTTCTTGTGGAGGTGGGTTACTGGCCGATGGTCA
Source organism: Variovorax sp. (assembly GCA_017744285.1). Taxonomy (GTDB): domain Bacteria; phylum Pseudomonadota; class Gammaproteobacteria; order Burkholderiales; family Burkholderiaceae_C; genus Variovorax. Next base: position 6,780 of record JAGIBP010000045.1, read on the forward strand.
GCGTCTTGACCATCAGCGTCTTGGCGGTGTTGAGCACCTCGACGTTGGCCTGGTAGCTGCGCGAGGCGGAGATCATGTTGGTCATTTCCTCGACCACGTTCACGTTCGGCATCGCGACGTAGCCGTCGCCATTGGCATGCGGGTTCTTCGGGTCGTACACCATCCGCGCGGGCGAAGGGTCCTCGATCACGCGCGAGACCTGCACGCCGCCGATGTCCTGCTGGCCCGAAGGGGCGACCTCGAAGACGACTTGCTTGGCGCGGTACGGCTGGCCGTCGGGGCCTGCCACGCTGTCGGCGTTGGCCAGGTTGCTCGCGGTCACGTTCATGCGCTGCGACTGCGCGGTCATGGCGGAACCCGCCACGCTGAAGATGTTCATGGAGGCACTGGGGAGTGGCATCGGACGCTCCTCTGGCCTTACTGCTGGGTCGCGGCCAGCAGGGTCTTGATCTTCGCGCCGAGCACCGTGAGGTTCGACTCGTAGCGCAGTGCGTTGTCGGCGAAGTTGATGCGCTCGACGTCCATCTCGACCGTGTTGCCGTCGATGCTCGACTGCGTGGGCACGCGGTAGAGCAGGTCCTGGTCGGGCATCGACCTGGCCTCGCCCGCGAGATGGCGCGCGGAGGTCGTCGCCATCGCGAACGATTGCGCCTGGCGGCCCTGCTCCACGGCCTGCGTGAGCCGGCTGCTGAAGTCGAAGTCGCGCGCCTTGTAGTTGGGCGTGTCGGCGTGGGCGATGTTGGCCGCCAGCACTTCCTGGCGCTCCGCCCGCAGATTGAGGGCTTCGCGGTTGAAGCGAAGCGCTGCATCCAGCTTGTCGATCATCTTCTTTCCATCCTTTATGGCATCGCGTCCGCACGGGGCATGGCGACAGATGGAAAGCGAGTCTATGCACGGGCCGCTTTTGCAATGGGTCGAACAAAGGGGGTTTTCGCCAGCACTTCGCAACTTCGCCGGAAGGGGGGTCTTCCTAGAATTGCCGGGCAACACTTCGACTGCCATGGAACACCGCAAGACCTGGATCCGCCTTCTCCGCATCGCGCTGCCGGCGTGCCTGGCGAGCCTTGGCGCGACGTCGTGGGCCGCTTCCCAGTTGCCCGAAGCGGCGCGCGAGGCCGTCGAGCGCTTCCTGAAGGTGCAGACCGCGGGCCTGCCAGGCAAGGCGACCGTGACCTTCAACCCGAGCTCCGGCACGCTGCCGCCCTGCAACGACTTCGAGGCCTTCATGCCCACCGGCGCATCGCCGTGGGGGCGCGTTTCCATCGGCCTGCGCTGCCGGGGCGAGAAGCCGTGGAGCCGCTTCGTCTCGGCCCAGGTGGCCGTCCACGGTACCTATTACGTCGCAGCGCGCACCATCGAGCCGGGCGAGGCGCTGGCCGCGGCGGACGTCATCGAGCGCAGCGGCGACCTCACCGCGCTGCCGCGCTCCGTCGTCACCGAAGCGAGCGCGTTGCGCGGCGTCACCAGTGCCCAGCGCATCGCCGCCGGGGCGCCTCTTCGCAAGGAGCAGATGCGCAGCATGCTCGTGATCCAGCAGGGCCAGACGGTGCAGGTGATCGCGCAGGGCGCGGGTTTCACCGTCACCACCGAAGGCAAGGCCATGACGCGCGCGGAGGCCGGGGCCACCGTCCAGGCCAAGACGCGAGACGGCCGTCTCGTCAGCGGCATCGCCGACGAAGACGGCACGATCCGCCTCGCGCAATGAGCACGCGCGTAGTGGTCTTCATGGATCGTCACCCACACGCCGAAGCCCTAAAGTTCCGGACTCGTTTGCCGATATAGGGGCGAGCCCCTTTGAGGAACCATCTTGAAAATCGATCAACCTGCGTCTTCGTCCACGCCTCTCATCCGCCCCGCGAAGTCGGGTTCCGCTTCCGCGACGGCCGCCGGAGCCGCAGGGTCTTCCAGGGACGCCGCGCAGGTGTCGGCCCAGGTCCACGCGCTGCCCGACGCGGCCAGCGGTGAATTCGACGCGGCGCGCGTCGCGGCGATCCGCGAGGACATCCGCGCCGGCCGCTACCAGGTCAACCCCGAACGCATCGCCGACGGCCTGCTGGACAGCGTGCGCGATCTGCTCGATTCCGGAAAGAACGCATGAACACGATGCTGCTGTACCTCCACGCGGAGAAATCCTGCGTCGAGGAATTCCTGGCCCTGCTCGCCGAGGAGGAAGGGGCCATGACCGAGCGCCGTTTCGGCGACATGGAACGGATCACCGAACAGAAGGTGCAGCTGCTCGACCGCATCGCCGAACTCGACCGCCAGCGGGAAACCGCGCAGTCCGCACTCGGCTTCGAGCCGGGCCCCGCCGGTGCCGATGCCGCCGCAGCGGCCGGCGGCGAGGCCACGCGCCAGGCCTGGGCCGCGCTGCTCGAGCTCGCCGAAAAGGCCCGCGCGCACAACCTGCGCAACGGCTCGATCGTCTACACCCACCTGGATTTCACGCAGAAAGCCCTGCACTTCCTGCAGTCGAGCGTGCAGCTCTTCTACGGGCCGGACGGCAGCCGCAAGGCCGCGAGCAGCGGCGGCACCCGCCTCGCGATGGGTTGATCCGTCGCTACCGGGTGGGATTGAGCAGGTATTTCTCGCCCGTCGCCTGCTTCGAATAGACGGCGATCTCTTCCAGCGAGAGCGCCTGCGCCATCGACACTTCCTTCGTGTAGCGGCTCGCGAAGGTCGTCTTCAATTCGGCCGCCACGCGGTCCTTGAGCCGCTGCAGGCCCTCCGCGCCGATCTTCTGCAGGAACGGGAACAGCAGCCATCCCCCCATGCCCCAGGCCATCCCGAAGCCGCGCGTGAATTCTGTCGGCCCGCGATCGAGCCCGCCGTAGATGTAGACCTGCTTGTGCGTGGTCGAGCCGTAGCGGCTGTACTCGGTCGCGGTGCGGTTGAGCGCGGCTTCCATGGCGTTGAGGATCTGCCCCGCCAGCTTGCCCCCGCCGGTGGCATCGAAGGCGAGCGTGGCGCCGGTGGCGGCCAGCGCCTCGGTGAGCTCGTCCATGAAGGTGGGCGATGCAGTATTGCACACGTACTTTGCGCCGAGGCCGCGCAGGAGCTCTTCCTGCTCCTTCCTGCGCACGATGTTGACCAGGGGGATGCCGTCCTGAATGCAGATGCGGTTGAGCATCTGCCCGAGGTTCGAGGCGGCCGCCGTGTGGACGAGCGCCTTGTGCCCTTCGCGGCGCAGGGTCTCGACCATGCCCAGCGCGGTGAGCGGATTGACGAACGACGACGCGCCTTCGGCCGGCGTCGCGTCCGGTGGCAGGGCCAGGCACTGGGCGACGTCGATGCAGCGGTACTGCGTGTACATGGCGCCGCCGATCATCGCCACCGCGCGGCCGAGCAGCGCCTGCGCGCCGGGCGACGAGCCGGCGGCAACGACCACGCCCGCGCCTTCGTTGCCGACCGGCATGGACTGGTCCATGCGGGCCGCCATGCTCTTCATCGCCGCCTCGGGGATGGCCGCCGTCACGACGGGCCGTTCGGCGGTGCCGGAGGCCTTGGCCGTGCGCAGGTCGGCGCCACCGAACAGCAGGCCGAGGTCGGAAGGATTCATCGGCGCCGCCTCGACCCGGACGACGACCTCGTTGGCGGCCGGCAGGGGCAGCGCCTCTTCGTGGAGCGAGAGCTCCAGCTCGCCGCTGCGGCGCACGAGGGATCGGATCTGCAGGGTCTTGGCGGGCTGGGTCATGGCGGGTCTCCGAAAGGGGGCCGGCCAGTATAGGAGCGGGGGGGTGCCTCGGCGCTCAGTGCGCGTCCGCCGCGAGGGTGTCGGCATAGGCCAGCACGCGGTCGATGCGCTTGCCGTCGAGCGCCGCGACCTCGAAGCGCCAGCCGGCGCAGTCGATGCGCTCGCCGGCCTCCGGCAGCTGGCCCGAGACGAACATCAGCAGCCCCGCCACCGTGTTGTAGCGGCCGCGGTCCTCGTCGGGTAGCTCGCGGATGCCCAGCCGCGCTCGCAGCTCCGACACCGGCATGAGCCCGTCGAGTTCCCAGACGCCGTCGGGCCGCTGGCGCGCCCAGGCCTCCGCGTGCGTCGGCACCTGCAGCTCGCCGGTGATCGCCTCGAGCAGGTCGCGCGGCGTCATGAGGCCCTGCACCACGCCGTATTCGTCGACCACGAACACAAGGCGGCCGGCGCGGGCGCGGAACTGCTCCAGCATCTCCATGCCCGTGAGCGTCTCGGGCACGAACACGGCCGGCTGCGCGACCTGCTCCGCCGTGCCCTCGTGGGCGGCTCCGAGCTTGAGCAACTGGGCGACGCTGACCACGCCCACCACGTCGTCGAGCGAGCCGCGGCACACCGGATACCACGAATGGGTCTGGTTGCGCGCCCCGGCCTCCGACACCTTCTGCAGGCTCTGCGCGATCGTGGACGAGGCCTCCAGCCACTCGATGTCGGCGCGCGGCACCATCAGCGAGGTCAGGCGCCGGTCGTCGAGGTGGAACACGTTTCGCACCATCTGGTGCTCGTGCATCTCGATCACGCCGGCGTCCACGCCCTCCTCCAGGCTGGCGGAGATCTCCTCCTCGGTGACCACGCGGGCCGCGTTCGAGTCGATGCGCAGCAGCTTGAGCGTGGCCGCGGTCGCGCTCGACAGCAGCACCACGAAGGGCTTGGCGATCGACGCGAGCCCGCGCATCGGCCGCGCGACATAGCGCGCCACCGGCTCGGGATAGAGCTGGCCGATGCGCTTGGGCACCAGCTCGCCGAAGATGATCGTGAAGAAGGTGATGCAGCTCACCACTACCGCGGTGGAGGCGATGCTGGCCGTGCCCCGGCCCATGCCGAGCTGCTCCATCCAGGCCCCCAGCGGCTCGGCGAAGGCCGCCTCGCCGACGATGCCGCTGAGCATGCCGATGGAGGTGATGCCGATCTGCACGCTGGAGAGGAATTGCGTCGGGTCCGCCATCAGCTTGAGCGCCGCGGCGGCGCCCGCATCGCCTGTTTCGGCCAGCGCGGCGAGGCGCGCGCGGCGGCTGGTCGACAGGGCCATTTCGGACATTGCGAACAACGCGTTGAGCGTGGTCAGCAAGGCCAGGAGGAGAACGTCCATGAACGCGGGAGAGAATGGGGATCATGGCACTTTACTTGATCGGTGATCTGCAGGGCTGCGACGAACCCCTGCAGCGCCTGCTGGACACGATCGCGTTCTCCCCCAGCCGGGACCACCTCGTGGTGCTCGGCGACCTGGTCAACCGGGGGCCCGCGTCGGCACAGGTCCTGCGGCGCATGCAGGGTTATGGCGACTCGGCGCAAAGCCTGCTCGGCAACCACGACCTGCACCTGCTGGGCGTTGCCCACGGCGCCCGCAAGGCCGCCCGCAAGGACACCCTGGCCGCGGTGCTGGAGGCGCCGGACCGCGACGCCATGCTCGACTGGCTGCGCCACCAGCACATGGCGCTGCACCGCGTGATCGGCGGCGGCGACCTGTTGATGGTGCACGCGGGCGTGCTGCCGCCGTGGACCGTGGCCGACACGCTGCGCCTCGCGGGCGAACTGGAAGCGGCCCTGCGCGGGCCCGACGTGGCGGCGTTCTTTCGCACCATGTACGGCAACGAGCCCGCGCGCTGGCGCGACTCGCTCGCCGGCGCCGAGCGCCTGCGCGTGATCGTCAACGCGCTGACGCGGATGCGCTACTGCAGCGCCGAGGGCGAGATGGAGTTCGAGTCGAAGGGCGCAGCGGCCGGGCCGCCCGAAGGTTTCATGCCCTGGTTCGACGTACCGGGCCGCAAGACGGCCGGCGCCACGGTGGCCTTCGGCCACTGGTCGACGCTGGGCTGGCTGTCACGGCCGGACCTGATCTCGACCGACACCGGCTGCGTGTGGGGCGGCTGCCTGAGCGCGGTGCGCATCGGCGCGACACCGCAGGAGCGCGAGCTGATCCAGGTGAAGTGCCCGCAGGCACAAAAGCCGGGCTAGGAAGCCTTGAACAGCGCCGGCACCTTGCGCTTGGTCTTGATGTTGCTCGAGACGCCGCGTGCCGGCGTGGCCTTGGCGGTGGCCTCCCACGCGGGCGCGGCCTCGCGCTCGGGGGCCTCGTAGGGCTTCTCGAAGAACGGATCGCGCGGTGCCGCCGGGGCGCGATGCGGCCGGACACTGCGGGTCGGGCGCGAGTCGGCGCTGCGCTCGCGCGGACGGTCCAGCGCGTCGAGCACGTCGCGCGCATCGCCGGCCTCGCCCTCTTCGCGCCAGCGGCGGCGGCCGTCGTTGATGCGGCCGCGCGGGCGGTCGTCTTCGAACTCGACGGGTTCGAGCTCGATCTTCTTCTTGATGAGCTTCTCGATGTCGGCCACCAGCCGCACATCGTTCCCCCCGCTCGCGAAGCTCACGGCGAGCCCGGAGGCGCCGGCCCGACCGGTGCGGCCGATGCGGTGCACGTAGTCTTCGGCGTTGAACGGGATGTCGAAGTTGAAGACCGCCGGCACGTCCTTGATGTCGAGGCCGCGCGCGGCCACGTCGGTGGCGACCAGCAGGTCGACCTCGCCGGCCTTGAAGGCCGCCAGCGACTTCAGGCGCTCGTCCTGGCTCTTGTCGCCGTGCAGCGCGGTGGTCTTGAGGCCGTCGCGCTCGAGCGAGCGCGCCAGCCGCGCGCAGCCGAGCTTGCTGTTGACGAACACGAAGGCCTGCGTGATGCCGCGCTGGCGGACGATCTGCTTGAGCGCGCGGCGCTTGTCGTCCTCGGGCACGCTGTAGAAGTGCTGCTCGACGGTGGAGGCGGTTTCGTTCGGCCGCGCCACTTCGATGGTGACCGGGCTCTGCAGGTAGCTGCCGGCCAGCCGCTTGATCTCGGGCGAGAAAGTGGCCGAGAACAGCAGCGTGGTCCGCTGCTTGGGCAGGTACGAGAGGATGCGCTGCAAGTCGGGCAAAAAGCCGATGTCGAGCATGCGGTCGGCCTCGTCGAGCACCACGTACTCGACCTGGTTGAGCACCGCGTTCTTGGCCTCGATGTGGTCCAGCAGGCGGCCGGGCGTGGCCACCAGCACCTCGACGCCCTTCTTGAGTTCCAGCGTCTGCGGCTTCATGTCGATGCCGCCGAACACGACCGTGCTGCGCAGGTTCGTGTACTTGGCGTAGAGCTTGATCTGCTGCGCGACCTGGTCGGCCAGCTCGCGGGTGGGCAGCAGCACGAGGGCGCGCACCGGGTGCCGCGCGGGCGAGGTCGAGCTGTTCTCGTGCTTGAGCATCCGCTGCAGCAGGGGCAGCGAGAAGGCGGCGGTCTTGCCGGTGCCGGTCTGGGCGGCACCCATGACGTCCTGGCCCGACAGCACCACCGGAATGGCCTGGGCCTGGATGGGCGTCATCGTCTCGTAGCCCATTTCGGCGACGGCGCGCGCCAGGGGCTCGGCCAGGGAGAGATTGGAGAAGGAGCTGGTCATGAACCCTCTATTGTCGCAGGAATGGGTTTACCCCTACCCCGGGCACCGTCTGGCGCCCTTTTCCGAGCAGGATGCCGCCCCCGGCGCGCGGCGAGGCGGGGGTCAGAGACCCTTCGCGGCGAAGGTGTCGCAGTCGCGCAGGTCGCCGCTTTGGAAACCGGTGGAGAACCAGCGCTGGCGCTGCGCGCTCGTGCCGTGGGTGAAGCTGTCGGGCACCACGGCACGGCCGGCGGAGCGCTGCAGGGCGTCGTCGCCGATCTTCTGCGCCGCGTTCATGGCCGACTCGATGTCGCCCGGGTCCAGCCACTGCTTGGACTGCTGCGAATGATGGGCCCAGACGCCGGCGAGGCAGTCCGCCTGCAGTTCGACCCGCACGCTCACCGCGTTGTTCTGCGTCTGGCTGAGCCGGCCGCGCATCTGGTCGACCTTGGCGGTGATGCCCAGCTCGTCCTGCACGTGATGGCCGACCTCGTGCGCGATCACGTAGGCCTGCGCGAACACGCCGGGCGCGCCGAGCTGGTTGCGCAGCGTGTCGTAGAAGCCCAGATCGATGTAGACCTTCTTGTCGCCCGGGCAGTAGAAGGGCCCCATGGCCGACTGGCCCGTGCCGCAAGCCGTGGGCGTCGCACCCCGGAACAGCACCAGCTTGGGCGGCATGTAGGTGCCGCCGTTCTGGCGGAAGATGTCGGTCCACACCACTTCGGTGTTCCTGAGCACGGTGGAGACGAAGGCCGCCTCGCGATCATTGGCCGGCGGGGCATGCGCCGGACCTTGCTGCTGCACCTGGGGCGCCGGCTCGCCGCCGCTGAGCAGGCCCAGCACCGTGAGCGGATTGATGCCGAAGATCCAGCCGGCGATCAGGGCGACGGCCACCGTGCCGATGCCGATGCTGCGGCCGCCCACGGGAAAGCCGAACCCTCCCCCGCCGCCGCCATCGTCGCGCCGGTCCTCGACGTTATCGGACTGTTCGTTGCCTTCCCATCTCATCACAAGCTCCTTGCCGCGGCTGGCGCGGCCTTGGCAGCATGGTACGCGCTGCAGCCGCCGCCTGCGGAGTGATCAGGCCTTCGGAAGGGTCACGCCGCGCTGGCCCTGGTACTTGCCGCCGCGGTCCTTGTAGCTGGTCTCGCAGACCTCGTCGCTTTCGAAGAAAAGCACCTGCGCGCAGCCCTCGCCCGCGTAGATCTTGGCCGGCAGCGGCGTGGTGTTGCTGAATTCGAGGGTCACGTAGCCCTCCCATTCGGGCTCGAACGGCGTGACGTTGACGATGATCCCGCAGCGCGCATAGGTGCTCTTGCCCAGGCAGATGGTGAGCACGTTGCGCGGGATGCGGAAGTACTCGACCGTGCGCGCGAGCGCGAAGCTGTTCGGCGGGATGATGCAGCTGTCGCCGTGGAAGTCGACGAAGCTCTTCTCGTCGAAGTTCTTGGGGTCGACCACTGTGCTGTGGATGTTGGTGAACACCTTGAATTCCGGCGCGCAGCGGATGTCGTAGCCGTAGCTGGAGGTG
>JAGIBP010000045.1:15698-68009 GCA_017744285.1 Variovorax sp.
CGAAGGGCTCGATCATTCCGTTCTTCTCGGCCATGCGCCGGATCCACTTGTCGCTCTTGATGCTCATAATCTCTTGAATAGACACCCCCCATGCCGCTTCGCGGCTCCCCCCTCTCTCGCCTTCGGCGGGAGGGGGGCGCACCCGGCGGCCCGGCAGAGCCGGTTCCGCGGGTGCCCTGGACTGGGGCGCGCCGGTTTCATGGGTGGCGCGCACAAGGCGCCACGGGGCCGCCATTTTAGGGGCCTCGCCGTTGCTGGGGGGTTCAGCCTGCCAGGGCCTCGGAGACCACGGTGCGCTCGATCAGGCGGTCGTCGCCCAGCACGATCATCGCGAACAGCAGCTCCTCCAGGTTCGAGGCCAGCGAAGTCTTGCGCGCGAGCAGCGGGGTGGCCTTCGGGTCGATCACGACGAAGTCGGCCTCGCATCCGGGCTGGAGGTTGCCGATCACGCCCTCCAGCCCCAGCGCCTGGGCGGCGCCGGCGGTATGGCGCCACCAGAGCTGCGAGGGCGCGATGCTCACGCCCGGCTTGGCCTGCCCTTCGCGGCCCGCGTAGTAGGCGGCCATCATCGTGGTGAACGGGCTGAAGCTCGTGCCGCCGCCCACGTCGCTCGCCAGCCCATAGCGATAGCCGATGCGGTCCGCGCCCTCGAAGTCGAAGAAGCCGCTGCCCAGGAAGAGGTTGCTGGTCGGGCTCACGGCCGACGCCGTGCGGGTCTCGCGCATCAGGCGGCGGTCATCGTCGTCGAAATGGATGCAGTGCGCGTACACCGCACGCTCGCGCATCAGCCCGAAGCCCGCATAGATGTCGAGGTACGACCGCGCCCTCGGGAAGAGCTCGCGCGCCCAGCGGACCTCGTCCTTGTTCTCGGCCACGTGCGAATGGATCCAGGTGTCCGGGTACTTCGCGGCCAGCTCGCCCGCGCCGCGCAGCTGGGCGTCGGTGCTGGTGGGCGCGAAGCGCGGCGTGATCGCATAGCCGAGCCGGTCCACGCCGTGCCATTTCCTGATGAGCGCTTCGGAGTCGATCAGACTTCGTTCAGCCTCGTCGCGTACACCGTCGGGCGAATGCCGATCCTGCAACACCTTCCCGGTCATCATGCGCAAGCGGCGGCGCTGCGCCGCCTCGAAGAAGGCATCCACCGACTGGGGGTGCGAGGTCGCGAAGGTCAGCGCAGTCGTGACGCCGTTGCGCATGAGCTCGTCGAGGAACACCTCGGCGACCTCGGCCGCATGCGCCGGGTCGGCGAAGCGGCTCTCGGCCGGAAAGGTGTAGTTCTCGAGCCAGGGCAAGAGGCCATCCGCAGGCGCGCCGATGATGTCCGTCTGCGGGTAGTGGATGTGCATGTCGACAAACCCCGGCGCGAGGATGCGGCCCGGCCAATGGGTGACGGGCACGTCCGGATGCCGAGCCGCGACGGCGGCGTGAGCGCCCGCATCCTGCACGCGCTGGACGCCGTGGGCATCGGGGCCGACGACGAGCAATCCGTCCTCGTCGAACAACGGCTGGCCGGCGGGGCCGAAACGCAAAAGAGAGGCACGGTACGCTTGCATGGGCACGGAGGGTAAGTCAGCAACGCGGGTACGCGATGTGCTTGCGCATATGGGCGCTATACGCGAGCCGTATGCCGACAGGGCGCCGCGATCTCCGATGGTACGCTTCACCGGTTCAGGGCGCCCACCCGAACCTCCATTCCTTTCCCGGGTCGATCGATGAAATCACGCGACGCCGCCAAGAGCGCCAGCCAAAGATGAAAGTCCTTCTGATCGCGAACTACGTGCCGGACGGCCAGACCAGCATGCTGGCCTTCGGACGCATGCTCGAGCGCGAGATGCCGCGCGTGGGCTGCGAACTGCGCGCCATCTCGCCGCCCAAGCGGCTGCTCCCCGCCTCCATCAGCTCGCGCTGGTGGAAGTGGTTCGGCTACATCGACAAGTTCGTGCTGTTCATCCCGATGCTCAAGCGCCACCTGCGCTGGGCCGACGTGGTGCACGTGGCCGACCATTCCAACGGCATGTACATCCCGTGGCTGGCGTCCAAGCCCAACGTCATCACCTGCCATGACGTGATCGCGGTGCAGGCCGCCCAGGGCATGGTGGAGGGCTGGAACGTCGGCTGGACCGGCAAGCAGTTCCAGCGCCTGATCTCGCGCGGGCTCTCGCGCGCCGACCTCGTGGCCTGCGTGTCCGACATGACGCGGCGCGAGCTCCTGTCGATGGGCATCGCAAAGGAAAGCCGCGTCACCACGGTACTCAACGGGCTGAACGACAACTTCATGCCGGTAGCGCGCGAGGAAGCCAGGCCGCTGATGGCGCGGCTGGGGGTCTCGCCCGACGAGCGGTACCTGGTGCACGTGGGCTGGGACATGGATCGCAAGAACCGGCGCGGCGTCCTCGAAGCCTTCATCGCGCTGCAGGGGCGCGCCGCGGCCGCCGGCAAGACGCCGATGGCGGACCGCCTGCTCTTCGTCGGCCCCGAACTGGCCCCCGAGATGGCCGAGCTGGCGCGCACGCACGGCGTGGCGGACCGCGTGAAGGCCGTGCAGAAGGTGTCCCACGAGGAGCTGCGCGCCATCTATTCATGCGCGGTCGCGCTGGTCTTCCCCTCGTTCCAGGAGGGCTTCGGCTGGCCGATCATCGAGGCGCAGGCCTGCGGCTGCCCGGTCTTCACGTCCGACGTTCCGCCGATGTGCGAGATCGGCGGCCCCGGTGCGGTGTACATGGACCCGCACGACCCCGACGCCATGGCCGCCGCGATGGAGGCGGCCGAGCCGCGTCTGGGCGAGATGCGCCGCCTGGGCCTGGAAAACGCCACGCACTACAGCGCGGCGCAGATGGCGGCGAACTACAAGGCCACCTACGAGCGCGTCATCGGCGAGCGCAAGGCGCGCGCATGAGCCGCCCGGCCATTGCGAAGGCGCCCTCCGAACCGCTGCTGCGCGAGGTCGTGCAGTGAGACGCCTGCTCGCGCTCCTGGTCGTCCTGCTGCCCTGGACGATCAAGCGATGGGTGCTGCGGCGCTTCTGGGGCTACACGATCGCCGACGGTGCGCGCATCGGTCTGGCGTATGTCTTCCCGGGCGAGCTCGTGATGCACGAGGGTGCGCACATCGACCACTTCACCGTCGCCATCCACCTCGACCGCATGGCGTGCGGCGCGCATTCGTACATCGGCCGCTCCAACTGGATCACCGGCCACCCGCGGCGCGGCGAGCACTTCAGGCACCGCACGCAGCGCGATCCGTCCTTCCTGCTCGGCGAGCATGCGTCGGTGACCAAGCAACACATCATCGACTGCACCGACCGCATCGAGGTCGGCGCGTTCTCCACGGTCGCGGGCTACGGCTCGCAGCTCATCACGCATGGCATCGACGTGAGCGCCAACCGGCAGGACTGCAAGCCGATCCGCATCGGCGCCTACTGCCTGGTCGGCACCCGCGTCACGGTGCTGGGCGGCGCGGTGCTGCCGGACCGCTCGATCCTCGGCGCGGGCTCGCTGCTGAACAAGGCGCACGTCGACGAGTACGCGGTGTACGCCGGCCAGCCCGCCAGGAAGGTCAAGGACCTCGACCCCGCGGGGGCCTACTTCCACCGCGAGAGCGGCTTCGTGCACTAGGGTGTCTTGCGCGGCGCACGGCCCTGCACCCCTTCGACCAGCCAGTTCATCTCGAGGATCTGCGCGTCGCTCAGGGCCTGGCCCTTGGCGATGACCACGCGCCCCTCGTTGTCGCGCACGTCGGCCGCCGCCGCGAAGGGCTTCAGCCGGCCGGCGGCAATGTCATTCTGGCGGGCCATCACCTCGTCCTGCACCGCCTTGGGCACCTTCGAGCCGAAGTCGCCGACGCGGATCATCCCCTCCTTGACGCCGCCCCAGGTGCTGCCGCTCTTCCAGGTGCCGTCGAGCACCGCGCGGGCGCGCTGGGTGTAGTAGTCGCCCCACTGGTGCGTGACCGCGACGAGCTGCGCGTCGGGCGCGACCTTGCGCATGTCGGAGTGGTAGGCGATCGCGAGCTTGCCGCGCTCCTGGGCCGCGGCCATCACCGCGGTCGAACCGGTGTGGAAGGCCATCACGTCGACCCCCTGGTCGAACAGCGCCATCGCCGCCTCGCGCTCCTTCGGCGGATCGAACCACACGTCCAGCCACACCACCTTCACCTGCGCCTTGGGATCGACCGAGCGCATTCCCAGCGTGAAGGCGTTGATGCCCTGCAGCACCTCGGGGATCGGGAAGCCCGCCACATAGCCGGCGACGTGGGACTTCGTCATGCGGCCCGCCGCCACGCCCGCCAGGTAACGGCCCTCGTAGTAGCGCGCGTTCGCCACGGCGACGTTGGGCGCGGTCTTGTAGCCGGTGATCGACTCGAACTTCACGTCCGGGAAGTCGCGCGCCACCTTCAGCGTCGGCTCCATGTAGCCGAAGCTCGAGGTGAAGATGAGCTTGTTGCCCTGGCGGGCCAGGTCGCGGATCACCCGTTCGGCGTCGGCGCCCTCGGGCACGTTCTCGACATAGGTGGTCTTCACCTTGCCGGCGAGCGCGGCCTCGACGGCGAGGCGGCCGTTCTCGTGCTGGCGCACCCAGCCGGCATCGGTGACGGGCGCGACGTAGACGAAGCCGATCTTCAGCGGGTCGACCGCAACGGCGGACGGCGCGGGTTGGGAAAAGGCGGGAAGGAAAAAACAGGCGGCCGCGAGCGCGGCGGCGAGGTTTTTGTACATGGTGTTCCTCTACATGGCCCCGGAATGGAATTCGGCGCTGGGGGGCACCAGCGCCGAGCATCGATTTTACCCGGGGCCCTGCGGAAGGGCCCGGGCGCTCAGGCGAAGCGCTCGAACGCCGCCTGGAGCCGATCGACGTAGCCGCGCTTCGTCGCCGCGTCGGTGAAGCTGCCCTCGAAGCTGTTGGCCGCGAGCTGCCACGCATGCTGCGCCGTGAGCCCGGTCGCGGCGAAGGTCTCGACGAAGTTCTGGTTCATGTAGCCGCCAAAGTACGCCGGGTCGTCGGAGTTGACGGTGGCGACCAGCCCCGCGTCGAGCAGCTCGCGCAGGTTGTGCTGGCGCAAGTCGGGGAACACGCAGAGCTTGAGGTTCGACAGCGGGCACACCGTGAGCGGGATGCGATCCTGCGCGAGGCGCTTCATGAGCGCCGGGTCCCTGGTGCTCTGCACGCCGTGGTCGATGCGTTCGACCTTCAGCACGTCGAGCGCGCTCCAGACGTAGGCCGGCGGCCCCTCCTCGCCCGCGTGCGCGACGAGGTGGAAGCCCAGTTCGCGGCAGCGCGCGAAGACGCGCGCGAACTTCTCGGGCGGATGGCCCACTTCGCTCGAATCGAGTCCGACGCCGATGAAGCGGTCGCGAAACGGCAGCGCCTGCTCCAGCGTGGCGAAGGCGTCTTCCTCGCTCAGGTGGCGCAGGAAGCACAGGATCAGCGCGGCATCGATGCCCAGCTTCGATTTCGCGTCCACGCAGGCGCGGTGCAGGCCGTCGATCACGACCTGCATCGGCACGCCGCGCTCGGTGTGCGTCTGCGGGTCGAAGAACATCTCGGTGCGCAACACGTTGTCGGCCGCCGCGCGCTCGAGGTAGGCCCAGGCCATGTCGTAGAAGTCCTGCTCCCTGAGCAGCACGCTGGCCCCGGCGTAGTAGATGTCCAGGAAGCTCTGCAGGTTGGTGAAGGCGTAGGCGCGGCGCAGTTCCTCCACGCTCGCGTAGGGGATCGAGACGCCGTTGCGCTGCGCGAGCGCGAAGATCAGCTCGGGCTCGAGCGAACCCTCGATGTGCATGTGCAATTCGGCCTTCGGCATGGCGCGCAGCAGCGCGGGCAGGCGGTCCGCGGCGATGGGCGGGACGGTGCGGGCGGGCGTGTTCATGATCAGCAGACTCCGAAGGTGATGCCGCGCGACTTCAGCTGGCGGCGGTAGAGGGACGAGGCCTTGTCGGCCACGGTATGGAGCTCGGCGCGCAGGTCGAGCGGCAGGCGCTTCGGGCCCTGCGATTCGAGCACCGGCTTGTCCTGCAGGAAGATCGTGTCCTGGAAGGCGCGCACCGAGGCCGCGTCGCGATCGAAGTCCGAGGTCGCGAAGCGGAACCACACGCGGCAGCGCTCGTGCTCCATCGGGCAGATGTAGAGCGCGATCGATTCGCGGTAGCCCGCCTGCCCGACGCTCGCGGCCTCGGGCACCTTGGTCAGCACCGCCGTGTAGGGCGCGGTCACCTCGTAGGTGTATTCGACCTGGGCCGGCGCGGTGGAATTCGCGGTCGACTGCGGCTGCCAGGCCTTGCAGCCGGTGGCGAGCAGCCCGTGCGGCGTGGGCTCGACGCGGTAGTCGTCGATCACCGCCATCTCGCGCGCGCCGAGCCAGCCTTCGTGCACGAAGCCGAAGTGCGCCATGTCGAGGAAGTTCTCGACCAGCCGCGGCGCGCTGGTCTCGACGTCGTAGGGGCCGCAGTCGATCTTGCGCAGGCCGGCGTCGGCCTCGGCGGCGAAGACGGGCACCGGCGGTTCATCCTCGGCGGGCGCGTCGAGACGCACCCACACCATGCCGCCCGCTTCGCAGGCCGCATGGGCCCGCGCGCGGCTCGTGGCCGGCGGCACGAAGCCCGGCAGCGCCGGCACGTGCACGCAGCGGCCGCCCGCCTCGAAGCGCCAGCCGTGGTAGGGGCATTCGAGCTGGCGGCCGCCCTCGCCATCGATCACGCGCCCGAGCGAGAGCTTTGCGCCGCGGTGCGGGCAGCGGTCGGCCCAGGCGTGCACCGCGCCCGTGGCGTCGCGCCACAGCACGAGGTCTTCGCCGAGCAGGCGCATGGCAACGGGCATGTCCGCCACGTCGTCGGCGCGTGCCACCGGATGCCAGAGTTGTCGTTCGATCATCGTGGGAACCTGAAACGAAAAGGGGTTGCCCATGAGCAACCCCTCGTGCCGGAAGCGTCCGGGCCGTCCGGCTTACTTCTTCTCGCCGCCGGGCACCGAGCCTTCGACACCCTTGACGTAGAAGTTGATGCCGGTCAGGAACTTGTCGTCGGCCACCGCGCCGGCGGCGACGACTTCCTTGCCGTCCTGGCCGACGATCGGGCCCTTCCAGATCGAGAAGGTGCCGTCCTTCAGGCCCTTCTTGACTTCCTCGACCTTGGCCTTGGTCTCGGCCGGCACGTCTTCCGCGATGGAGACGAGGTCGATCGCGCCTTCCTTCACGCCCCACCAGCTCTGGCCGGTGGTCCACTTGCCGTCGAGCACGTCCTGCGTGGCCTTGATGTAGTACGGGGCCCAGTTGATGATCGACGAGGCGAGGTGGGCCTTCGGGCCGTAGGCGGTCATGTCGGAGTCCCAGCCGAAGGCGCGCTTGCCCTTTTCCTGCGCGGTCTTGAGCACGGCCGGCGAGTCCGTGTTCTGGAACAGCACGTCCGCGCCGCCGTTGATGAGGGCCGTGGCCGCCTCGGTTTCCTTCGGCGGGCTGAACCACTCGTTGACCCATACGACCTTGGTCGTGATCTTCGGATTGACCGACTGCGCACCCAGCGTGAAGCTGTTGATGTTGCGCAGCACTTCGGGGATCGGCACCGAGCCGACCACGCCGAGCGTGTTGGTCTTGGTCATCGAGCCCGCGACGATGCCGGCCATGTAGGCGCCTTCGTAGGTGCGGCTGTCGTAGGTGCGCATGTTCGGGGCGGTCTTGTAGCCGGTGGCGTGCTCGAACTTCACCTCGGGGTTGTCGGCCGCGACCTTGAGCATCGGCTCCATGTAGCCGAAGGTGGTGCCGAAGATCAGCTTGTTGCCCTGGGCCACCATGTCGCGGAACACGCGCTCGGCGTCCGCGCCCTCGGGCACGCTCTCGACGTAGGTGGTCTTGATCTTGTCGCCGAATTCCTTCTCGATCGCCTTGCGGCCGTTGTCGTGCGCAAAGCTCCAGCCGCCGTCGCCCACCGGTCCGACGTAGGCGAAGGCGATGTTCAGCGGGCCGGCGGCGGGGGCCGCCGCCGCAGGCGCCGGAGCGGCAGGCGCGGCGGCCGGCGCCGGGGCCTCTTCCTTCTTGCCGCAGCCCACGAGGGCTGCCGAAGCGACCGCGGTCAGGGCGGCCAGCTTGAGCAGGGAGCGCTTGGTCAGATCATTCATTTGTTTGGAATCCTCAAAAGGACGGGTTGGCGACGAAACAAAACGAAACGCGATTATGAGCCGGGGTAGAACGGTTTTCCTATGGAAGCCGGCATGTTGACGCGGATGAACGCGGGGTTGCGCGAGATCAGCGCCAGCACCACGATCGGCGCGATGTATTGCAGCATGCTCAGGAACTGGCTGGGCACATTGACCCCCGTGCTCTGGAGGTGGAAGCCGAGCATCGAGACGCCGCCGAAGAGGTAGGCCCCGAGCAGCACGCGGATCGGCCGCCAGGTCGCGAAGGTGGTCAGCGCCAGCGCGATCCAACCCCGGCCGGCCACCATGCCCTCGACCCACAGCGGCGTGTAGACCGTCGAGAGATAAGCACCCGCCAGCCCGCACAGCGCGCCGCCCGCGATCACCGCCAGGAAGCGGATGCGCCGCACCGGATAGCCCAGCGCGTGCGAGGACTCCGGCGATTCGCCCACCGAGCGCAGCACCAGCCCGGCCCGCGTGCGGTAGAGGAACCAGATCAGCCCGAAGGTGAGCAGCACCGCGAAGTACACCATCGGGTGGTGGCGGAACAGCGCCGGGCCGACCAGCGGCAGGTCGCCCAGCACCGGCAGCGCGTACGAGGTGCTCGCCGGCAGCTTGGCCTGCACGAAGTTGATGCCCGCGAAGGCCGAGAAACCGACACCGAACAGACTGAGCGCCAGCCCGGTCGCGTACTGGTTGGTGTTGAGCCAGATGACCAGCACGCCGAAGAAGGCCGCGAGCAGCGCGCCCGCCGCCATGCCGGCTGCGAACCCGAGCCAGGTGTTGTGCGTCGTGACCACCGTCGCGAAGCCCGCGATGGCGGCGCAGAGCATCATGCCCTCCGCGCCGAGGTTCACGATGCCGGCCTTCTCGTTGATCAGAAGGCCCAAGGCCGCGATGGCGAGCACCGTGCCGGCGCTCAGGGTGGACCCCAGGAGGAGTGCGTAGCTTTCCATCATGCGGTCCCTTCGGTCGTGGCGGGGCGGGCGACCGGCGCCGTGAGCGGTGTGCTGGCTTGCAGCGAGGCCGTTCCGGGCAATGCCGGCACGGCCTTCGGCGCCGCCTTGCGCCGGATGCGGTAGGCGATCAGCGTGTCGCAGGCCAGCAGCGTGAAGAGCAAGAGGCCCTGGAACACGCCGGTCAGCGACTTCGGCAGTCCGAGCCGCGACTGCGCCAGTTCGCCGCCGATGTAGAACATGCTCATCAGCACCGCGGAGAAGATCATGCCGACCGGGTGCAGCCGCCCGACGAAGGCGACGATGATCGCCGCGAAGCCGTAGCCCGCCGGCACGTAGGGCGTGAGTTGCCCGAGCGGCCCCGCGACTTCGAGCGCGCCAGCGAGGCCGGCCGCCCCGCCCGAGGTGAGCAGCGCGATCCACACCGCGCGCCGCGCCGAGAAGCCCGCATAGCGCGCCGCCGCCGGCGCCAGCCCGCCCACCTGCTGCGCGAAGCCTGCGCGGGTGCGGAACAGGAACACCCACAGCGCCGCCGAGCCCAGGAGCGCGATCACGAGCCCGATGCTGACGCGCGAGCCCTTCATGAGCCGCGGGATCTGCGTCACCGCCTCGAAGGTCTTGGTCTGCGGGAAGTTGTAGCCGTGCGGGTCCTTCCACGGCCCGTAGACCATGTAGCCCAGCAGCAGCGTCGCCACGTACACCAGCATCAGGCTCACGAGGATCTCGTTGGCGTTGAACTTGTCGCGCAGGAAGGCCACGATGCCAGCCCACACCATGCCGCCCGCGATGCCCGCGATCAGGATGGCGGCCACGATCCACTGGCCCGTGGTCTTGTCGGCCAGGAGCGCGACGCCGCCGGCCGCGATCGCGCCGAAGACGAACTGGCCCTCGGCGCCGATGTTCCACACGTTGGCGCGGAAGCACACCGCGAGGCCGAGCGCGATGATCAGGAGCGGCGTGGCCTTGACCATCAGTTCGCCGAGCGCATAGGGGCTCTTGATCGGCTCCCAGAAGAACACCAGCAGGCCCTTGACCGGGTCCTTGCCGAGCGCGGCGAACAGCGCCATGCCGATCACCACCGTGATCAGCAGCGCGAGGATCGGCGAGCCGTAGCTCCAGAAGCGCGAGAGCTGCGGACGGGGTTCGAGCTTAAGCATGGGCCACCTCCTGCGAAGGCGCCGCGGCGGCATGGGACGAGCGGTCCCAGAGGCCGCTCATCCATTCGCCGATCTGCGGCACCGTGGCGGCGGCGCGGTCGATCGAGGGCGACAGCCGCCCCTTCGCGATCACGTGGAGCCGGTCGCTGATCTCGAACAGCTCGTCGAGCTCCTCGCTGACGACCAGTACCGCGCAGCCGGCATCGCGCAGCGCGAGGATCTCGCCGCGGATCAGCGCCGCCGCGCCCACGTCCACGCCCCAGGTCGGCTGGGAGACGATGAAGATCTTCGGGTTGGCGTCGATCTCGCGCCCGACGATGAATTTCTGCAGGTTGCCGCCCGAGAGCGAGCGCGCCGCCGCGCCCGGCCCACCGGCCTTGACCTTGAAGCGCTCGATGATGCCGGCGGCCTGCTGGTGGAGCACGCCGGTGCGGATCCAGCCGCCCTTGCCGACCGCGTTGCTGCGCGTGAGCAGCAGGTTGTGCGCGAGCCCGAGCGTGGGCACCGCGCCGCGGCCGAGCCGCTCCTCGGGCACGAAATGCAGGCCCAGCGCGCGGCGCCGGCGCGGCCGGAAACGCGCGGCCGCCTGGCCGAAGACTTCGATCATCCCGGCCTCGGCGCGCGTGTCCTCGCCCGAGAGCGCATAGAGCAATTCCTTCTGCCCGTTGCCCGACACGCCCGCGATGCCGACGACCTCGCCCGCGCGCACGTCCAGCGAGATGCCGTCGAGGTCGATGCCGAACTGGTCCTCGCGCGCCAGCGTGAGCCCCTTGACCCGCAGCGCCACCTCGCCCGCGCGCACCGGCCGGTGCGTGAGCGGCGGCGGCTCGGCGCCGATCATCAGCCGCGAGAGCGATTCGTTCGACTCCTGCTGCGGGTTGCACACCCCCGTGACCTTGCCGCCGCGCAGCACGGTGCACGCGGTGCACAGCTCGCGGATCTCGTGCAGCTTGTGGCTGATGTAGAGGATGCTGCAGCCTTCCGAAGCCAGCTTCTTGAGCACCACGAAGAGCTTGCCCACCGCCTGCGGCGTGAGCACCGACGTCGGCTCGTCGAGGATCAGCAGCTTCGGGTCGGTGAGCAGCGCGCGGATGATCTCGACGCGCTGCATCTCGCCCACCGAGAGCGTGTGCACCGGGCGCGAGGGGTCGATGTCCAGCCCGTACTCGCCGGCCTTGGCCTCGATGCGGCGCACCACCTCGGCGAGCGCCAGGTGCCGGTCGAGCCCGAGCCAGACGTTCTCGGCCACGGTGAGGGTGTCGAACAGGCTGAAATGCTGGAACACCATGCTGATGCCCAGGGCGCGCGCTTCCTGCGGGTTGCGCACGTTCACGGGCTGGCCGTTGAACATCACGCTGCCTTCGTCCGGCTTGACCGAGCCGTAGATGATCTTCATCAGCGTGGATTTGCCCGCGCCGTTCTCGCCGAGGACGGCGTGGGTCTCGCCCGGCGCCACCGCGAGCGAAACATCGCTGTTGGCGACCACCGAGGGGTAGCGCTTGGTGATGTGCGCCAGCTGGAGTCTGTGGATTGTCATGCCTGTGCCTGGCCTGTGGGTTGCGTTTCAAGCCCTGAATCGCCACTCGGCGATCGCCTTATTGTCGTCAGTTCGTCGCCTGCTCCGGACGGTTCAATGGCCCCCGATGTAGATGAACTTGAACAGGAACACCCCGCCGATCAGCCAGACCATCCAGTGCACCTGCTTCGCCTGGCCGGTGAACAGCTTCAGCACCGCATAGGAGATGAAGCCGAACGCCAGCCCGTTGGCGATCGAGTAGGTGAAGGGCATGGTCAGCGCCGTCACCACGGCGGGGACGACCTCGGTGGTTTCCTCCCAGTCCAGTTCGGTCAATTCCCTCAGCATCAAACATGCCACGAAGAACAGCGCCGGCGCGGTCGCATAGGCCGGCACCGCGCCGGCCAGCGGCGAGATCACCAGCGCCGCGAGGAACAGCACGGCCACCGTCAGCGCGGTGAGCCCGGTGCGGCCGCCCGCCTGCACGCCCGCGGCGCTTTCGACATAGGCGGTGGTGCTCGAAGTGCCGAGCAGCGAGCCGGCGAAGATGGCGCCGCTGTCCGCCAGGAGCGACTTGTTCAGGCGGTCCATGCGCCCCGGCACCAGGAGGCCCGCGCGGCGCGCGACGCCCATCAGCGTGCCGGTGGCGTCGAACAGCTCGACGAGGAAGAAGACCAGCACCACGTTGAGGATGCCGCCCTGCAGCGCGGCCTTGATGTCCAGCTGCAGGAAGGTCGGCGCGATCGAGGGCGGCGCGGCGAAGACGCCATGGAAGGTGTTGCCGGCGAAGAAGAACGAGAGGACCGTGACCGTGACGATCCCGATCAGGATCGCGCCCGGCACCCTGAGGCGGTCGAGCACCACGATCAGGAAGAAGCCGATGCTCGCCAGCACCACCTGCGGCGTGTGCAGGTCGCCGAGCGTGATGTAGGTGGCCTTCGAGGGCGCGACGATGCCCGCGCTCTTGAGCGCGATGATCGCCAGGAAGAGCCCGATGCCGACCGTGATCGCCACGCGGATCGAGTGCGGGATGCCCCGGATGATCAGCTCGCGCAGCCGGAACACCGTCACCAGCAGGAACAGGCAGCCCGAGATGAACACCGCCCCCAGCGCCGCCTGCCAGGTGAAGCCCATCTGCAGCACCACGACGTAGGCGAAGTAGGCGTTCAGCCCCATGCCCGGCGCGAGCGCGATCGGGTAGTTGGCATAAAGCGCCATGATCGCGGTGCCGAGCGCGGCGATCAGGCAGGTGGCGACGAACACCGCATCCTTCAGCATGCCCGCGTCGCCGAGGATCGACGGGTTCACGAAGATGATGTAGGCCATCGTGAGGAAGGTCGTGAGCCCCGCCACGATCTCGGTGCGCACGGTGGTGCCGTGTTCCTCGAGCTTGAAGAAGCGCTCGGCCCAGCCCTTCGAGCTGCCGCGCTGCCGTGGGAGATCCTGCCCGCCGAGGTCGAGCACCTGTTCTGTCCGGTTCATCGTCTTGTCTCCGAGTCTTTGTGGTCGATGGCGTGGAGGGGTGCGGCTTCGCGACGCCGGGGCGCGAAATCGCCGGGCTATCCGCTGCCGCCGTTGGCGGCCATGGGCGGCCGCAGCGACGCGGCCACCTCGCGGGTGCGCTCGCGCAGCCAGCGCGCCGAACTCGACGAATGGGTGCGCTCGTGCCAGAGCTGGTAGTACATGAGGCGCGGCAGCCCCACCGGACAGTCGAGGATCGCGACCGGCAGGCGGTCCGTGAAGCGCTCGCAGTACTGGCGGCCGGTGGTGAGCACGAGCAGGCTCGACGCCACCATGTCCGGGATCAGCCCGAAGTGCGCGCAGCGCGCCGTGATGTTCCGCTGGCGGCCCATCTCGTCGAGCATCTGGTCGATGATCCCGCGCGCGCCCGGGTGCATCGGCGTCGGCGCGATGTGTTCGGCGGCCAGCCAGCTCTCCAGGTCCCAGCCCCGGCGCACCGCCGGATGGTCGCGGTTGACCAGCGAGACGATGTCGTCGCCGAAGAGCCGCGCCATGTGCAGGTCTTCGGGCGGCTTGAGCCAGTTGCCGATCACCACGTCCACCTGCCCGAGCGACAGGTGCGTGTGGTAGTCCGAGTCGGGCGACAGCGGATGGATCTCGATGTGGCACATCGGCGCCTGGCTCTTGATGCGCGCGACGAGCTGCGGCAGGAAGAGCGGGTCCATGTAGTCGCTCGCCGCGATGCGGAAGGTGGTCTGCGCGGTCTGCGGATCGAAGCCGCGCGCGTCGCTGAACAGCATCTCGGCCGCGCGCAGGATCGCCGCGGCGGGCTCGATCATGCGCAGCCCCGCGTCGGTCGGCACCATGCCGGCGCCGGAGCGCACCAGCAGCGGGTCCCCCGAGAGCTCGCGCAGCCGCTTGAGGGCGGCGGACACGGCGGGCTGGTACATCCCGAGGCGGATGGCGGCACGCGAGACGCTGCGATCGGTGAGCACGGTGTGAAGGACCCGGATGAGGTGAAGATCGATCTTGTCAAGATTCAAAGTTCGCCCCCAGGCTCCGCGCACTTCGTGTCGCTCCTCCAACCCCCGACCGGGGGCAACACCAGCGGCCCGGCAAAGCCGGTTCCGCGGTGTTTCGCGCATGGGTTCATGGGCGGGGGCATGGCAACAACTTCGGGCACGCTCGGAGTCTAGGGACTTCTACGCGTTCTGCACCGCGTTGATCGCCCGCAGGATCGACTCGCTGGTCGCCGGCGCGGAAAGCGGCGGATCGACCCGGTGGCCGCCCACCGACGACACCGCATCGCGGATCGCGAAGAACACCGAGAACGGCAGCAGGAGCGGCGGCTCGCCCACAGCCTTGCTGCGGTGGATCGAGTCCTCGAAGTTCTGACCCTCGTAGAGCCGCACGTTGAGCACCGGCGGGCAGTCGTTGGCCGTCGGGATCTTGTAGGTGCTCGGCGCGTGCGTGGTCAGCAGGCCGGTCTTGGGGTGCCAGACCAGTTCCTCGGTCGTGAGCCAGCCCATGCCCTGGATGAAGGCGCCCTCGACCTGGCCGATGTCGACCGCCGGGTTCAGCGACTTGCCCGCGTCGTGCAGGATGTCGGCGCGCAGCAGCTTCCATTCGCCGGTGAGCGTGTCGACGATCACCTCGCTGACCGCCGCGCCGTAGGCGTAGTAGAAGAAGGGGCGGCCCTGCATCCTGTCCTTGTCCCAGCTCAGGCCGGGGGTGGCGTAGAAGCCGTCGGACCAGAGCTGCACGCGGTCGAGGTAGGCCTCGCCCACCAGCGTCGCAAAGGGCAGCGTGCGGCCGTTGACCTCGACCTTGTCGTTGGCGAAGCGCACCGCCGCCGCCTCGCCGCCATGGCGCGCGGCGGCGCAGGCGGCCAGCCGTTCGCGGATCTGGCGCGCGGCGTCCTGCGCGGCCTTGCCGTTCAGGTCGGCACCGGTCGACGCGGCAGTGGCCGAGGTGTTGGCGACCTTCGTCGTGTCGGTCGCGGTCACGCGCACGCACTCGAAGCTCACGCCGAGCTCGTGCGCCACCACCTGCGCCACCTTGGTGTTCAGGCCCTGCCCCATTTCGGTGCCGCCGTGGTTCACCAGGATCGACCCGTCGTTGTAGACGTGGACCAGCGCGCCGGCCTGGTTGAAGTGCTTGACGTTGAACGAGATGCCGAACTTGAGCGGCGCCAGCGCCATGCCGCGCTTGAGTACCGGGCTTGCCGCGTTGAAGGCCTCGGCCGCGGCCCGGCGCGCGCGGTAGTCGCTGCCGGCTTCCAGTTCGGCCACCAGCTCGTGGATGATGTTGTCGGTCACGGTCTGCCCGTAGGGCGTCACGTTGTTTTCGGTCTTGCCGTAGAAGTTGATGCGCCGCACGTCCAGCGGATCGCGCCCGAGCACGCGTGCCACGCTGTCGAGGATGTTCTCCATCGCGATCGCGCCCTGCGGACCGCCGAAGCCCCGGAACGCGGTGTTGCTCTGCGTGTTGGTCTTGCCCGAGAAGCCGTGCATCTCGACGTCGGGCAGCCAGTAGGCATTGTCGAAGTGGCACAGCGCGCGCGTCATCACCGGGCCCGAAAGGTCGGCCGAGTGGCCGGCGCGCGAGACCATCGTGATCTCGGCGCCGAGGATGCGGCCCGCGTCGTCGTAGCCCACCTCGTACTCGTACCAGAAGCAGTGCCGGCGGCCGGTGATCATGAAGTCGTC
Organism: Variovorax sp.; assembly: GCA_017744285.1. Classification (GTDB taxonomy): domain Bacteria; phylum Pseudomonadota; class Gammaproteobacteria; order Burkholderiales; family Burkholderiaceae_C; genus Variovorax. The sequence continues at coordinate 31,620 of JAGIBP010000045.1, forward strand.
GTCGCGGTCGAGCCTCAGCTTGACCGGGCGCCTGAGCTTGCTGGCCGCCACCGCCGCCACGCAGGCGAAGAGCGCCGACTGCGACTCCTTGCCGCCGAAGCCGCCGCCCATGCGCCGGCATTCGACCTGCACCTCGTTGGCGTGCAGGTGCAGCGCATGCGCGACCAGGTGCTGCATCTCGCTCGGGTGCTGCGTCGAGCAGTACACGTGCATCGCACCGCCCTCCTTCGGGATCGCGTAGCTGATCTGGCCTTCGAGATAGAACTGCTCCTGACCGCCCACGTCGAGCTGCGCCTTGAGCCGGTGCGGCGCCTTCGCGATCGCGGCCCTGGCGCCGCCCTCGTTCGTGGCGCGCACCAGATGCATCGGCGGCACCACGTATTGTTCTTTCGCGTGCGCTTCCTGCGGCGTGAGCACCGGCGGCGCCGCCTCGATGTCGAGCGCGTCCTTCGCGCGCGCGGCGGCACGTCGGGCGGCATCGCGGGTCTCGGCGACGACCGCGAAGACCGGCTGGCCCAGGTAGCGGATGTCGCCGCTGCAGAGGATCGGGTCGTCATGCACGATCGAGCCGCAATCGTTGCTGCCCGGGATGTCCGCCGCGCTCAGCACCGCCACCACGCCGGGCATGGCGCGGATCGCGTCGAGCGTCATGCCCCTGAGCCGGCCGTTGGCGACCGGCGAGAGTCCGAGCGCGCAGTGCAGCGTGCCCGCGAGCTCCGGGATGTCGTCGATGTAGGCCGCCTCGCCCGCCACGTGCAGCGCGGCCGACTCGTGCGGCCGGCTGATGCCCACCCGCGCGCCGTCGCCGTGCGCCTTGGCCTCCGCATCCACGTCGATGCGGGCGGCGGTGTTCGAGGCGTAGTCGGCGAAGGCCTCGGCCGACTTGAAGAGCTTGGGGTCGATCGGCTTGTTCATCTCAGGCTCCTTGTGCGACCACGTGCGGCATCACGCTCCACACGCTGGTGGCTTCCGCCGGCAGCGGGTCGGTGGTGCGGGTTTCCAGCCACAGGCGCTGCAGCAGGTTCTGCGCCACCTGCAGGCGGTAGTCGGCGCTCGCGCGCATGTCGGTCAGCGGCGTGAAGTCCTTCGCGAGCGCGAGCCGGGCGGCATTCACCGCCGCCTGGGACCAGGGCTTGCCGGTCAGCGCGGCCTCGGCATGCGCGGCCCGCTTCACGACCGCCGCCATGCCGCCGAAGGCGAGCCGAACCGCCTTGACCACCTCGCCGTCGAGTTCGATCGCGAAGCCGCCGCACAGCGCCGAGATGTCGCAGTCGAAGCGCTTGCTGATCTTGTAGGCGCGCACCTGCCGCGCCAGCGCGGCCTTCGGGACCGCGAGGCCCTGCACGAACTCGCCCGCCTCGAGCCGGTTCTTCATGTAGTCGACGTAGAACTCCGTGAGCGGCATGCGGCGCACGCGGGCGCCGCGGCGCAGTTCGATCTGCGCGTCGAGCGCCATCAGCACCGGCGGCGAATCGCCGATGGGCGAGCCGTTGGCCACGTTGCCGCCGATCGTCCCGGCATGGCGGATCGGCGGCGAGGCGAAGCGCAGCCAGACATCGGCGAGGCTCGGCACGCGCCGGGTCAGCGCCGCGAAGGCCGATTCCAGCGAGGCGCCGGCCCCCAGGTACAGCTCGTCGGCGCGTTCCTCGATGACCTTCATCTCGGCCACGTCGCCGACATAGAGGATGTCGCCCAGGTCGCGGAATTGCTTGTTGACCCACAGCCCGACGTCGGTCGACCCGGCCAGCAACTGCGCCGCCGGCTTGGCCTCGCGCAGCGCGGCGAGTTCCGCCAGCGTGGCCGGCGCGTGGAAGTGGTCGAGCCGCTGGCCCAGCGGCGCCGCGTAGTCGAAGGTGCGGTCGCGCTTCAGCGCCGCCAGCGCCTCCACCACCGGCTTCGTGTCGAGCCGCACCGCCGGCAGGTCGAACATGCGCTGGCCCGCGTCGAGGATCGGCCGGTAGCCGGTGCAGCGGCAGAGGTTGCCCGAGAGATCGTCCGCCAGCTGCTGCCGCGTCGGGCGCGAGCCGTCCGCCTGGTGGTGCTCGTAGGTCGACCACAGCGACATCACGAAACCCGGCGTGCAGAAGCCGCACTGCGAGCCGTGGCAGTCGACCATCGCCTGCTGCACCGGGTGCAGGCGCTGCACCGGGTGCTTGTCGTGCTGCTGCACTTCGCGGCCTTCGTGGCCGTGGCCGCACTGGGCCTTGAGATCCTCGACGGTGAACAGCGCCTTGCCGTGCAGCGTCGGCAGGAACTGGATGCAGGCATTCACGGTGGAAAGCCGCAGCCCGCCGACCGCCCCCTTCTCGCCCGGATCGGCCAGCTCGCCGATCACCACGGTGCATGCGCCGCAGTCGCCCTCGTTGCAGCCTTCCTTGGTGCCGGTGCAGCGCGCGTCCTCGCGCAGCCAGTCGAGCACCGAGCGGGTCGGATGCACGCCGCCGACCTCGACGATCCGGCCGCGGTGGAAGAACTGGATGGGTTTCGTCGGGGTGCTCATGCTCATGCTCGTGGGGCCATCAAGAATCGGGCCAGACGGAAGTTATTCCTTTGCGCGCGCCGATGCATACGGCGATGCCCATATCGGCTATGTGGGGGGTGGTATGAGACCCCCGGGAAAGCCCTGATTCAGGGCGGCTCGCGGCGCTCGACGAACAGCGCCTCGATCACCCCGCGCAGCCACCGGTTGGCCGGATCGGCCTCGAAACGCTTGCTCCAGTGCAACGACACGGTGAAGTCGCGCAGCGGGAAGGCCGGCTCGATGATGGCGTAGCCCCCCTCCTCGGCGAAATTGCGCGCGATGTTGCGGGGCATCACCACCGCCAGGTCGGTCGCGCGGACGATGGCCGGCAGCACCATGAAGTGCTCGGTGGTCAGGCGCACGCGGTCCTCGAGGTTGAGCAGCTGAAGGATCCGGATCGTCTCGGCATGGGTGCGCACCGCCACGTATTCGAGCTTGCGCAGCGCCTCGAGCATGGCCTGCCCGTTGCGCCGCGCCCGGGCGAAGGGATGGCCCTGGCGCAGCAGCACGATGTAGCGGTCCTTCAGCATCACGAGGCGCTGGGTGTCGCGCACCTTGGGCAGGAAGCCGAAGGCGAAGTCGATGCGGCCGCTGTCCAGCGCGGGCGCAATCTCGTCGGGCAGGAGCGGCAGGGTCTCCAGCCGGATGCCGGGCGCCAGTTCGCCCAGCCGGGCCATCAGCGCCGGGAGGAAGCGGCCTTCGCCGATGTCGCTCATGTGGATGCGGAAGGTCTTGCGCGACGCGCCAGGCTCGAAGCGGTCGGGCTCGTTCAGCGCGTCCTCCAGCGTGCCCAGCGCCGACTGCACGGCCTGGGCCAGCCGATCGGCGCGTGGCGTGGGCGCCACGCCCCCCGGCGCGCGGATGAACAGCGCATCCTTCAGCAGGAGCCGCAGCCGCCCGAGCCCGTGGCTGGCCGCCGGCTGGGTCAGGCCGAGCGAATCGGCCGCCCGGCTCACGCTGCGCGCCCGATAGATGGCGTCGAAGAGCCGCAGCAGGTTCAGGTCGATGGTGTCGATATGCATCGCGTTCATATTGCTTAGCTCGAATATTTTATTGAACGTCTTCCCGCGTGCTCGCACACTCCCGGACGGCGTCAAGCCGACACACCAAGAGAAGGAGACAGACATGGCAAAGATCCGTCAGCACGCGGCGATCGCCGCCCTGCTTTTCGCGGCCACCGCCGCATGGGCCCAGCAGCCGCCGGCCGAAGAGCCGGGCTGGGCCAAGGGGCGCCCCAAGACCGACTCGGCCATGAAGATGGCCCCGGTGCCCGCGTTCCCGATCCCGACGGCGGCCGACCAGCTGCCGACCAAGAAATTCAAGCTGCCGCCGGGCTTCAAGGTCGAGACCTGGGCCTCGGGCGTGCTCGACGCGCGCGGCCTGCGCCAGGGCCCGAACGACACCGTGCTGGTGAGCACGCTGTTCGTCGGCAACAAGGTCTACGCGGTCCCCGAGAAGGGCAAGCACGAGGCCAAGGTCATCATCGACAAGATGCCGTTCGCGACCGGCATCGAATACCACAACGGCTCGCTCTTCCTGGCGACCAACACGCACATCTACCGCTACGACAACGTCGACGGCAAGCTCGACAACCTCGGCGAGCCGAAGACGATCTACGACAAGCTTCCGGGCGGCGGCGACCACAGCTGGAAGTTCCTGCGCGTGCGCGACAACAAGCTCTACTTCGCGATCGGCGCGCCGTGCAACATCTGCGATCCGGGCGAGTACGCCAAGATCTACCGCATGAACCTCGACGGCAGCAACGTGGAAACCATGGCTGCCGGCGTGCGCAACACGGTGGGCTTCGATTTCGATCCGAAGACCGGCCACCTCTGGTTCACCGACAACGGCCGCGACTGGCTCAGCGAGGAGCTGCCCAACGACGAACTCAACGAGGTGACCGGCCCGAACCAGCACTTCGGCTACCCGTTCTGCCACCAGGGCAACATCCCCGACCCCGAGTTCGGCTGGGGCAAGAGCTGCGCCGACTACAAGAAGCCCAACGCGCTGCTCGGCCCGCACGCCGGTTCGCTGGGCCTGAAGTTCTACAACGGCAAGATGTTCCCGGCCAAGTACCAGGGCGCGATGTTCATCGCGCGCCACGGCCCGTGGAACCGCACCGTGAAGTACTCGGACATCTCCGTCGCCTGGCCCGACGGCAAGGGCGGCGCCAAGGTCGAGCCCTTCATGACGGGCTTCGTCGAGAACAACACCTACCTCGGCCGTCCGGTGGACTTCCTGATCCTGAAGGACGGATCGATGCTGGTGAGCGACGACCACGCCGGCGCGATCTATCGCATCAGCTACGGCAAATGAGGGGCGCGGCAAGACTCACCCTCACCGCAGCCGCGGCGGCTTTCGTGTGGCTCGCGGCGCCGGCCGCGGGCGCACAGCCCGCCGCCCAGGGCGGCTACGCACAGCGCTTCGCGGCGCTGTGCGCCGCCTGCCACGGCGCCACCGGCCGCGGCGAGATGGCGGGCACGCCCGCGCTCGCCGGCCAGCATTCGTTCTACGCGATCACGCAGCTCTTTCTCTTCCGCGAAGGCCGCCGCGCCAACGAAGCGATGACCGCGGTCGCCAAGACCATGACCGACCAGGACCTGCGCGGGTTCTCCGACTACATCGGCACCCTCGCGCCGGTGCCCGCGCCGCCCCCCGCAACGCCGCCCGACGCGGCTCGCATGACGCGCGGGCAGACGCTCGCCCAGCAGTTCAAGTGCACGATGTGCCACGGGGCCGATCTCAGCGGCGGGCAGCAGGTGCCCCGCATCGCGCAGCAGCGCGAGGACTACCTGCAGATGACGCTGCGCGAGTTCCGCTCGGGCAAGCGGCCCGGCTACACCATGGCGATGGTCGAGGCGTTGAACGGCATCCCGCCCGAGGACCTCGACACCCTCGCCTACTACATCTCCCGCTACCCCGGCCCCTCCGCGAAAGCCGCCGGCAAGTAGGACACCCATCGAAGCCGAAGCGTCCACGACGGCGTGCGACGCCGGCCCTGTCCATCCCCTTTCGAGAAAACAGCCCCACGGAGTCAAGTCAGTTGGAAGTCTCATTCAGCAAGGAAATCGAAGCCCTTCGCCTCGGCGAAGGCGACACCTTTCATGGCGAGGGCATCCTCGCGATCACCAAGGGGCTGCTGCAGTCGGGCGTGGCCTACGTCGGCGGCTACCAGGGCGCGCCGGTCTCGCACCTGCTCGACGTCATGGTGCAGGCCAAGCCCTACATGGACGAGCTGGGCGTGCACGTCGAGGCCTGCTCCAACGAGGCCTCGGCGGCCGCGATGCTCGGCGCCTCGATCCACTACCCGCTGCGCGGCGCGGTGACCTGGAAGTCGATCGTCGGCACCAACGTGGCCGCGGACGCGCTGTCCAACCTCTCGTCGCCCGGCGTGCGCGGCGGCGTGCTGATCGTGGTCGGCGAGGACTACGGCGAAGGCGCCTCCGTGATCCAGGAGCGCACGCACGCCTATGCGCTCAAGTCGAGCATGTGCCTGCTCGACCCGCGCCCTGACCTGGGCGTGATGGTGAACATGGTCGAGCACGGATTCCGCCTTTCCGAGACCTCGAACATGCCCTGCATCATGGAGCTGCGCATCCGCACCTGCCACGTGCGCGGCAGCTTCGAATGCAAGGACAACCTGCCGCCGGCGGTCTCCACGCGCGCGCTGATCGAAGAGCCGGCCGGCTTCGACTACATGCGGCTGGCACACCCGCCGGTCACCTTCCGCCACGAGAAGCTCAAGGGCGAGGAGCGGCTGCCCGCCGCGCGGCGCTACATCGCCGAACACCAGCTCAACGAGCTGATACCCGGCAAGCACGAGGACCTCGGCATCATCGTGCAGGGCGGGCTCTACAACGCGCTCATCCGCAGCCTGCAGCAGCTCGGCCTGGCCGACGCCTTCGGCGCGACGGACATCCCGCTGCTGGTGCTCAACGTCACCTACCCGCTGGTGCCCGAGGAAGTGGCCGACTTCTGCGCCGGCAAGCGCGCGGTGCTCGTGGTCGAGGAAGGCCAGCCCGAGTACATCGAGCAGGAGATCGCCACCCTGCTGCGCCGCCGCGACATCCAGACCGCGCTGCACGGCTGCGACCTGCTCCCGCCGGCGGGCGAACTGGGCGTGGAGGCGCTCGCGGGCGGCCTCGCCCCGTTCGTGGAACGCTACCTGCCGGGCTCGGCGCAGCAATCGTCCAACGAATCGGCGCACGGATGGCTCGCCGGCAACCGCGAGCGCCGCGCGGCGGTGGCCGCCCAGTCCGGCACGCCGCTGCCGAACCGGCCGCCGAGCTTCTGCATCGGCTGCCCGGAGCGGCCGGTGTTCTCGGCGCTCAAGCTCGCGCAGCAGGACAGCGGCCCGGTGCACATCGCGGCCGACATCGGCTGCCATGCCTTCGGCACCTTCGAGCCCTTCTCGATGGGCCACTCGATCCTCGGCTACGGCATGAGCCTCGCGAGCCGCGCGGGCGTCTCGCCGATGATGCAGCGCCGCGTGCTGTCGATCATGGGCGACGGCGGCTTCTGGCACAACGGCCTGCTCACCGGCGTGCAGAGCGCGCTCTTCAACGGCGACGACGCGGTGCTGATGATCTTCAAGAACGGCTACACCTCGGCCACCGGCACGCAGGACATCATCTCCACGCCCGACGACGAGGTGAAGGCGCACGCGGTCGACAAGCAGCAGAGCCTGGTCGACAAGAACCAGACCATCGAGTCCACGCTCAAGGGCCTGGGCGTGCAGTGGCTGCGCACCGTGCACACCTACGACGTGAGCAAGATGCGCAGCACGCTCAACGACGCCTTCACCAGCAGCTTCAACGGCCTGAAGGTGATCATCGCCGAGGGCGAATGCCAGCTCGAACGGCAGCGCCGCATCAAGCCGTGGATCGCGAGCCTGCTCAAGAAGGGCGAGCGCGTGGTGCGCGTGAAGTACGGCGTCGACGAGGACGTGTGCAACGGCGACCACGCGTGCATCCGGCTGTCGGGCTGCCCCACGCTCACGATCAAGGACAACCCCGACCCGCTCAAGGTGGACCCGGTCGCGGTCGTGATCGACGGCTGCGTGGGCTGCGGCCTGTGCGGCGCCAACGCGCACGCGGCCACGCTGTGCCCGAGCTTCTACCGCGCCGAAGTGGTGCAGAACCCCAAATGGCACGAACGCCTGCTGCACAGCCTGCGCGGCGCCGTGGTCCGCGTCCTTCAGCCTGCATGACGATCATGAACCGTACCCAACCCATCACCCTCCTCATCTGCGCGCTCGGCGGCGAAGGCGGCGGCGTCCTGACCGAATGGCTGGTCGACGTCGCGCGCCATGCCGGCTACGCCGCGCAGAGCACCTCGATTCCCGGGGTCGCGCAGCGCACCGGCGCCACCACCTACTACGTCGAAGTCTTTCCGGTGCCGCTGGCCGAGCTCGGTGGCCGCAAGCCGGTCTTCAGCCTGAGCCCCGTGCCGGGCGCGCTCGACGCCATCGTCTCGTCGGAACTGCTCGAAACCACGCGCCAGATCGGCAACGGCATGAGCTCGCGCGAGCGCACGCTGGTCATCAGCTCGTCCAGCCGCACGCTCACCACGGCCGAGCGCATGGAGCTGGGCGACGGCCGCGCCGATGCGCAGCGCCTCGTCGACGTGATCAAGGCCTTCAGCCGCGAGCACCACGTGTTCGACATGGGCACCGCCGCACGCGAGTCGGGCACCATCGTCAGCGCGGTGATGCTCGGGGCCGTCGCCGGCAGCGGGCTCTTTCCCTTCCCGCGCGAGGCCTACGAACAGGTCGTGCGCGGCGGCGGCGACAAGATCAGCAAGATGGCCGAGGCCAGCCTGCGCGGCTTCGCGAAGGCCTTCGACGCTGTGAACGCGCCGCGCCAGCAAGCCGCCATGGTCACGGGCCTTCTGGCCACCTCCCAGGACGAGGCGCCCGCCACCGCCGCGCTGCCGCAGGCGGTCGCCAGCCTGTTCCCGCCCGCCGTGCACGACCTCCTCGCGCTGGGCCATGCCCGCGTGCTCGACTACCAGGACGCGGACTACGCCAGGCTCTACGTCGAGCGGCTGCAGAAGGTGCTCGCCGCCGAGCGCAGCGCGGATCCGGCCGCCGCGCAGGGCTTCGCGATCACGCGCGAGATGGCGCGCTGGCTCGCGCTGTGGATGGCCTTCGACGACATCGTGCGCGTGGCCGAGCTCAAGAGCCGCGCCAGCCGCGCGCGCCGCGTGCGCGACGAGGTCAAGGCCGGCGATCATGACATCGTCAAGGTCTACGACCACTTCAAGCCCGGTGCGCCCGAGTTCGCGGCGCTGCTGCCGGACTCCCTCGCCAATCGCGTGACCGCCTGGGACCGGCGCCGCGCCACGCCATGGGCCCTGCCGCTCAAGGTCGGCAGCCACTCGGTGTTCGGCATGGCGTCGCTGCGGCTGCTGGCCTCCATGCGCTGGCTGCGCCGGCGCGGACAGCGCTTCGCGCAGGAACAGGCGCTGATCGAGCGCTGGCTCGACGCCGTCGCGCGGGGCACGCAGGCGCACTGGCGCCTCGGCCACGAGATCGCGCTGTGCGGCCGCCTCATCAAGGGCTATGGCACCACCAACGAGCGCGGCAAGCACAACCTGCTGCACGTGATCGACCACCTGGCGATCGCGCCGCTGCCCGACGGTGCCCCGTCCGCGCGCGCGGACGCCATCGCCGCGGCGCGCACCGCCGCGCTGGCCGACGAGGCCGGCACCGCGCTCGACGCCGCGCTGGTGCGCCACGGCGCGCCACCCCGGCCCGTGAAGGCCGTGCCCGTGCGCTGGGTGCGCCAGCCCCGCGGCCTCGCCACTGCCGCCCAGGCGAAGAGCAAGGCGCACTGAGTCCCAAGAAAAGCAACCTCCCACTAGCAGTTCCCCACCATGAAGAAGATGATCCCCCTGCTCGCCCGCCGCACGCTGCTCGCTGCCGCACTGGCCGCCGCCCTGCCCGTTGCCGCGCTGGCCCAGGCCTTTCCCGCCAAGCCGATCCGCGTGATCGTGAGCTTCCCGCCCGGCGGCGCGGCCGACCAGATCGCGCGGGCCGTGTCCGAGCCGCTGACGCAGGCGCTCGGCCAGCCCGTGATCGTGGAGAACCGCGCCGGCGCCAACGGCAATATCGCCGGCGACTACGTCTCCAAACAGCCGGCCGACGGCTACACCCTGCTCATGAGTTCGGGCGGCACGGTGTCGATCAACCCGCACCTGTACGCCAAGATGCCGTTCGACCCGGCCAAGGACCTCGTGCCCGTGGCCGCGGCTGCGCGCGTGCTGGTGTTCCTCGAAGTGAACCCGCAGAAGATGCAGGTCAAGGACGCCCGCGAATTCCTCGCCTACCTGAAGGCGCACCCGGGCAAGCTCTCCTACGGCACGCCCGGCAACGGCAGCTCGCCGCACCTCGCCGCGGAGATGATGAATGCCCAGGCCCAGCTGAGCGCGACCCACATTCCCTATCGCGGCGCGGCGCCCGCGATGCAGGACCTGCTGGCGGGCCAGGTCGACTACATGTTCGATCCGGGCATCGGCCTGCAGCACGTCAAGTCCGGCAAGCTGAAGCTGCTGGCCGTGGGCAGCCCGAAGCGCTCGCCGCAGTTCCCCGACGTGCCGACGCTCGATGAAGTGGGCCTGAAGGACTTCGACGCCGACACCTGGTTCGGCTTCTACGCGCCGGGCGGCACGCCGCAGCCGGTGCTCGCCAAGTTGAATACCGAGATCAACAAGATCCTGCGCAGCCCCGCGTTCGCGCAGCGCATGGACGCGCTCGGCGCCATTCCCGCCCCCATGAGCCCGCAGGAATTCGCCGCCCGCGCGCAGACCGACAGCGTCCGCTACGGCGCGCTGATCCGCGCGCGCAACATCACCGGCGATTGATTGACGCAACGAGACAGCCGCGTCGCCACTTCAAGGTAAACGCCGATTTACGGCGACGCCGACTCTTATGAAAAATAACTGAATTGCGCCGGCCCCGACTTCGGGGAAAAGGCGCGATCCCATTCCAGCGATTCAACAACACCCCGCAAGGAGACACCATGTCGACACCCCGCTCCAAGACCTCGGCCGCCACACGGGCGGCGCTCGCGCTTTCGGCCGCGCTGGCCCTGGCCGGCGCGCCCGCGCAGGCGCAGGACAAGCCCGTCCAGCTCAAGATGTCGAGCTGGGTGCCGGCGCAGCATCCGCTGAACCCCTCGCTGCAGGCGTGGGCCGACGACATCAAGAAGGCGTCGAACGGCACCATCACCGCGGTGCTGTTCCCCTCGGAGCAGCTCGGCAAGGCCTTCGACCACTACGACATGGCGCGCGACGGCATCGCCGATTTCGCCTACATCAATCCCGGCTACCAGCCGGGCCGCTTCCCGATCATGGCCGGCGCCTCGTTGCCCTTCCTCTTCGCCAACGGCAAGAGCGGCTCGGCCGCCATCGACGCGTGGTACCGCCAGTACGCCGCCACTGAAATGAAGGACGTGAAGTTCTGCTTCGCCTTCGTGCACGACCCCGGCACCTTCCACGCGCGCAAGAAGATCCTTCTGCCGACCGACGTCAAGGGCATGAAGATCCGCCCCGCCACCAGCACCATCGGCCAGATGGTCACGTCGCTGGGCGGCACCAACGTGCAGGCTTCGGCCCCCGAGTCGCGCGACATGCTCGAGCGCGGCGTGGCCGACGCGATCACCTTCCCGTGGGGTTCGATCATCCTGTTCGGCATCGACAAGGTGGTGAGCTACCACATGGACGCGCCGCTCTACGTCACGCCCTTCGTCTGGGCGATGAACAAGAGCAAGTACGACGGCATGTCCGCCGCGCAGAAGAAGGTGATCGACGACCACTGCACCAGCGAATGGGCCGAAAAGGTCGCCACGCCCTGGGCCGATTTCGAATACGGCGGCCGCGCCAAGATCGCCGCGCAATCCGGCCATGAGGTCTACAAGCTGACGCCCGAGCAGCTCGACGCCTGGCGCAAGGCCAGCGCACCGGTCGAGGCGCAGTGGGCCGAAGGCGTGAAGAAGGTCGGCCAGGATCCCAAGGCCGTGCTCGACGGCCTGAAGGCCAGCCTCGCGAAGCACAACGCGGCCCTGCAATGACCGCTGGCAGCGACAACGCCCCCGCGGCCAAGGGGACGTCGGGCGACCGCTTCATCAACGCGATCGAGTGGCTCGCCGCCCTCTTCGTGGGGATCGTGGCGCTCAACATCTTCATCGCCGTGGTGTTGCGCAAGTTCTTCGACACCTCGATCCCGGATTCGTACGACTTCGGCCGGATGCTCCTGGGCATCCTGATCTTCTGGGGCATCGCGGCCACCAGCTACCGGGGCGGCCACATCACGGTCGACCTGGTCTGGACCGCGGCGAGCCCGCGCATGAAGCGCTGGATCGACGTCTTCGCGACCGTGGTGCTGCTCTTCGTGGTCTCGGTGCAGACCGCCACCCTGTTCGACAAGGTGCGCGCCACCTACGTGGACCACGTGCTGACCTACGACATGAACATCCCGACCTGGCCCTTCTACGCGGTGGCCTGGCTCGGCGACGTTTCCGCCGTGCTGCTGATCGCCATCCGCACCTGGCGCCTGATCTTCCACCCTGAACTTCTTCATGACGAGAAGCCTGAAATGAAGGCTGATGAATGAGCACCGACGCCATCGCCATCCTTGGATTCTTCGTTCTCTTCGCATTGATGCTCCTGCGCGTGCCCGTCGGCATGGCGATGGGGCTCGTGGGCGTCACCGGCTATGCATGGATCGTGGGCCCCGGCCCCGCGCTCAAGCTGGTCGGCCAGACCTCGATGCGCACCGTGACCGACTACACCTTCGGCGTGATCCCGATGTTCATGCTGATGGGGGCGCTGGTCTCCGTCTCGGGCGTGAGCCGCGAGCTGTTCAAGGCCGCGAACTCGATGATCGGGCACCTGCGCGGCGGCCTCGGCGTGGCCACGGTGCTCGCCTGCGGCGGCTTCGCGGCGATCTGCGGATCGTCGGTTGCGACCGCGGCCACGTTCTCGGCCGTGGCCTATCCGGAGATGCGGCGCTTCAACTACCCGCAGTCATTCTCCACCGGCGTGATCGCCGCGGGCGGCACGCTGGGCGCGATCCTGCCGCCGTCGACCGTGCTTGCGGTCTACGCGATCCTCACGCAGCAGGACATCGGCAAGCTGTTCATGGCGGGCATCGTGCCCGGCATCCTCGCGATGACCATGTACGTGCTGACCATCGTGGCCATCGTGAAGCTGCGGCCGGGCTGGCTGCCCGGCGGGCAGGCCAAGCCGTGGAGCGAGCGCATCGCCGACCTCAAGAACGTCTGGGCGCCGCTGGTGCTCTTCATCTTCGTGATCGGCGGGCTCTACGGCGGCTTCTTCACGCCCACCGAGGCCGGCGGCGTGGGTGCGAGCGGCGCCTTCCTGCTCGGCCTGCTGCGCCGCAAGCTCGACGGGCCGAAGATCCGCGAGGCGCTGCTCTCGGCCACGCGCACCGCGGCGGCGGTGTTCACGGTGCTGATCGGGGCGCTGCTGTTCGGCTATTTCCTGACGATCACGCAAAGCCCGCAGAAGCTCACCGAGTTCCTCACCAGCCTGGGCATCGGCCGCTACGGCGTGCTCGCGCTGATCATGCTGATGTACCTCGTGCTCGGCTGCCTGATGGACGCGATGGCGATGATCATCCTCACGGTGCCGATCATCTACCCGGTCATCGTGCACCTGGGCTTCGACCCGATCTGGTTCGGCGTGATCATCGTGATGACGGTCGAACTCGGCCTGATCCACCCGCCCGTGGGCATGAACGTGTTCGTGATCAAGAGCGTGGTCAAGGACGTGAGCTTCACCACGATCTTCAAGGGCGTGCTGCCGTTCATCCTGACCGACATCCTGCGGCTGGTGATCCTGATCGCATTCCCCATCATCGCCCTCTGGCTGCCCACGAGAATGGGATAGGCCGTCAATTCAACTCAATGAGCATCGAAGTCACCTACACCGTCCGCGTCGAATTCGGCGACTGCGACCCCGCCGGCATCGTCTGGTTTCCCAACTTCTTCCGCTGGATCGACGCCGCGTCGCGCCACTTCTTCGCCGAACGCGGCGTGCCGCGCTGGGAAGAAACGGCACAGACGCTCGGCGTGATCGGCACGCCGCTGGTCGACACGCACACGCGCTTCGTCAAGAGCGCGAGCTATGGCGACACGCTCGCCATCGCGGTCACGATCCCCGAGTGGCGCGAGAAGAGCTTCGTGCAGTGCTACCGCGTCACGCGCGGCGAGGACCTGATCCTCGAATGCGAGGAGGTGCGCATCTTTGCCGCGAAGCGCGAGGGCGGCGGCATCCGCGCGGTGCCGATCCCGGCGGAGATCCGCCGCCTTTGCGAATAGCGGCGCCCGATCAGCCGCCCAGCCAGCCGGCGGCCTTGAACTGGTCCGCCAGCTGCCGCGCCACGGCGTCGTAGCCCTTGGCATTGGCGTGGATCTGGTCGGAGCGCAGCGACGCATCCGACAGCACCCGCGCATACACGCCGGGGACCAGCAGTACCTTCTCGTTCGCCGCCACCTTCTCGTAGAACGCCGCATCGCTCAGCGAGCGCGTGGCGGCGCGCAGCGCATCGGGCGCCGGCGTGGCGATGACGGCGACGTACGTGGTGTGCGCCTTCGCCTGCCGGACGAGTTCGGAAAGATTGTCGATCGTGGCTTGCGCCGCACCGCCGCGCAGCATGTCGTTGCCGCCGATGCCGATCAGGATCGCGTCGTAATGGTCGGCGGCCAGCAGTTTCCCGAGGCGCGCCAGCGCGCCCGCCGTGGTGTCGCCGTTGACCCCTTCGTTGCTGACGTGCCAGCCGGTCAAGCCCGCCAGGCGGGCGGGCCAGTCTTCGGAGTCGCCGGCGCCGTAGCCGGCCGTGAGGCTGTCGCCGAGCGCCAGCACGCTGGCGCCCGTTGGCAGGGCCGCGACGGCTGGCTTGCGTTTGCCGCAGGCGATCAGGCCCAGGGCGGGGGTCACAGCGAGTGAAAGGAAGATCCTGCGCTTCATGGGCGTACTTTCGCAAAAGGGGGATATCAGCGTGGTCATCGACATTCGCAGACGCTGTAGGCAGTCTTGTCTTTGGGAGTATCGGGTCCTCGATAGACAAGGTATCCATCCCTTTGAATCGCGGCGCACTTCTGCGTGCACGCCTGCTGGGGCGATGGTGAACGGCTCTTGAAGTCGGTGATGAGCCAGGATAGAGCCATCACAATGACGAACGCCAATGCCACAAGCAATACTCTGCGCATGTTCCGGCTCATTCAGGTATCTCCACCAGACGCCAACTTGTGCATGCACGCGCTGGCGGCCGTCCCATTGGCGAGAGGAATGGACCCTGCAATCCAGGCTGGGATGGCCTGCACGTGTTGCCCGCATTGGGGTCAGGCTCCGGGTAGGGGCCATCACATACCTTCAGGAGATTCGGCATCTTCCATGGGTAGTTAATTCCCACATATCCGCCCGGTAACTCAAGTGCCGGGTTAGGCTCATTGGTGAATTGATTCATCAGCGATCGTGGATTCCCAATACCGCCGTTTTCTGCCATCGCTGGCGATCCGCTGATAGCCGGCCCTCGCGGCAGATATGTACCTCGCGGAACTGGCTGGAGCCCCTTCAAATCACCAAATGACAGCGGATTCTGATCTGCATATCCAAATCGATTCCACCCGCCATCAAGGCCAATGGGATCCGGCTGCGTATACCGCCCCGTTCGGGGATCGTAGCTGCGGAAGTAGTTGTAGTGCAGCCCCGACTCCTTGTCGTAGTACTGCCCCGGATAGCGCAGGTTGAAGGTCACCGGCGCATCGATGACCGCGCCCGTGCCGGGCGCCATGAATCCATTCTCGGCCGTGGTCGGCAGTTCATCGCCAAAGGCGCTGTACGGCCACTGCCACACCGTCTGCCCGCTGGCGTTCGTCAGTTTTCTCGGCGTGTTGAGGTGGTCGCTGTGCACTACGTAGCGTATTCCGTTGATCACGACCGCGACCGGCATCGCTAGTTGAAGAAGGTGGCACCGTTCAGCGTCGCGACGACGGTACCTGTGTCTCCCGTCGTCGCATCGCCGCCGCCAGTTCCGAAAATCGAAATATTGGGTGTGCCGACCTTGGCACCATGCGCCGGTGAAGTGAAGGAAAGAGAGCATCCTGCGCGCGCTTCGCCTCCAAAAGCAGCGAGCACGAGAACAGCCGCGCCGAGCGCGTACGAGCACTTGCCTGACATAGGTTCTCCCTGGGGCGCAGGACGGATCAACCGCCGCGCTTCTACTTTTCAGTTGGTTGTCGCCCTCGTGCGAACCGTTGATCACCGAGGTCCCACAGCACTATAGGTCGCGACGGAAGGAGCCCGGCAGTCGTGCGAGAGCCGGGGTTCTTGAAATAAGCTGGAACGTTCTTCGATTTCCTGCGACGTTCCTCGCGCCCTGCGCTCAGAGCGGCCCGCATGCGGGGCATGAATGCCCCCGCGCAGACCGCCGCGCGGTCGATCGGAACTCAGCCCCGCATCGGCGGCGTCGACCGCCTCAATGCGCCGCGCCGTGCCAGCGGCCGGTGTAGTCCTTGTCGACTACCAGCGTCCAGAGCGCCAGCGCCACGATCACCGCGCCGGTGATCACCGCCGTCAGCATCGCCTGGCGATGCATGGCGAAGCCGATCACCCACGGGGAGATCACCAGCCACGCGCCAAGGGCACATTCGGTCCACTCTTCCCAGGCGCGCGGCACGATGATCGCGCCCAGGGCAGCGGCCACGAGGGCCACGCCGACGAGCACAGCGTTCGCCGTGGGCGACGGGACCTCCTGGTAGCTCAGCAGCCAGGGGGAGATCGCCAGCCAGACGCCCAGGAGCGCATTGACCACGTCCTGCCAGTGCTTGAGTTGCTTCATTGCACACCTCCTGCCGGCATGTGCCGGCCCTGATTGGATCAGTTGGATTCAGCCGTGTTCCTTGGCCGCAACGATGCGCCGGGCGAACCAGTCGTCCAGCATGCGCCGTTCGTAGACGAAGCGGTCGCTGCTCGATGTGCGCCGCGCCAGCACGAGGTATTCCATGTCGCTGATGCGCTCTTCGCCGCTGGCGATCACCTGGGCGTCGCGGCTCAGCGTGTAGCGCAGCTTCATGCGCGGCCAGGTGACGTCGGTCAGCACGCGCACGTCCTGGCCGCTTCGGCGCAAGGGGTTGAATTCGCCCGCCAGGTCGATGTCGAGAACCTCGATGCGCAGCGCGTCGCCAGGCCCCAGGTGGCGGTCGGCAAGCCGCTGCAGGTGCTCCTGCACGTCGCGCATCACCTCGGCGCGATCCCGGTCGTTGGGGAACGCGCGCGAGTACGCCGCGTCGCGGAAGTTCTCCGGGTGCACGAAGACGACCGTCAGGTCCGCCGCGCTGGCGGCGGACGCACCGGCGGCCAGTGCCGCAGCCAAGGCGAGGGAGCGGAACATCGCGGGTCTCCTTCGGCACAGGAAGGGAGATCAAGTGTAGGCAGCAGCGCCGCCGCGGCCGCACTGCCCCCGGAACAAGACCACTGCGAACGTTGGAATGGCGCGGTGGCTCGCCTATTCCTTGACCGAGCCGGTCAGTCCCGACACGTAGTACTCCACGAAGAACGAGTAGATGAACGCCACCGGCAGCGAGCCGAGCAGCGCGCCCGCCATGAGCGGCCCCCACTGGTACACGTCGCCCTGCACCAGCTCGGTGACCACGCCGACCGGCAGCGTCTTGATCTCCGACGAGGAGACGAAGGTCAGCGCATAGATGAACTCGTTCCACGAGAGCGTGAACGCGAAGATGCCCGCCGAGATCAGCCCCGGCACCGCGAGCGGCAGCACGATCTTCACGAGGATCTGCCAGCGGCTCGCGCCGTCGATGAGCGCGCATTCCTCCAGCTCGGCCGGGATCGAGCGGAAATAGCCCATCAAGAGCCAGGTGCAGAACGGAATCAGGAAGGTCGGATAGGTCAGGATCAGCGCGAGCCGCGTGTCGAACATGCCGAGGTTGAAGACCACGTTGGCAAGCGGGATGAACAGGATCGACGGCGGCACCAGGTAGGCCAGGAAGATCGCGAGCCCCATCTGCCGCGCGCCCTTGAAGCGCAGGCGCTCGATGGCGTAGGCCGCGAACACCGAGCACGCGAGCGAGGCGAAGGTGGACACCACCGACACCAGCAACGTGTTCCACAGCCACTGCGGGTACGAAGTGTCGAAGAGCAGCTTGTGGAAGTGATGGATCGTCGGCGCGATCACCCAGAACGGGTTGCCCTCGCGCGAGAGCAGTTCCGCGTCGGGCTTCACCGAGGTGATTGCCATCCAGTAGAACGGGAACAGCAGCACGACCAGGAACACTGCGAGCGGCAGGTACACCGTGACCAGCTTGCGCGGCACGGATTCGAGGTAGGCCATGCCGACCACGTCCACCTTGGCTTGACTGGCGCTCATTTGTCGGACCCCCCTTGTTGCCAGGCGCGGCGCTGGAGCCCGAAGTAGCTGAACATGATGCAGGCCAAAAGGAAGGGCACCATCGCGATCGCGATCGCCGCGCCCTCGCCGAGCGCACCGCCGGAGATCGCGCGCTGGAACGACAGCGTCGCCATCAGGTGCGTCGCGTTGAGCGGGCCGCCGCGCGTGATCACGTAGATGAGCTGGAAGTCGGTGAAGGTGAAGAGCACCGAGAACGTCATGACCACCGCGATGATCGGCGTCAGGAGCGGCAGCGTCACGTGCCGGAACTGCTGCCAGGGCGTGGCGCCGTCGATG
This sequence comes from Variovorax sp., assembly GCA_017744285.1. GTDB lineage: Bacteria > Pseudomonadota > Gammaproteobacteria > Burkholderiales > Burkholderiaceae_C > Variovorax. The sequence continues at coordinate 49,868 of JAGIBP010000045.1, forward strand.
GCCGAGGCCTCGTAGTACGAGGGCGAGATCGTCTGCAGCCCCGCCAGCAGCGTGATCGCGACGAAGGGCACGCCGCGCCACACGTTGGCCGCGATCACCGCCATGCGCGCGTTCCACGGGTCGCCCAGGAAGTCGATGTAGTGGTCGATGAGCCCGAGCTTGACCAGCGCCCAGCTGATGATGGAGAACTGCGAGTCGTAGATCCACCAGAACGCGATCGCCGACAGCGCCGTCGGCACGATGTAGGGCAGCAGGATCACCGCGCGGAAGAAGGTCTTGAAGCGGATGTTCTTGTTGAGCAGCACCGCGAGCCAGAGCCCGAGCAGGAACTTGAACACGCTCGCCACCACCGTATAGAAGAGCGTGTTGAACAGCGCCAGCCGCGTGACCGAGTCGTGCCAGAGAAAGATGTAGTTCTCCAGCCCGATCCACTCGCCGCCGCGCCCGACCTTGGTGTCGGTGAAGCCGAGCCAGGTGCCGAGCCCGAGCGGATAGGTCAGGAACAGCAGCAGCAGCACCGCCGCCGGCAGCATGAATGCGAAGCCGAGGGCGTTGCGGCTGTTCTGGAAGCGGGCGAGCGCCGTCATCGGGGCGGGCGCTTTTTCTTCAGACCTTGTAGTAGCGCTCGGCGCGCTTTTGCGCGCGCTCGGCCGCTTCCTTCGGCGACTTCGCCCCGCTCGCGGCCTCGGCCACCATGTTCGGGATGATGAAGTCCGCCGCCGCGCCGGCCGAGGCGTAGCCCAGCTTGCCCTCGTAGCCGGCCGGGCGCAGGTTCTTGACCGAATCGCGGTACGGCGTGTTCTTGGGGTCCACGGTCCAGATCTCGTTGGCCTCGTAGGCGCGCAGCGGCTGCGCGACATAGCCGCCGGCACCCTTGAGCCAGTCGTCGAACTGCGGCCGCTCCATCATGAAACGCAGGAACTCCTTGGCGGCCTGCGGGTACTTGGTGTACTTCATGACCATCTGGTTGAAGAAGAGGTGCGACTCGGTCGGCACGCCCACCGGACCGACCGGGAACACCGCGTGGTTGATGTCGGCCGCCATCTCCTTGACCTTCGGATCCTGCGAATTCTTCGCCGCGTAGTAGATCGAGATGCCGTTGTTGGTAACGCTGATCTGCCCGTCGAGGAAGGCCTTGTTGTTGTTCGGGTCCAGCCAAGACAGCGTGCCGGGGATGAAGTTCGCGTAGAGCTCCTTGGCGTACTCGAGCGCCTTGAGCGTCTCGGGGCTGTCGAGCACCACCTTGTTGTTCTTGTCGACCAGCTTGCCGCCGAACGACCAGATCAGCCAGTTGGTCCAGGTGCTGTCGCCCGTGGCGTTGCCCAGCGCCATGCCGCCCGGGGTGCCCTTTTCCTTGAGCGCCTTGAAGAGCTTGAGGAAGTCGTCGTTGTTCTTCGGGAAGCTGTCGAAGCCGGCGGCCTTGACCATGCTCTCGCGGTAGACGATGAGCGAGCCCGAGGCGCCCAGCGGCAGGCCGATCCAGCGCTTGCCGTCGGGCCGCATGAACATCTCGGCCGCCGGGTACCAGCCGCCGTACTTCTTGCCCAGGTACTCGGCGAGGTCGGTCACGTCGAGCAGCTTGTCGGGGTAGAGGTTCGCGTCGTCGTTGGTCGACAGGATGATGTCGGGCCCCGCCCCGGTGTTGGCCGCCACCGCCGCCTTGGGGCGCACGTCTTCCCAGTTCTCGTTGTCCACGCGCACTTCGACACCGGTGGCGTCGCTGAACTTCTTGACGTTGGCCATGTAGGCGTCGATGTCGCCCTGCACGAAGCGGCTCCAGCGCAGCACGCGCAGCTTGGCGCCCTTCTCGGGCTTGAAGGTCATCGACTGCGCATTGGCCAGCGGCGAGAAGACGGCGGTGCCGACGCCGAGCGACGCGGCGGCGGCGAGGCCCGCCGAGCTCTTGAGAATCGTGCGGCGATTGAAGTCACTCATTCCTTTGTCTCCTGATGTTGAAGGGCCGAAAGAAAGAACCTCAAGCCACCAGCCTCTGGCCGGTGCCTGCGTCGAAAAGGTGCGCGCGCTGAAGATCGGGTTGCAGGTGGATGGTGGTGCCGGGCGCGAAGTCGTGGCGCTCGCGGAACACCGCCGAGATCTCGGTGCCCTCGTGCCGGCAGGCGACGAAGGTGTCCATGCCCGTAGGCTCCAGTACCACCACGCGCGACGGAATGCCGCCGCCGTTGCCGAGGCTCAGGTGCTCGGGCCGGGTGCCGTAGATGACCGGCTGGCCATCGCTGCCGCCCGAATGCAGGGGCGCGTCGAGCTGCGTGCCGTCCGCGAGCTCGACGCGGGCCGCGCCTGCGCTGCGCCGCAGCGTGCCGGGCAGGAAGTTCATCGCGGGCGAGCCGATGAAGCCGGCCACGAACTGGTTGGCCGGCCGGTCGTAGAGCTCGAGCGGACTGCCGGTCTGCTCGATGCGGCCATCGCGCATCACGACGATCTTGTCGCCCATGGTCATGGCTTCGATCTGGTCGTGCGTGACGTAGATCGAGGTGGTCTTCAGCCGCTGGTGCAGCTCCTTGATCTCGCTGCGCATGGCCACGCGCAGCTTGGCGTCGAGGTTGGAGAGCGGCTCGTCGAACAGGAACACCTGCGGGTCGCGCACGATCGCGCGCCCCATCGCGACGCGCTGGCGTTGCCCGCCCGAAAGCTGGCGCGGGTAGCGGTCGAGCAGCGGCGTGAGCGCGAGGATCTCGGCCGCGCGGCCGACCTTCTGCGCGATGGTGGCCTTGTCGATCTTCGCCAGCGCGAGCGCGAAGGCCATGTTGTCGCGCACCGTCATGTGCGGATAGAGCGCGTAGTTCTGGAACACCATCGCGATGTCGCGCTCCTTCGGTGGAAGGTCGTTCACGCGCCGCTCGCCGATGCGGATCTCGCCGCTGTTGATTTCCTCCAGCCCGGCGATCATGCGCAGCAAGGTCGACTTGCCGCAGCCCGAGGGACCCACGAGAACGGTGAAGGAGCCGTCCCGGATGTCGATGTCCACGCCATGAAGGATGGGGACATCGCCGAAGTTCTTCTTGACTGACTGGATCGTGACACTCGCCATGCACTGAGCCCAGAGATTCGTGGAAAAAAGAAGACGTCGTGGGAGACGTTTCGCAACCGCGCAGTATTGGCACCGCGTCCGGCGCGCGCATCAGGGCAAACCGGTACGTATGAACCCCTGGTAGATTTGTATGATGACCCGATCACCGTGCTGACCTCCTCCACCGCCGTGCGCGCACCGGCGCCCGCCCCCACCCGACCGCTGACCGTCGACCGGCTGTCGGACCGTCTCGCTGCGCTGCTGGGCGCGCAGATCGAGTCCGGCTCGCTGCGCGCCGGCGAGCGCCTGCCGACCGAGCAGAAGCTCGCCGCCGCGCACGGCGTGTCGCGCACCGTGGTGCGCGAGGCGGTGCACCAGCTCAAGTCACGGGGCATGGTCCAGTCCCGCCAGGGCTCCGGCGTCTATGTCTCGGCCAAGCCGCTCAACCTGCCACTGGCCTTCGATCCGGCCGTGCTCACCTCCGTGCAGGCGGTCGTGCATGTGGTCGAAGTGCGCCGCGTGCTCGAAGGCGAGATCGCCGCGCTGGCGGCCGAGCGCGCCAGCCGGGCGCAGATCGCCGCGCTGCGCCGCGCGCTCAAGGCCATCGATGCGGCCGCGGCGGAAGGACGCGACGGCGTGGCCGAGGACCTGGCCTTCCACCGCGTGATCGGCGAGGCCACGGGCAATCCGCAGTTCCGGCTGCTGCTCGGATTCCTCGAGCAGTACCTGCGCGAAGGTATGCGCATCACGCGCGGCAACGAGGCGCGGCGCACCGACTTCATGGTCGCGGTGCAGCGCGAGCATCGCGCGATCTTCAACGCGATCGCCGCGCGCGACCCGGTCGCCGCGCGGATGCATGCGACCGAACACCTGATCCGGGGCGAACAGCGCCTCGTCGAAGGCGGCGTCATCGACGGCCGGCGCCGGCAGGCGGCCGAGCGGGCCGTCCGCGCCGCGTCGCCGGCCCGTGCCGGCACCGGCAAGGGCCAGAAATCCACGAAGGAGTCCCCACCATGAAACTGTTGATCACCGGAGGCGGCGGCTTCGTCGGCTCCCGGCTCGCCCAGGCCCTGCTCGCACGCGGCACGCTCGCGGGCGAACGCATCGGCCGCCTCGTGCTCACCGACATCGCGCCGCCGCCCCCGAGCCTCCTTGCGGATCCGCGCGTGGAAGCGCGCACCGGCCCGCTGCTCGCGCAGACCGAGGCGCTGCGCGAGGAGGAATTCGACGGCATCTTCCACCTCGCGTCGGCCGTGTCGGGCGAGTGCGAGCTCGACTTCGACCTCGGCCTGCGCTCCAACCTGGACAGCACGCGCGCGCTGCTCGATGCGGTGCGCGCCCGGGTCAACGCCGGCGGCAAGGTGCCGCGCCTGGTGTTCTCGAGCTCTGTCGCGGTGTACGGCCCCGATGCGGCCGTGCCGATGCCCAGGATCGTCGCCGACGACACGCTGCCCGCCCCGCAGACCTCCTACGGCACGCAGAAGCTGATCTGCGAGCACCTGATCGCCGACTACACGCGCAAGGGCTACATCGACGGCCGCGCGGCGCGGCTCATGACCGTGACCGTGCGCCCGGGCAGGCCCAACGGCGCGGCGTCGTCGTTCTTCAGCGGCATCATCCGCGAGCCCCTGGCGGGGGTGGAGGCCATCTGCCCGGTGTCGCCGGAGGTGTCGCACCCGATGTCCTCGCCGGCCCGCACGGTGGAAGGGCTGATCGCGGTCTACGAGGCCAGCCGCGAGGCCTTCTGCGGCCGGCTCGCGCTGAACCTGCCGGCACTCAACGTGACGGTGCGCGAAATGCTCGACGCGCTGGAAGAGGTGGCCGGCCCCGCGGTGCGCGCCCGCGTGCGCTTCGAGCGCGACGAGCGCATCGCCGGCATCGTGGCCAACTGGCCGACCGGCGCCTCGGCCGCGCGCGCGGCACGGCTCGGGCTGCACCCGCATGAGAATTTCGCAGACATCGTTCGGCAATACATCGACGACTGCAAGGCAGCGCCGAACGCAGACCAGACCTTGAAAGGGATGTCCCGATGAAATCGAAGAAGAAGCACGCCGGCAAGACCTCGGCGAAGCAGCCGCAGTTCAAGCTGCGCTCGCAAGCCTGGTTCGACAACCCCGCCAACGCCGACATGACGGCGCTCTACCTGGAGCGCACGATGAACTTCGGCCTCGGCTTCGACGAGCTGCAGTCGGGCCGGCCGATCATCGGCATCGCGCAGACGGGCTCGGACATCGCGCCGTGCAACCGCCACCACCTGGTGCTGGCCGAGCGGGTGCGCGAGGGCATCCGCGATGCGGGCGGCATCGCCTTCGAGTTCCCGATCCATCCGATCCAGGAAACCTGCAAGCGGCCCACCGCGGCGCTCGACCGCAACCTGCAGTACCTCTCGCTGGTCGAGGTGCTGTACGGCTACCCCATCGACGGCGTGGTGCTGACGACCGGCTGCGACAAGACGACGCCCGCGCAGATCATGGCCGCGGCCACGGTCGACATCCCGGCGATCGCGCTCAACTCGGGGCCGATGCTCAACGGCTGGCACGAGGGCGAGCGCACCGGCTCGGGCACCATCGTCTGGCGCGCGCGCGAGATGATGGCCGCGGGCGAGATCGGCTACCAGGAGTTCCTGAAGCTGGTCGCCTCGTCGGCGCCGTCGACGGGGCACTGCAACACCATGGGCACGGCATCGACGATGAACTCGCTCGCCGAGGCGCTCGGCATGACGCTGCCGGGCAGCGCGGCGATTCCCGCGCCCTACCGCGACCGGCAGGAGATGGCCTACATGACGGGCAAGCGCATCGTGGAGATGGTGCGCGAAGACCTGAAGCCCTCGGACATCCTCACACGCGAAGCCTTCGAGAACGCCATCGTGGTCAACTCCGCGCTCGGCGGCTCGACGAATGCGCCGGTGCACCTGAACGCGATCGCGCGCCACATCGGCGTCACGCTGACGACGGACGACTGGGAGAAGCACGGCTACAAGATCCCGCTGCTCGTCAACCTCCAGCCGGCGGGCGAGTACCTTGGCGAAGACTATTACCGCGCGGGCGGCGTGCCGGCGGTGGTGGCCGAACTGATCGCACAGAAGAAGATCAAGCCGGCGCTCACGGCCAACGGCAAGACGCTCATCGAGAACTGCAAGGGCCGGTTCACGAGCGACCGAAAGGTGATCTTCCCGTACGACAAGCCCATGAAGAAGAACGCGGGCTTCCTCAACCTCAAGGGCAACCTTTTCGACTCGGCGATCATGAAGACGAGCGTGATCACGCCCGAGTTCCATGCGCGCTATCTCGAAGATCCCAACGATCCGATGGCCTTCGAGGGCCGGGCGGTCGTGTTCGACGGGCCGGAGGACTATCACAAGCGCATCGACGATCCGAAGATGAAGATCGACGAGCGCAGCGTGCTCTTCATGCGCGGGGTCGGGCCCGTCGGCTATCCGGGCGCGGCGGAAGTGGTGAACATGCGCGCGCCCTCGTACCTGCTCAAGAAGGGCATCACCGCCCTGCCCTGCATCGGCGACGGCCGCCAGTCGGGGACGTCGGGCTCGCCCTCGATCCTCAATGCCTCACCCGAGGCGGCGACCGGCGGCGGACTCGCGCTGGTGCGCACCGGAGACCGCGTGCGCATCGACCTCAAGAAGCGCACGGCGAACATGCTGGTGCCCGACGAGGAACTGGCGAAGCGGCGCGCCGAACTGGAGAAGCAAGGCGGCTATCCATACCCGCCAAGCCAGACGCCCTGGCAGGAGATCCAGCGCGGGATCGTCGATGAACTCTCCGAGGGGATGGTGCTGAAGCCCGCGGTGAAGTACCAGCGGATTCATGCGACGTTCGGGATTCCGCGGGATAACCACTGAGCTGGTCCAGGCGCCGCTCGTCTGGCTCAGTGCGCCTTGTCCCAATTCGGCCCAAACCCGATCTCCGCCAGCAGCGGCACCTTCAGATCCGCCACGCCCGCCATGAGGCGCGGGATCTCCGTGCGGACCCACTCGACTTCGTTCTCGGGCACCTCGAAGACCAGTTCGTCGTGCACCTGCATGATCATCTTCGTGCCGCGCTTCTCGGCGTCGAGCACGTCCTGCACCTTCACCATGCTGAGCTTGATGAGGTCGGCCGCGGTGCCTTGCATCGGCGCGTTGATCGCCGCGCGTTCCGCCGCGCCTCGGCGCGGGCCGTTGGGCGACTTGATCTCGGGCAGGTAGAGCCGCCGGCCGAACACCGTCTCCACGTAGCCGGTCTCCTTGGCGCGCGCCTTGGTCTCGTCCATGTACGCCTTCACGCCCGGGTAGCGCGCGAAGTAGCGCTCGATGTACGAGGCCGCGGCCTTGTTGTCGATGCCGAGGTTGCGCGCGAGGCCGAAGCTGCTCATGCCGTAGATGAGCCCGAAGTTGATCACCTTCGCATAGCGGCGCTGCTCGCTCGACACCTGGTCCACCGCCACGCCGAACACTTCGCTGGCGGTCGCGCGGTGCACGTCGAGGCCCTCGGTGAAGGCGCGCAGCAATGATTCGTCGCCACTGATGTGCGCCATGATCCGCAGCTCGATCTGCGAGTAGTCCGAGCTGGCGATCACGCAGCCCGCCGGCGCGACGAAGGCTTCGCGCACGCGTCGGCCCTCGGCGGTGCGGATCGGGATGTTCTGCAGGTTCGGGTCGTTGCTCGACAGGCGGCCGGTCACCGCCACCGCCTGGGCATAGTGCGTGTGCACGCGGCCGCTGCGCGGGTGCGCCAGCAGGCCGAGCTTGTCGGTGTAGGTGCCCTTGAGCTTCGAGAGGCCGCGATGCTCCAGGATCTTGGCGGGCAGCGGGAAGTCCTCGGCGAGCTTCTCGAGCACTTCCTCGTCGGTGCTGGGCGCGCCGCTGGGCGTCTTCTTGACCACCGGCAGGCCGAGCTTGGTGAAGAACACCTCGCCGATCTGCTTGGGCGACCCGAGGTTGAAGGGCTGGCCCGCGAGCGCATAGGCCTCCTGCTCCAGCGCCATGATGCGGCGGCCGAGTTCGTTGCTCTGCGACGCGAGCGTGGGCGCATCGATGAGCACGCCGTTGCGCTCGACGCGGTAAAGCGTCTCGCTGGTGGCCATCTCCAGCTCGTAGATGAAGCGCAGCTTCTCGTCGGCTTGGAGCTTCGGCCAGAGCGCGCGATGCACATCGAGCGTCTGGTCCGAATCCTCGCAGGCGTATTCGGCCGCCTTGTCGATGGCTACCTGGCTGAACGGAATCTGGTGCGCGCCCTTGCCGCACAGGTCCTCGTAGTCGATGCCGGTGCGGCCCAGATGGCGCTCGGCGAGGCTGGCGAGGCCGTGCGGCTTGTGCACTTCGAGCACGTAGCTCTGCAGCATGGTGTCGTGCGCGTAGCCCTGCACCTCGATGCCGTGGTTGGCGAACACATGGCGGTCGTACTTGATGTGCTGGCCGAGCTTCTTCTTCGACGGGTCTTCCAGCCAGGGCTTGAGGCGCGCCAGCACCTCGTCGCGCGGCAGCTGCACGGGCGCGTCGGGGTAGTTGTGGGTCAGCGGGACATAGGCCGCCTCGCCGGGCGTCACGCTGAAGCTCAGGCCGACGATCTCGGCCACCATTTCGTCGAGCGAGCTCGTCTCGGTGTCGAGCGCCACGAGCTCCGCCGACTGCAGCTTGGCGAGCCAGGCGTCGAAGGCCTCCCAGGTCATCACCGTGTCGTATGCCAGGTTCGAGGCCTTCTCGACAGCCTCGAAGCCGGGCTGGTCGAACAGCCCCGTGCCGCCTTCGGGCCCGTTGCCCCTGGCGGCCTGCTCGATGAGTTCCGGCGGCGTCTCGTGCGCCTCGAGCGTCTTCACGAGCGACTTGAAGCCGAAGCGCTCGTAGAAGCCCTTGAGCTCGTCGATCTGCTGCGGCCGGATCGCGATCGCGTCGAGCGCGGGGAGGCCGGGCACATGCCCGTCGAGGTCGCAATCGGTGCGGATGGTCACCAGCCGGCGGCCCTGCGGCAGCCAGTCGAGCACCTTGCGCAGGTTCTCGCCGGCCTGGCCCTTGACCTCGGAGGCGCGCGCGATGAGGCCGTCGAGCGAGCCGTATTCGGCCAGCCACTTGGCCGCCGTCTTGGGGCCGACCTTCTCGACGCCCGGCACGTTGTCGACCGAGTCGCCGACCAGCGTCTGGTAGTCGATCATCAGCGCCGGCGGGACGCCGAACTCGGCCGTGACCCCGGCGATGTCGCGCTTCTTGCCGTTCATCGTGTCGATGATCGTGATGTGCTCGTCCACGAGCTGGCTCAGGTCCTTGTCGCCGCTGGAGACAGTCACCTCGACCCCCTGGTTCGCCGCCGTGCGCGCCAGCGTGCCGATCACGTCGTCGGCCTCCACGTCGGGCACGCACAGCACCGGCCAGCCCAGGAGCTTCACCACCTCGTGGATCGGCTCGATCTGGCTGCGCAGGTCGTCCGGCATCGGGCTGCGGTTGGCCTTGTACTCGGGATACCAGTCGTCGCGGAAGGTCTTGCCCGGGGCGTCGAACACGCAGGCGGCGTAGTCGGCGCGCACCTCGCGGCGCAGCGCCTGCATCATGTTGATCATCCCCCGGATCGCGCCGGTGGCCGGGCTGCTGCTGTCGCCGGGGACGGCGCGCAGGTCGGGCATCGCGTGGAAGGCGCGGTAGAGATAGCTCGATCCGTCCACGAGCAGCAGGGTTTTCTTGTCGGTCATCGAGGCATTTTGCCGTGCCGCGACAGCGCACCTGCGAGGTGCGTCCGGCGCCTCGCAGTCCGGTATCCCTGCAGCGGGCGCGGACCTACAATCCCGGCATGTCGTCCACCCATTTCCTCGTCCCACGCGCGCGGCTGGCCGCCGTCCTGCTGGGTTGCAGCGTGCCGTTCGTCGCGGCCCAGGCCCAGACGCCCCCGACCACGGCGCAGCCGGCCCCTTCCGCACAGCAGCAGCCCGACCCCGACAAGGAAGCCGGACGGCGCAACCAGAGGATCGAACGCATCCGCATCGAGGACAGCCGCAACACCATCGACGAGCTCCGCGTCGGCGGCCGCACGCAGAACATCACCGTCCAGCCCAAGTCCAACGCCCCGTCCTACCAGGTCATGCCCAATGACGAGCGCACGCGCAGCCAGGGCCAGTCCGATTCGAACGCCGGCGACAACAGCGGCTCGCGGGTCTGGTGGGACGTCTTCAAGTTCTGAGCGCACAGTGGCGGTTTTCACGGAAGTCGGATTCGACGAAGCCGACGCGCTGGTACAGCGCCTGGGACTCGGCCCCCTCCGCGAGCTTCGCGGCATCGAAGGCGGGATCGAGAACACCAACTACTTCGCGACCACGGAATCAGGCGAGTTCGTCCTGACGCTGTTCGAGCGCCTGGGCGCCGAGCAGCTCCCCTATTACCTGTGCCTGATGAAGCACCTCGCGGCCCGGGGCCTGCCGGTGCCCGAGCCCGTCGCCGACCCGGCGATCGCGCCGCCGGACGGCCATGCGCTGTCGATCCCGGCGAACGCGCCCTGCGAGCTGCTGCACACCGTGGCCGGCAAGCCCGCCGCGATCGTGCAGCGCCTGGAGGGCAAGAGCGAACTCGCACCCACGGCGCGCCATGGCGCCGAACTCGGCCGCCTGCTGGCGCGCATGCACATTGCGGCGCGCGACTTTCCCCGCATCCAGCCGAACCTGCGCGGCCTGCACTGGTGGAACGACACCGCGCCGGTGGTGCTGCCCTACCTCGAAGCCCCCCAGGCCGCGCTGCTGCAGGGCGAACTCGCCTACCAGAACCACATCGCCGAATCCTCGGCCTACGCGGCGCTGCCGCGCGGGCCGGTGCACGCCGACCTGTTCCGCGACAACGCGATGTTCGACACCCACGCGAGCGCCGACGCGCCGCGGCTCACCGGCGTGTTCGACTTCTACTTCGCGGGCACCGACACCTGGCTCTTCGACCTCGCTGTCTGCCTGAACGACTGGGCGATCGACCTGTCGAGCGGCCGCCATGACGCCGCGCGAGCGCAGGCGCTGCTGGCCGCCTACAACTCGGTCCGGCCGCTCACTGGCGCCGAGCGCGCATTGCTGCCCGCGATGCTCCGCGCGGCCGCGCTGCGCTTCTGGATCTCGCGCCTGTGGGACTTCCACCTGCCGCGCGAAGCCAGCATGCTCAAGCCGCACGACCCGGCCCACTTCGAGCGCGTGCTGCGGGAGCGCGCGCACGCGAGCTTCGCGGACGGCGCCGAACCACTGGTCGCATGAGATGAAGCTCAACCTCGTGCCGGCGCGTACCGGCGTGCTGTGGGTCCGCGCCGGCCTCCAGGCCTTCGGGCGGCAGCCGCTGGCCTTCATTTCCCTCTTCTTCTTTTTCATGACGATGGTGTCGATCGCGTCGCAGCTGCCGCTGGTTGGCGCGGCGATCGCGCTGGCGCTGCTGCCGACGATGACGCTGGGCCTCATGGCCGCCACGGCACAGGCGGCCGTCCCCGAGAAGCCGCCCGCGGGCGCCGTGTTCCTGGCCGCGCTGCACGCGGTGCGCGCCGACGTGCGGCCGATGGCGGTGCTCGGCGCGATGTACGCGGCCCTCTTCCTGGCGGTGATGGGGATCTCGGCGCTGGCCGACGGCGGCCAGTTCGCCCGCGTCTACCTGATGGGCGGGCAGCTCACGCGCGAGATGGCCGAGACGACCGAGTTCCAGGTGGCCCTGTGGATCGCCATGGCGCTGTACCTGCCGCTGTCGCTCGCGTTCTGGCACGCGCCCGCGCTGGTGCACTGGCACCGGGTGCCGCCGGCCAAGAGCCTGTTCTTCAGCTTCGTGGCGTGCTTCCGCAATTTCGGCGCGCTGACGGTGTTCGGGCTCGTCTGGGCCGGCGTCTTCATCGGCGCCGGCATCGTGCTGAGCCTGCTGGCGACCCTGCTGGTCGCCATTGGCGCCATGGGCATGGGCGCCGGCGCCTCGGCCGCCGGCGGCGCGGTGATGATCGGCGGCGCGCTGGTGATGGCGGCAATGTTCTTCACCAGCACCTGGTTCACCTTCCGCGACAGCTTCACGGAGTAAGCGCGCCCCGAGGCGTGCTCACCCGGTCGGGATCAGACCGGCGTGAGCTTCGCGACGGAGAGCGCCAGCCACTTCACGCCGTGGCGCGGGAAGTTGACCTGCGCACGGGCATCGTCCCCCGAGCCTTCGAGCGCGGTGATGGTGCCTTCGCCGAACTTGTTGTGGAACACCTGCATGCCCGAACGCAGGCCATGCGAGGGGCCGGCCTTCTGCGTCGGGACGGGCGGGTTGGCGAAGGTCTCGCTCCGGCCGTAGCCACCACCGGCGCCGCGCGTGCTCCCATAGCCGCCGCCGTAGCCGAAGGCCGAGGGCGCGAAGCCCTGGTTCTTTGGCGTGAGCCACTTGAGCGCACCCTCGGGCAGTTCGTCGAAGAAGCGGCTCTTGACGTTGTAGCGGGTCTGGCCGTGCAACAGGCGCGTCTGCGAGTGGCTCAGGTACAGGCGCTTGCGGGCGCGCGTGATCGCGACGTACATCAGGCGCCGCTCTTCCTCGAGGCTTTCGTAGTCGCTCATCGAGTTCTCGTGCGGGAACAGGCCCTCTTCGAGGCCCGTGATGAACACGCAGTCGAATTCCAGGCCCTTGGCGGCATGGACCGTCATGAGCTGCACCGCGTCCTGCCCGGCCTGCGCCTGGTTGTCCCCCGATTCGAGCGCCGCGTGCGTCAGGAAGGCCGCCAGCGGGCTCAGCGTCTCCCCGGTCTCGGCATCGGGCGCGAGCGGTTCATCGAGCAGCGGGCGGTTCGGGTCCAGCCCCTGGCTCGCGGGTGATTGCCGCAGTTCGTCCACCGGCAGCGCCACCGCGTCGCGGCCGAAGCCCTCCTGCGTGACGAAGCTCTCGGCCGCGTTGACCAGTTCCTCCAGGTTCTCGATGCGGTCCGCGCCTTCGCGGTCGGCCTTGTAGTGCTCGACGAGGCCGCTGTGGTCGAGCACCAGCTCGATGATCTCGCGCAGCGACATGCCCTGCGTCTGCTCGCGCAGCACGTCGATCTTGGCGACGAAGGCGGAGAGGTTGCCGCCCGCCTTGCCGCCCACGGCGCTCACCGCGTCGTGCAGCGAACGGCCGGCCGCGCGGGCCGCGTCCTGCAGCACCTCGATGCTGCGCGCGCCGATGCCGCGCGGCGGGAAGTTGACCACGCGCAGGAAACTGGTGTCGTCGTCCTTGTTCTCCAGCAGCCGCAGGTAGGCGAGCGCGTGCTTGATCTCGGCGCGCTCGAAGAAGCGCAACCCGCCGTACACGCGGTACGGCACGGCGGCATTGAAGAGCGCCGTTTCAAGCACCCGGCTCTGCGCATTGCTGCGGTAGAGGATGGCCATTTCCTTGCGCTCGATGCCGTCGCGCACGAGCTGGCGCATTTCCTCGACCACCCACTGCGCTTCGGCGAAATCGCTGGTCGACTCGTACACGCGCACCGGCTCGCCGGGGCCCTGGTCGGTGCGCAGGTTCTTGCCCAGTCGCTTCTTGTTGTGGCTGATGAGCTCGTTGGCCGAATCGAGGATGTTGCTGTAGCTGCGGTAGTTCTGCTCCAGCTTGATCTGGTGCTCGACGCGGAACTCGCTCACGAAATCGGCCATGTTGCCCACCCGCGCGCCGCGGAAGGCATAGATGCTCTGGTCGTCGTCGCCCACCGCGACCACGCTGTTGTCGCCCGGCATGAAGCGGCCGTCGACGGTGTTGCCCGCGAGCATCTTGATCCACGCGTACTGCAGGCGGTTGGTGTCCTGGAACTCGTCGATCAGGATGTGGCGGAAGCGCCGCTGGTAGTGCTCGCGCACCGGGTCGTTGTCGCGCAGGAGCTCGTAGCTGCGCAGCATCAGCTCGCCGAAATCGACCACGCCTTCGCGCTGGCACTGCTCTTCGTAGAGTTGATACAGCTCGATCTTCTTGCGGTCGTCGTCGCTGCGCGCCTCGATGTCGCGCGGGCGCAGGCCGTCTTCCTTGGCGCCGGCGATGAACCATTGGGTCTGCTTGGCGGGAAAGCGCTCGTCGTCGACGTTGAACTGCTTCATCAGCCGCTTGATGGCCGAAAGCTGGTCCTGCGTGTCGAGGATCTGGAAGGTCGACGGCAGCCCCGCGAGCTTCCAGTGCGCGCGCAGGAAGCGGTTGCACAGGCCATGGAAGGTGCCGATCCACATGCCGCGCACGTTGACCGGCAGCATCGCGCCCAGGCGCGTGAGCATTTCCTTGGCGGCCTTGTTGGTGAAGGTGACGGCCAGGATGCCCCCGGGCGACACCTGCCCGGTCTGCAGCAGCCAGGCGATGCGGGTGGTCAGCACCCGGGTCTTGCCCGAGCCGGCGCCGGCGAGGATCAGTGCGTTGCCCGCGGGGAGCGTGACGGCGGCGCGCTGCTCCGGGTTGAGGTTTTGAAGCAGCGGCGAATCGGCGGCAGCCGCGAGGTCGGTGAACATGCCTTCGATTGTAGAAAGCGTGCCGTATGCGGGTTATACGAACTTCCGGAAGACCTCCGCAGGGGGCGGCGGGTAGAATCAATCACCGGGCCCAAGTTTCTTGACGTCCGGTTTTTTTGTGCCTGCGCAAGCAGGGTCCGGTGCCGGCCACCACGCCGCACCCGCAGATCCGGTCACCAAGCCAAGCGCCCCATCGCCGCCGAAATCCTTCGGCAGCGACCTTCTAAGGAGCTTGGAACTCATGCAAATCTTCGACTACGAGAACATCCTTCTGCTGCCGCGCCGCTGCGTGGTGGAAAGCCGCTCGGAGTGCGACGCCAGCGTCACGCTCGGCGGCCGCCGCTTCCGCATCCCGACGGTGCCGGCGAACATGAAGACGGTGGTGGACGAACCCATCTGCACGTGGCTTGCGCAGAACGGCTACTTCTACGTCATGCACCGCTTCGACCTGGACAACGTCCGGTTCGTGAAGGACATGCACGCCAAGGGCGTGTTCGCCTCGATCTCGCTGGGCGTGAAGCAGCCGGACTACGACACGGTCGACCAGCTCGCGGCCGCCGGCATCACGCCCGAGTACGTGACGATCGACATCGCGCACGGCCATGCCGACAGCGTGAAGAACATGATCGCCCACCTCAAGAAGAAGCTGCCGAAGACCTTCGTGATCGCGGGCAACGTGGGCACGCCCGAGGCGGTGATCGACCTGGAAAACTGGGGCGCCGACGCGACCAAGGTGGGCATCGGCCCGGGCAAGGTGTGCATCACGCGGCTGAAGACCGGCTTCGGCACCGGCGGCTGGCAGCTCTCGGCGCTCAAGTGGTGCGCGCGCGTGGCCACCAAGCCGATCATTGCCGACGGCGGCATCCGCGACCATGGCGACATCGCCAAGAGCATCCGCTTCGGCGCCTCGATGGTGATGATCGGCTCGCTCTTCGCGGGGCACGAGGAATCGCCCGGTCGCACGGTCGAGGTCGACGGCGAACTCTTCAAGGAGTACTACGGCTCGGCCAGCGACTTCAACAAGGGCGAATACCGCCACGTCGAGGGCAAGCGCATCCTGGAGCCGGTCAAGGGCAAGCTGGCCGACACGCTGGTCGAGATGGAGCAGGACATCCAGAGCTCCATCAGCTATGCCGGCGGACGCAAGCTGCTGGACATCCGCAAGGTCAACTACGTCACGCTCGGCGGCGACAACGCGGGCGAGCACCTGCTGATGTGAGGCTCGCCCTGCCGGCGAATCACGCCTCGAGCAATTCCACCGCCAGCGCGTGCAGGCGCGCGGCGGGGTCGGCCAGCGTGTCGAGCACGCTGAAATGGTTGAGCCCGGCCAGCGCCTCGCACACGGGGACCCGCTCAGCGCCCCAGGCGTCGCGGATCAGTTCGTTCTGGCGCAGGAATTCGGCGCTCTCTCCACCCCCCACCACGGTGTAGAGCGTGCCGCGCCGCGGCGCCGGCCAGAGCGCCGGGCTGAGGCGCAGCGCGTCTTCGTCGGTGAGCTTGAGCGCCGGCGCCAGGAACGGCGTGTGCTGGATCGGCCGCAGGTCGTGCAGCCCGGAAATCGAGAGCGCGTTGCGCACCAGATCGGCCGGCAGGTCCGGCGCGACGGCTCGCCAGTCGCAGCCCAGCATCATCGCCGCGAGATGGCCGCCCGCCGAGTGCCCGGCCACGGTGATGCGCGACGGGTCGCCGCCATGGGCCGCGACGTGGCGCCAGGTCCATTCGAGCGCGCGGACCATTTGCAGGGCGATGTCGCCGATCCCGACGGGCGCCTCGGGCGTGCCGGGGCACAGCGCATAGTTCGGCAGCACGACGCAAGCGCCACGCGCATGAAACGGGCGGGCGACGAACGAATGCTCGCTCTTGTCCAGTGCCCGCCAGTAGCCGCCATGGATGAACACCAGCACCGGTGCGCCGGGCTGCGGGGCGGGGATCACATCGAGCGTCTCGCCCGGACCCTGGCCGTAGCGCAGGTCGACCTTCGCGCCCAGGGCCTCGCGAACCGCGGCCGATTCCGCTGCCCATCGCTCGAAGAAGGCCGGGTGCTCGGGGACGAGCTCGCGGTTGTTGTACATGCGGTCCAGCCAGGCGGGATCGTGCAAAGACATGGTGGGGGTCTCCTCATTTGTCGTGGTCAGGGCGCGCATCTTGGCATGGCGCGGCGCAAGGGCCGGCGTTTTGGTTAGAATGCGAAGTGCGTTGGGGGGGTAGCTCAGCTGGGAGAGCGCCGCGTTCGCAATGCGGAGGTCGGGAGTTCGATCCTCCTCCTCTCCACCAACTTTCCAGCTTTTCCGAATCGACGCCTCATGCCTTCCGGCCTGAGGCGTTTTTCTTTGCGGCCGGTGTTCCCTTCCCCGAGGCTTTCGCGCCGCGCCGGCCCCGCCCCTCCTGCGGCACGTACAAGGACATCAGTCCTCGTCTGACAAGCCGCGTCCGGTCGCTGATGGAAAAGCGCGTAACAAAGTTATTCCTCCATCCCGACCCCTTGGGTCGCAACGTCGCGCGGGCCCTGTCATGACCAAATATTGCAGCTCGTGCCACACGGCCAACCGCGACCGGGCAAAGTACTGCCGCGGCTGTGCGGGCCGGTTCTCGGGCATCCGGACGCCGGCCAACGCGTTCGACAGTACGCAGGACGCGCCGTATTCCGCCCTGCCCGAAGCGCCGCCGCTCGCGCTGCGGCCGCCGGCCGTCCCCCTGCCGTCGGTGACCTGGCCGGTCGCCGCGCTGGACCGCGTACGCACCCTCCCGGCCGTGACGCGGGACCGGGGCCGGCCGCAGCTTCGGACCGCGCAGCTGGTGCGACGAATGACCGTCCCGCTCGCCCTCGCGGCCGTGGCGATCGCCGCCAGCCTGCTTTTCCCCCGCCCGGCGGACCGCGTGGTCGACCTGGTGCGGACGACGCAGCAGGCGCCGACGGCGGCTCCACAGGCGCAGGCGAGCCGCGCGGCGACACCGCAGGCCGTCGAAACACCGCCGCCGCAGACGGCCGAAGCCATGCCGCCGCGGCCGGCCGCCGAACCGCAGCCCGCGCCAGCCGCCGAGGCGCCGGCGGCGACTCCCCCGGTCGCCAACGCGGTCCAGGAGCCGTCGCTGCCGGCGCCCGTGGCGCCACCCGCCGTCGCCGAGACACAGAAAGGGAATGGCCCCATCCTCGATGCGCTCCGGCTCGCGCCGCCGGCCACGGCCGCGCGACCGGTCGAGCAGGCCACGGCGACGTTGCCGGCTTCGCCCCCGGCGCCGGTCGCGGCCCCGGCTTCGACGCCGACGAAGATCGCGAAGGCGGTGCCCTCCCTGGATCACAAGGCACCGCCCGCGCGCAGGCTGCAGCGGTCCGCGGGCCCGCCGGTGCGCATGGCCACGGCGCCGCCCGCGGTCGCGCCGTCGGCGATCGCGCCGGCGATGCCCGCCGCACCGGTGCCGATGACCACCCGGCCGCAGACGGTCGTCCGCATCGAGGCGCCTTCGGCCGCCCCGAAGTCCGCATCGACTCCGGCGACGAATCCGACGAGACGCTCGGGACTGGCGATCCAGGCCTTGGCCGATCCCGCTATGGGTGCGGCAGGAGGCGGGGGTGCGGGTGGCGGCGGTGGTGCTGGGGCAGGTGGCGGTGCTGGCGCCGGTGCAGGTGGCGGTGCTGGCGCCGGTGCAGGTGGCGGTGCTGGCGCCGGTGCAGGTGGCGGTGCTGGCGCCGGTGCAGGTGGCGGAGCC
>JAGIBP010000046.1 GCA_017744285.1 Variovorax sp.
AGCGTGACCTGGTACCACTCCTTGCCGTCCTTGTCGACGCCGAGGATGCCGATGTGGCCGCTGTGGTGGTGGCCGCACGAGTTGATGCAGCCGCTGATGTGCAGGTCGATCTCGCCGAGATCGTCGAGCTCGTCGAGATCCTGGTAGCGCTCGGTGATCGCTTCGGCGATCGGGATCGAGCGCGCGTTGGCCAGCGCGCAGAAGTCGCCGCCGGGGCAGGCGATCATGTCGGTGAGCAGGTGCACGTTGGCGCTCGCGAAGCCGGCTTCGCGCGCGGCGAGCCACAGCGCGTGCAGGTCTTCGGCGTGTACCCACGGCAGCAGCACGTTCTGGTCGTGCGTCACGCGGGCCTCGCCGGCGCTGAAGCGGTCGGCCAGGGTCGCGACGGTTTCGAGCTGCTCGGCCGACGCATCGCCGGGCGCCTGCAGGCGGCGCTTGAACGACAGGGTCACGGCGCGCAGCGCGGGGTTCTTGTGCGGCGCCACGTTGCGCGCCAGCCAGCGCGCGAACATCACGTCGTCCGCGGCCTGGGCGCGCAGCTCGGCGTCGGTGTCCTCGGCGCTGCGGAACACGCGGGTGGCGAGCGTCGGCGGCACGAAGGAGGCGCTCACGCGGTCCAGTTCGGCCTGCGAGATGGTGTGCGGCGCGCCGTCGTGCTCGATGATCTGCTTGTACTCGGCCTCGACGTCGTCGATGTAGACCTGGCCTTCGGCCTTCACGAGGATCTTGATCCGCGCCTTGTAGATGTTGTCGCGGCGGCCGTAGCGGTTGTAGACGCGAATCACCGCTTCGAGGTAATTCATGATCTGGTTCCACGGCAGGAATTCGCGCAGCACGGTGCCGATGACCGGCGTGCGGCCCATGCCGCCGCCGACCTGCACGCGGAAGCCCAGCTCGCCCTGGTCGTTCTTCACCAGGCGCAGGCCCACGTCGTGCCAGCCGGTCGCGGCGCGGTCCTCGGCGGCGCCGGTGATCGCGATCTTGAACTTGCGCGGCAGGAAGGCGAACTCGGGGTGCAGCGTGCTCCACTGCCGCATGATCTCGGCAAAGGGGCGCGGGTCGGCCACCTCGTCCACCGCGATGCCGGCGCGCTCGTCGCTCGTGATGTTGCGGATGCAGTTGCCGCTGGTCTGGATGCCGTGCATGTCGACCGAGGCGAGGAGATCCATCACGTCGGCCGACTTGGCCAGCGGAATCCAGTTGTACTGGACGTTCTGGCGCGTCGTGAAGTGCGCGTAGTGCGTCGGCAGCTTGTGCGAGCCGAGCTTGCCCTGTGTCGCGACCGCGTTCTTGTAGACCTCGGCCTCCGGCTCGTCGTACTCGCGGGCGATCTTCGCGAGCACGCGCAGCTGCCTGCTCGACAGTTCGCCGTAGGGCACCGCCACGCGCAGCATCGGCGCATAGCGCTGCACATACCAGCCGTTCTGCAGGCGCAGGGGGCGGAATTCATCCTCGGACAAGCGGCCCGTCTGCCAGCGCTCGAGCTGATCGCGGAATTGCGCCGCGCGCAGGTGCACGAACTGGCGGTCGAAATCTGTGTATTGGTACATCGTGTGTCGGTTGCTGAAAGGCAGTGCGTCCACCGGCTCGGTCAACGAGTCGGCAAATGTAGAAGCGAGCCTTATGGAAACAAACTATTTTTTGGTTCGCGCCTTATGCGGATAAGCTTATTCGCCAGTCCCCATGCGGGTTTGCAGGGGATCAGTTGCTTATTCGGGATAAGGCGGAAGGCAACCGGACGGCCGCCTCGCGCGGCGATGCCGCGCTCGAAACCGGGCGGATTCTAGGGGCCGGCGCCGGTGCTTTCAGAGCGCGAACCGGGTCGCCACGACGCAGGGGCCGAGCGTGCTGCCGATCACGTGCGCCTTCACCGGGGGGACACGATCGTTGCCCCCCGATGAGGCGCACCGCGGATGCGCGGGACAGCGCACGTCGCGGGGAGTGGATGCGGGGTGGGCGGCGGCCGGCTTCAGCGGCGCTCGCCGAAGACCCGGCTCAGCTGGCGCAGGACCAGCTTCGGATGGCCGTTCGTGCGATCGGCTTCGTCCTCGCCCGGATGCGGCTCCGGTTCGGACGCGGCGGCCTGCACGGACCGGAAGGTGGCCAGGTGACGGACGAGGCGGGTGTCGGAAGGCTCGAGATCGGGGGTGGGCAGTGCGAGTGGCATGGCAGGCTCCTTCATCTTCAAGATAGGCGAGGCGCGGCTGCCCGGGGCGTAGGCGCCGCGGCCCAGGGCGGCGGCGTCGAGACTGATTTGCCCGTGCCCGCCGTCCTACGAATCCACCGGTTTGTGCGCGCGGTCGTACAGCGGATCGGCGGCGGCGCTTGCAGGGGCGCTCGCGCGTGCAGTGAAATGGCGCCCCCAAGAATCCAGGAGACCGCATGCCCCAGTTCAACACCGTCGTGATCGACAAGGACCCCGCTCATCCGCGCATCGCGCGGCTTCTGCTGAACCGCCCGGACAGGCTCAATGCGATTGGCGAGACGACGCCGGCGGACATCCGCCAGGCCGTGGCCTGGGCGCAGGCCGAGGATGAGGTGCACGTCATCGTCGTCGAGGGCGCGGGCCGGGCCTTCTGTGCCGGCTACGACCTGGGCGACTACGCCGAAGGCCATGTCGCTCGCGCTGGCGGCGATCACCCCTGCCGGCAGGAAAAGACGCCCTGGGACCCGATGCTCGACTACGCCGCGATGAAGGGCAACACCGAGGACTTCATGTCGCTCTGGCGCTGCACCAAGCCGACCATCGCCAAGGTGCACGGCTACGCCGTGGCCGGCGGCAGCGACATCGCGCTGTGCTGCGACTTGCTGGTAATGGCCGACGACGCGAGGATCGGCTACATGCCCACCCGTGTCTGGGGATGCCCCACCACGGCCATGTGGACCTACCGGCTGGGCGCGATGCGCGCCAAGCAGCTCATGTTCACCGGCGACACCCTCAGCGGCACCCAGGCGGCCGACTGGGGGCTGGCGAACCTCTCGGTGCCCGCGGCCGAGCTCGAAGCGGCGACCTTGCAGCTCGCGCAGCGCATCGCGGGCGTGCCGCGCTCGCATCTCATGATGCACAAGCTGGTGGTCAATCAGGTCTGGCTGTCGATGGGGCTGGAACAGTCGCAGATGTTCGCCACCGTGTTCGACGGCATCACCCGCCACAACCCCGAGGGCCTGTGGTTCCGGCGCCATGCGGAGGTCGAGGGGTTCAAGAGCGCCGTGGCCTGGCGCGACAGCGGGCGGCCGATTCCCGAAGGCGACGAGGCGCGGGCGCTGGTGGCGCAGCTCGAGGCCCGGCTCGCACAGGCCCGGGCGGCGATGCGGCCCTGAGTCGGGCGCCGGCGGCCGAATGGCTACCGCCTTTGCGGTATGGACCTACGTGGCCGTAAGTAATACATAAGTAGTCTCCAAGAATGACCATCACAACAGGAGATCGTGTGCCGCGGATCAGGAGAGAGGATCTGACCCAGCTCTACCGGGCGGTTGTCTGCAGCCGCCTGGCCGTGGAAGCCGCGCGCGGAGAACTGATCGAAGCGCTCGGCGACTGGCTCTGCGGGGCCGACTCGCCGCCCCCCGACCCCCGGCAGGTCGGCGCGCTCGACCGCCTGTGCGCGGCGCAGGAGAAAGCGGAGGCGGAGTACGCGCGCTGCGTCGCGGCGCTTTCCGACAGGCTGCTGCAGCGGGCGGGCCTGCGCTGAGCGCCGCGGCGGGGCTTCGGGCTCAGAACGAACCGAAGACCGAGCCGAGCACGATCACCGCGACCAGCGCCAGCAGCGCGCCGACGATCGACACCATCACGATGTCGAAATAGCTCTCCCGGTGGCCGGTGCCGCACACGGCGAGCAGCGTGACGACCGCGCCGTTGTGCGGCAGGCTGTCGAGCGTGCCCGCGCCAATCACGGCCACCCGGTGCATCAGCGCGGGATCGAGGCCGATCGTCGCGGCCAGCTGCATGTAGGTGGCGCCCAGCGCGTCGAGGGCGATCGTCATGCCGCCCGAGGCCGAGCCGGTGAGCGCGGCCAGGATGTTGGTCGCCAGCGCGAGCGACACCAGCGGTCCGCCGCCGATGCCCAGCACCCAGTCGCGCACCATCTCGAAGGCCGGCATGGCCGCCACCACGGCGCCGAAGCCCACGAGGCTGGCCACCGAGACCACCGGAAGCACCGAGGCGTTGGCGCCCGCGTCGATCGTTTCGCGCAGCGAAGGCAGGCGGTTCCAGTTGCAGGCGACCAGCACGACGATCGCCGCCGCCAGCGCCACCAGCACGGACCACACCCCGCCCACGTTGGCGATCGAGATGCCGCCGAAGCGCGGCTCGGCGAGGTAGCCGGTATCGAGGCGCGGCAGCACCACGAGCGCCGTCACCAGGTTCACCGCGATGACCACGGCCATGGGCAGCAGCGCGAGGACGATGCCCGGCTCCCGGGTGCTCTGGCCGCCGCGTGTCGCCTCGGCCGGGTCGAAGCTGCCGGAGGTGCTCGCGCGTTCGCGCACCACCGGGTCGGCCGATGCCTCGATGTGCATGTCGACGGACACGGTGCCGAAGCCTTCGCCGGCCTTGCGCGCGGCGTTCTCGGCGCGCCGCAGCCACCACATGCCGAAGCCCAGCATGATCGCCGCAGCGATCAGGCCGAGGCCCGGCGCGGCGAAAGCCGTGGTGCCGAAGAACGGCATCGGGATGGCGTTCTGGATCGATGGCGTGCCCGGCAGCGCCGACATCGTGAAGGTGAATGTCCCCAGGGCGATCGCGGCGGGCATCAGCCGAGCGGGCACGTCGGCGGCGCGGAACAGGGCGCGCGCCATGGGCGCCAGGACGAACAGGGCGACGAAGAGGCTCACGCCGCCGTAGGTCACGAGCGCGCCCGCGAGCACCACCGCGAGCACCGAGCGCTGCGGACCGAGCTTGTCGGTCATGAAGCGCGCGATCGTCTGCACCGAGCCGCTGTCGTCCATGAGCTTGCCGAAGATCGCGCCCAGCAGGAACAGCGGAAAGAACTGGCCGAGGAAGCCGCCCGCCGAACCCATGAAAGTCAAGGTCCAGTGCGCCAGCAGCGGCTCGCCCCCGAAAAGCGCCACCGCGAGCGCCGCGATCGGCGCCAGGACCAGCACGCTCCAGCCCCGGTACGACAGCCAGATGAGCAGTCCGAGCCCGACGAAGATGCCTGCGAGGCCCATGGTCACACGCCCTCCAGCAGCAGGTCGAGGTCCAGCGTCGAGCGCCGGCCGATGTCCCCCGTGTGCGCCGCGAGGAAGTCGCCGGCGGCGCGGCGCCCTTCGTCGCGCAGCTTGCACAGGAAGGCCCATTCCGCGATGAGCTTCGACGAATAGCCGAGTTCGAGCATCGCCTCGCTCGCGATCCGGTGGATGCGCATGCGTGCCCACGCGGCGCCTTCGCCGTGGCCGGGGGAGGCCGTCTGGCGCAGCAGCGCGATCATGCGCAGTTCCTTGAGCAGGGGTGAATTGAACGAGATCTCGTTCAGGCGGTTGTTGATTTCCTGCGCCGTCCTGGGCACGCCCGGCCGCTCGACGGGGTTGATCTGCACGAGGATCGTGTCGCTCGCCGTGCATTCGCGGATCAGCGGCGTCATCGTCGGGTTGCCCGCATAGCCGCCGTCCCAGTAGGGGTCGCCATCGATCTCCACCGCGTGGAACATCGACGGCAGGCAGGCCGACGCGAGCAGCACCTCGGGCCCGATCTCGGCGTTGCGGAACACGCGCCCGCGGCCGGTGCGCACATTGGTCGCTGTCACGAAGAGCTTGATCGGCGCCGACGCGAGGCGCTCGAAATCGATCAGCTCGCGCAGGATGCCGCGCAGCGGGTTCATGCCCTGCGGATTCAGGTTGTAGGGCGACCACACGCGCATCGCGAGATCGGCCGCCAGGAAGGCCGGCGAGTTGTCGAGCGTCCAGCGGCCAGTGATCATCTCGACCCAGCTGCGTCGGAAGGGGCTCAGGCGGGCCGCCTCGGACACGCCGCGCCAGAATCGCTCGAGCGCCTCGCGCGCCCCCGCGGCGCCGCCGCCCGCATGGCCGCAGGCCAGCACCGCGGCATTCATCGCGCCGGCCGAGGTGCCCGAGATGCCGTCGATGCGCAGCCACGACTCCTCGAGCAGCCGGTCGAGCACGCCCCAGGTGAAGGCGCCGTGGGCGCCGCCGCCTTGCAACGCAAGGTCAATCGGAAGTGTTTTCAAACGGGTCCTCCAGGGATCGTTCCTGCACCGCAAGCAATGCCCGCGCCAGCGCCAGGCGCGGGCCATCCTATGCGAGCGCACGGCCCAACTCAAGCCGGTCGTGGCCGCTCGACAAGGCGGGTTTGACCGGGTCCGGAATTGCACCAAGGGGCCATTGCCTGCCTGATCCTTTGAAGCGACATTAGCGGTTCAACAACAGCCCGCGTGCAGTGTCGTGCGCGACTGGTGCGGGCGGAGGAGTGCGGTCTATGGGTGCGTTTCTCATGACTTGGCCTTGCGAGCACGACGTGCGGGCCCTTCCCGGCAGGGGGGCGCCGTGATGCGGTGCCGTGCGCTCCTTGTTCCCGCGCTGTGCGCGGCGGCGCTTCTCGCCGCGTGCTCGAAATCCGAGCCCGAAAAGGCCGCGCCACCGCCCACGGAGGTGTCCGCGCTCACGGTCAAGGCGCAGACGGTGCCCGTGACCTACGAATTCGTCGGCCAGACCGAAAGCTCGCAACAGGTGGAGATCCGCGCGCGCGTGGCGGGGTACCTGGAGAAGCGGGTCTATGTCGAGGGCTCTTTCGTCGAGCCCGGTCAGGTTCTTTTCAGGATGGATCGCAAGCCCTTCGAGGCCAGCCTGAAGGCCGCGAAGGCCGAGCTGGCGCAGCAGCAGGCGCGGCTTTCCACCGCGCGCGCGAACCTGGCGCGCGTCAAGCCGCTGGTGGCCGACAACGCGCTGGCCGTGAAGGACCTCGACGATGCGACCGGCACCGAACAGGCGGCCTCCGCCGCGGTCGAGGCCGCCGCCGCCAAGGTCACGGACGCCGAACTGAACCTCGGCTACACGGTCATCACCTCGCCGGTCAGCGGGCAGTCGTCCTTCGCCAAGGTCCAGGACGGGGCCTACGTCAACGCGGAGAACAGCCTGCTCACCTACGTCGCCAAGCTCGATCCGATGCGGGTGAACTTCAGCCTGTCGGAGAACGAGTCGCTGCGGCTGCAGGACGAGATCGCCAAGGGCAAGCTGCTCAAGGCCGCGCGCGACGACTACGCGGTCGAACTCGTGCTGGCCGACGGGTCGAGCTTCCCGGCGCAGGGGCGCATCACGTTCGCCGATGCCTCGTTCAGCCAGGAGACCGGCACCTTCCTGCTGCGCGCGGAACTGCCCAACCCGAAGGGCGAGCTGCGCCCGGGGCAGTTCGTGCGCGTCAAGGTCCATGGCTTCCGCCGGCCCGGCTCGATCATCGTGCCGCAGCGCGCGGTCCAGGAAGGGCCGCGCGGCGAGTTCGTCTGGGTGGTCGACAGCGAGAACAAGGTCAGCCAGCGCCCGGTGACCGTCGGCGACTGGATGGGCGACCAATGGCTCGTGACCGGCGGCCTCAAGGACGGCGAGCGCGTGGTGGTCGATGGGCTGATGCGGCTTGCGCCGGGTGCGGCGGTCAAGGTCAAGGACGTTGCGCCCGAGCCCATGCCCGAGGTCAGGGCGCCGGCGTCCGCGCAGGGCGCCGTGCCGCCGGGTGCCGCGGCGGCCGCCGCGTCGGTGATGCCGAACGCGCCGCGCGCCGGGGCGGGGCCCGCGGGCGCCAGCGCTTCCGCGGGCGCGGCCGCGGCCACGCCGCCAGCGTCGGGCACGAACGGCGACGCCGTGTATTTCGACCGCGGCCGCACCGCGCTCGACGCCACCGGCCAGGTTCGTCTCGTGTCCGTCGTCGCCGCGCTCAAGGCCAGTCCTCAGTTGCGGGTGACGCTCCATGGCTACGTGGACGCGAGCGGCGATGCCAAGCTCAACACCGCCCTGGCCAAGCGGCGCGCGGAATCGGTGCGCGACGCGCTGCTGGCGGCCGGGGTGCCGGCCGACCGCATCACGCTCAAGGCGCCCGAGAACATCGTGGGCGGCGACTCGCCGCAGATGGCGCGCCGCGTGGACGTCGTCCTGGCGGAGGCACGATGAAGTTCGCGCACTTCTTCATCGACCGTCCGATCTTCGCGTCCGTCATCTCGATCATCCTGGTCATCGCCGGGATCGTCGCGATGCTGAACCTGCCGATCGCGCAGTTCCCCGACATCACGCCGCCGCAGATCTCGGTGAGCGCCACCTACCCGGGCGCGAGTTCGGCGGTGGTGTCGGAGAACGTGGCCGCGCCCATCGAGCAGCAGGTGAACGGCGCCGACCGCATGATGTACATGAACTCCTCGTCGAGCTCGACGGGGAACATGACGCTGTCGGTGTACTTCGAGATCGGCACCGACCCCTCGCTGGCGCAGGTCGACGTGCAGAACCGCGTGAACCTCGCGCTGCCGCAGTTGCCCTCGGCGGTGAGCCAGCAGGGCGTGAGCGTGCAGAAGAAGTCGCAGGCCTTCATGATGATCGTGGCGATCTACTCGCCCGACAACAGCCAGGACCCGACCTTCGTCGCGAACTACGCGAACATCAACGTGCTGGATGCGATCAAGCGCATCCCGGGCGCCAACCAGAGCTCGATCTTCGGCTCGCCGGACTACGCGATGCGCCTGTGGCTCAAGCCCGACCGCATGGCCAGCCTCGGCATGACCGCCACCGACATCCAGCAGGCGGTGGCCGCGCAGAACCAGCAGTACGCGGCCGGCCGGCTCGGCGCCTCGCCGACGGCGACGCCCGTGCAGCAGACCATTCCGGTGGCGACCTCGGGCCGCATGACCGAGCCCTCGCAGTTCGACAACATCATCCTGCGTGCCGCGCAGACCGGCACCGGCGCCATCGTGCGCGTGAAGGACATCGGCCGCGCCGAGCTGGGCTCCAAGGACTACTCGATCCGCTCCAAGTACAACGGCAAGACCGCCACGCTGATCGCGATCTACCAGCAGCCCGGCGCCAACGCGCTGCAGGTAGCCAAGGACACGCGCGCCCTGATGCAGGAGATGAAGAAGTCCTTCCCGAGCGGGCTGGACTACGACATCGCGCTGGACACCACCGAGTTCGTGCAGGAATCGATCAGCGAGGTGGTCCACACCTTCTTCGAGGCGGTGGTGCTGGTGGTGATCGTGGTGTTCGTCTTCCTGCAGAGCTTCCGCGCGACGCTGGTGCCGATCCTGGCGGTGCCGGTGTCGATCCTCGGCGCCTTCATCGGCATGACCGCGATGGGCTTCTCGATCAACATGCTGACGCTCTTCGGCATGGTGCTCGCCATCGGCATCGTGGTGGACGACGCGATCGTGGTGGTCGAGAACGTCGAGCGCAACATGTCGGAATTCGGCCTCGCGCCGAAGGACGCGGCCAAGCGCGCCATGGACGAGGTGAGCGGGCCGGTGGTCGCCATCGTGCTCGTGCTGTGCGCGGTGTTCATCCCGGTGGCCTTCCTCTCGGGCATCACGGGGCAGCTGTACAAGCAGTTCGCGATCACGATCGCGGTGTCGGTGGTGCTGTCGGGCCTGGTGGCGCTGACGCTGTCGCCCGCGCTGGCCGCGCTGCTGCTCAAGCCGCCGAAAGAGGGCGAGCACGAGAAGAAGGGCTTCTTCGGCTGGTTCAACCGCAACTTCGAGCGCCTGACCGAGGGCTACGCGTCGACCACGAAGCTCGCGATCAAGCGCGTGCTGGTGTCGCTGCTGCTCATCGCCGGCATGATCGCGATCATGATGGGCCTGTTCAGGAAGGTGCCCACCACCTTCCTGCCGGTCGAGGACCAGGGCTACATCTTCACCGCGGTCATGATGCCCGACGCCGCGAGCCTGGACCGCACGGAGGCCGTGACCGACCGCGCGCAGCAGTGGTTCAGCAAGCAGCCGGCGGTGAAGGCGGTGGCGACCGTCCCGGGCTTCAGCCTGATCGACTCGCAGAACAAGTCGAACGCGGGCGTGCTGTTCGTGTCGCTCAAGAGCTTCGCCGATCGGCAGTCCGCCGACGATCGGGCCGACGCGCTCATTCGCGCGGCCAGCGCCGAGTTCGCGAACATCAAGGAGGCGCTGCTGGTGCCGGTCAACCCGCCGTCGATCCCGGGCCTGGGGACCACCGGCGGCTTCGAGTTCTGGATCCAGAGCGAGGGCGACGCGCCGCTGCAGCGGGTGGAGGAGGTCACGCGCGAGTTCATCGCCAAGGCGCGACAGCGGCCCGAACTCAGGGGCCTCAACTCGACCATCAACACGCGCTCGCGCCAGCTGATGGTGGACGTCGACCGCGACAAGGCCGAGAGCCTGGGCGTGCCGACGGAGGACGTGTATTCCACGCTGCAGACGCTCTTCGGCTCGCTCTACGTGAGCCAGTTCCCGAAGAACAGCCGCCTGTTCCAGGTGATCCTGCAGGCCGAGCCCGACTTCCGCACCAAGCCCGAAGACCTGCAGAACATGTACGTGCGCAACAAGGAGGGCAAGATGGTGCCGCTCAAGGCGGTCGCCAGCACGCGCTACGTGACGGGCGCGGACATCGTCACGCGCTTCAACAACTTCACCGCGGCCAAGGTCTCGGGCGACGCGGGCATCGGCTACAGCTCGGGACAGGCGCTGGCCGCGATGGAAGAGGTGGCGCGCGAGGTGCTGCCGGCGGGCTTCTCCTTCGCGTGGTCCGGCGAGGCCTATGAAGAGCGCAAGGCCGGCTCCACGGCCGGCATGGTCTTCGCGTTCGCGCTGGTGATGGTGTTCCTCATCCTCGCCGCGCAGTACGAGAAATGGTCGCTGCCTTTCGGCGTGCTGCTGGCGGTGCCTTTCGCACTGTTCGGCGCCATCATGGCGATCTGGCTGCGCGGCATCCAGAACGACGTGTATTTCCAGATCGGCCTCACGGTGCTGATCGCGCTGGCGGCGAAGAACGCGATCCTGATCTTCGAGTTCGCGGTCGAGCTGCGCCACAAGGAGGGCCTCTCGCCCTACGACGCCGCGGTCGGCGCGGCCAAGCTGCGGCTGCGCCCGATCATCATGACCTCGCTGGCCTTCATCCTGGGGTGCATTCCGCTCGCGATCGCCAGCGGCGCCTCGGCCGCGAGCCGGCAGTCGCTGGGCACGGGCGTGATCGGCGGCATGCTGGGCGCGACGGTGATCGCGATCTTCTTCATCCCGATGTTCTTCTGGGGCCTGGAGGCGTTCAGCGACCGCATGAGCAGCGACAAGAAGAAGACGGCGCATGCGGATGCGACCGGGCAGGGGGCCGCCGATGCGCCGCATTGACGCGATGCTGCGCCGTGCGGCGATCGTGTTGGCGCTCGGGCTGCCGCTCGCCGGGTGCATGCTCGGGCCGGACTACAAGCGGCCGGATCTCGACGTGCCGCCGCAGTTCCGCGGCGCCACCCCGCAGGGGTCCGTGGACGCCGGCGCGGCGGAGGCTGCGTGGTGGCGGCAGTTCGACGATCCGGCGCTCGACGCGCTGATCAGCGAGGGCTTGCGCAACAACCAGGACCTGATCGCCGCGGCCGCGCGCGTGGAGCAGTTCTACGGCGTGCTGGGCACCACGCGCTCGCAGCTCTTTCCGCAGGTGGGCGCGCAGGTGGCCGGCAGCCGCACCCGCGCGAGCGAGCAGACCATCGCCCTGGCGCCCACGATCAATCCCTACAACTCGGTGCAGGCCAACCTGCTGCTCTCGTGGGAAATCGATCTCTTCGGCCGCACGCGCCGCCTCACCGAGGCCGCGACCGCCGAGCTCCAGGCGAGCGAAGCCTTCCGGCGCGGCACGGTGCTGTCGGTGGTGACGGCGATCACCTCGGGCTACATCAACCTGCGCGAACAGGACCGCGAGCTGGAAGTCTCGCGCGAGACCCTGGGCCTGCGCCTGGACGCGCTCAACCTCTTCGAGCGGCGCTTCAAGGGCGGTGTCGTGTCCGACGTGGAGGTCAGCCAGGCGCGCTCCGAATACGCGACGGCGCTGCGTTCGATCCCGCTGCTCGAACAATCGATCGTGCAGCTGGAAAACGCGCTCGCGAACCTGGTCGGGCGCAACCCCGGGCCGATCGCGCGCGGCAAGCCGATCGACCAGCTCATGCTGCCGCCGGTGCCGCCGGGCCTGCCCTCGGACCTGCTGGCGCGCCGACCCGACATCGTGCAGGCCGAGCAGTCGCTGATCGCGGCCAATGCGCGCATCGGCGCCGCGAAGGCGGCGTACTTTCCGACCATCTCGTTGACCGGCGCCTTCGGCCAGGCGAGCCGCTCGCTCTCCGACCTGTGGGAGGGGCCCTCGCGCATGTGGACCTACGGCGCGAACATCGCCATGCCGCTCTTTTCGGCAGGTGCGATCGCGGGGCAGGTCACGAGCGCCGAGGCGGCGCAGCGCCAGTCGCTCGCGCAGTACCGCAAGGTGGTCCAGGCGGCCTTCAGCGAAACGGAGAACTCGCTCAACGGCATCACGACCTCGCGCACCGCGCTCGACGCAAACCAGCAGCAGGTCGATGCGCTGGGCAACTATGCGCGGCTCGCGCGCAAGCGTTTCGAGGGCGGCTACACCAGTTATCTCGAAGTGCTCGATGCCGACCGCAACCTCTTCAGCGCGAGGCTCCAGCTGGCCCAGCAGCAGGGCAGCGTCCTGCTGCAATCGGCGGCGCTCTACCGCTCGCTCGGCGGCGGCTGGGTCGACGTCGCCGACCAGGAGGCGCCGCAGCCCGGCGTGAACGTGAGCGAGCGTCCGCGCGCCTTCCCCTGAAAACGCTGGGCGAGCTGCCCGCTCGTCACGCGTTCCGGCTGGCCGGCCACGCGCGCTGCGTGTCGAGCGCGGCGGCGAGGCGGGCCGGCAGCGGCAGGGGCTCGCCATGCCAGCGCGCCGCGAGCAGTTCGGCGCACAGCGCGGCGAAGCTCATGCCGCGCGAACCGAGCGCGGTGCAGACCCAGAGGCCGTTGTCTTGCGCGCCGGGACGCATCGGGCCGACCAGCGGGCGGCGGTCGCCGGAGGCGCAGCGCACCCCAGCCCAGGCGCGCACCCGGCCGTCGGCGAAGAAGGGGCGCAGCCGTGCGGCGGCGTCGGGAAGAAGACGCTCGAGCTTGTCGAAGTTGATCGCGTCCTCGGCGGGGCGCCACGACGGGTCGCTGCTGTCGCGGTCGAAGGTCGCGCCGGTGAGCCACAGTTCGCCGGCCGCGTCGGGCACGCGGGCGATCAGGTGACCGTCGCCGTTGACCGGCACCGCCGGCAAGACCGTGTCGGGCGGCGCGACGCCCCAGGCGACCTGTCCGCGTACCGCTTGCAGCGGCAGTTCCGGCGCGAATGCGTGGCTGGCGAAACCCGCGGCGACGACCACGCGGTCAGCCTGCGCGAGGATCTCGCCGTCTGCGCCGCAGAGGATCCAGGCCGATCCGTCTTGGGCCGGACCTTCGATGCGGGCGACGCCGCGGCCCGTCTGCACGCGGATGCCGGGTTGCGCCAGCCACGCCCGCACCAGCCGGGCAGGGCGCACCCAACCGGCGCGCGCATGGCGGATCGCGCTGGCATCGGGCGGCAGGCCGAGTGCGCGCAGCACGTCTGCCGTGGCCCACCAGGATTCGTTCGGCCCCTCGGCAGTCCAGCCGGCGGGCAGCCGGGCGTCGCCGGGCGGACGGCGTTCGACGACGCCGGTGGCGCCCCAGTCGCGGCCTTCCTCCAGCCACTGTTCGAGCTGGGCCCAGGTCGCCCGGATGCCCGCGCGCGTGAGGCGCGAGAGCAGCGCGTCGTCCGGCGATGCATGCGGTGCGAGCACGCCCACGGGCAAGCCCGAAGCGCCGCTGGCCGGGCGGTCGGCGGCGTCGAGCACGGTCACCGTCCAGCCGCGCCGCGCGAGGCTGGATGCCACGGCCGCGCCGGCGAGGCCGGCGCCAATCACCGCGCAGTGGCCGGGCGTGGCTGCTTCCGGCGCCGGCGTGCGGTGCCGTGGTTCCCACGCGGGCGCGTAGACCCCCTGCAGGCAATCGCGCTTGGGCGGCAGTCCCGGCGCCTTGGCGACCTGGAAGCCGAACTGTGCCAAGTCATCGCGGATCGCGCGGGCGATGGTCCAGGTGGCGATGCGCGTGCCACGGCGTGCGAAGCGCGACACCGCCTTGAGCGTCTCGTGCGACCACATCTGCGGGTTGCGCTGCGGGCTGAAGCCGTCGAGGTAGATGCTGTCCGCCTCGAAGCGCTGGGCCCGCAGCATCGGCTGCACATCGCCGATGCACAAGGTCAGCAGCACCTGGCCGCCGTCGAGCCACAGCCGATGGAACCCGGGCAGCAGCCCGTGCCATTGCGCGGCGAGCGCTTCGGCCAGCGGCAGCAGACCGGGCGACCGGGCGGCGGCGCGCAGCAAATCCTCGCGCGAGACGGGCCAGGCTTCGATCGAGACGAAATGCAGCAGCCGGGGGCGCTCGGGGTCCGCGCGCCAGGCTTGCCAGGTTGTCAGGAAGTTGAGCCCGAAGCCGAAGCCGGTTTCGAGAATCCGCCATTGTGGCCGGCCGGCCCATGCGCCGGGCAGGCCGCAGCCGCCCAGGAACACATGCCGGGCCTGCGCCTCGGCGCCGCTTTCGGAGTGGTAGATGTCATCGAACCGCGGGCTGCGCGGGACACCGTCCGCGCGCCAGTCGACCGGTTCGGTCATGCGCGGATCAGGCGCTCGGGGGAACGTATCCCTGTGCCATGTCGGCGCCCTCGCCGAAGAAGTGCTTCTCCATCTGCCGCGCCAGGTATTGGCGGGCGCGGGCGTCCGCGAGGTTCAGCCGGTTCTCGTTGACCAGCATGGTCTGGTGCTTGAGCCAGGCGGCCCAGGCCTCCTTGCTCACGTTCTCCCAGATGCGCTTGCCGAGTTCGCCGGGATAGGGCGGGAAGTCGAGACCTTCGGCTTCCTTGCCGAGCTTGATGCACTGGACCATGCGTGCCATTTCGATGCCTTTGGGGTGTTTGCAGAACGGGCTCACCGTTCTTAGTTGATTTCGCTATTTAGAACTGACAACTCGGTCGTTCCAGTTTTCTTATGCCGTATTCAGAATTCGCGGCATCTTCTTTATGCCAATTACGAGCACAAGACCATGAGCCTTCGCCGCGACTTTATCAAGCTTTCCCTCGGTGCCGCCGCCGTGGCGGGCATCGCCCTGACGGCATTGCCGTCGTTCGCGCAGGGCGGCGGCGTCACGCTGCTCAACGTCTCGTACGACCCGACGCGCGAGCTCTACGTGGACTACAACCAGGCCTTCGCCAAATACTGGAAGGCGAAGACCGGCCAGGACGTGACGATCAAGCAGTCGCATGGCGGCTCGGGCAAGCAGGCGCGTTCGATCATCGACGGCCTCGACGCCGACGTCGCCACGCTCGCCCTGGCCGGCGACACCGATGCGCTTGTGACGCACGGCGGGCTGGTCAAGCCCGACTGGCAGAAGCGCCTGCCGCACAACTCGGCGCCCTACACCTCGACCATCGTCTTCCTCGTGAAGAAGGGCAACCCCAAGGGCCTGAAGGACTGGGACGACCTCGTGAAGCCGGGCGTGCAGGTGATCACGCCCAACCCCAAGACCTCGGGCGGCGCGCGCTGGAACTACCTCGCGGCCTGGGAATTCGCCAAGCGCAAGTACGGCGGCGACGACAAGGCCAAGGCCTACATCGGCAAGCTGTTCAAGAACGTGCCGGTGCTCGACACCGGCGCGCGGGGCTCGACCATCACCTTCGTGCAGCGCGGCGTGGGCGACGTGCTGCTGGCCTGGGAGAACGAGGCTTTCCTGGCGCTGAAGGAGTTCGGTCCCGACAAGTTCGAGATCGTGGTGCCGTCCATCAGCATCCTGGCGGAGCCGACCGTGACCGTGGTGGACAAGGTGGTCGACAAGAAGGGCACGCGCGCGGTGGCCGAGGAGTACCTGAAGTACCTGTACTCGGACGAGGGCCAGGACATCGCCGGGCGCAACTTCTATCGCCCCACATCGGAAAAGGCCAAGGCGAAGTACGCGAACCAGTTCCCCAAGCTCACGCTGTTCACGATCGACGAAGCCTTCGGGGGCTGGACCCAGGCCGACAAGGCGCACTTCGCCGATGGCGGTTCGTTCGACCAGATCTACACCAACAAGTGACCGCGCGGCGGACCGAAGAAGGAACCCTGACGTGACTGTTCTCCTGATCGCCGGCAGCCCCTCCGCACCATCGCGCTCCGCCGTGCTCCTGGATGCCGTGGCGGCGCGACTGGCCCAGCGCCAGGTGCCCGTGGACCGCCTGGCGATCCGCGAACTCGCGCCGCACGCGCTGCTGCTGGGGGAGGCTTCGCATCCCTCGGTGCAGCAGGCGGCCGAGCAGGTGCGGCGGGCCGACGTCGTCGTGATCGCGACGCCGGTCTACAAGGCCGCTTACAGCGGCGTGCTGAAGGTGTTCCTCGACCTGCTGCCGCAGTCCGGCCTCAAGGGCAAGACGGTGCTGCCGCTGGCCACGGGCGGCAGCCCGCACCACATGCTGGCGCTCGACTACGCGCTGCGGCCCGTGCTGCAGTCGCTGGCCGCGCGCCACATCCTGCCGGGCGTCTACGCGACCGACGGGCAGGTGACGCTGCAGCCCGAAGGCGCCTACCAGCTGCAGGCGGACCTGGCGCAGCGGCTCGACGACGCGGTCGAAACGCTCGCGAGCGAAGGTCTCAAGCTGCCATCGAAATGGGGCTTCGAGCCCGTGGCGTTCGAGCAGGTGCGATGTAGCGTCTGACGGCGCTTCCTGTCTTCGCGGCGCCGCGCGCGGCGCCATCGCCTCCCACTTCTCGTCCTCACGATCCGGCCGCGCCGCGGCCCAGGGCGAGCCACGTCCGAAGGAAATGCAGATGTCACCTCTCATGCCCCAACACCTGACACCGCCGCGCTCCGCCTGGGGTGTCGTCGCGGACCTGGCCATCAGCGCGCTGGTGGTCGTCTCGGTCGCGCTCATCACCGGCTTCATCGCGGCGACGTCATGAGGCCGCCGTCGTTCTCTGCCGAGGGCGCACCGGGCACCCGCCGGCGCCTGCTGCAATTGCTCGTGGTCACCGCTTCGAGCTGGGGGCTGGGCGGGCCGGTGGCGCTGGCCCAGCCGGCCGCCGCATCGCCGGGCGCCGAGCCGCTGCAGCAGCTTCGCATCGGCTACCAGAAGTCGGCCGCGAACCTCGTCGTCGTGAAGCAGTCGGGTTGGCTGGAGAAGCGCTTCCCGGCCACGAAGATTGCCTGGATCGAGTTTCCGGCCGGGCCGCAGCTGCTGGAGGCGCTGTCGGTCGGCAGCCTGGAGTTCGGGCTGACCGGCGATTCGCCGCCGGTCTTCGCGCAGGCCGCGGGCAAGGACCTCGTCTACGTGGGTGCCGAGCCACCCAAGCCCGACAGCTCCGCGGTGCTGGTGCTGAAGGATTCTCCGCTCAGGTCGCTCGCCGACCTCAAGGGCCGCAAGGTGGCGCTGCAGAAGGGATCGAGTGCGCATTACCTGCTGGTGCGCGCGGTCGAGAAGGCCGGGCTGCAATGGACTGACATCCAGCCGGTCTACCTCGCGCCCGCCGATGCGCGGGCCGCCTTCGAGCGCGGCAGCGTCGATGCGTGGGCGATCTGGGACCCGTTCTATGCGGCGACCGAGCTCGCGATCCAGCCGCGTGCCCTCACGACCGGGCGCGGCCTGTCGGGCAACAACTCGTTCTATCTCGCCTCGCGACCGCTGGCCGAGAAGCATCCGGCGGTGATCGCCGCGCTGTTCGAGGAGCTCACGCGCGCCGACCGCCTGGTGCAGCAGGAGCGCGGCGCCGCGATCAAGTTGATCGCCGATTTCAGCGGGCTCGATGCCGGCATCGTGAGCCTGTTTCTTCAACGCCGGCCGCCGTCGCCGGTCGGGCCGATCCAGCCGCAGACCGTGAGCGACCAGCAGCGCGTGGCCGATGCCTTCCACCGGCTCGGGCTGATCCCGAGGCCGGTCGAAGTCGCCCGCGCCGTCTGGCACCCCGATGCGCGGCTGGCTGCCGCCAAACCCTGAAAGGCCCATCCCATGAACATCTTCTGGTTCCTTCCCACGCACGGCGACAGCCGCTACCTCGGCACCACCGAAGGCGCGCGAGCGGTCGACCTGGCCTATCTGCAGCAGGTCGCCGGCGCGGCGGACCGCCTCGGCTACGAGGGCGTGCTGATTCCCACCGGCCGCTCGTGCGAAGACCCGTGGGTGATCGCGTCGAGCCTGATCGGCGCGACGAAGCGCCTCAAGTTCCTGGTCGCGGTGCGTCCGGGCCTGCACCAGCCGAGCCTGGCTGCGCGCATGGCCGCGACCTTCGACCGGCTCTCGGGCGGGCGCGTGCTGGTGAACCTCGTCACCGGCGGCGACCAGGCCGAGCTCGAAGGCGACGGCGTGTTCCAGGACCATGCCGCACGCTACGAGCAGTCGGCCGAGTTCATCCGCATCTGGCGCGAGATCATCGCGCGCAGCCATGACGGCCAGAGCTTCGACTACGACGGCAAGCACCTGAGCGTGAAGGGCGCGAAGCTGCTCTTCCCGCCCACGCAGAAGCCGTATCCGCCGGTGTGGTTCGGCGGCTCCTCCGAAGCCGCGCACGAGCTCGCGGCCGAGCAGGTCGATGCCTACCTGACCTGGGGCGAGACGCCCGCCGAAGTCGCGAAGAAGATCGCCGATGTGCGCGAACGCGCAGCGCGCAAGGGGCGCACCGTCAAGTTCGGCATCCGCCTGCACGTGATCGTGCGCGAGACCGAGGACGAGGCCTGGCGCGCCGCCGAGTCGCTGATCAGCCGTGTGAGCGACGACACCGTGATCCGCGCGCAGGCCGCGTTCGCGCGCATGGATTCGGAAGGCCAGCGCCGCATGGCCGCGCTGCATGCGGGCGGCGCGAAGCGCACCCGCGCCGACCTGGAGATCAGCCCGAACCTGTGGGCCGGCGTCGGCCTGGTGCGCGGCGGGGCGGGCACCGCGCTGGTGGGCGACGCGAAGACCGTGGCCGCGCGCATCGAGGAATACGCCGCGCTCGGCATCGAGAGCTTCATCCTCTCGGGCTACCCGCACCTGGAGGAGTCGTACCGCTTCGCCGAACTCCTGTTCCCGCTGCTGCCGCGCAAGCAGCGGCCGGACGCGCCGTCGCAGGCGCTCACCGGGCCCTTCGGCGAGGTCGTCGCCAACCTGGACGCGCCCTCGCGCCTGCTCTCGCAGAGCTGAAGCCAAGGACTCCCATGACAGAACAAGTGCAAGCCCGGCCGCTGCCCGCGCCGGTGCCCTCGTTGAAGGGCGCCAGGGCCTTCGGCCTCTCGGTGGCGAAGCGGCTCGTGCCGTGGCTGGTGCCGGTGGGGCTGGTCGTGGCGTGGCAGGTTGCCTCGTCCTTCGGATGGCTCTCGACACGCGTGCTGCCCGCACCGCTCGACGTGGTCAAGGCCGCATGGAACCTCTCGGTCTCCGGCGAGCTGTGGACGCATGTGAAGGTGAGCGCCGGCCGCGCGCTCGGCGGGCTCGCGATCGGCGGCGGCCTCGGCCTGGTGCTGGGCCTGCTCACCGGCTCGGTCCGCTTCTTCGAGACGCTGCTCGATTCGAGCATCCAGATGGTGCGCAACATCCCGGCGCTCGCGCTGATCCCGCTGGTGATCCTGTGGTTCGGCATCGACGAGTCGGCCAAGCTCTTCCTGATCTCGGTGTCGGTGTTCTTCCCGATCTACCTGAACACCTTCCACGGCATCCGCAACGTCGATCCGCAGCTCATCGAGATGGGCCGCACCTACGGGCTCTCGCGCTGGCAGCTCTACAAGGAAGTGATCCTGCCGGGCGCGACCTCGTCGATCCTCGTCGGCCTGCGTTTCTCGCTCGGGCTCATGTGGGTGATCCTGATCGTGGCCGAGACCATCTCGGCGCAGGCGGGCATCGGCTACCTCACGATGAACGCGCGCGAGTTCCTGCAGACCGACGTCGTGCTCGTGGGCATCCTGCTCTATGCATTGCTCGGCAAGCTGGCCGACCTGTTCGCGCGCGGACTCGAACGCTGGTGGCTGCGTTGGCACCCCGCCTACGGCGCGTCGAAATAAGCAACAGGAGGAGAAGACCATGAGTGCCATTCCCCAGGCCAGCGCCATCGAAGCGGGCGGCGTGCGGCTGGACATCCGCGGCCTGTCCAAGCGCTATGGCGCGCGCGAGGTGCTGCGCAACGCGCAGCTCACCGTGGAGCCGGGCCAGTTCATCGCCATCGTGGGCCGCAGCGGGTGCGGCAAGAGCACCTTGCTGCGGCTGATCGCCGGGCTGGAGGACGCGAGCGAAGGCGCGCTCTTCACCGACGGCCAGCCCGTCGACGGACTTCACGACGACACGCGGATCATGTTCCAGGAAGCGCGCCTGCTGCCCTGGCGGCGCGTGCTCGACAACGTGACGCTGGGCCTTCCGGCCGCCAGCCGCGCGCGCGGCGCCGAGGTGCTCGCGCAGGTCGGCCTGGCCGAGCGCCAGGACGAATGGCCGGCGCGCCTGTCGGGCGGCCAGCGCCAGCGCGTGGCCCTGGCGCGCGCGCTGGTGCATCACCCGCGCCTCTTGCTGCTCGACGAGCCGCTGGGCGCGCTCGATGCCCTGACGCGCATCGAGATGCACCGGCTGATCGAGCGCCTGTGGCAGCGCCACCGCTTCACCGCGCTGCTGGTCACGCACGACGTGCAGGAGGCGGTGGCGCTGGCCGACCGCGTGATCCTGATCGAGGATGGCCGCATCGCGCTGGACGAGACCATCGCGCTCGCACGTCCGCGCTCGCAGGGCGATCCGGCCTTCGCCGCCATCGAGAAGCGCATCCTCGACCGCGTGCTGCAAAAGCCCGATGACGCCGAGCCCGCCAACGACATGCGCTGGGCCGACGGTCCTGCCCACGCGCTGCGTTGGGCGGTCTGAGCCTTTCCAACCCAACCTTCCCAACCCAAGGAGTTTCATCATGTCCATCCAAGCCATCAACGTCCGCAACCAGTTCAAGGGCAAGGTCCGCGAGATCATCCGCGGCGACGTCGTCTCCGAAGTCGATGTCGAGACCGCCTGGGGCATCGTGACCTCGGTCATCACCACGCGCTCGGTCGACGAACTCCAGCTCAAGCCCGGTTCCGACGTGGTCGCGCTGGTGAAGTCGACCGAAGTGTCGATCGCCAAGCTCTGATGATCGAACTCGCAGACATCCATCAGATCTACGACGGCCCGCAGGGGCCGGTCGAGGCCCTGAAGGGCATCGACCTGGACGTGGCGCCGGGCGAGGTCTTCGGCGTGATCGGGCGCAGCGGCGCGGGCAAGAGCTCGCTGGTGCGCACCATCAATCTATTGAACCGGCCGGTGCGCGGCAGCGTGCGCGTGGACGGCCGCGAACTCACCGCCTTGCCCGAGGCCGAACTGCGCGCCGCGCGGCAGGGCATCGGCATGGTCTTCCAGCACTTCAACCTGCTGTCGTCGCGCACCGTGTACGACAACGTGGCGCTGCCGCTGGAGCTCGCGGGCCTGCGGCCGGCCGAGATCCGGGCGCGCGTGGAGCCGCTGCTGGACCTGGTCGGCCTCGCGAGCCTGCGCGGGCGCTACCCGGCGCAGATCAGCGGCGGCCAGAAGCAGCGCGTGGGCATCGCGCGCGCGCTGGCCAACCGGCCGAAGGTGCTGCTGTCGGACGAGGCGACCTCGGCGCTCGACCCCGAAACCACGCGCTCCATCCTCGCGCTCCTGCAGCAGATCAACCGCGAGTTCGGCCTCACGGTGGTGCTCATCACGCACGAGATGCAGGTGATCAAGCAGCTCGCGCAGCAGGTCGCGGTGATCGACAAGGGCCGCATCGTCGAGCGGGGCGCGGTGCTCGATGTGTTCACCCGCCCGCAGCACGAGACCACGCGCAGCCTGCTCGAGGACATTGCGCCGCAGGCGCTGCCCGACAGCGTGCTCTCGCGCATCCGCGCGCTGATGCAGGGCCGCGACGCGCCGCCGTCGCAGCTGCTGCGGCTGGCCTTCGCGGGCGAGGACTCGGCCGACCAGCCCTTGCTGTCGGACGTCATCCGCCGCTTCGGCATCGACCTGTCGATCGTGCACGGGCAGGTCGACGAGATCCAGGGGCGTCCCTTCGGCTCGCTCGCGGTGCTGGCGCGCGGCGCGCGCGAGCAGCTCGCGGCGGCGGTGACGCACCTGCGCGGCGCCGGCGTGCTGGTGCAGGAGGTGGCCCATGTTTGACGCGTTCACCGGGCCGATGCTCGGTCTCTTCGCCACGTCGCTCTGGGAGACCATCGTGATGGTCGGCGTCTCGGGCCTGATCGGCGCGGCCATCGGCGTGCCGCTGGGCGTGTACCTGCATCTCACCGGCGATGGCGGGGTGCTCGAGAACCGGCCGGCCAACCGCATCATCGGCGCCGTCGTCAATGCGGTGCGCTCCACGCCTTTCATCATCCTGCTGGTGGCGATCATTCCGCTGACGCGGCTTCTGACCGGCTCGTCGATCGGCACCGCGGCGGCCGTGGTGCCGCTGTGCCTGGCCGCCGCGCCCTTCGTCGCGCGGCTGGTCGAGACCTCGCTGCGCGAGGTCGACCGCGGCCTGGTCGAAGCGGCGCAGGCCATGGGCGCGAGCACGCGGCAGATCATCTGGAAGGTGCTCCTGCCCGAAGCGCTCCCCGGCATCGTGGCCGGCGTGACGATCACCTTCGTGAGCCTCACGGGCTATTCGGCCATGGCCGGTGCCATCGGCGGCGGCGGGCTGGGCGACCTCGGCATCCGCTACGGCTACCAGCGCTTCCTGCCCGAGGTGATGCTGGCCGTGGTGCTGGTGCTGATCCTCTTCGTGCAGGCCGTGCAGAGCGGCGGCGACTGGCTGGTGCGCCGGCTCAGCCACAAGTGATCTCTCTCCATCTCTCTCCCACAGGAACCAAGGAACACGACATGAACCACAGCAAACGCGGCCTCCTTCAAGCGGCCGTCGTCATCGCCCTTGGCGCCGGCTTCGGCGCCGTGCCGGTCTTCGCGCAGGACAAGCCGATCAAGGTCGGCGTGACCGGCGGCCCGCACGCGCAGATCCTCGAGCAGGTGCGCAAGGTCGCCGAGAAGGACGGCCTCAAGATCCAGATCGTCGAGTTCAGCGACTACGTGCAGCCGAATGCCGCGCTGGCCGCGGGCGACCTCGACGCCAACAGCTACCAGCACAAGCCCTACCTCGACCAGCAGGTCAAGGACCGCCACTACAAGATCGTGGACGTGGGCTACACGGTCAACTTCCCGATCGGCATCTATTCGAAGAAGGTCAGGAGCCTCAAGGAGCTCAAGGACGGCGCGCGCTTCGGCATCCCGAACGACCCGACCAACGGCGGCCGCGTGCTGCTGGTGCTGCAGGACCAGGGGCTCATCAAGCTCAAGCCCGACGCCGGCCTCAAGGCGACGCCGCTCGACGTGATCGACAACCCGAAGAAGATCCGGTTCGTGGAAGTCGATGCGGCCCAGCTGCCGCGCACGCTCGACGATCTCGATGCCGCGGGCATCAACACCAACTACGCGCTCTCGGCCGGCCTCAATCCGGGCAAGGACGCGATCGCGCGCGAGGGCGCGAAGAGCCCGTACGTCAACCTGCTGGCCGTGCGCGATCAGGACAAGGACAAGCCCTGGGTCGCCAAGCTCGTGAAGGCCTACCACTCCGACGAGGTGCGCAGCTTCGTGCAGAACGAATTCAAGGGCTCGGTCCTGGCGAGCTGGTGAGCGCGTGGCCGGCGGGCGGGTTTCGTGTAGAAACCCGTCCGAGGTGGGGTTTTGCGCGATGGCGCATCGTGGAACCCACGACCGGAGGAATGCATGTCTTTGTTCGATGTGAGCGACATCGTCGCCGCGCTGCATGCGGCGCGCGACGAATGGCGCGATGCCCAGAAGCGATCGCGCGAGCCCGGCAGCCGGGAGTTTCCCTCGCGCGAGGCGCTGGCCGACATTGTCGAGTCCCTCAAGGGCGCGCTCTTTCCCATGCGTCTCGGCCCGCCCGACCTGCGGCGCGAAAGCGAGGACTTCTACGTCGGCTACACGCTCGACGCGGCCCTGCAGTCGCTGTGGACACAGGCCCGGCTGGAGCTGCTCTACACCTCGCGGCACGACCCGCGGCCGGCCGACGCGATCGACGCCGAGGCCACCGCGGCGGTGCGCGACTTCGCGGCCGCGCTGCCCGGCATCCGACGCATGCTCGACGGCGATGTGCTCGCGGCCTACCAGGGCGACCCCGCCGCGCGCAGCGTCGACGAGGTGCTGCTGTGCTATCCGGGCATCCTCGCGATGATCCATCACCGGCTCGCGCATCGTCTCTATGGCCTGAAGCTGCCACTGCTCGCGCGCATCGTCGCCGAGCTCGCTCACAGCGTGACCGGCATCGACATCCACCCCGGCGCGCGGATCGACGCGGGCTTCTTCATCGACCACGGCACCGGCGTGGTGATCGGCGAGACGGCCGTGATCGGCAAACGCGTGCGCATCTACCAGGCCGTCACGCTGGGCGCCAAGCGCTTTCCGACCGACGCCGACGGCAACCTGCAGAAGGGGCAGCCGCGCCATCCGATCGTGGAGGACGACGTGGTCATCTATGCGGGCGCGACCATCCTCGGGCGCGTCACGCTCGGCAAGGGCGCGACCATCGGCGGCAACGTGTGGATCACCGAAGACGTGC
The DNA here is from genome assembly GCA_017744285.1 of Variovorax sp. Lineage (GTDB taxonomy): Bacteria > Pseudomonadota > Gammaproteobacteria > Burkholderiales > Burkholderiaceae_C > Variovorax. The sequence continues at coordinate 24,626 of JAGIBP010000046.1, forward strand.
CGCCGGGCGCCAGCGTGTCGCAGGCGAGTCTGCAGAACGCGCCGCTGCGCGCGGGGGTGCGCTGAAGCGCCGCATTTTTTCCGCCCGATGCGCCAGGCACTGCGCACAATGGGCGCCTCGCGATGTTCCTCAACCCGTCACAAGGAGATTCCATGGCCCAGAAGAAAATCGCTGTCGTGATCGGCAGCCTGCGCAAGGATTCGCTGAATCGCAAGCTGGCGCTGGCGATCGCTCATCTCGCCCCGCCGGACTTCACTTTCGAGCATGTCCGCATCGACGACCTGCCGCTCTACGACCAGGACCAGGACGGCAACCAGGCACCGGCGGTGCGCCGGCTCAAGGGCGAGATCTCGGCCGCCGACGGCGTGCTGTTCGTGACGCCGGAATACAACCGCGCGATCCCGGGCGTGCTGAAGAACGCGATCGACAATGCGTCCCGGCCCTATGGGCAGAGCGCCTGGGCCGGCAAGCCAGCCGGCGTGATCGGGATCTCCATCGGGCAGATCGGCACCGCCGTCGCGCAGCAGCAGCTGCGGGCCGTGCTGGCCTACCTCGACATGCCGACCCTCGGCCAGCCCGAGGTCTTCCTGCAGAACAAGGAAGGTCTCTTCGACGACAAGGGTCACGTGGCCGAGGGCAGCAAGCAGTTCCTGCAAAGCTGGGTCGACAAGTTCGTGGCCTGGATCAACGACCACTCGAAGTAGGCGGCGAAGAAAAAAAGGGCGGGTACGCCGATGCGTACCCGCCCTTTTTTTGTCTCGACGCGAGGGTCAGGCCGCCAGCGTGGCCCGGTCCTGGTTCGCGGCCCGGCCGGTCGCCACCGCGATGTCGGCGCGCGCGGCACCGAGGGCGGCCGCCTTCGCGGCGTCGCCCATCGCGACGCCCTCGGCGCGGACGAAGCGCACGTCCGTGATGCCGAAGAAGCCGAAGATCACCTTCAGGAAGCTCTCCTGGTGCTCCATGGCCTGGCCGCCTTCGCTGGTCGAGTACACGCCGCCGCGGCTCGAGGCCACGATCACCGTCTTGCCGCCGGCCAGGCCCACCGGCCCCTTGTCGGTGTACTTGAAGGTGCGGCCCACTTGCGCCAGGCGGTCGATCCAGGCCTTCAGCTGCGTCGGCACCGTGAAGTTGTAGAGCGGTGCGCCGACGACGATCACGTCCGCGGCCAGGAACTGCGCCACCAGGCGCTCCGACACCTCGTTCTCGCGGCGCTGGGCCTCGGTCGGCTCCGCCTGCACGCCGACCTTGATGCCGAGCGCGTCGGCGCTGAAGTGGTTGGGCGTGTCCACCGCCAGGTCGAGGTACTCGACGCTGGTGTGGGGATGGTTCTTGCGCCAGTCGGCCACGATCTCGGCCGTGAGTTGGCGCGAGACGGAATTGGCGCCCAGGACGCTGGAGTCGACGTGCAGCAGTTTCATGATCGTGTCTTTCTTGAACAGGGCCGGCACGGAAATCGTTTCGGCATGGAAAGAATTCTATTTTTGTGACGATTGATTGATAAGTCGGCAAAATCGGCTCAAATCGTTCCACAAATAGGACAATCGATCGATGCAGGACTTGAACGACATGGTGTTCTTCGCCGAAGTGGCCGAGCGCGGCGGCTTTGCGGCGGCGAGCCGGGCGCTGGGCATTCCCAAATCGCGGCTGTCGCGCCGCGTGGCCGATCTCGAGGCCCAGCTCGGCGTGCAGCTGATGCAGCGCAGCACCCGGCGGCTGTCGCTCACGCCCGCCGGCGAGATCTACCTGAAGCACTGCGCGGCGATGCGCGATGCCGCCCAGGCCGCCTCGGAGGCGGTGGCGCAGGTGCAGACCGAGCCGCGCGGCACCGTCCGGCTGAGCTGCCCGGTGACGCTGGCGCAGAGCAGCGTCGGGCCGCTGCTGCCGCGCTTCATGGCGCGCTTTCCCGAGGTGCGCATCGAGATGCGGGTGCTGAACCGGCCGGTCGATCCGGTGGAGGAGGGCGTGGATCTCGCCTTGCGGGTTCGGCCCCAGATCGAGGACAGCGCCACGCTCGTCGCGAAGACGTTCGGCATGAGCCGCGGCATCCTGGTCGCGAGCCCCGACCTGCTTCGGCGCCAGGGGCCGGTGCAGGTGCCGGCCCACCTCGAGAAGCTGGACACGGTCGCGATGTCCACCGGCGACGGCCGCGCGAGCTGGCGGCTCGAAGGGCCGGCGGCCAAGGTCTTCATCCATCACCATGTGCCGCGCTATGTGGCCGACGATCTCGCCACCCTCAAGTTCGCGGTGGTGCAGGGCACCGGCGCCTCGGTGCTGCCTGACTACATGTGCCGGCCCGAACTCAAGGCGGGCGAGCTGATGGAGGTGCTGCCAGGCTGGGGGCCGGCCCCGGCCATCACCCATGCCATGTTTCCCGCGCGGCGTGCGCTGGTGCCGGCCGTACGGCAACTCATTGATTTCCTTGTGGAAAACCTCGATGGCGACGAGCCTCACGACATCGCCGGCTAGGTCGGCTTATGCGAAAAACGTCATAACCAAACAAACATATATTCGTTTGCCTTCGAAGCATGCCTTCCGAAAATCCAGGTTCCCATTCCATCAAGAGCAAGCAAGAGGAACCATGGCAACACTGCGACTCGGCGATACCGCCCCCGATTTCACCCAGGATTCGAGCGAAGGCCCGATCGAGTTCTACAAGTGGGCCGGCGATTCCTGGGTCGTGCTGTTCTCCCATCCGGCCGACTTCACGCCGGTGTGCACGACCGAGCTGGGCAAGACGGCGGCGCTCTCGGGCGAGTTCGCCCGGCGCGGCGTCAAGCCGATCGCGATCAGCATCGATCCGGCGGACCGCCACAAGGAGTGGATCGGCGACATCAACGACACGCAGAAGACGACGGTCGATTTCCCGATCCTGGCCGATGCCGATCGCAAGGTGGCCGACCTGTACGACCTGATCCACCCGAACGCCTCGACCACCGCGACCGTGCGCAGCGTGTTCATCATCGATCCGAAGAAGGTGGTGCGCGCCACGATCACCTACCCGGCCAGCACGGGGCGCAACTTCGACGAGATCCTGCGCGTCATCGACTCGCTGCAGCTCACCGACAGCCACAAGGTGGCGACGCCGGTGAACTGGAAGGACGGCGACGACGTGGTGATTCTCCCGAGCCTGCAGGACCCGGCCGAACTCGCCCAGCGCTTCCCGAAGGGCTACACCGCGGTGCGTCCGTACCTGCGCCTGACGCCGCAACCGAACAAGTGAGCCTGCGTGGCGAAGCCGACCATCGTCATCGTTCCCGGCTGGCGCGACTCCGGCCCCGGCCACTGGCAGAGCCTGTGGGCCGAGCGCATGCAGGGCGCCGTGCGCGTCATGCAGGATGACTGGCACACCCCGCGCCGCGAGGCGTGGGTGGCTTCGCTCGAAAAGCTCGTGCTGGCGAGCCCGCAGCCGGTGGTCATCGTGGCGCACAGCCTCGGCTGCATCGCGACGACGCACCTGTCCGAAGCAGCGGCCGCGCGGATCAGCGGCGCGCTGCTGGTGGCGCCGGCCGACCCGGAGCGCCGCGCGGTGCTGTCGGACTTCGCGCCGGTACCGTATGCGCCGCTGCCTTATCGCAGCATCGTCGTGGCGAGCAGCAACGACCCCTACTGTCCCGTGCGGCTGGCCGGCGCCTATGCCCGCGCCTGGGGCAGCGAATTCGTTCGCATGCAGAATGCCGGCCACATCAACATCGAATCGGGGCACGGCGACTGGCCGCTCGGCCTTGCACTGCTGCAATCATTGACAGACGAGCCGTTCCCCCTCGTGAACGGCTCCCGGAATTTCGAACCTTTGGCAACAACATGACTTCCAGAATCAAGACGATCCTCGGCGCGCTGACCCTCGCCGCCGCCGGCGCCGCATCCGCGCAGCCGACCACGCTGCTCAACGTGTCTTACGACGTGGCGCGCGAGTTCTACAAGGACTACAACGCCGCCTTCGTGGCGAACTACAAGAAGACCACCGGCAAGGACGTGAAGATCGACCAGTCGCACGCCGGCTCCAGCGCGCAGGCGCGTGCCGTGGCCGACGGGCTCGATGCCGACGTGGTCACGATGAACACCACCACCGACATCGAGTTCCTCGCCAACGCGGGCGTGGTCGCCAAGGACTGGGCCAAGAAGTTCCCGTACAACGCGGCGCCGACCACCTCGACGATGCTGTTCCTCACGCGCAACGGCAATCCGAAGGGCATCAAGGACTGGGACGACCTGGTCAAGCCCGGCGTGCAGGTCGTGGTCGTCAACCCCAAGACCGGCGGCAACGGCCGCTACGCCTACCTCGCGGCATGGGGCTACGTGAAGAAGAAGGGCGGCACCGACGCCCAGGCCGCCGAGTTCGTCGGCAAGCTGTTCAAGAACGTGCCCGTGCTCGCACGCGGCGGCCGCGATGCGACCACCGCCTTCCTGCAGCGCAACATCGGCGACGTGCTGATCACCTTCGAATCGGAGGTGGTCTCGATCGATCGCGAGTTCGGCGCGGGCAAGGTCGACGCCGTCTATCCCTCGATCAGCATCCTGGCCGAGAACCCGGTGGCGGTGGTCGAGCGCACGGTCAACAAGCGCGGTTCGGGCGAACTCGCGAAGGCCTACCTCGACTATCTCTACTCCGACGAAGCGCAGGAGATCGCGGCCAAGCACGCGCTGCGCCCGCGCTCCGAAGCGGTGCTCAAGAAGCACGCCGCCACCTTCAAGCCGGTGCAGCTCTTCACGGTGCAGGAACTGTTCGGCAGCCTGGGCGAGGCGCAGAAGGTGCACTTCAACGACGGCGGCCAGTTCGACAAGCTCTACACGCCCGGCGCGAAGTAAATGAACCGCTTCGAGCGAGCGAACGCCCCCTCGGGGGGCAGCGACGTCACGACAGTGCGGAGCGTGGGGGCACGATGAGCGCCAGTGTTTCCCCGGCGCTGACGTCACAGGCGGCAGCGCCGCTTGGGCGCGCCAGCGGCCCGGGCGGGGCGCGGCGCGTGCTGCCGGGCTTTCACCTGACGCTCGGCTATGCGCTGCTGTACCTCTGCCTGATCGTGCTCATCCCGCTGTCGGCGCTGGTCTTCAAGACCTTCGCGCTGACCTGGGACCAGTTCTGGACGGCGGTCACGGCGCCGCGCGTCATGGCCTCGTACCGGCTGACCTTCGGCGCCTCGCTGATCGCGGCGCTGGTGAACCTGGTGTTCGGGCTGCTCGTGGCCTGGGTGCTCGTGCGCTACAAGTTCCCGGGCAAGCGCATCGTCGATGCGCTGGTCGACCTGCCGTTCGCGCTGCCCACGGCGGTGGCCGGCATCTCGCTCACGGCCCTGCTCGCGGGCAACGGCTGGATCGGCCAGTACCTCGAGCCGCTGGGCATCAAGGTCGCGTTCACGCCCGCGGGCGTGGTCGTGGCGCTGGTCTTCATCGGCCTGCCCTTCGTGGTGCGCACGGTGCAGCCGGTGCTCGAAGACACCGAGAAGGAACTCGAGGAGGCCGCCACCAGCCTCGGCGCCACGCGGCTGCAGACCTTCACGAAGGTGATCCTGCCGTCGATCATGCCGGCGCTGCTCACCGGCTTCGCGATGGCGTTCGCGCGCGCGATCGGCGAGTACGGCTCCGTCATCTTCATCGCCGGCAACATGCCGATGATCTCGGAGATCACGCCGCTGATCATCATCGGCAAGCTCGAGCAGTACGACTTCGCGGGCGCGACGGCGGTGGCGCTCGTGATGCTGGTGATCTCGTTCGTCATGCTGCTGGTCATCAACGGCCTGCAGGTCTGGCAGCGGCGTCGCGCGGGGGCACCGGCATGAGCCCCCGCACGGCCGTTCCGAAGGGGGCTCGCACCGCAGTGCGAAGCACGGAGGTTCGTCAATGAGCGCAGCCCGCAAGACCGTGCGCCGTGCGCAGGCCGGCACCACCGAGGCCCCGTGGGTGCGCTGGACGCTGACCGCCATCGCGCTTCTCTTCATGCTGCTGTTCCTGGTGCTGCCGCTCGCCGCGGTCGCGACCGAGGCGCTGCGCAAGGGCGTGAGTGCCTATCTCGAAGCCTTGCAGGAGCCCGACGCGTGGAGCGCGATCCGCCTGACGCTGCTGACCGCGGCCGTCGCGGTGCCGCTGAACCTCGTCTTCGGCATCGCTGCCGCCTGGGCGATCGCCAAGTTCGAGTTCCGCGGCAAGGCGCTGCTGACCACGCTGGTCGATCTGCCGTTCGCGGTCTCGCCGGTGGTGGCCGGCCTGATCTACGTGCTGGTGTTCGGCGCGCAGGGCTGGCTCGGCCCATGGCTCGCGGCCCACGACATCAAGATCATCTTCGCGGTGCCCGGCATCATCCTGGCCACGGTGTTCGTGACCTTCCCGTTCATCGCGCGCGAACTGATCCCGCTGATGCAGGCCCAGGGCACCGACGAGGAGCAGGCCGCCATCGTGCTCGGCGCGACCGGCTGGCAGACCTTCTGGCGCGTGACGCTGCCCAACATCAAGTGGGGCCTGATCTACGGCGTGATCCTGTGCAACGCGCGGGCCATGGGCGAGTTCGGCGCGGTGTCGGTGGTCTCGGGCCACATCCGGGGGCAGACCAACACCATGCCGCTGCACGTGGAAGTGCTCTACAACGAATACCAGTCGGTTGCCGCCTTCGCGGTGGCCTCGCTGCTGGCCATCCTGGCGCTGGTCACGCTGGTGATCAAGTCCTTCATCGAATGGCGGCACGAGCGCGAGATGAAGGCCATCGCCGAACTGCCGCCCGAGCGGCCCACTCCGGCGGCTGCGTCCTGAAAGAGAAATCCATGAGTATCGAAATCCGCAACGTCAGCAAACGCTTCGGCGACTTCCACGCGCTGCGCGACGTGAGCCTCGATGTGTCGTCGGGCGAGCTGATCGCGCTGCTGGGCCCGTCGGGCTGCGGCAAGACCACGCTCTTGCGCATCATCGCGGGCCTGGAAACCGCCGATGCCGGCAGCATCCTGTTCTCGGGCGAAGACACGACCGACGTGCATGTGCGCGAGCGCCAGGTCGGCTTCGTGTTCCAGCACTACGCGCTGTTTCGTCACATGACGGTGTTCGAGAACGTGGCCTTCGGCCTGCGCGTGAAGCCGCGCGGCCAGCGCCCCAGCGAGGCGCAGATCAAGGCGAAGGTCCACGAGCTGCTCAAGCTGGTGCAGCTCGACTGGCTCGCCGACCGTTATCCCTCGCAGCTCTCGGGCGGGCAGCGGCAGCGCATCGCGCTGGCGCGCGCGCTCGCGGTCGAGCCCAAGGTGCTGCTGCTCGACGAGCCCTTCGGCGCCCTCGACGCCAAGGTGCGCAAGGAGCTTCGCCGCTGGCTGCGCCGGCTGCACGACGAACTGCACGTCACCAGCATCTTCGTCACGCACGACCAGGAGGAGGCGCTCGAAGTCGCCGACCGCGTGGTGCTGATGAACGGCGGCAAGGTGGAGCAGGTGGGTTCGCCCCAGGACGTGTGGGACCACCCGGCCAGCCCCTTCGTCTACGGCTTCCTGGGCGATGTGAACCTGTTCCATGGCCGCGCCCACGAGGGCGAGGTGCACGTCGAGGGCATCCGCATCGATTCCCCGGAGCACCGCCATCTGCGCGACGGCAAGGCGCTGGCCTACGTGCGGCCGCACGATCTCGACGTGGCGCCGTACCGGCAGGGCGCCTCGGGCATCGTCGCGACGCTCGCGCGCGCCATCGTGGTGGGGCCGATCGCGCGCCTGGAACTCGAACCAGTCGAAACGAATCCCGATAATCCGGGCTCCGGAACCATCATCGAGGCGCAACTCCCTGCGCAACAGTTCCGGGACCTGGGTCTTCGCGAGGGCGACACCGTCGTCGCCACGCCGCGCAAGGCCCGGGTGTTCGTAGAGGACTGGGTATCACCTTGATCGACTGGTATTTCGGCGCGCCGCGGCGCGCTCTCGCGCTGATCTGTGCCGCCTGCATCGCGATGCTGGCGTTCGGCATGTACTTGCAGCACGTGGTGGGCCTCGAGCCCTGTCCGATGTGCATCGTCCAGCGCTATGCGCTGGTGCTCGTCGCGGTCTTCGCGGCGCTGGCGGCCGCGAGCCGCCGCCGGGCGCTGCAGGTCACGGGCGCGCTGCTGGGCCTGCTGATGGCGGTGGGCGGCGCCTACACCGCGGCCCGCCAGAGCTGGCTGCAATGGCACCCGCCGGAGGTCGTGAGCTGCGGCCGCGACATCTACGGAATGATCGAGACCTTTCCGCTTCAGCGCGCGATTCCGATGATCTTCCGCGGTTCCGGCGACTGCACCAAGGTCGACTGGACCTTCCTCGGCCTGTCGATCGCGAACTGGTCGTTCATCTGCTTCGCCGTCTTCGCGGTGCTGCTGCTGGTGCTGGTCTTCCGCCGCCCGTCGTCCTGACCGGCGCAGGTGGAGCGGCCGCCCCGCTCGCGCCTTCCGAGACTCCGAAACGCCCCGCAAGCCTCGCCGCGTGCGGGGCCGCGTCGCCTTGCGCGCTACTCCAGCGGCGTGACTCCGCCATGACGAATTCGCCGCGATTGTTTCCCGGCCGTGGTCGAAGTGTTTCCCCGCTGAATAAAAAGGTTATCGGTTACGAAATACAATGTAACGACATGGAAAATGGCTCGGGACTACAAGAAGTTTCCTAATTCGATGATCTGAGGCGTAATTTGCCTCTTCATCCGGGGAAATAAAGCCGCGGGGCGGCAGTACCATCAAAAAAAGAGCCAGGAAGAATTCGATTCTTTTTTGCCGAGGTGGAATTTGGCTTGCGCTCGCTCGAGCGGCTCGCAAGAGGCCTGCCTTGCCTGCAATCGGCCGCTCCAGGGCGGCACGGACCCGAATTCTGGGTTGAGCCCGATCCAAAAGATCGGGAGGAGACATGGGGCGCCGTTCGGGACCGGAGCGATTCGGACCGGATTGCGTATGGGTTTAGAAGAAGCAATCGGCAAGAATGAAAACGAGTTCAACGGGCGACGAGATATCCATTCCGTTCGCCCACCCCGCGTTTGTCCGGACCGTTCTGGACTATCTGGGCAGCCGGGGCGTGCAGCCCTCCGCCGTGCTCGAGCGAGCGGGGCTCGCCTGGCAGGACCTCCACGACGGACAGCGCATGGTCGACTTCACGGTCTTCCGCCGCTTCGTCTCGCATGCCATCGAATGCAGCGGAGACCGGGCGCTCGGGCTCCTCGCCGGCGCGATGTTCCAGCCGTATCACACGCCGCTGGGTATCGCGGCGGTGACGAGCGACACGCTGGGGCAGGCCCTTCAGTTCGTGGCGCGGCACGCCAAGCTGATCTTCGGCGGCATGGAGTACCAGCTCGAGAACGGCCCCAAGTGGAGCACCTTCAAGGTCAAGCCGATCCGCCCCCTGTGCGAGACCCACATCTTCGTCATCCAGTCCATCCTGGGGGCGTACTACCGCCTGCTGGAAGCGGTGCTGGGCCGGCCGGTCGACGAACTGGCCGTGGGCTTGCCCTATCCACGTCCGGACGGTGAGGACGAGTCGAGCCTGCGCTACGTGCGCACGGTGACCTTCGACCAGGAATACCTGACCCTGCAACTGCCGGCGAAGCTGCTCGACGAGCCCAGTCGCTCGGCCGACCCGCAGGCCTTCTTCGAGGCGGCGCAGACGTGCCAGCGCATGGAGTCCGAGCAGAAACGCGGCGAGTTCGTGCAGCGCGTGCGGCAGGCGTTGCAGGAGCGCATGACCGACAACCCCGACGCGAGCGAACTGGCGGCCGACCTCGGCGTCTCCTCGCGCACCCTGGTGCGGCGCCTGGTCGAGGCGGGCGTCACCTATTCCGACATCAAGGACGACCTGCGCAAGTCCCATGCGGCGTGGTATCTCAAGCACACCGAACTGTCGATGGAGTCCATCGCCTCGCAGCTGGGCTACACCGATCCCACCAGCTTCGGCCGCAAGTTCAAGGACTGGTACCGCATGACGCCGAGCACGATGCGGCGGGAGCTGCGCGCCGGCGCGAACTGAGCTGGGCGCCCCGGGGCGGGACGCCGCCGGCCGGACACCGACGAAAGGCCCTCCGAGGGCCTTTTTCTTTGGGCGTCAAGGACGCGCGAGGGGGGATTCCGGGCGCCCTTGCTCAGGGCGCCGGAAGGAATTCAGGAGGCAGTGGCGAATTGCTTCGGCAGGGCGCGGCCGGTGCGGCTGCTGCGTGTGCCGGGGTGGCGTGCCGACGGGCTGCTGAAGCTCGTCATGTACTCGATGGTTTCGCTGACGCGCGAAAGGATTTCGACGCAGTTGTCTTTCAACGCGACTCCGCGGCGGGTCAGTTCGACCTTTCGGGTCGTCCGCTCGATGAGCGGTGTTCCCAGCAGTGTTTCGAGCCGGGCAATGCTGCGGCTCACGCTGGATTTGTGGATGTTCAACGCATCCGCGGCCAATGAAAAACTGGCCAGTGAGGCGACATAGGCAAAAACGCGCAGATCGTTCAGGTCGATCAGCTCCTCGGCGCCATGTCGTGAGGGGAGTCCTTCGGGCATGTTTGTCGCTTGCGTCTGTCCAGGCGAGGGAAAAAGGCTGCCCGACCGGAGTCGGGCAGCCTTCAGGCTTCACCTGATGATCTGGACTGGGTCAGTCAGATCAGAAGGCGTGACGCAGACCGAGGTCGTAGCCGGTCGAGGTCTTCGGCGTCAGGGTCGCGCCGTTGTAGGTCGACACGTAGCCGGGGCCGCCGACCGTCAGGCCAGCGCCGTCCTTGTTGCTGATGCGGGCAACCGTGGCGTACAGCGCGGTGCGCTTCGACAGGTTGTGCACGTAGCCGATGGCGAACTTGTTGGCCTTCGGATCAGCGACCGACAGGAACGGGTTCGTCAGCGGGTTGTACGCAGCGCCCGGGTTCAGCAGCGTGGGCTGAGCGTCGAGGTCGTACTTGACAGCCGAGTAGGCCACGCGGATCAGGCCAGGACCGACCGGCACGGTGGCGCCGAGCAGCCAGCCCTTGACCGACGGCTCAGCCGCGTAGTACAGCGGGTTGGCGTTGTCGAGCGGGTTGTCGTTGGCGACGTCGATCTTCGACTGCGAGTACTCGGCGAAGAGCTTCACAACGCCGAAGTCGTACGAACCGCCGAGGTTCCACGCGTTCAGGTTGTTGGTCACGCCACGGTAGAACTGGTCGCCCACGATGGTCGTGCCGTAAGCGGCGGCGACGTCGAGGGGGCCGTTGGCGTAGCCGAAGCGACCACCGATGTAGCGGCCTTGACGCGAGTTGTTCACTGCGTTGGGCGTGGCGGTGGCCGGATCGAAGCTGTCCTTCTCGTTGAACGAGTACATCACCTGGCCGTAGAAACCACCCAGGTTCGGCGGCAGGAAGTAGCCGACCGAGTTGTTCGTGCGGGTGTAGTAGTCAGGCGTGGGCTGGCCGAACGTCTTCGTTGCGGTGTTCACCAGGTTCGCGCCGACGCCGTTGGTGCCGAACGGATCGAACACGGTGTCGTTCCAGAAGACCGGGGTGTAGTCGCGGCCGAGGCGGACTTCACCGAATGCGCCCGACAGGCTCACCGTCGAACGACGGTTGAAGAACTGGTTGCTGGCGTCAGCCGACGAGAGCTTGTTGAAGCCGGCGCCGGCGGTGCCGTCGTCGTTGCCCAGGGAAGCTTCGAGCCAGAAGCTGGCGGCGAGGCCACCACCGAGGTCTTCCGTGCCACGGAAGCCGATGCGGCTGGAGGTATGGCCAGAGCTCGTCAGGGCCGTGCGGCTCGACGTGACGCTGCCGCGGTTCACGTAGGTCGGGTTCGCGAACGAAGCGAAGTTCTTGTCTTCCGCCTTGTTCGAGTAGCTGCTGATCGCAGCGTCAAGCACGCCGAAGAGCGTGACCGACGACTGAGCCGAGGCGGCGCCGACAGTGGCCAGAGCAGCCAGGGCGACCAGGGATTTTTTCATTGCAAGTTTCTCCAACGTTGAACATAGGCTCCGGTGCGTGGGCGTTGTGACTGGCACATGCGCTCCGTTGGACCCCGGCGCCAACCTCCCTGTGGGAAGTTGTTGGTATTCCATCAGAGGCATTTCTTGGGGGCAGGAGCGTTCCTGCAGAACGCGCCAGAACCCTGCAGGATCGAGCCACGGTCTTTTGCTTTACGTTGTTGAATTGCAACGAAGCGCCGGCGATACGGCAAAAGGCTTCGATCGCCGCGGCGGCGATCTACAAAAGGGCAGGCCGCCTCGTGCGCGGATTCACCGTGCGGCAGCCCATCGCTGGAGCTCGTCGTTGATGCGCATCTGCAACTTGTCGATCATGAGGTCCGACGAGAGGATGCCGATGTGGTCGGCGTCGAAGCCGAAGACGAAGTTCGCGCGCGACTGGATCTCGGGCGGCAGCACGCTTCGCAGCGACACGGTGCCGTCGTTGTTGCCCGGCGGGAACCAGCGCCTGCCGCCGTAGCCGAAGAAGAGCGTGTAGCGGATCTCCGGCGGGCGCCGGTCGACGGTGAGCTCGCTCAGGAACGGCGAGCCGGGCGTCATGTCGAGCCAGGAGCCCGGCACGCGGGTCGGGCCGATGCCGGCCCACCGGGCGCCTTCCTGGCCGAGCCAGGGCGTGGAGATCGTGACCACGTGGTGCACGGGCGGCTCGCGGCCTTCGCGCAGCGCCACGTTCAGTGCGCCGCGCGCCACCAGTCCGCCCATGCTGTGCGCGACCACGACGCTGGTCGGGAAGCGGTAGCGAAAGTGAAGCTCGTCGACCGCGTTGTTCAGCATCATGGCCGACAGGCCGATCGAGAAACCGCTCGGGTAGTAGAAGACCCAAGGCTGGAAGCGGGTGCCGTCGAGCCGCTCGATGACGCGCTCCCAGTCGCGCGGCGAGCCGCCGATGCCGTGCACGAGGATCAGCGGCACCTTCTTCGGGTCGTATGGTTCGAGCATGAAGAGTCCGGCCCGGCCTTCCTCGATGAAGCGCAGCGGCTGGAACATGCCTTCGCGCACGCGCCGTGGCGAAAAGCGCTGCTCGCCGATCGCGGCCTCGGCGCCGAACTCTTCGCCGCGGCGCCGCACGAGCGCTGCGTAGGCCTCGGCGGGAAACACGGGGAGCGCGGCGTTCGGCGCCCCCTGGGCGATCCGGATGTGGCCGAGGCCCGTCGCTTCGGTGGGCGGATCGTTGATCGCGTCCATGCCGAGCGCGGTGCCTTCATCGTCGGCCGCCGGCTCGCCGGGCTGGCGGGTCATGTCGCCGTCCAGGTCCTCGAACGCGAGGATGCGGTAGTGCGCCGGTGCGCCCGCGAGGTGATACACGCCCCGGCTGCGCGGCACGACATCGATGAACACGGGCCGGGGCGTGGCGCCTGGCTCGTACAGCACGACCACGATCGGGCCCCGGGCCTCGTGCAGCGTCTCGACGATGCCGGTGAAGTACATCGTGTCGCCGAGGCGGCGCATCTGCCGGTCGGCCCGGATCAGGGAACAAGCGCTGGCCAGGACACAGAGCGCGCACAAGGCGATGACCCGAACGCGGCGAACCGTCTTGGCCGGTGTCATGGGCGAGCTCAGTTCCTTGGCAACATCGAAAAGAAGGGCCCGAGGCTGCCGAGCAGCCAGTTCTGGCTGAAGTCCAGCGCGGCGCGCCGGTACTTCTCGTCGGCCTGCGCCGCCAGCAGGTCGAGTCGCGCGACCACCTTCGACAGCTCGCGATCGGCGACCAGATTGCGGCCGCGGTCGCTGATTTCAGTGGCAAGCAGCAGTGGTTGTCCATCGGGCCCCGTGCGGGAACCGATCAGCCACAGCGAGATTTCGAAGTTGCGCGCCGCGCGGAAGCTGTTCTCGGCGTTCACGCCGTCCAGCATGGTCTGCTCCCAGGTGTTGCCGTTGGCCTGCTTGAGCAGCGCCGCCCAGCCGACCACCAGCGCGGCGACCCGGTCGCCTTCGTACGGCCTGGGCCCGGTCTCGAAGGCCAGGCGGATGGCGTCGATGCCGGTGGCGCCCTGCAACTGGGGCAGGGGCTGGTCGTGCGAGATCGCGTCCCAGGTGCGCTGGATCGCGTCGTCGGCGCTCGAGGCCCACTTGCGCCATTCGCGCGGGTTGCGCCGGTAGAGGGACAGCTGCACGCGCTTGACCGACAGCAGGTTGTCCCGAAGCGCCAGGTTGGCGGTGCGATTGGCACCGGTCTGCAGCCACTCCTTGCTGTCGTAGGGTTGCGCGCGCTGGGTCGAGGCGCAGCCGGCGGCGAGCGCCACGGCCGCGCAGATCGCGGGCAGCCACGCCAGGCGGGGAACGAGGGGCGAACGGGGCAGGGCGCGCATGGTCCGCACGTTATCATCCTCGCCTCGGACGGCGGCCGATCCGTGGATTCCGGCCAGAGAATTTCCCCTTACAGATCAATACCTTGGCATAGGGCCGACCTGACGTGCGTCTCAATTCCATCAAGCTCTCCGGCTTCAAGTCGTTCGCCGAACCCACCAACTTCCTGCTTCCCGGCCAGCTCGTCGGCGTCGTCGGCCCCAACGGCTGCGGCAAGTCGAACATCATGGATGCGGTGCGCTGGGTGCTCGGCGAGTCGCGCGCATCCGAACTGCGCGGCGAGTCGATGCAGGACGTGATCTTCAACGGCACGACCACGCGCAAGCAGGCGAGCCGTTCGAGCGTGGAACTGGTCTTCGACAACGCCGACCACCGTGCCGGCGGCCAGTGGTCGCAGTTCGCCGAGATCGCGGTCAAGCGCGTGCTGACGCGCGACGGCAATTCGAGCTACTACATCAACAACCAGCCGGTGCGGCGGCGCGACGTGCAGGACGTGTTCCTCGGCACCGGCCTGGGCCCGCGCGCCTACGCCATCATCGGCCAGGGCACGATCAGCCGGATCATCGAATCGAAGCCGGAAGAGCTGCGGCTCTTCCTCGAGGAAGCCGCCGGGGTCTCCAAGTACAAGGAACGCCGCCGCGAGACCGAGAACCGCCTGGGCGACACGCGCGAGAACCTCACGCGCGTCGAAGACATCCTGCGCGAGCTGAACACCAACCTCGAGAAGCTGGAGAAGCAGGCCGAGGTCGCGGCGCGCTACAACACGCTGCAGGGCGACGCCACGCGCAAGCAGCACCAGCTGTGGTTCCTCAAGCGAGGCGAAAGCGAATCCGACCAGACCCGCATCAAGATGGATGCGGAAAAGGCCATCAACGACCTCGAATCGCGCACCGCTGACCTGCGCCACATCGAGGCCGAGCTCGAAACCATCCGCCAGGCGCACTACGCGGCGGGCGACCAGGTCAACCAGGCGCAGGGGAAGCTGTACGAAGCGAGTGCCGAAGTGGGCCGCCTCGAAGGCGAGATCCGCTTCGTGGTCGAAGGCCGTCAGCGCGTCGAGCAACGCCTGGTGCAACTGCGCGAGCAGATCGCGCAATGGAATGCGTGCCGCGAGGATGCCGAAGCCGAGATCGAGACCCTGGCCGGGCAGGGCGTGAACGCCGAGGAGCAGGCCGAACTGCTGGCCGCCCAGCTCGAAGAGCACGACGCGCGCCTGCCCGAGCTCGAAGACGCGCAGCAGCGCGCGCAGGACGAGGCCAATGCGCAGCGTGCCGCCGTGGTCCAGGTCCAGCAGCAGATCCAGGTGCTGGCCGCCGACCAGCGCAACATCGAGGAACAGAGCCGCCAGCTCAACCAGCGCGCCGAGCGCCTGCGCGCCGACCGCAACGCGCTCGCCGCGCCCGACGAGGCGCGCCTCGCGGACATGCAGGAGCAACTGGCCGCCGCGCAGGAAGCCTCCGCCGAAGCCGAGGCGCGGCTGCACGAATTGCAGGACGCGGTCCCGCAGCTCGACGAGGACCGTCGCCAGCGCCAGCAGGCCGTCAACACCGAAGGCGCGCGCCACGCCGAACTCGCGGCGCGGCTCGAAGCCCTCAAGGCGCTGCAGGAAAAGGTCAAGACCGACGGCAAGCTCGCGCCCTGGCTCGCCAAGCATGGCCTCGACAGCCTGCAGGGCCTGTGGAGCCGCATCCACATCGAGCAGGGCTGGGAAAACGCCCTCGAAGCGGCCTTGCGCGAGCGCATGGGCGCGCTCGAAGTCAGCCGCCTCGACATGGTCCGCGCCTTCGGCAGCGACGCGCCGCCGGCCAAGCTCGCCTTCTATACGCCGCCCGCGGCCGGCGTGCCGCAGGGCGAGGGTGCGTTGCCGCGCCTGGCGGCCCTGCTTCGCCTGAACGACGCCGGACAGCAGGCGCTTTTCGACGAATGGCTGCACGGCTGCTTCACGGCCCCGACGCTCGACGAAGCCCTGGCGCAACGCGAACAACTCAAGGCAGGCGAGGTCATCTACGTCAAGAGCGGCCATGCGGTGACGGCGCACAGCGTGAGCTTCTATGCCGAGGACTCCGAGCAGGCCGGCATGCTCGCGCGCCAGCAGGAAATGGAAAACCTGGAACGCCAGCTGCGCGCGCAGACGCTGATCGCCGACGAGTCGCGCACCGCGCTTGCGCGCGCCGAATCCGCGTATGCCGACGCGGCGCAGCGGCTCGTCACGGCGCGCCGCGAGGCGGCCGACACGCAGTCGCGCGCCCACGAACTGCAGGTCGAGACGCTGCGCCTCACGCAATTGGCCGAGCAGACGCGCGCCCGCAGCGAGCAGCTCGCCACCGATCTCGGCGAAGTCACGGCCCAGCTCGAAGAACTGCAGGAGCGCCGCATCGCGGCCGAGTCGCGCTTCGAGGAGCTCGACATGCAGCTCGCCGACAGCCAGGAGCGCCATGCCCAGCTCGACGAGCGCGTGATCGAGGCCGCCCGCGCGCTGGCCGCGAGTCGCGAGCAGCACCGCAGTCTCGAACGCCAGGCGCAGGAGGCGACCTTCGCGCAGCGCTCGCTCGAAGCCCGCCGCGCGGAACTCAGCCGCGCGATCGAGACGGCGACGCAGCAGACCGCCTCGCTCGCCGACGAGGACGAGCGCGCGCGTGCCGAGCTCGGCCGCCTGTCCGACGCGGCGGCCCAGGCCGGCCTGCAGGACGCGCTCGGGGTCAAGCTCGAACGCGAGGCCTCGCTGGGCGCCGCGCGGAGCCAGTACGACGATCTCACGCTGAAGCTGCGCGCAAGCGACGAGCGCCGCCTGCAACTGGAGCGCGAACTCGACCCGCTGCGCCAGCGCATCACCGAATTCCAGCTCAAGGAACAGGCCGCGCGCCTGGGCTTCGAGCAGTACCAGCAGTTGCTGGCCGATGCCGAGGCCGACCTGGAAGCGATCGCGCAGTCGATCGAGACCGACAAGGTGCGGCTCACCGGGCTGCAAAGCGAGATCGACCGGCTCCACCGCGAAGTGGCGGCGCTCGGCGCGGTCAATCTCGCGGCGCTCGACGAACTCGCCGTGGCGCGCGAGCGCAAGACCTTCCTCGATTCGCAGTCGGCCGACCTCAACGAGGCCATCGGCACGCTCGAAGACGCGATCCGCAAGATCGACGGCGAAACGCGCGAACTGCTCGGCGGTACCTTCAAGACCGTCAACGACCATTTCAGCCGCATGTTCCCGGAGCTCTTCGGCGGCGGCAACGCCAGGCTCATGATGACCGGCGACGAGATCCTCGACTCCGGCGTGCAGGTCATGGCGCAGCCGCCCGGCAAGAAGAACCAGACCATCCACCTGCTCTCGGGCGGCGAGAAGGCGCTCACCGCCATCGCGCTCGTGTTCGCGATCTTCCAGCTCAACCCGGCGCCGTTCTGCCTGCTGGACGAAGTGGACGCGCCGCTCGACGACGCCAACACCGAGCGCTACGCCAAGCTCGTGACCTCCATGAGCCGCGAGACGCAGTTCCTCTTCATCAGCCACAACAAGATCGCGATGGAAATGGCCGAGCAGCTCATCGGCGTGACCATGCAGGAGCAGGGCGTGTCGCGGATCGTGGCGGTGGACATGGAGTCCGCCGTGTCGATGGTCGAAGCGGCTTGAACGTTTTTTCATGACCAGCCTCACCGTCGCACTCGCCATCCTTGGCGGACTCGTCCTTGCCGCCGTCGTCGGCTACAACGCCTGGATGTCGCACCGCAATGCGCCGAGGCAGCCCGACATCCGCGAAGCGTCGGCACCCGAGGCAGAGCCGGACACGGCGCAGGACGAACGCGAGCCCGTGCTGCACATCGATCCGCGCCAGGTCACGGGCGCGGAACGGCACGAGCCGCTGTTCGACCCGGCCCTGCCTGCGCCGACCGCGTTGCCCACGCCGTCGGGCGACCGGCGCGGCGGCCTCGATCCGCTGATCGACGTGATCGCGCCGATCTCGCTCGACGGCCTGGCGTCGGGCGACGCGGCCATGGCCGCGATGCCGGCCACGCGCCGTGCCGGCAGCAAGCCGGTGGCCGTCGAAGGCCTCAACGAACACACGGGCACCTGGGAGCCGGCCGTGCCGGGGCAGCGCTACAGCGCCTTCCAGGTCGGCGTGCAGCTGGCCAATCGCACGGGTGCGCTCAACGAGATCGAGTACTCCGAATTCGTGGTCAAGGCGCAGGCGTTCGCCGATGCGGTGAACGGCGCGCCCGAGTTTCCCGAGATGCTCGACGAGGTGGCCCGCGCGCGCGAACTCGACCAGTTCGCCACCGCGCACGATGCGCAGTTGAGCTTCGTGCTGCGCGCCCGCCATGCCGCGTGGAGTCCAGGCTACGTGCAGCAGAATGCCGCGCGCCTGGGCTTCGTGCCCGGCATGATCCCCGGCCGCATGGTCCTGCCGGCGGCGGAGCTCGGGCTGCCGCCGATCCTCGGGCTGTCGTTCGACACCCAGGCCGCGCTGGCGGACGATCCGGCGCAGTCCGCGATCCGCGAACTCACGATCAGCCTCGACGTCCCCCAGGTCGGCCGCGAAGAAAAGCCCTTCGAGCGGATGCGCGATGCAGCGGCCGCGCTGGCGCGCGAGATGGACGGCATCGTGACCGACAGCGACGGCCAGCCGCTGCGCGAAGAGACCATGGACGTGATCGGCAACGACCTCGAACAGCTCTACGACACCCTCGACGCACGCGACCTGTCGGCGGGATCGCCGCTGGCACGGCGCCTATTCAGTTAATCGCCGCTCTTCGGGAGAACTGCATGACGACGCGCGACGACGCGGCCCGCGAGGCCGCCGCATTGAGCGAGCAGCTTCGCCGCCACGCTCATCTCTACTACGTCCTGGACGCGCCGGAGCTTCCGGACGCCGAATACGACAAGCTCTTCCAGCGCCTGCAGGCGCTCGAAGCCGAGTACCCCGAGCTGCGCACGCCCGACTCGCCGACCCAGCGCGTGGGCGGCAAGCCGCTTTCGGGCTTCGTCAAGGTTCGCCACAAGGTGCCGATGCTCTCCATCCGCACCGAGACGGACATCACGCCGGCCGGCGCCAGCGCGTTCGATGCGCGCGTGCGCCGCGAGCTGGGCCTGGCCGAGGACGGGCCGCAGGTCGAGTACGTGTGCGAGCTCAAGTTCGACGGTCTGGCGATCAACCTGCGCTACGAGAACGGCGTCCTGGTCCAGGCGGCGACGCGCGGCGACGGCGAGATCGGCGAGGACGTGACGCAGAACATCCGCACGGTGCAGCAGATCCCGCTTCGCCTGCATGGCGAGCCTTCGACGCTGCCGCCCGTGGTGGAGGTACGCGGCGAGGTCTACATGCGCCGCGACGATTTCGAGACCCTGAACGAGCGGCAGCGCGAGAAGATCGCAGCGGGCCAGAAGAACGAGAAGGTGTTCGTCAACCCGCGCAATGCGGCCGCCGGCGCCGTGCGCCAGCTCGATCCGTCGATCGCCGCGAATCGCCCCCTGAGCTTCTTCGCGTACGGCCTCGGCGAGGTCACGCCGCCCGAGCAGGGCGGACCCGAACACGCCACCCAGTTCGACTGGCTGCAGCAGTTCGCCGCCTGGGGCTTTCCGGTCGCCAAGCAGACGGCGCGGGCACGCGGTGCGCTCGAACTGATCGCCTTCCACGAAGCCATCGGCCGCCAACGCGACGCCTTGCCCTATGACATCGACGGCGTGGTCTACAAGGTCGACAGCCTGGAGGTCCAGCGCCAGCTCGGTTTTGTCTCGCGCGAGCCGCGCTGGGCGGTGGCGCACAAGTACCCGGCCCAGGAGCAGCTGACCGAGGTGCTCGCCATCGAGGTCCAGGTGGGGCGCACCGGCAAGCTCACGCCGGTCGCCAAGCTGGCGCCGGTGTTCGTCGGCGGCGTCACGGTGACCAATGCCACGCTGCACAACGAGGACGAGGCGCGGCGCAAGGATGTGCGCGTGGGCGACACGGTCATCGTGCGGCGCGCCGGCGACGTCATCCCCGAAGTCGTGGGCGTGCTCCCCGAAAGCGCGCAGCGGCCGGACGAGGAGCGCGGACCCGTCTTCACCATGCCGCGCAAGTGCCCCGTGTGCGATTCCGACGCCGTGCGGGAAGAGGGCGAAGTCGACTACCGCTGCACCGGCGGCCTGTTCTGCGGCGCCCAGCGCAAGGAGGCGATCCTGCATTTCGCGCAGCGCCGCGCGCTCGACATCGAAGGCCTCGGCGACAAGCTGGTGGAGCAACTCGTCGACGGCAACCTGATCCGCACGCTGCCCGATCTCTACAAGCTCGGCCTGACCACGCTCGCCGCGCTCGACCGCATGGCCGAGAAGTCGGCGAAGAACCTCGTGGACGCGCTCGAAGCCTCGAAGAAGACCACGCTGCCGCGCTTTCTCTTCGGCCTGGGCGTCCGCCATGTGGGCGAAAGCACCGCGAAGGACCTGGCGGCGCACTTCGGCAAGCTCGACGCCATCATGGACGCGACCGAGGAGCAGTTGCTCGAAGTCAACGACGTCGGCCCGGTGGTCGCGCAGAGCCTGCGCACCTTCTTCGACCAGCCGCACAACCGCGAGGTGGTCGAGCAGTTGCGCGCGGCGGGCGTGCACTGGGAAGAAAGCGAGCCGGCGGCCCGCGCGCCCCGGCCGCTGGCGGGCAAGACCTTCGTGCTGACCGGCACGTTCCCCACCCTGAGCCGCGACGAAGCCAAGGACCTGCTGGAGGCGGCGGGCGCGAAGGTGGCCGGGTCGGTCAGCAAGAAGACCGACTTCGTGGTGGCCGGCGCCGAGGCCGGCAGCAAACTGGAGAAGGCGCAGACCCTGGGCGTGGCGGTGATCGACGAAGCGCGGATGCTGGAGATCCTGCGGAACGGACTCTGAGCCGCGCGCTCCAACGGTGAGCCGCGGGCTTTACAAGACCGCGCGGCCGGCACGGTCAACAAACGCCGCCTGCCGGCGTTGAACACGAACGCAGCGACAGGAGTGCGTCATGAACGGAGTTCGTCTTCTCGGAGCGTGCATCGCGGCGGGCGGGGCGGTCCTGCTCGGGGGCTGCGTGGCGGTCCCGGCGGAGCCGTACTACAACGGCGGGGTGGTGTACTCGCAGCCGGCCTATGCCTGGCCCTATTCGTACTATCCCTCCTACTACCCCTATTACTGGGGACCGTCGATCTATCTGAGCGGGACCTACGGCTACTACGGCCGCCCTTATTACGGCGGCTATTGGCGGCCGCACGCCTATCCCTACTGGGGGCGCGGGGGCTACTACGGGCCCTACCGCGGCGGGGCGGGATGGGCGCGCAGAGGCCACGGTTGACCCCCGGGCCCGGAGCCCTCGCGATAATGCCGCGATGGCCATCCGCGACATCCTGAAAATGGGCGACCCCCGGCTGCTGCGCATCGCGCAGCCGGTCGCCGCCTTCGACACCGACGAGCTGCACCTGCTCGTGCGCGACATGTTCGAGACCATGCACGCGGTCAACGGGGCGGGGCTGGCCGCGCCGCAGATCGGAGTCGACCAGCAACTGGTGATCTTCGGCACCGACACGGTCAATCCGCGCTACCCGGATGCGCCGGTCGTGCCGCGCACGGTGCTGGTCAACCCCGTCATCACGCCGATCGGCGACGAGGAAGAAGAGGGCTGGGAAGGCTGCCTGTCGGTGCCGGGCCTGCGCGGCGTGGTGCCGCGCTTTGCCCACATCCGCTACACCGGCTTCGATCCCTACGGCGATCCGATCGACCGGACCGTGAGCGGCTTCCATGCCCGCGTGGTGCAGCACGAAGTCGACCACCTGCTCGGCAAGCTCTATCCGATGCGGGTGCGCGACTTCTCGCGCTTCGGCTTCACCGAGGTCCTGTTCCCGGGCCTCGATGCGAGCGAGGACGACTAGCGCATCGAGAAAAGCTCCTGGTGGAACCGTTCGTCCACCGGGAAGCCCTGCGCGGCGAAGTCGCGCCGGAGGGCCTCGCCGAACCCGGCGGGTCCGCAGAACCAGATGCTCGCCTCGCGCCAATCCGGCACGCGATCGCGAATGCGTTCGCCCGTGAGGCGGCCGTCGCGGGCGTCGATCAGGAGGTGAAGCCGCACCTGCGCCGACCGTGCATCGGCGGCGAGCCTGGCGAGGGCGTCCTCGTCCACCTCGGCGGTGCTGTGGAACAGGTCGACCTCCTGGTGCTCCGGCCAGTCGCGCTCTTCCTGGCGGGCGGCCATGTGCTGCATCCGGGCGATGAAGGGCGTGATGCCGATGCCGCCGCCGATCCAGATCTGATGCGGCCTGTCGTCGTCGAAGGTAAAGCAGCCGTAGGGGCCTTCGAGCGTGACGTCCTGGCCGACGTGCAGCTTCTCGCGCAGCCGGGCCGTGTGATCGCCCAGTTCCTTCACCACGAAGCGGATCCGGGGCTGTTCCGCGTGCCAGCCGGAGGCGATGGTGTAGGGGTGCGGCCCCTCGGAGGTGCTCGACATGGCGAAGGCGAACTGGCCGGGCTTGTGGCCCGGCCAGCCCGGGGCCTCGGTTTCGATCTCGAGCGCCCGCACGCCGGGAAAATGGTGCATCGACAGGATCCGGGCAGCCACCTTGCGGCTCGCGCCCACGCGGCGCAGCAGCACGACGACCGCCGCGCAGGTGCCCGCGGCGAGCAGCAGCGCCATCACGGCGCCGAGCGGCGATGCCCAGGAGCTGAACTTCAGCAGCACGGCCGCGTGGAATACGAGCACCAGGTAGACGACGGCGAGCAGCCGATGGGTCTTGTAGAACCATCGGTAGGGAAAGCGGGTGATGAGCGCGAGCGCGATCAGCACGACGGCGGCGTAGAAGGCCCATTCGCCGACGTCCTCGGCGGTGCCCCGATAGCCTCGGAGAAAGGCTTCGACCGGATCGGTGATCGATGGTCGCGGCCCGCGCGGCGGGCGTTGGACCCAGCCCCAGCCGACCGCCCATTTCGCGCCTTTCGCCCAGAGCCAATGGATGATGGCCGCCACCAGGGCCGCGATGCCGAGCCACTTGTGCAGCCGGTACATCTTGTCGAGGCCGCCGAACCAGGCCTCCGGCCAGCGTGGCCGCAGCGCCAGCGCGATGGCCAGGCTCATGCAACCGACTGCAATGACGCCGGTCAGCTGGATCATGGGATCGCGCAGCGCGAAGAACGCGATCGATCGGAAGGCCGTGGGCTCGGCGATGAGCCACAGGGCCACGAGGAGAACGAGATAGGCCCAGAAGGCGCGATGCAGATGACGCATGGGGTGCTGCTCCCTTTTTCTTGCAAGGTCCGTCGTTCGATGCGAACGGCGGCCTCTTTTATGTCTTCAGCGCACCCGGGTCAATTCCAGCGGCCGCCGCTCCCGCCGACGCTGAAGCGGCCGGCGCCCAGGAAGGCCGATGCGATCGCGCCGAACAGGAACATGCCCTGCAGTTCGAGCGCCCAGCCGCCGCTCTTGCCGAGTTCCCACAGTTGACCCGTGTGCACCAGCCAGAAAGCGACCAGCATGTTGATCGCCACGATCCACGCCGCGGCGCGCGCGTAGATCCCCACGATCAGCAGCACAGGCGCGAGGACTTCGCCCACGTAGACCAGATAGGCCAGGGCGCCGGGAAGACCGTGCGAACTCAGCATGTTCGAGATGCCGCCGACGCCGCCGCCGCTGAGCTTGGAGATACCGTGCAGCAGGATCAGGATGCCAAGCGCGACGCGCAGAACGAACTTGCCGGTGTCATCGGAACGGATCATGGTGGAAGGGTCCTCTTTCTTGGGTGAGTGGATGGATGGAATCCGGATTGTGGTCGATGTCGCCGCGTGCGCAGCGCATGTGCTTCCAACCCGCGGTTCTTTGGCGGAAGTCCGCGAGCCCTCGTAAACTGCCCGCCTGCCGCCATTTCCCACAAGACCAATGAAGAGGGTTTCCGAATGAACAGAGCTTTCCGTCCCGTGCTGGCCTCGCTGGCCGCTGCCGTCCTGGCCTTCGCCGTCGCCCCGGCCCTCGCGGGCAAGACGCTCGATGCGGTGAAGCAGCGCGGCAGCGTCAAGTGCGGCGTGACCAACGGCGTCGCGGGCTTCTCGGCGCCGGACACCCAGGGCAACTGGTCGGGCCTCGACGTCGACACCTGCCGCGCGGTCGCGGCCGCGGTGCTCGGCGACGGCAAGAAGGTGGAGTTCGTGCCGCTCAATTCGCAGCAGCGCTTCTCGGCCTTGCAGGCCGGCGAGATCGACATCCTGGCGCGCAACACCACCTGGACGCTCACGCGCGACGCATCGCTGGGCTTCCACTTCACGACCATCACCTACTTCGACGGCCAGGGCTTCCTGGTGCCGAAGAAGCTCAACGTGAAGAGCGCCAAGGAGCTGAACGGCGCCACGGTGTGCGTCGCCCCCGGCACCACGACCGAGCTCAACCTCGCCGACTACTTCCGCGCCAACAAGATGACCTTCAAGCCGGTGGTCATCGAGAAGGTCGACGAGGTCCGCGCCGCCTTCTTCTCGGGCCGCTGCGACGTCTACACCAACGACTCCTCGAGCCTTTATGCGACGCGCGCGGCCAACCCGCCGCCGCCGCTCAAGCCCGAGGACTTCATCGTGCTGCCGGAGATCATCTCCAAGGAGCCGCTGGCGCCGGCGGTGCGGC
>JAGIBP010000047.1 GCA_017744285.1 Variovorax sp.
CCCGTGACCGCGCCGGCGGCACCCGCCGCGCCACAGGCCGCGCCGCAGGCGGCCGCGCCGGCTCCCGCAGCCGCGCCGGTCGCGGGCACCGGTGCATCGATCAAGACGGAAGGCGGCGTCGTCAAGCTCTATTTCGCGAGCAGCAGTGCCGAAGTGCCGGCCGGTACCCAGGAAGCCCTGTCCGACATCGTGAAAGCCGTGCAGAGCGGCGGGCGCGTGGTCGTCAGCGGATTCCACGATGCCACGGGCGATGCCGAGAAGAATGCCGAACTCGCCAAGCAGCGCGCCCTGGCCGTTGGCGCCGCGCTCAAGGTCGCGGGCGTGCCGGAAGACAAGGTCGAACTGGCCAAGCCGGTGCAAACGCAGGGCGACGGCCCGGCGGCCGAAGCGCGCAGGGTCGAGGTCAAGGTGCAATGAAAAAATCCCGCACCGTGATTACGGTGCGGGATTCGATGCGCTGCGGAGGCCCTGGCCTCCTGCAAGCGGAGTCAGTTCAACGTGCGCGCCTGTTCGCTGCGCAGCGGCAGGCCCTGGAGCGTGTCGAAGTCGGACGACGCCTCCGGCGGACGCATTTCTTCGAGTTCGTGGAGCGAGGCCACCCATCGGCCGGCCGCGGACTCCGCCGGCTCGTCGTTGGTGAACACGCCATCGCGAATGTAGAACGTCTCGCCGGCCGGCCGCTCCATGTGAAGCTCGATCAACCTCGAGATCGGAAAGGTGTAGGTGACCAGCTTTTCCTTCGTCTTGCGGTCTTTCGCGCCGCAGTTGAAATAGCCCTCCGACGCGATGACGATGCACGAGCCGTCGACGGCACTGTCGATGTCGCTGCCGCAGCGCCAGACCGCCGTCGGCATCCGCACCCTCACCTTGTCGATCACCAGATCACGCTGCTTGTTGAGCGCGTTGAGCGGCGGCACCAGCGATCGCAGCTGGCGCAAGCGCTCGGCGAAGGTGTCGTCCATCACGAATTCGACGTGGTGCGTCGCGCCGCCCGAGCGCTTGACGACCTGCATGATGACGTGGCGTTGTCGGCTCACAGGGGCCTCCCTTTCGCGTTCGATCGCGACAGCCCCGATGCCTGAAAGACCCTTGAAGTCAGTGCAGTCATGAAATCGATCATCGAATTAGAACTTTGGTATTGACGCAATTCGCATCAATTGTTTCTAACTGTAGATCGAAATTTCCCGAATAGATAGGCGGTATGAAGTACTAAATTCAAACGGCCGATTCGCGGGAATCAGCTGCCCCCGCCGGCGGCGACCAATTCGTCGAGCGCCTTGCAGGACGGGGCGCAAACGGTCTGCGATTTGCCGAGCAACTGGCGGGTGCGCAGTTGCGAGCGCACGCGGTGCTTGCCGCACATGAAGCACGACATCGTGGCACCGCTGAACGACGCCGAGGCACGAAACGGCGAGCCCGGCGCCTTGGCCTTGTAGCGCAGGCCATCGGCCAGCATCGCGGTCTTGACTTCGCCTTTACTCATGGGCGGTCTCCGGGCCGCGGCGCATGGCGCCTTCGATGGCCTTCTTGGCGGCCAGCTCGGCGCTGAGCGATGCATCCAGCCCCGAGCGGCAGAGCCCGGCGTGCTGGTAGTTCAGGTTCTCGTACAGTTCGGCCGCGGCCGGATAGGCGTCCAGCAACTGACCGAGTTGCGCACCGGGTTCCACATCGCGGAACTCTTCGACCAGATGCATGACGACGGAGCGGTATTGCTCGGCACCCACCGGCACGGGGCTGTGGTCGAGCCGCTCGAGCAGCTGGGCCAGAACGTGCGTCACGGCCAGGTCGGTCTTGTGAGCAGGGGCGTTTGTTGCATTCATGCGGAGCATGTTGGGCGCCGCGAGCGGATTGCAAGAGGGAGGAGACGACAGGAGCATCCTGGGATTACAACAGCATTTCAAATCATGATTTTCAAGAATCTCATTCAATTGCCGGCGCTCGCGCTCGGCGCCGCCCTGGCCGGCCCTGCCGTCGCCGCCCTCGACATCGGGGAACCGGTGCCGAAATTCATTGCCACGGCGGCGTTGGGCGGCCAGGTCTTTCGCTACTCGCTGGCAGAGGCGCTCGCCAAGGGGCCGGTGGTGGTGTATTTCTTCCCGGCGGCCGACAGCAGTGACTGCTCCATCGAGGCGCATGCGTTCGCCGAGGCCATCGACCAGTTCTCGGCGCTCGGCGCCACGGTGATCGGCGTATCGGCCGACGACATCGCCACCCTCACCGGCTTCTCGGTCAAGTCTTGCCAGAGCCGCTTTCCGGTCGCCGCCGACCCGGCCCGCACGGTCATCCAGGGCTTCGACGCGGTGATGCAGACCCGTCCCGAGTACGCGAATCGGCTCTCTTACGTGATCGCACCCAACGGCAACGTCGCTTACTACTACCAGAACCTGAATCCGGACAAGCACGTGCAACGCATGCTGAACGCGCTGCGCGCGCTGCCCAAGGCCGGCGCCAGCCGCTGATCGGCCCCGCGGTGTGCGCTGCGGCTAAGATTTCTCCCATGCAACTCAACTACATCGGCAACGAGAGTGTTGCCTCCTCGTCCGGCCGCACCCTGCCGGTGATCGACCCGTCCGACGGCCAGCCGTTCGACGAATTGCAGCGCAGCCAGGCCGCGGACATCGACGATGCCGTGCGGGCCGCGCGCCACTGCTTCGAGACCACCTGGCAGAAAGTCAGCGCGGCGGAGCGCGGGCGGCTGCTCTACAAGCTCTCGCAGAAGATCGCCGCGCACACCGACGAGCTGGCACTGCTCGAACAGCGCGATTGCGGCAAGCCGGTCAAGCAGGCGCGGGCCGATGCGCTGGCGCTGGTTCGCTACTTCGAGTTCTATGCCGGCGCCTGCGACAAGCTGCACGGTGAAACCCTGCCCTACCAGGACGGCTACAGCGTGCTCACCTGGCGCGAGCCTCACGGGGTGACCGGCCACATCATCCCGTGGAACTACCCGATGCAGATCTTCGGACGCAGCGTCGGCGGGGCGCTGGCGGCGGGCAATGTCTGCGTGGTCAAGCCTTCCGAGGACGCGTGCCTGTCGCTGATCCGCGTGGCCAAGCTGGCGGCGGAGATCGGCTTTCCGCCGGGCGCGATCAATATCGTGACCGGCTACGGACATGAGGTGGGCGATGCGCTGGCGCGGCACCCGGGCATCGACCACATCAGCTTCACCGGCAGCCCGACGGTGGGCACCATCATCCAGCAGGTGGCGGCCGAGCGGCACTGCCCGGTCACGCTCGAGCTGGGCGGCAAGAGCCCCCAGATCGTCTTTGCCGACGCCGACCTGAACGCGGCCATTCCGGTGCTGATCAACGCCATCGTGCAGAACGCGGGCCAGACCTGCTCGGCCGGCTCGCGCGTGCTGATCCAGCGCGACATCTACGAACCGCTGCTCGAACGCCTCGGGCGCGCCTTCGAGGCGCTGCGCGTGGGCCCGGCCGCAATGGACCTGGACGTCGGCCCGCTGATCCGACAGACGCAGCAGCAGCGCGTGTGGGATTTCCTCTCCGATGCCCAGGTGGCCGGGATCCCCATGGTGGCGCACGGCACCGTGGTCGACGAAGCCCCCGAAACCGGCTTCTACCAGGCACCGACCCTGCTGCGCGACGTGCCGGTCGACCACCGCCTCGCGCAGGAGGAAGTCTTCGGCCCGGTGCTCGCCGCGATGAAGTTCCACGACGAGGACGAAGCCGTCTCGCTCGCCAACGCCACGCGCTTCGGGCTGGTCGCCGGCATCTGGACCGAGAACGGCGCACGCCAGCTTCGCATGGCGAAGCGGGTGCAGAGCGGGCAGGTGTTCATCAACAACTACGGGGCGGGGGGCGGCGTGGAGTTGCCCTTCGGCGGGGTCAAGTCGTCGGGCTACGGGCGCGAGAAGGGCTTCGAGGCGCTGTACGGGTTCACCACGCTGAAGACGGTCGCCATCCGGCACGGTTGAGCGCCGGGGCCGGCCTCATTGCCTCAGGGTCAAGCGCTTGCCCGCCTGCCGGCCCGCGAGGCGATCGGTTAAATTTGCCTGCCCCATGAGCCAGCACGTCGTCCCCGTCACCGAGATCGGCCGCAGCCGCCCCGCGGCGGCGATGGCCGGCCTGGCCGCGATGCCGGCCACGGGCTCGCTGCTCGACCGCCTGCAGCGGCCCCTGACCGATTTGCGCATCAGCGTCACCGACCGGTGCAACTTCCGCTGCAGCTACTGCATGCCGAAGGAAGTTTTCGACAAGGACTACCAGTACCTTCCGCACAGCGCGCTGCTGAGCTTCGAGGAAATCACCCGGCTCGCGCGCCTCTTCGCGGCGCACGGCGTCCACAAGATCCGCCTCACCGGCGGCGAGCCGCTGCTTCGCAAGAATCTCGAGGTGCTGGTCGAACAGCTCGCGGAACTGCGCACCCCCGACGGCCAGCCGCTGGACCTGACCCTCACGACCAACGGCTCGCTGCTGGCGCGCAAGGCGCGGGCGCTCAAGGCCGCGGGCCTGCGCCGCGTGACCGTCAGCCTCGACGGCCTCGACGACGCGGTCTTCCGCCGCATGAACGACGTCGACTTTCCGGTGGCGGAGGTCCTGGCGGGCATCGAAGCCGCGAAGGCCGCGGGCCTCGGGCCGATCAAGGTGAACATGGTCGTCAAGCGCGGCACCAACGAGCAGGAGATCCTGCCGATGGCCCGCCATTTCCGCGGCACCGGCGTGGTGCTGCGCTTCATCGAATACATGGACGTCGGCGCCACCAACGGCTGGCGCATGGACGAGGTGCTGCCTTCCGCCGAAGTCGTGCGGCGCATCGCCGAGGAATTCCCGCTCGTGCCGCTCGACGCCACCGCGCCCGGCGAGACGGCGCAGCGCTGGGCTTACGAGGACGGCGGTGGCGAGATCGGCGTGATCAGCAGCGTCACGCAGGCCTTCTGTCACGACTGCAACCGGGCGCGGCTGTCGACCGAGGGGCGGCTCTACCTCTGCCTGTTCGCCAGCATGGGACACGACCTGCGCCCGCTGCTGCGCGGCGGTGCGGACGACGCACAGATCACCTCCGCCATCGGCCACATCTGGCAGGGGCGCAGCGACCGCTATTCCGAACTTCGCGCCCAGCGCGCCCCCGACGTCGATGCCAAGGCGCCGCGTCGGGTCGAAATGAGCTACATCGGCGGATGACCACACCCCACACCATCGCCCCGGGCGACATCACCGGCCTCGTGCTTGCCGGCGGACGCGGCACCCGCATGGGCGGCGTCGACAAGGGCTTGCAGAACTTCAATGGCACGCCCCTGGCCATGCATGCAGTCATGCGCCTGGGCCTGCAGGTCGGCGAGATCATGATCAACGCCAACCGCAATCTCGCAGCGTACGAGTCCTTCGGCGTGCCGGTCTGGCCCGATGGGCTGGCCGACTATGCCGGCCCGCTCGCGGGCTTCCTGACCGGACTGGAGCGGTGCGAGACGCCGTACCTGCTGACCGTCCCTTGCGACACGCCCCTCTTCCCGCTCGATCTCGCGAGCCGGCTGTCCGAGGCCCTGATCGCGGAAGACGCCGAGATCGCCATGGTCGCCGCCCCCGAGGCGGCCGACGAGCCCGGCGCCGCCCCGGTGCTGCGCGCCCAGCCGGTGTTCTGCCTGCTGCGCGCCGACCTGCTCGAAAGCCTGGTGCGCTTCACCCAGGAGGGAGGTCGCAAGATCGACAGGTGGACCGCGCGGCACCGCACGGTGCTGGTGCCCTTCGATCACCCGGGCGATGCGCCGGACGCCTTCTTCAATGCCAACACGCTGGCCGAGCTGCACGCGCTCGAATCGCAGCGCGCCTGATTCTTCCTCCATGAGCCGTATCGCAGACATCGCCGCCGCGCTGGCGGGCTACGACCCCAAGGCGCTGGGCGTCGATGCCGTGCAGGCCTTCCTGGCGCGGCTCGCCGAGCCGGCCATCGTCACGCAGGCCGAGCGCATCCCCTTGCGCGACGCCCTCGGCCGGGTGCTGGCGGAGGACATCGTCTCCCCCGTCAGCGTGCCGCCGCACGACAACTCGGCGATGGACGGCTTCGCCTTCGACGGTAGCGCGCTGGACGGCCTCGCCGACGGCGCGACGGTGCAGTTGCGCGTCATCGGCACCGCCCTGGCCGGCGCGGCATGGCGCGGCAGCCCCGGCCCCGGCGATGGCGATGGCGTGAAGATCATGACCGGAGCGGTGATGCCCGCGGGCCTGGACACCGTCGTTCCGCAGGAGTTCTGCACGGTCGAGGGCAACGCCGTGCGCTTCCCGGCCCAGGCGCTGCGGCGCGGCGACAACCGCCGGCTCGCGGGCGAGGACCTGCAGCAGGGCCAGCCCGCGCTGCGGCAAGGCGAGATCGTCTCCCCGGCGGCGCTGGGCATGGTGGCGAGCCTGGGCCTGCCCATGGTGCAGGTGTTCCGGCGCCTGCGCGTGGCGTACTTCTCGACCGGCGACGAGATCCTCAGCCTCGGCGATCTGCCGCGCGAAGGCGCCGTGTACGACAGCAACCGATACACCGTCTTCGGCCTTCTCACCCGGCTGGGCTGCGAGGTCATCGATCTCGGCCTGGTGCGCGACGACCCGGCCGCGCTCGAATCCGCCCTGCGCCGCGCCGCCAGCAAGGCCGACGCAATCATCACCAGCGGCGGCGTCAGCGTCGGCGAGGCCGACCACACGCGCGCCGTGATGCAGCGCCTGGGCGACATGGCGTTCTGGCGCGTCGCCATGCGGCCCGGCCGGCCCATGGCGGTCGGCCTGATCCCCCCGAACATGCCCGATCGCGGCCCCGCCGTGCTCTTCGGCCTGCCTGGCAACCCCGTCGCGGTGATGGTCACCTTCCTGGCTTTCGTGCGGCCCGCGCTGCGGCGCATGATGGGCTGCAATGCCGCGTGCTCGGCGCCGCCGCCGCTGCTTCGCGCCACCAGCGTGGGCGCCATCCGCAAGAAGCCGGGGCGGACCGAATACCAGCGCGGCAGCGTGCACCCGGTGGCCGGCTCGTTGCCGGAAGTGCGCATCGCCGGCAACCAGGGCTCGGGCGTACTGAGCTCCATGGTCGAGGCCAACGGCCTCGTGGTGCTGCACCACGACCAGGGCAACGTGGCCGCCGGCGAGGCGGTCGACGTGATGATGTTCGACGGCGTGATCTAGCCCCCGCAGGATCGGACGATGGCATCGAGAACCGAGTTGATCCAGCAGATGCCCATCTTCGGCGCCATCGGTGCGGAGACCATCGAATTCCTGCTCGGCCCTGCGCCGGTGTCTCATGTGCGGCGCGGCGAGTACTTCTTTCGCGAACACGACGAACCCACCTGCATGTTCGTGCTGGAGAGCGGGCATGTCACCGTCTCCAAGAGCTGGGCGCAGCACGAGCTGCTCATCCGCCGGCTCGGCCCGGGCGACTGCTTCGGCGAGATGGCCCTGCTGGACCTGTGCCCGCGCAGCGCCACGGTGCGCGCCGACGAGGACTGCATCGCCATCGAACTCACCTCCGCCAATCTCTTGCGGCTGTTCGAGCACGACGTCGAGCAGTTCGCGCTGATCCAGATGAACATCGCCCGCGAGATGAGCCGGCGGCTTCGCATCACGGACGACCTGCTGTTCCGCGCCCGCATGGGCGAGACGCTCGCCATGCCCGAGCGGCTCTAGGCTCTAGATTCGCCCCAGCGCGCGCTCCACGCCCTTGTTGGCCAGCGCATCGGCCCGTTCGTTGCCGGGATCGCCCGAGTGGCCCTTGACCCAGCGCCATTCGATCTGGTGGCCGCCCTCCGACACCAGCTTGTCCAGTTGCTGCCAGAGCTCCACGTTCTTGACCGGCTGCTTGGTCGACGTGCGCCAGCCCTTGGCCTTCCAGCCTCGGATCCATTCGGTGATGCCCATCCGCACGTACTGGCTGTCCAGGTAGAGCACGACCTTGCACGGCCGCTTGAGCGCCGCCAGCCCCTCGATCACCGCCTGCAGTTCCATGCGGTTGTTGGTCGTGTTGAGCTCGCCGCCGAACAACTCCTTCTCGCTGACACCCGATTTCAGCCATGCGCCCCAGCCGCCCGGGCCGGGATTGCCCTTGCAGGCGCCATCGGTGTAGATCTGTACTTCGTTCAAGAACCTTTTCCTTGTTTCTTTCGCTGCGCCGGGTGGCGCATGTGATCGCGGTGCATCCGCCCCGCGACGGGGACCGGCGCGGCCCGCGCGGCCGTTCGCCGCCAATCGGCGCTCAAGAGGCGCATGCCGCGAACCCGCTTGACCGCCACCACAAAATAAACCGCACCGAAGATCGGCCACCAGCGCTCGCCGGCCACATCGAACCAGTGGCAGCGCTCGAACCACGGCTCGCTGCGCACAGCCGGCCGATAAACGCCAAAGCGGCCCGACTCGACCTCGAAGCTCAGCAGCCGCAGCCAGTCGCGCATGCGCCGGTAGCCGATGAAATCGCCCGCCTCCGGCAGGAAGAGTTCACCGAAGCCCAGCCGACGGTAGAGCCGCGCGCGTCGCTGCCGCATGCCCCACAGGCTCGCCGGATTGAATCCGCAGATCACGACCCGGCCCTCCGGCACCAGCACGCGCTCGACCTCGCGCAGCGTGGCGTGCGGGTCCGGGCTCAGTTCGAGCGCATGCGGCAGCACGACGAGGTCCAGGCTGTTGGCCGGGAAAGGCAGGGCCGAGAAATCGGTGATGAGTGAACTCTGCGATGCCATGGCCGCGTCCGACAACGCCAGCCAACGGCGCGGCATGCGGTTCGCGCGCAGGCCCTGCACCTCGGGCAGGCCCAGCTGGAGTGCGTGGTAGCCGAAGATGTCCGCCACGGCCTGGTCGAACTGATCCTGCTCCCAACCCAGCAGATAGCGCCCAGGAGGGGTCTCGAACCAATCATGCAAACCTATAATTTGACCGCTCATGACCCTCGTTCCGCTGCCCGCTTTTGCCGACAACTACATCTGGATGCTGCAGGACGGACGCAACGCGATCGTGGTCGACCCAGGGGATGCCGCGCCGGTGTTCGAAGCACTCCGGCACGGCCATCTGCAGTTGGCCGCGATTCTAGTCACGCACCATCATGCCGATCACACCGGCGGCGTGGCCGCGTTGCACGAAGCCACCGGCGCACCGGTGTTCGGTCCTGCGCGCGAGCGCATTCCGGAGCCGTTCAAGCCGCTCTCGCAAGGCGATCATGTCGAAGTCCTCGGCCTGCGCTTCGAGGTCATCGACGTTCCGGGGCACACCGCGGGGCATATCGCCTACTTCCTTCCGGCCAACGCACCCCACGCATCAGCGAGCGATCTCGCCCCGCTGCTCTTTTGTGGTGACACTTTGTTTTCCGGCGGCTGCGGGCGGCTCTTCGAGGGCACACCCGCGCAGATGCTCGCCTCGCTCGATGCGCTCGCCGCGCTGCCGGGCGACACGCGCGTGTGCTGCGCCCACGAATACACACTTTCTAACCTGAGATTCGCGCATGCCGTGGAACCCGGCAACGCCGATCTCGCTCACTACACGGCGCAATGCGAAGCCTTGCGTGCGCGCGGGGAGCCGACGCTGCCATCGCAGCTGGCCACCGAGCGCCGTGTCAATCCTTTTCTTCGCAGCCGCGAATCCACTGTCCGCCGGGCGGTCCACGCGCATGCCGGCCTGCCGGCGCAGGCCGCCGAAACCGAAGTGTTCGCAGCGCTGCGCCAATGGAAGAACGACTTTCGATGAGACTTATCGTTGCCGCCTGCCTCGCGGGCTCCTTGTTTCTCGCGGGCTGCGCCACCGGTACGGGTCCTTCGTCCTCGGGTGCATCGGGCGCTGCCGCCCCGGTGTATCCGGACGGGGCACTCACGCCCATTACCTCCGGCCAGACGAGGTCGCGTGCCGTCGTCACGCTCGCCCCGCCCACCGACATGTGGGACCGCATCCGCCGCGGCTTCAAGATGCCCGATCTCGACAACGACCTCGTGCACGACCGCGAGCAGTGGTATGCGAGCCGGCCCGACTACATGCAGCGCATGACCGCGCGCTCCAGCCGCTACATCTTCCACATCGTCGAGGAGCTCGAGCGCCGCGACATGCCCACCGAGATCGCGCTGCTGCCCTACATCGAGAGCGCGTTCAACCCGCAGGCGGTGTCGAGCGCGCGGGCCGCGGGCATGTGGCAGTTCATGCCGGCCACCGGGACCGACTACGACCTCAAGCAGAACATCTTCCGCGACGATCGGCGCGACGTGATCGCCTCCACGCGCGCCGCGCTCGACTACCTGCAGAAGCTCTACGGCATGTTCGGTGACTGGCAACTGGCCCTGGCCGCCTACAACTGGGGCGAAGGCAACGTCTCCCGCGCGATCGCCAAGAACCAGCGCGCCGGCCTGCCCACCGGCTACACCGATCTCAGCATGCCGGCCGAGACGCGCATGTACGTGCCCAAGCTCCAGGCGGTCAAGAACATCGTTGCCAATCCGGAGCGCTTCAACGCCGACCTGCCGGTCATCGCGAACCACCCGTACTTCCAGACCGTGACGCTCAAGCGCGACCTGGACGTCGACCTCGCCGCGAAGCTGGCCGACGTCAAGATCGACGACTTCCGCGCGCTGAACCCGTCCGCGCACAAGCCGGTGCTGCTGGCCGCCGGCACGCCCGAGATCCTGCTGCCGTGGGACAACGCGGCGGTCTTCCAGCGCAACTTCGAGGCCTACTCGCAGGGCCAGTACGCAAGCTGGACCGCGTGGACCGTGCCCAGCACGATGACAGTCGCGGACGCGGCCCAGCGCGCGGGCATGAGCGAGGCCGACCTGCGCGCCATCAACAGCGTGCCGCCACGCATGCTCATCAAGGCGGGCTCGACGCTGATCGTGCCGCGCACGGCGCGGGTCCAGGAGGACGTGGACGCGGTCGTCGCCGACACCGGGCACCTGAGTTTCCAGCCCGAGATCGTCACGCGCCGCACCGTCGTCAAGGCCGGCAAGCGCGACAGCGTCGCCAGCATCGCCCGCCGCTTCCGCCTGAGCCCCGCCGCCGTGGCCGAATGGAATGACGTGAAGCCCAATCACGCGTTCCCGAAGGGCTACGACGTGGTGGTGTACCTGCCCGTTCGGG
This sequence comes from Variovorax sp., assembly GCA_017744285.1. Taxonomy (GTDB): domain Bacteria; phylum Pseudomonadota; class Gammaproteobacteria; order Burkholderiales; family Burkholderiaceae_C; genus Variovorax. Next base: position 11,028 of record JAGIBP010000047.1, read on the forward strand.
CCGCTCCTGCCACGCGTGTCGGTGCCGGACTCGCCCACCTGACCGGCGGCAAGGTGCTCAAGGCCGGCAGCGTGACCTCGCGCGAACCGAAGGCGGCGACCAAGGGCGCGGCCTCGAGGAAACCGGCCGAAAAGATCGTGCGCGAACCGCGCGGCGGCACGCCCGCCAGGAAGAAGCGCTGAGGCACGCCTGCGCGGCGATCAGAGCTTTTCTGTTTCGCCGCTGCGGGGCTGCCACTTCATGAGGCGCCGCTCCAGCACGCCCACGATCCCGTCGAGGACCAGCGCGAACGCGGTGAGCACCACGATGCCGGCGAACACCGTGTTCACGTCGAAAGTGCCCTCGGCCTGCAGGATAAGGTAGCCGACGCCGCGCGCCGAGCCGAGGTACTCGCCCACCACCGCACCCACGAAGGCCAGCCCCACCGAGGTGTGCAGACTGGAGAACACCCAACTCGTCGCGCTGGGCAGGTACACCGTGCGCAGCAGCTGGCGCTGGTTCGCGCCCAGCATGCGGGCGTTGGCGAGCACCACGGGGCTCACCTCGCGCACCCCCTGGTAGACATTGAAGAACACGATGAAGAACACCAGCGTGACCGCCAGCGCCACCTTGCTCCAGATGCCCAGCCCGAACCACAGCGCGAAGATCGGCGCGAGGATCACCCGCGGCATCGAATTGGCGGCCTTGATGTAGGGGTCGAAGACCAGGCTCGCCGTCGGCGCGAGCGCGAGCCAGAGGCCGAAGGCCAGGCCCAGCACCGTGCCGATGACGAAGGCGAGCACGGTTTCGAGCAGCGTCACGCCGAGATGGAGATAGACGTCGGCGTTGCCGGGCAGCCCCTCCGGAAAGACCGGGTTCGGTGGAATCGCCACGGGCATGAACCAGCTCCAGATCCGCCCCGCCACCTGCACCGGCTCGCCGACGAAGAAGGCGAACTGCTGGTTGCGCGACGACAGTTGCCACAGCACCAGCAGAAGCAGCAGCAACAGGATCTGCCAGAAGCGTGCATTGCCTTCATGGGGACGAAGCTTCATCTCAGGCGGCCTTCTTCAGTTGCTGCGCATAGCCCTTGAGCACCTCGTCGCGAAGCACGGACCAGATCTGCGAATGGAGCTCGACGAATCGCGGATGCGTTCGCACCTCGGCCACGTCGCGCGGGCGCGGCAGGTCGATGCCGAACTCGCCGATCGGCCGCGTGGCCGGCCCCGCCGAGAGCACGACCACGCGGTCGCTCATCGCGATCGCCTCGTCGAGATCGTGCGTGATGAAGAGCACCGCCTTGCGCTTGCTCGCCCACAGGGCCAGCACCTCGTTCTCCATCAGCTGGCGGGTCTGGATGTCGAGCGCGCTGAAGGGCTCGTCCATCAGGATGATGTCGGGGTCGAGCGCCAGCACCTGCGCGAGCGCCGCACGCTTGCGCATGCCGCCGGAGAGCTGGTGCGGATAGCGGTCGCCGAAGCCCGCGAGTCCCACGCGCGCCAGCCATTGCGTGGCCTGCTCGCGCGCCTGCGCGTCGGGAACGCCGCGGTACTGCAGGCCGAGCATCACGTTGTCCATCGCGCTGCGCCACGGCATCAGGGCTTCGGACTGGAACATGTAGCCCGCGCGTGCGTTGATGCCCCGCAGCGAACGCCCAAACACTTTCACCTCGCCGGACGACGGCTCGAGCAGGCCGGCGGCCACGTTCAGCAAGGTCGACTTGCCGCAGCCGGTGGGCCCGACCACCGACACGAACTCGCCCTCGCCCACCCGCAAGGTGGCCTCGGCGACCGCCGTGTAACGCTGTGACGAATCGTCCTTCGCACGGAAGATGCAGCTGATGTCCAGGAGTTCGAGTGCGTGGTCCACGTTGGCATCAAAGAAAAAACCCGGCCGAGGCCGGGTTGCTGGACGCGCGGGTCAGGCTTTGAACCTGTCCTTGGCGCGCCGGGCAAACTCGTTGGTGTAGAGCTTCGACAGGTCGATCTTGTCGGCCTTGACCGTCGGGTCGAAGCTGGCGATGGCGTTCAGTGCGGTCTTCGGGCCGTCGGAGGGCACCATGCCGTCGGTCGCGATGGCTTCGCGCACCTTGTCGAAGGACGCGAGGTACAGCGCGCGGTCACCGAGCAGATAGGTCTCCGGCACGGTCTTGATGATGTCGCCCGGCCCCGCCGTCTGCAGCCACTTGAGGCCATGCACGATGGCATTGGCCAGCGCCTGGCAGGTGTTCGGGTGCTTCTGCACGAAGTCGGAAGAGGCATAGAGGCAGGCCGCCGGCATCAGGCCCCCGAATACCTCCTGCGTGCCCTTGAGCGTGCGCGTGTCGCTGATGATCTTCACGTCGCCCTTCTGCTCGAGCATCGTCATCACCGGGTCGGTGTTGCTGATGGCGTCGATCTGACCCGAGCGCAGCGCCGTGAGCGCACCGGCGGCGACGCCGACGCCGATGTAGCTGACGTCGCTGGCCTTGAGCCCGCCGCGCGAGAGCACCAGGTTCGCCACCATGTTGGTCGACGAGCCCGGCGCGGACACGCCGATCTTCTTGCCCTTCAGGTCGGCGACGCCGCCATACACCGGCATGTTCTTGGTCGACACGCCGATGGCGATCTGCGGCGCGCGCCCTTGCAGGACGAAGGCCTGGAAATACTGGTTCTTGGCCTGCAGGTTGATCGTGTGCTCGAAGGCGCCCGAACACACATCGGCGGACCCGCCCACCACCGCCTGCAAGGCACGCGAGCCGCCCGCGAAGTCCGAGATCTCGACGTCGAGCCCTTCGGCCTGGAAGTAGCCGAGTTGCTCGGAAATGGTGAGCGGCAGGTAGTAGAAAGCCGCCTTGCCACCGACCGCGATCGAGACCTTCGACTTCTCGAGCTTGGGCTGCCCGTGGACCAGCGGTGCGCCGACTGCAGCGGCACCCAGGGCTGCGGCGACGGTGAAAGTACGACGATTGAGCAGCATGAATGACGGCGGCCTGAGCCTCTGGTTTCGTGATTCGAAACGAGCTTAGGGGCGCCATTCAGCGCCTGCATCGGGAACATCCCGTGCGGGTTTTTACGTAAACATGAAGACCGCTATCGGCCCGCGAAAAGGATCGCGATATTCACCATGAAACCGAGCGCCCACAGCCCACTGCGCAAGGTGCCGATGCCGCTGATGTAGGCCGCGATATACGCCATGCGCAACACCACGTAGGCCAGCGCCAGCATGTCGAGCGTTGCCTGGGCCGCGCCCAACTGGTGCGCGATGACCACGGCGCCGACGAAGAACGGCAGGCCTTCGAAGCCGTTGGCCTGCGCACTGTTCGCCCGCGCGCGCCACCCGCCCTGGCGCGCGCTCCACTCGCGCGGCGCTTTGTTGTCGTCGAGGTTGAAAGCGCCGGCCTTCGCGATGTAGGCCGACACGTAGGGCAGCACCGCCGCGACCAGCACGCACCAGTACGCGACGCTCAGAGGGGGAAGGCTCATGCGTGTGTCTCCTCGCCACGAAGGCGCTCACCGGCGATCGACCAGCGCATGCGCGATCGTGCCGAGATCGACGTACTCGAGTTCGCTGCCCGCCGGCACGCCGCGCGCGAGGCGCGTCACGGTCAGGCCCCGCTGCTTGAGGGCCTCGCTGATCACATGGGCGGTGGCCTCGCCCTCGGCGGTGAAATTGGTCGCGAGGATCACCTCGGTCACCGTGCCGTCGAGCGCGCGCTCGAAGAGCTTGGCCAGCCCGATGTCCTTGGGCCCGATGCCGTCGAGCGGACTGAGCTTGCCCATCAGGACGAAGTAGTAGCCCTTGAACGCGCCGGTGCGCTCCAGCGCCGCCTGGTCGGCCGGCGTCTCGAGCACGCAGAGCTTGGTCGCATCGCGCCTCGGATCGCTGCACACATGGCACACCGGCGCCTCGGTGAAGGTGTTGCACCGCTCGCAGTGGCGCACGCTGCCGGCGGCCTGCTGCAGGGCACGCGCGAGGATCTGCGCACCCTCGCGGTCATGCTGCAGCAGATGAAAGGCCATGCGCGACGCAGACTTCGCGCCCACGCCCGGCAAGCGGCGCAGCGCGTCGACCAGCGCATCGAGCGAACCGGTGTCCGGCATTCAGAACGGGAGCTTCATTCCCGGCGGCAGGCCCGGCATGCCGGCGGTGAGCTTGCCCATCTTCTGCTCGCTGGTCTCTTCGGCCTTGCGCACGGCCGCGTTGAAGGCGGCCGCCACGAGATCCTCGAGCATCTCCTTGTCGTCGGCGAGCAGGCTCGGATCGATCGTGATGCGCTTGACGTCGTGCTTGCACGTCATCACGACCTTCACGAGGCCGGCTCCCGATTCGCCCTCGACCTCGATATGGGCGAGTTCTTCCTGCGCCTTCTTGAGGTTTTCCTGCATCGCCTGCGCCTGCTTCATGAGGCCGGCCAGTTGTCCTTTGTTGAACATCGTTGGTCCTGTCGATCGTTGATAAATGGATTGAACACTAGGCCGGCCGGAGCGTGCCCGGGACGATCCTCGCGTCCCAGTCGCGCATCATCGACTGCACCTCGGGATCGTTTCGTATCGCCTCTTCGGCGACGCGCTGACGCTCTTCGGAAGCCTGCTTGTTGCGGCGCGCGGGGCTGTCGACGACGGCACCGATCTCGATCGCGATCTTCACGTCGTGCCCGAGCCCCGCCAGGGCGCCCTGGAGCTTGTCGCGGCTGCCGGCCTGGTTGAGCGATTCTCGCTCGACACGCAGCAGCCATTGGTCGACATCGCGCGCGACGAGTTGCGACTGCAGCGCGAGTTCGCGCGTCAGTGCGGTGACGGCCTCGGCCGCGACCATCTGCGTCACGGTGGCGTACCAGAAATCGCCATCCTCGCTGGGCTGGATGGGCGCCGAACTGGCGCTCGACTCGCCTTCTCGCGCACCCGGCGGGGGTTGCACGCGCACGGGCATGGCCATGACTTTCGCCGGTCCCGGCGGCGCCGCGTCGGATCCCGCCGATCGCGGCGATGCGCCGTTCAGCGCGCCAGGTTCGACCACCGGCAAACGATGGCCCGGCCGCAGCGCCGGATCGGGCGGATCGACCGCCGCGGTGCGCTCGACAGGCGGTGCGGGAGGAACTCGCGGCCGGTCGGCCGGTGCGACCTGGGCCTGCGGCGCCTCGCGCCGCGGCGCTTCATTCAGAGTTTTTTTTTCCCCTGCGGCCCCGACGGCAGGACTGCCCGGCTTGAAGGCCAGCAGGCGCAACAGCACCATGGTGAGCGCCGCGTACTCGTCCGGCGCGAGGCCCAGTTCGCCGCGCCCATGAAGGCACAGGCTGTAGAGCAATTGCGTCTCGTCGGCGGGCATCAGCGCGGCCAGGCGCGCGGTTTCGGCGGCATCGGGATCGGAGCCCGCCGGCGCGCCCGCGCGCGACGGCACGGCCTGCATCACGGCCATTCCTTGCAGCACCGCCGTCATCTCTTCCAGGGTCGACGCGGCGGAGAGTCCGTCGCGGCGCAGGCCCTCGGAGGTCTCGACGACCGTCTTGCCGTCGCCCTGCGCCAGCGCCTCGATCAGCCGGAACACGTGCCCGCGATCGACGCTGCCCAGCATCTGGCGCACGCCGGCTTCCTGGATGTCGCCGTTGCCGAAGGCGATCGCCTGGTCGGTGAGCGAGAGCGCATCGCGCATCGAGCCGCGCGCCGCCCGCGCCAGGAGACGCAGCGCCTGCGTCTCGGCCGGGATCGATTCGGCTTCGAGCACGCGCGCGAGGTGCTCCAGCACCGTCTCGGGTGCCATCGGCCGCAGGTTGAACTGCAGGCAGCGCGACAGCACGGTGACCGGCACCTTCTGCGGGTCGGTGGTGGCCAGCACGAACTTGAGGTACTCCGGCGGCTCCTCGAGCGTCTTGAGCATCGCGTTGAAGGCGTGCCCGGTGAGCATGTGCACTTCGTCGATCATGAAGACCTTGAAGCGGCCCTGCACCGGTTTGTAGACGGCTTGTTCGAGCAGCGCCTGCACCTCGTCGACCCCGCGGTTCGAGGCCGCATCGAGCTCGGTGTAGTCGACGAAGCGGCCCGCATCGATGTCGCGGCACGCCTGGCACACGCCGCAGGGCGCGGCGGTGATGCCGCCCTGCCCGTCCGGACCCTGGCAATTGAGCGACTTGGCGAGGATGCGCGACACCGTCGTCTTGCCGACACCGCGCGTTCCAGTGAAGAGATAGGCGTGGTGCAGGCGCTGCGAGGTCAACGCGTTCTCGAGCGCCTGCACGACATGCTCCTGCCCCACCATCTCGCTGAAGGTTCTTGGACGGTGTTTGCGGGCGAGCACGAGATAGGCCATCGGCGCATTTTAGGGGGGCCTTCCAGGCCACCCCGGGCCCGCGTCGCACCTCCGCCGGCGCGCCACGCGAGACCTCTCGGATGACATGGTGAATCGTCGCCTACAATCGACAGCTGACGGGCCTCCCCGCATGGTGAAGTGGCCAACCGGGTCAGGTGGGGAACCAAGCAGCCCTAACTGCGTAGCCAGTGCCGGGGGTAAGGCTCGTCAACCTCCTTCCAGAAGCGATCCAAGGCGCTGCCCTCGATCGTTTCCCCTTGAAACACTGTATATCGATACAGTGAATCGCGTAGAATGAGCCGTCTCCAAGAACAACATCGAGGCGACGTCATGGCTCCCTACTCCTCCCCCCAGGCCGCTGCGCGAGTGCTTCCCTTTGCTCCGCGGCCACGGGTCGGCCGGTCCCGCTGGCCCTTCCCTGTCGCACGCGAAGAGAGCCCCCGGCTCCACGCGGCGCGCGTCATCGCCACGACCGCGCGGCACTGGCAGCTTCGCCCTGCTACGGTGTAGCGCCCGGCGCCCAGGCACGCAGGACGCCGTCGGCAGCCACGGCGCCGCTCGCCATGCAGGCGGTCAGCAAATAGCCCCCGGTGGGGGCCTCCCAGTCCAGCATTTCTCCCGCCACGAAGACCCCCGGCAGCGCGCGGACCCCGAGGTGATCGTCGAGCGCCTCGAAGCGCACGCCCCCGGCGGTGCTGATCGCCTCGTCGATGGGCCGCGCGGCCACCAGCCGAAGCGGCACGGCCTTGATGGTCTCGGCGAGCTTGCCGGGCGCGTGCATGTCGTCCTTCGTGAGCACCTCGTGCAGCACGGCGGCCTTGATGCCGTCCAGGCCCAGGCGGCTCTTGAGGTGGCTGGCCACCGAGCGCGAGCCGCGCGGATGCAGCACGGCCGCGCGCACCTGCTCCGGGCTGCGGTCCGGCAGAAGATCGAGCATCAGGGTTGCGCTGCCGCACGCCGCGATCTCGTCGCGCAGCAGGGCCGAGGCGGCGTAGACCAGGCTGCCTTCGATGCCGGTCGCGGTCGCGACGAATTCGCCCTTGCGCGCGAACCGGCGTCCGCGCGAATCGCTGAACGAGACGGCGACCGACTTGAACGGCTGGCCCGCGAAGCGTTCGGCGAAGTACGGCGTCCATCCGAGGTCGAAGCCGCAGTTGGCCGGCGCCAGCGTCGCGATGTCGATGCCGCGTGCCGAGAGCCAGGGCACCCACGCGCCGTCGGAACCGAGACGCGCCCAGCTCGCGCCGCCGAGCGCGAGCACGACGGCGTCGTGCGACGCGGACAGGTTTCCACCGGGTGTCGCGAAGCGCAGGCTCGTCGCCGGCGCCGCGCCGTCCTCCCATCCGAGCCAGCGATGGCGCATGTGGAAGTTCACGCCCGCCAGCCGAAGCCGGTGCAGCCAGGCGCGCAGGAGCGGCGCCGCCTTCATGTCCTTTGGAAACACGCGGCCCGAGGTGCCGACGAAGGTCTCCACGCCCAGGCCGTGCGCCCACTCGCGCAACGCCTCGGGGCCGAGACGGCGCAGCCAGGGTTCGATCGACGCACGCCGCTCGCCGAATCGCAAGGCGAAGGACGCCAGGGGCTCGGAGTGCGTGAGATTGAGCCCGCCGCGCCCCGCGAGCAGGAACTTGCGCCCCACGGACGGCATGGCGTCATAGAGATGGACCTGCACGCCCTGCCCGCTCAGGACCTCGGCCGCCATCAGCCCGGCGGGGCCGCCGCCGACGATGGCCACGTTCTTGTCTTTGTTCATTCGAGTGTGATCAGTTCGCCCTGGCCCGTGAGGAACGCGGCGCGCACGGTCTCGCCGGGATAGGCGTCCCGCACCGCGTCGCGATAGCGGTTGAGCTGCGCGATGAGCGCCTCGTCGCGTTCCGGCCGCGCCGCGGATTTGTAGTCGAGCACCCACCAGGCGCCGCTCTCGCGGTGGCGCACCAGCCGGTCGATGCGCAGCACCTCTCCCTCGTGGATCAGGGTGACCTCGTTGCCATGCCAGTCGAGGGCCTCGCTGTCCCAGGCCCACGCGCCAGCGCCGGAGCGGATGCGCTGCGCCAGGGTCGCTGCGGCCCGCATGGCCTGGAGATCGAGCGCGAATTCGCGGGCCGCGGCACGCAAGTGCTCCAGCGGCAAGGGCTCGCCCGGCCGCGTCCATTCGAGCAGCCGATGCATCGCCTGGCCCAGCGCCGACGCCCGCGTGTCGGCGCGCCGCGCCGTCGCCCCGAGGATGGCTGCAGGTGCATCGACCGTCAGCTTGGGCAGGGCCGGCATCTCGAAGGACGAGGCCTCCGCCCCGGCGGGCAGCGCAACTTCGTCCGCCACCGCCTCGACCGGCTCGCAACGCGGCTCGAGGCGCGCCCACCAGCTGGGGCCTCCATTGGCGCGCGCGGCGGCAACAGCCGAGACGACAAGCTCCTCGCGCGCCCGCGTGGTCGCCACGTAGAGCGCGTTGATCTCCTCGCGATGCCTCGCCGCCTGCTCGTCGGCGAGGTCGGTGGTGGCGCAGGCGGGCGGGTTCTTCTCGCTGGCGACGAACACGAAGCGCTCGGGCGCCGCCGCGTGGCCGGGCCACTTCACGAGCACGCCCATGGTCTGCGCGCGCTGCGCCGACGCATCGGTATCGAGCAGCAGGACCACCTTGGCCTCCAGCCCCTTCGCGCCATGGACCGTGAGCAGTTGCACCGCATCGGCCACGGAGACGGAGGGCGCGCGCACACCGCCGGCACGCAAGGCGCGCACCAGGCCGTAGGGCGTCGCGAAGCGCGCGCCATCGAGTTCGAGCGACGCCGCCAGCAGCCCGCGCAGATTGGCCATGACCGACGCACGCATCGCCGCCGGCGCCGCGGCCGCGAAGCGCGAAAGGACGTCGGCGTCATGGTAGATCGCGCTCAGCGCGTCGTGGGGCGGCAGCGTGTCGAGCCACTGCTGCCACAGGCGCAGGCGCGCCCCGATGCCGGCCAGCGGTGCCGGCCAGTCCGGCGCCTGCAGCAGATCGAACCAGCTCGCCTTCGTCTCGCGCTGCCGAAGCGCGATCTGCACCAGGGCGTCGTCATCGAGCCCCCACAGCGGCGACTTCAGCGCCCGCGCCAATGAAAGATCGTGGTGCGGCGACACCAGCGCGTCGACGAGCGCGACGACGTCCTGCACTTCGGGGGCGTCGTTCAGTTCGTTCTTCTCCGGCTGCTGGACCGCGATGTGGCGCTTGCGCAGTTCGTCCTGCATCACGGCCAGCCGGCTGCGACGCCTGGCCAGCACCATGACCTGGCTCGGCGCGAGGCCGTCGGCAATGCGCCCGGCGATCCAGCGCGCGGCTTGCTCGCATTCCTTTTGCAGGAGCTTTTCCTCGGGCAGCACGCGCGGCATCGTCAGGCTGTCGCGCCAGGCGGGCGGCGCTTCGGCGGCCGCGGCGGCGATGGCGTCGCGCCCGATCGGCGGCAGCTTGCGGATGCGCCCCTCGAGCGGGGACTCGGTCGTGTGGTCGCGGAATCCGCTGAACTCGCCGGCCTGCTGCGCGTCCTGCATCGCTCCGTTGACGAGGCCAATCACGGCCTGCGCGTTGCGGTGCGTGTGATCGCAGTTGAGCAGATCGCCATCGAGCCCCTGCTGAACGAAGCGCTTCGCCGCGATGAAGACCTGCGGCTCGGCGCGGCGGAAACGGTAGATGCTCTGCTTGGGATCGCCGACGATGAACACGCCCGGCCGCCGTGCGCCGGCGCCGGCATAGCTGCCGAGCCAGCCGTGCAGCGCCTGCCACTGGACCGGGTTGGTGTCCTGGAATTCGTCGATGAGCAGGTGCCGCACGCCCGCGTCGAGCCGCTCCTGCACCCAGCCCCACAGTTCTGCTTGGCCCAGCAGCAGGTGCGCCGCCTGCTCCACGTCGTTCATGTCGACCCAGCCGTTGGCGACCTTCACCTCGTGGAAGCAGCGCACCAGGAGGCGGGTCAGGCGGGCCATGCGCTGCTGGTAGAGCCAGGCCTCGTGCTGTGCCCGCGCGGCGCAGTACTGCAGCACGCGCTCCTGCGCTGCGCGCACGTCGTCGATGCCGGCGAGCTTGTCGCCGAACTTGCGCGCCTCGCCCTTCTGCGTGAGCAGCGCGTCGAGCACCCCGGGTGGGTGGCCTTCGGTGAGCGCCTGCTCGAGCTCGACGCCCCGGCGCGAGAAGGTCGGCGCACTCGCACGGCCGAGCGCCCGCGCGGCCGCCAGCAACACGCTGCGCCACGCCGGGTCGCGCAGCAGCACCTCGTCGGGCGATGCGGCACCGGCGAAGGCCGGGTCGATCTCGCCCACCGTTGCCACGGCGCCGTCCACCGCATCGTGCGCATCGGCCAGCGCGAACTCGACGCGCCGCGTGAGTGCTTCGTCAAGGGCCCGCGCGACCTGCGAGCGCCCATGCGTGGCCACCAGCGCGTAGTAGTCGGCCGACGCTTCCTCGCTCGCGGTGACTGCCGAATGGAAAGGGCGCCAGACGCGCATTCGCGCCTCGGCATCGTCTTCGAGCAACTGGTAGTTGGCGGGCAGCCGCAACTGTTCGAGCACCGCGACGGGCGCGCTGCGCAATAGCCCTGCAAACCAGGCGTGGAAGGTGCGGAACTGGACCGCGCGGCCATGGCCCAGGAGCTCTCGATAGAGGCCCTGGAGCCTCGGCGCCGCGGCTTCGGCCGCGGCGGCCGGCATGCCCCGCATCCTCAGTTCGGGCACCAGTTCCTCGACCGGCCGTTGCGCGAACTGTTCGAGCCACTGGTCCAGGCGCTCGCGCATCTCGCCGGCGGCCTTCTTCGTGAAGGTGATGGCCAGGATCTCGTGCGGCGCGCAGGCGGCATCGCCCTCTTCGAGCAAGGCGCGCACGATGCGGGACACCAGCATCCATGTCTTGCCGGCGCCCGCGCAAGCCTCGACCGCCACCGAGCGACGCGGATCGCACGCGATCTCGTAGAAGCGCTCGCGCGAGACGTGCGCCCCGTTGTGTTCATAGGCCGGAGCGGTCATGCGTGACCCTCCCAGAAGTCCTTGCGGCACAGGCCGCGCGCGGCACAGTGCTCGCACACCTGCCCTTCCCCCAGCGCGGGCAGCGCCTCGCCGGCGGCAATGCGCGCCAGGTCGTCCATGACGCCCGACACGAGCGCGTCGCGCGCCTGCACGATGTCCTCCTGCTCGAAGGTGCGCGTGCCCGAGGCTTTCTCGCCGACGTTGACGTAGGCCGCGCGCAGCGTGTCGTCGGGAAAGAGCGCGGCGTAGAAGGCCAGCTGCGTGTCCTCGTGGGGGTCCTTCACGCGCTCGCGGGTCTTGTCGGCGGACTCCGTCTTGTAGTCGATCACGAAGGCCCGTCCGTCGGGCGTCGCATCCACGCGATCCAGGCGCCCGACCAGCTTGACGCGGCCGAGCGGCACTTCCTTCCAGGGCTCTGCCTCGACGAAGGCCGCGCCCTCGCGCGCCTCATGATCCGCCAGCCACGACAGATAGCCCTCGCGCACCGCCGGCCACGCGGCGGCGAAGGGCAGGAACTCGGCGTCGGACAAGCCGAACTCGCGCGTGGCCTGCGCCTGGGCGGCCGCCATCAGCGCGCGGCGCGCGCCCAGGTCGGCCGCGGGGTCGTCCTTCAGCGCTTCGTGGAAGTGGCCGAGCAGCGCATGCAACCAGTTCCCGAAGTCGCGCTTGTCGAGTTCCGCGTCGAGCTCGTCGCTGCCGCGAAGGCCCAGCTGGCGCAGGGCGAAGAAGCGGTACGGGCACCGGCGCAGATCCTCGTAGGCGGTCGACGAAAGCGTGGCCGGCATGAGCGCGTCGCCATGGGGCCGCGGGTGCAGGGTCGGCCGCGCAGGCACCTTCATGGCCACGCGCGGGTCCGGCGCATCGCCCGCGGCACGGTCGAGATGGAGCATCTGCACGAGTGGACTGGGCCGCACCGGCTCGCCGCTCGCGTCGAACTGGCGCCAGAGCACGTCCGCGCGCGGCGCACCCATGGCGACCGCCCAGCCTGCGCGCTGGGCCGCTTCGAGCGCCTCGCGCGAGGGCAGCGACAGCGTCGCGCGCTGCGCTGCGCTCCAGTCGCCGGCCGGCTCGGGCGAAGCCGGCAACCGTTGGTCATCGCAGCCGGGCACCACCACGGCCGCGAAGGGGCGTCCCAGCAGATGGTGAAACGGCAGGATCACCACCTGGGCCGGCTCGGCCTCGTCGGGCACGAGCACGAAGCTCGCGGCCTCCAGCACGTCGCGCACCCAGGCGGTGAACTCGCTGAGCGTGCAGCGCGAACCGCGGATCTCGCCCTCCTCGTTGTCCAGGTGCAGCGCGGCAATCACTTCGACGCCCGCCACGTCGGCCATCAGGCCGGTCCATTGACCGCTCGCTTCCAGCAATGCGCGCAGGGCGCTCAGCCATTCGCCGAGCGGCCGCGCGCGCGCGAGCGTGGCGCGCAGGGCTTCGATGGCCACCGTGAACTCCGCCAGCGCCGCGTCCTGCGGCTTCGTGCTGGCAGCGATGAAGGAACACCAGGTGCGCCAGTCGCGCATGCCGCGGTCGCGCAGGCGGGCTTCGAGCAACAGCACGGCCGCGCGGTCGAACGCGCTCGCGTTCTTGAGCCAGTCCAGCACCGGGTCGCTGCCGGCGTCATGGACACAGGCGCGCAGCGCGCTCATCAGGCCAGCGGCCGCGCGAGTGGTGGAGAGCTTCCACCCGGTCTCGTCGTGCGGCACCACGCCGCGCGCCACGAGGTGCGCGCCGATGCGCCGCATCAGCGCACGGTCGGTCGCCACCAGGGCCACCGGCACGCGCCCCTCTTCCACGTGCTTCAGGACACAGCCCGCGGCGCGCTCGGCCTCGTCTTCGGCATCGGCCGCCGCGTGCAGGCCGACCTGCGTCGGGGGCGCATCGTTCGTGGCGAGCGGCAGATGCACGCAGCGTGCGCCGAAACGCCGCGCCAGGGTGCGCGTCAGCGGATCGGCCTGGAAACCGTCGAGCACGATCAGCTGGTCGACCTGCGCCAGGGCGCCGGGGGCGAAGAGCACATCGGTCGCATAGCCCGAGCTCGCGGCCCACGCGAGGGCGATGCCGTTGAGCGCGCTTTCCATCCTGAACCACTCGGACCCGCGCCCGGCCTCGATCGATTCACGCACGCGCGCTCCCCACGCCGTGCGCTCGCCGGGTGCCTCGGCCGCCGCGAGGGGTGCCAGTTGCAGCGCGATCTCGACCAGGCGGCCCGCCAGTGCATTGCGCGAGGCGCCAAAGCCGGCGCGAGCCAGGAGCGACTGCGCCGTCAGGAGATCGCGCGCCATGTCGAAGGCGATGTCGTCGGGCTCGGGTACGAATCCGCCGACGCTGCGGGCCCAGTTGCGCGTGGTCTCGAAGCGCGGCGCGAATCCGCGAGCGCCGCGCGCAGCCCACATGGCGCGCGCGACATGCATGAGCTGGGCGTACGGCACGAGCACGAGCGCGCGCGAGGGATGGATGCCGCGCTCGGCCACGAGGCGCGCGATGCGCTCGACAATGCCGCGACCCGGCTCGCACCAGAGCGCGTGCGCAGGGTGGTGCTCAGTAGGCTGCATGGAGGGCTTGTCGAGGGACTGCAGGGCTTTGGCTATGGCGGCCATAGCTTCCGGGCCGGTCACGCCGGAACTTGGTTTCTGTCACAATGACCCGCACTTTAGCTGCACCGAAACTCTCAGCGCAGAAGGACCCACCCCATGGCCAGCGATCTCATCAAACACATCTCCGACTCCTCTTTCGAAGCCGACGTGCTCAAGTCCGGCAAGCCCGTGCTCGTGGACTACTGGGCCGAATGGTGCGGCCCCTGCAAGATGATCGCCCCCATCCTCGACGAAGTCTCCAGCGCCTACGAGGGCAAGCTGCAGATCGCCAAGATGAACGTCGACGAGAACCGCGACATCCCCGCCAAGTTCGGCATCCGCGGCATCCCCACGCTGATGCTCTTCAAGGACGGCCAGCTGGCCGCGACCAAGGTCGGCGCGATGAGCAAGGCCCAGCTCACCGCTTTCATCGACCAGCAGCTCGCCTGAGAGCGATCCCCCGCCGCCGCGTCACGCGGCGGCTTTTCCCCGGGCCGCGCGCAATGCGCTAGCGCCTTTTTTCCTGTCATAATCCCCCAGAGATCACCGGCCCATTCAGGGACCCGGTTCGAGTTCCCCGGTTTGTGAGGCATCTCTCGCCTCACTTCAAACCTCCCCCCTCGTTCTGACAGCTATCCCCGCAAGGGGTCGTTCCATGCACTTAAACGAACTCAAGGCACTTCACGTCTCCGAAGTCCTCAAGCAAGCCGAGGCGCTGGAGATCGAAAACGTCGGTCGCATGCGCAAGCAGGAGCTGATGTTCGCGATCATCAAGAAGCGCGCGAAGGCCGGCGAACAGGTGTTCGCCGACGGCGTGCTCGAGATCCTGCCCGACGGCTTCGGCTTCCTGCGCAGCCCCGACACCAGCTTCACCGCGAGCACGGACGACATCTACATCTCGCCGAGCCAGGTGCGCCGCTTCAACCTGCACACCGGCGACATGATCGAAGGCGAAGTGCGCACGCCCAAGGACGGCGAGCGCTATTTCGCGCTGACCAAGCTCGACAAGGTCAACGACGGCCCGCCCGAGGCGAACAAGCACAAGGTCATGTTCGAGAACCTGACGCCGCTGTTCCCGAAGCAGCTGATGCGCCTCGAACGCGACAACTTCAAGGGCGACGAGAACATCACGGGCCGCATCATCGACATCATCGCGCCCATCGGCAAAGGCCAGCGCGCGCTGCTCGTGGCGCCGCCCAAGAGCGGCAAGACGGTGATGATGCAGCACATCGCGCACGCGATCAGCGCCAACTATCCCGAGGTGCACATGATGGTGCTGCTCGTGGACGAGCGGCCCGAGGAAGTGACCGAGATGCAGCGCACCGTCAAGGGCGAAGTGATTGCATCCACGTTCGACGAACCCGCTGCGCGCCACGTGCATGTGGCCGAAATGGTCATCGAGCGCGCCAAGCGCCTCGTCGAACTCAAGAAGGACGTGGTGATCCTGCTCGACTCGATCACCCGCCTTGCCCGCGCCTACAACAACGTCGTGCCCTCGTCGGGCAAGGTGCTGACCGGCGGCGTGGACTCCAATGCGCTGCAGCGTCCCAAGCGCTTCCTGGGCGCGGCGCGCAACGTGGAAGAAGGCGGCTCGCTGACCATCATCGGCACCGCGCTGATCGACACCGGCAGCCGCATGGACGAAGTGATCTTCGAAGAGTTCAAGGGCACCGGCAACTCCGAGATCCACCTCGACCGCCGCCTCTACGAGAAGCGCGTGTTCCCCTCGATCCAGCTCAACCGCAGCGGCACCCGCCGCGAGGAACTGCTGCTGCCGCCCGAGATCCTGCAGAAGACCCGCATTCTTCGCCAGCTCATGTACAACATGGACGAGATCGAGGCGATGGAGCTGATGCTCAAGAACATGAAGGCCACCAAGACCAATGTCGAGTTCTTCGACATGATGCGTCGCGGCGGCTGATGTTCAGCGCGCCGGCAAGGCCCGCCCCTCGGCGGCGCTCTGCCGGCCCAGGTCGAGCAGTCCCATCAGCTCGACCGCCTGTTCCGGCGGGACCGGATTCGGGCCTTTCCCCAGGATCGCATCGCGCACCGCCGCGTAGTAGCGCACGTAGTTGCCGGCCTGCGTCGGCCAGGCCCGCGTGTGGAGGCGACCGTCGGCCGCGCAGAGCGTGAGTTCACCTTCGACCGGATCGGCGCCCCACCCGGCGCCCGCGGGCCGTTCGCCAGCTCGCAATGCATCCTCCTGCGGATCCACGCCACGCTTGAGGTAGCTGCCTCGCGTGCCGTGCACGATGTAGCGCGGCGCCGCGCGCGCGGCCAACGTGGTCGCGTGCAGCACCACGCGCAAGGGCGCGTGCGGCCCGCCTTCGTAGCGCAGCACGGCATGGAAGTAGTCCTCGACCAGCGCGCCGTCGCGCAGCACCGCGCTGTCGACCTGCAAGGTGTCGGGCCGGCCGAAGAGCTGAACCGCCTGGTCGACCAGGTGCGAACCGAGATCCACCCACAGCCCGGCGCCGGGGACCGGCTGCTCGCGCCAGCGCGCCCGCACCTCGGGGCGGAAGCGATCGAAATGCGACTCGAAGTACACGGGACGGCCCAGTTCGCCGCCCGCGAGCACCTCGCGCAGGCTCAGGAAGTCCGAGTCGAACCGGCGGTTCTGGTACACGGACAGCAGCCGGCCCTGGCGCTCGGCCAGGGCGGCGAGCTCCCGGGCCTGGCCGGCATCGAGCGTGAAGGGCTTGTCCACCACCACGTGCTTGCCGGCGGCCAGCGCCGCCTTCGCGACCGGGTGATGCTGGGCGTTCGGCGTGGCGACGACGACCAGGTCGATGTCGCGGCGCCGCAGCAGCGCGTCCACATCGGGCACCACGTCCACGCCCGGCCAGTCCGCATGCACCTTGTGCGGCTGCGAACTCGCGACAGCGCCCAGGAGCAAGCCGGGCACCGCCGACAGCACGGGCGCATGGAAGGTCTGGCCGGCGAATCCATAGCCGACGAGGCCGGCACGCAGGGTGTCTGTGGGCATGGAAATGGACCTCTGGCGCTCAAAACGCCCAGTATGCGATAATTGCGGGCTTAGCGAAAAGTGCAGCGCGGCGCCCTGCCGCGTCTTCTTCGGTTGCGTTCCGGCAAACCGGGGGTGTGGCTCTCGCATCGACCAAAGGAAAGATCATGAAAGAAGGCATTCACCCGAACTACCGTGAAGTTCTGTTCGTCGACCTGTCGAACGGCTTCAAGTTCGTGACCCGCTCGTGCGTCAACACGAAGGAAACCGGCACCACCGACGACGGTCGTGAACTGCCGCTGTTCAAGCTCGATACCTCGAGCGAATCGCACCCGTTCTACACCGGCACGCAGAAGTCGGTCGACAACATGGGCGGCCGCGTCGAGAGATTCCGCAACCGCTTCGGCAAGACGGCCTCCAAGTAAGGAAGGCGCTTCCGTGTCGAGGGCAGCCCGGGTCACCGCGCTGCCCTTTTTCTTTCCTTCAGCCCCCGCCCCCTTGCACCGTTGAACCATCCGACGCCCGCCATCGTTGCCCAGAGCGCCGTGCGCCGGCTGCCGCGCATCGCGCTGCTGCTGCTCTGCGCGGCGTACCTGATGCCCGGGCTGCTGGGCCGCGGTCCATGGAAGAGCGCGGACATCACCTCGTTCGGCTACATGGCCGAACTGGCGCAGAGCCGGGACGGCATCGCCCGCTGGCTCGACCCCATGCTGCTCGGGCTGCGACCCGAGACGCCGGCGCTGATTCCCTACTGGATCGGCGCCTGGGCCATCAAGATCGCGCCGGCGTGGATGAGCCCCGACCTGGCCGTTCGCATCGCCTTCGCACTGCTCCTGGCGGGCACGTTCATGGCAACGTGGTACGCGGTCTATTACCTGGCGCGGACGCACCGTGCCCAGCCGGTGGCCTTCGCCTTCGGCGGCGAAGCGCGTCCGACCGACTACGCACGGGCCATCGCCGACGGGGCCCTGCTGGCCCTGATCGCCTGCCTGGGGCTGGCCCAGCTCGGTCACGAGACCACGCCGGCCCTCGCGCAACTCTTCTTCGCATCGAGCCTGTTCTTCGGCGTCTCGGCGCTGCCCTACCGCCGCATCGGCCCGGTCATCGCGCTGGTCGTGGGCAGCTTCGGGCTGGCCCTCAGCGGCGGCCCGACCGTGGGCCTGGCGCTGGGGCTCGGCTGCGTGGTGATCCTGCTGGCCGAACGCAGGCAGGTGCCGGCCGAGACGCGGCCGGAGGCCGAACCCGTCTACACCGTGGCATCCATCGCGGCGGTCGCCGGCATCACGGCCCTGGCCGTCGCCCTGGGCGCCGCCCTCGGCCTGCTCCAGTGGAAGATCGATCTGCCGCCCGGCCACCGGGCCCTGACCGAAATCCGCAGCCAGGCCAAGCTGCTGCTGTGGTTCACCTGGCCGACCTGGCCGCTCGCAATCTGGACGCTCTGGCGCTGGCGCCGCCAGCTCACGGCGCGCCACGTCGCGCTGCCCCTGTGGTTCGCGCTGGTGCCGCTGCTCGCGACCTGGACCACCGACTTTTCCGAACGCTCGCTGCTGCTCGGACTGCCGGCGTTCGCGACGCTGGCCGCCTTCGCGCTGCCGACCTTCCGGCGCAGCGTGGCCGCGCTGATCGACTGGTTCACCCTGCTGTTCTTCAGCGGCTCGGCGATCATCATCTGGGTCATCTGGGTCGCGATGCAGACCGGCGTGCCAGCCAAGCCGGCGGCCAACGTGGCCAAGCTGGCGCCCGGCTTCGTCCCGCAGTTCTCGTTGGCGCCGTTCATCTTCGCGGTCACGGCCACCCTGGCCTGGGCCTGGCTCGTGCGCTGGCGCACCGGCCGCCACCGCGCGGCCCTGTGGAAGACGCTGGTGCTGCCGGCGGGCGGCGCGGCCCTGTGCTGGATGCTGGTCATGACGCTGTGGCTGCCGGTGCTCGATTTCGCGCGCAGCTACGTGCCGCAGGTGAACGCGATCACGCAGCGCGTCGGCCAGCCGGAATGCATCTCCGAACTCGCGCTCGGCCGGCCGCACATCGCCGCGCTGCGCTACCACGGGAACTTCAACGTGCAGCCGCTGATCGGCGGCCCGCCATGCCCATGGCTGCTGGTCAGCCCGGACGCGATCACCAAGCTGCACGAGATCGTGAATCTCGAAAGCTGGCGCCTGAGCGGCACCCTGCGCCGACCGACCAGCCCCGGCGACGACCTGCTGCTGTATCAACGCCTGACGAAGCCGGCGGCGGGTGACTAGCGAGCGCCGCGTCATCGCGCGCCACGCCGCGACGGTGTACGTCGGGCAGATGGCGGTCATGGCCTTCGGCGTCACCGACACGATCGTCGCGGGGCGCTTCGCCGAAGGGGCGCTCGCCGCCTTGTCGGTGGGTTCGGCGATCTTCATCAGCGTCTTCGTTTCCCTCATGGGGGCCTTGCAGGCCCTGCTGCCGATCTGGGCCGAGCTGCACGGCGCCCGGCGCACCGAGGAGGTCGGCCGGTCCGTGCGGCAATCCATGTACGTCTGCGGCGCCGCGATCGCACTCGGCATGGCGATCCTGCTTTTCCCCGCGCCGATGCTGCGATGGACCCACGTGCCGGAAGGCATGCGCGGCGACGTCGAGGCCTACCTGCGCGTGCTGGCCTTCGCCCTGGCGCCCGCCCTGCTCTTCCGGGTCTTCAGCACGCTCAATCAAAGCCTAGGCAAGCCGCAGCTCGTGACCTGGCTGCAGCTCGCCTCGCTGGGCGTGAAGCTGCCGCTGTCCATCTGGTTCACCTTCGGCGGCGCGGGCGTGCCCGCGATGGGCGTCGTGGGATGCGGCTGGGCCACGCTGGTGGTGAACTACACCATGCTCGGTGCGGCCATCTGGCTGCTGCGCACCGAGGCGACCTTCCGCGCCCTGCGGTTCTGGCAGCGGATCGAGCCGCCGGACTGGGCGCAGATCCGCCAGTTCGCCCGCCTGGGCGTGCCCGCCGGACTCGCCGTGCTGGTGGAGGTGACGTCCTTCACGCTGATGGCGCTCTTCATCGCGCGTCTGGGCACGACCGCCACGGCAGCCCACCAGATCGCCGCGAACCTCACCGCGGTGGCCTACATGGTGCCCTTGTCGCTCGCCATCGCGACGAGCGCGCGCGTGAGCTTCTGGCTCGGCGCGGGCGACGCCCTGCTCGCGCGCCGCGCCGGACGCAAGGGCTTCGAGCTGACGCTGTGCTGCGCGCTCCTGGTCGCGGGCGCGATGGCCCTGCTGCGCTGGCAACTGGCGGGCATCTACTCGGCGAACCCCTCCGTCGTGGCGCTGGGCGCGACCCTGCTCCTGGCGACATCCGTCTATCACTTCGCCGACGCGCTGCAGACGCACTGCGTGTTCGTCCTGCGCTGCTACCAGGTCACGGTGGCGCCACTGATCCTGTACTGCGGCCTGCTGTGGGGCGTGGGGCTCGGGGGCAGCTACCTGCTGGCCTACCGCGGCATCGGCGCCTGGGCGCCGATGCAGTCGCCGCTCGCGTTCTGGCTCATGAGCGCCGCGGCGCTCTTCGTCACGGCGCTGCTGTTCCTCGCGCTGCTCGCCCGCACGATCGTCAGACCGCGGCGCCGACCGCGGCCGAGACCGCGCGCAGCCGGGTGACCGGGAAGACCAGCGCGAAGCGCGAGCCTTCGCCGACCTTGCTTTCGATGCGCAGTTCGGCGCCATGCCGCTGGGCGATGTGCTTGACGATCGCCAGACCGAGCCCGGTGCCGCCGGTCTCGCGCGAGCGGCTGCGGTCGATGCGGTAGAAGCGCTCGGTCAGGCGCGGAATGTGTTCGTCGGCGATCCCGGGGCCGGTGTCGCGCACCGCGTATTCGCCGCGCCCGTCGGGCAGCAGGCGCCAGGTCACCTTGACTTCGCCGCCCCCGGGCGTGTAGCGCACCGCGTTGCTCACGAGGTTCGACATCGCGCTTTGCAGTTCGGTCGCGACGCCGGCGATCTCGGTATCGGCCTCGATGTCGAACGTCAGGCGGTGGCCATGCTGCGGCGCCAGGCGGCTCGACAGCCCGCGCGCTTCGTCCTCGCACTGCGCGAAGAGCGCACGCACCCGGATCCAGCGATTGGGCGGCGGCGCCGCGCTGCCTTCGAGGCGCGACAAGGTGAGCAGGTCGTTGACCAGCGTCTCCATGCGGTGCGACTGCTGGCTCATGAGATTCAGGTAGCGCGCACGCTCCTCGGCGTCCAGCGGCAGGTTCTGCAGGGTCTCGACGAAGCCGGCGAGCACCGTGAGCGGCGTGCGGATCTCGTGCGAGACGTTGGCCACGAAATCGCGGCGCATCGCTTCGGCCTGCTCGAGCGAGGTGATGTCTCGCGTCAGCAGCATGCGGCGGTTGCCGGCGTAGGGGTGCACCTGCACCGACAGGCGGGGCGGGTGGCCGCGGTGCTGCGACGCCTTCGCAGGCGCATCGATCACCACGTCGCGGCTGTAGTTCCACGACGCCAGGTAGGCAACGAATGCGGGATCGCGCACGAGGTTGGACAGGTGCTGCAGCAGGTCGCGTTCGGCATCGATGCCGAACTGGGTGGCCGCCGTCTCGTTGCACCATTCGATGCGGCCCTGCTCGTCGAGCAGGACCACGCCATTGGGCGATGCCTGGATCGCCGCGAGGAACTCCTGCAGCCGCTCCTCGGCCTGCTGCGCCAGCTTCTCGCGATCGCGCAGCAGCTTGCGGATGCGCTCGGCCAGTTCGCCCCACAGACCGGCGCCGCGCGAGGGCAACCCCACGCCGTCGTTGCGCAGCACCTTCAGGAGGCTCTGCGCGCGCCAGGCGTCGAGCACCAGCCACACCACGGCCCCGAGCCACGCGCCGAGCCAGGCGAAGCGCCACCCCGCGAATGCGGCAAGGCCTGCGCCGACGAACGAGGCCAGGAGGAAGGTCGCGATACGAAAAGGCATGCCGGAAACATTATCCCGCCCGGCTCAACGGGCAGGTCTCTCAGACCGCGGCCTGCCCCGTGAGCCGGTAGCCGGCGCCGCGCACCGTCTCGACCATCGGCGCGGCCGGGCCGAGGGACTCGCGCAGGCGCTTGACGTGGACGTCGACGGTGCGCTCCTCGATGTAGACATGGTCGCCCCAGACCTTGTCGAGCAGTTGCGCCCTGCTGTGCACGCGCTCGGCGTGCTGCATCAGGAAGCCGAGCAGCTTGAACTCGGTGGGTCCGACCTTCAGCGGACTGCCCTGCCAGGTCACGCGGTGCGTCGCGGTGTCGAGGGCGAGCGCGCCGATCTCGACGCGCTCGGTCACCACCTCGGGCGCGCGGCGGCGCAGCACCGCGCGGATGCGCGCGAGCATTTCCTGCGTCGAGAACGGTTTGGTGATGTAGTCGTCGGCGCCGGCGTCGAGGCCGGCCACCTTGTCGGGCTCGTCGCCGCGTGCGGTCAGCATCAGGATCGGCATGGCCTTGGTGCGCGGGTCCTTGCGCCACTGGCGCGCCAACTGCAATCCGCTCTGGCCCGGGAGCATCCAGTCCAGCAACACCAGGTCGGGCAGGAATGCATCGATCTCGCGCTGCGCCGATTCACCGTCCTCGGCCCAGATCGGCTCGAAGCCGTTGTGGCGCAGGTTGACGGCGATCAGTTCGGCGATCGACGACTCGTCCTCGACGATCAGAATGCGGGGTTTCTTCATGAATCCAGTGATTGTCCGTTCATTCACGAGGCGGCGCTGCGCCGCCGCGCGGGCTTATTGCAGCTGTGCCTCGATCTCGTTCATCGAGGCGTGACGCACGTCGGCGCCCTTCACGATGTAGATGATGAACTCGGCAATGTTCTTCGCATGGTCGCCGATGCGCTCGATGGCCTTGGCGAGGAACAGCAGGTCCAGGCTCGCGGAGATCGTGCGCGGGTCTTCCATCATGTAGGTGACCAGCTTGCGCACGAAGCCGTCGAACTCCTTGTCGATGAGGTCGTCATCCTTGAGGATCGACAGCGCGGCGGCCGTGTCGAGCCGCGCGAACGCGTCGAGCGCCTTGCGCAGCAGGCCCGAAGCCAGGTCCGCCGCGATGCGCAGCTCCATGGACGGCAGCGCGCGCGCGGAACCGCTCTCGATGATCGACTTGACCATGCGCGCGATCTTGTTGGCCTCGTCGCCCACGCGCTCCAGGTTGGCGGTGGTCTTCGAGATCGCGATCAGCAGGCGCAGGTCGCGCGCGGTCGGCTGGCGGCGGGCGATGATCGACGACAGCTCGCGGTCGATCTCGATCTCCATCGCGTTGACGCGCGCCTCGGTCTCCATGACGCGCTCGGCCGTGTCGGAATCGAACTCCTGCAGGGCATACACGGCCTGGTTGATCTGGGACTCGACGATGCCGCCGAGCTCCATCACGCGCGACGAGACGGTGTTGAGTTCGCTGTCGAACTGGCTGGACAGATGCTTCTCGGTCATTTCAACTCCTTGCTCAGCCGAATCGGCCCGTGATGTAGTCCTCGGTCTCCTTGCGCTTGGGCTTGAAGAACATCTCTTCCGTCGCGCCGAACTCGATCAGGTCGCCGAGGTACATGTAGGCGGTGTAGTCGCTGCAGCGGGCAGCCTGCTGCATGTTGTGGGTCACGATCACCACCGTGTATTCGTTCTTCAGCTCGGCGATCAGTTCCTCGATCTTGGCCGTGGAGATCGGATCGAGCGCCGAACACGGCTCGTCGAGCAGCAGCACTTCGGGCTTGATCGCGATGCCGCGCGCGATGCACAGGCGCTGCTGCTGGCCGCCGGAGAGGCCCGAGCCGCTCTGCTGCAGCTTGTCGCGCACCTCGGTCCACAGGGCGGCCTTCTTGAGCGCCCATTCGACGCGGTCGTCCATGTCGGAGGCCGACAGGTTCTCGAACAGCTTCACGCCGAAGGCGATGTTGTCGTAGATGGACATCGGGAAAGGCGTCGGCTTCTGGAACACCATGCCGACCTTGGCGCGGATCAGCGCCACGTCCTGCTTGGAAGTCAGCAGGTTTTCGCCGTCGAGAGAAATCACGCCTTCGGCGCGCTGCTCCGGATACAGCTCGAACATGCGGTTGAAGGTGCGCAGCAAGGTCGACTTGCCGCAGCCCGACGGGCCGATGAACGCGGTGACCTTGTTCTCGGGGATTTCGAGGTTGATGCCCTTGAGCGCGTGGAACTTGCCGTAGTAGAAGTTAAGGTCCTTGACCGAAATCTTCGCGCGCGTGGGTTGAGCGAGAGTGGGTGCCATGTTGATCAGAGCTTTGTGCGCGTGAGAACCCGCGCGAGGATATTGAGTGCAAGAACCGCGAGCGTGATCAGGAACACGCCGGCCCACGCGAGCTGTTGCCAGTTCTCATAGGGACTCATCGCGAACTTGAAGATGGTCACAGGCAGGCTGGCCATCGGCTGCGTCAGGTCGGCCGTCCAGAACTGGTTGCTCAGGGCGGTGAAGAGCAGCGGTGCGGTTTCGCCCGCGATACGCGCCACGGCCAGCAGCACGCCGGTCACGACGCCCGCACGTGCGGCACGCAGCGTGATGCTCAGGATGACCTGCCACTTCGGCGTGCCGAGCGCATAGGCCGCTTCACGCAGCCCGGGCGGCACGAGTTGCAGCATGTTCTCGGTCGTGCGGATCACGACCGGGATCACGATCAGCGCGAGCGCCACGGCGCCGGCAATGCCCGAGAACGACCTGAACTGCGCCACGACGAGCGCATAGACGAACAGACCGATCACGATCGACGGCGCCGACAGCAGGATGTCGTTGACGAAGCGGATGACCGCCGACAGCCAGCCCTTGGGGTTGTACTCGGCCAGGTAGATGCCGGCCATGATGCCGATCGGCGTGCCCACGAAGGTGGCCAGGGCCACCATCATGAGCGAGCCCCACAGGGCGTTGAGCAGGCCGCCCTCGTCGTTGGGCGCCGGGGTGCTCTGGCTCAGGGCCTGCCAGGTCAGGCCGCCGACGCCCAGCTGCACCGTGGACCACAGGATCCAGATCAGCCAGAACACGCCGAAGGCCATGGCCGCCAGCGACATGGCCAGCGCCACCTGGTTCACGCGCTTGCGGCTGGCAAAGCGCGCCGCGCGGGTTTCGGCCAGCTGCTGCTTG
>JAGIBP010000048.1 GCA_017744285.1 Variovorax sp.
GGCCTGGTGCACGCCGAAGGCACCTTGCGCTGGAAGGACCAGGACATCCTGCGCCGCAAGGCCTACGAGATCGCGCACCTGGGCATCGGCTACGTGCCGGAGAACCGCGACATCTTTCCGAAGCTCACGGTGCACCAGAACCTGCTGCTCGGACAGAAGGGCTCCGGAAAGGGCAGCCGCTGGTCCTTCGACGACATGTACGGCATGTTCCCGCGCCTCAAGGAGCGCCAGCACACGGAGGCCGGCGTGCTCTCGGGCGGCGAGCAGCAGATGCTGACGCTGTGCCGCACGCTGATGGGCGACCCCGACCTCATCATCATCGACGAGCCCACCGAGGGCCTCGCGCCGAAGATCGTCGAACTGGTGGCGCAGTACCTGCGCATGCTCAAGGACAAGGGTGTCTCGGTGCTGCTGATCGAGCAGAAGCTCACCATCGCGATGCAGATCTCGGACCGCGCGCTGGTCATGGGCCACGGCAGCATCGTGTTCGACGGAACGCCCGAAGGGCTGCGCGCCGATGCCTCCACGCGCAAGGAATGGCTGGAGGTCTGACGGCCGCCGGCCGGCTTGTCTCGACAGCGACTTGCAGGCGTTGCCCGCCGCGGTGAAACGCCTAGAATTTCACAAAAAAAGAACACTCGTGCTTTTTAATGAGTGCGAGGCCCCGGGCGCCGCGGCGACCGAGGGCTTCGATCCCCGTTTTTCCGATCCTCATCCCATCCAAAGGAACGCAGCATGACGGCTGAATACAAAGTGCTTGGCGATGTCGCCGTGATCACCATGGCCAATCCGCCGGTCAATGGCCTCGGTCTCTCGACGCGCCTGGGCATCACTGGCGGGCTCGCCAAGGCCATCGACGATCCGGCCGTCAAGGCCATCGTCATCACCGGTGCCGGCAAGGCCTTCTCGGGCGGTGCGGATATCAAGGAATTCGGCACGCCCAAGGCGCTGCAGGATCCCAACCTGCTGAGCGTGATCCTCGCGCTCGAGGCATCGACCAAGCCGATCGTCGCCGCGATCCATTCGATCTGCATGGGCGGCGGGCTCGAACTGGCGCTGGGCTGCCACTACCGCGTGGCCGCGCCGGGCACCAACGTGGCGCTTCCGGAAGTCAAGCTGGGCCTGATCCCCGGCGCCGGCGGCACGCAGCGCCTGCCGCGCGTGCTGGGCGTGGAGACGGCGCTCAACATGATCGTGAGCGGCGAGCCGGTCAAGAGCGAACTGCTCGCCTCGCTGCCCGGCCAGAAGCTCTTCGACAAGCTCGCGGCCTCGGCCGAGACGCTGTTCGACGAAGCGATGGAGTTCGCGAAGTCGGTGGCCGGCAAGGCGGAACTGCCGCTGGTGCGCAACCTGCCGTGCAAGCACCCGCAGGGCGACGCCTACTTCCAGTTCGCGCGGAACATGGTCGGCGGCATGTCGAAGAACTACCCGGCGCCGCTCAAGTGCGTCGATGCCGTCCAGGCCGCCACGAAGATGAAGTTCGACGACGGCATGGCCGAGGAGCGCCGCGTCTTCATCGCGCTCATGTTCACGCCGGAATCCACCGCGCTGCGCCACCTGTTCATGGCCGAGCGCGCTGCCTCGCACATTCCCGACGTTCCCGCGGATACGCCGCAGCGCGCGGTCAAGTCGGTCGGCGTGATCGGCGCCGGCACCATGGGTGGCGGCATCTCGATGAACTTCCTGAACGCGGGCATCCCGGTCACGATCCTCGAGATGAAGCAGGAGGCGCTCGACCGCGGCATCGCCACCATCCGCAAGAACTACGAGGCGCAGGTCAAGAAGGGCAAGCTCAAGCCCGAGAAGTACGAGGAGCGCATGGCGCTGCTCAAGACCACGCTGTCCTACGACGATCTCAAGGACGCGGACCTGGTCATCGAGGCGGTGTTCGAGGAACTGGGGGTCAAGGAAAAGGTGTTCAAGGAACTCGACCGCGTGATCAAGCCGGGCGCGATCCTGGCGTCGAACACCTCGACGCTCGATGTCGACAAGATCGCCGCCTTCACCAAGCGCCCGCAGGACGTGGTCGGCATGCACTTCTTCAGCCCGGCCAACGTGATGAAGCTGCTCGAAGTGGTGCGCGGCAAGGAAACGGCCAAGGACGTGCTCGCCACGGTGATGGCGATCGCCAAGAAGATCAAGAAGACGGCCGTGGTGTCGGGCGTGTGCGACGGGTTCATCGGCAACCGCATGATCGAGCAGTACTCGCGCCAGGCGGGCTTCCTGCTCGACGAGGGCGCGACGCCGCAGCAGGTGGACAAGGCGATCGAGAAATTCGGCTTCGCGATGGGGCCGTTCCGCATGGGCGACTTGGCCGGCAACGACATCGGCTGGGCGATCCGCAAGCGCCGCGCGACCGAGCGTGCCGACATGAAGTACAGCCGCACGGCCGACAAGCTCTGCGAACTGGGCCGCTTCGGGCAGAAGACCGGGGCAGGGTGGTACGACTACCAGCCCGGCAAGCGCGACGCGATCCCGTCGGAGCTGGTCAACAAGATGATCGAGGACCATCGCAAGGAACTCGGCATCACGCCGCGCAAGATCTCCGACGAAGAAATCGTGCAGCGGCTGGTGTATTCGCTGGTCAACGAGGGCGCGCACATCCTGGAGGACGGCATCGCCTCGAAGTCGGGCGACATCGACATGGTGTACCTCACGGGCTACGGCTTCCCGATCTGGCGCGGCGGCCCGATGCACTATGCCTCGCAGGTCGGCCTCTACAACGTGGCCGAGGCCATGAAGCGCTTCGCCCGGAACCCGCACGACGATGCGGCCTTCTGGCAGCCCGCGCCGCTGATCCAGAAGCTGGTGGCCGAAGGCAAGCAGTTCAGCTGATTCCATGCTGAAACGTGCGTTCCTGGCGCTGGTGCTCGTCGTCGCGGCACTGGCGGCGGCGATGGCCGTCAACACCTGGCGTACGCCGTCGCGGCAGGTGGCCGTGGCGGCAGCGCCGGCGCTGTCCACCGACCTGCAGGCTGCCGCCCGGCGGCTGGCGGGCGGGATCCGCTTCCGCACGGTGTCCAGCCTCGACGATCCCGCCGGCAACTCGGCGGAGTTCGACAAGCTGCACGCCTACCTCGCCGAGCAGTTTCCGAAGGTCCATGCCACCCTCAGGAAGGAAGTGGTCGGGCAGCACGCGCTGCTCTACACCTGGACGGGCTCCGACCCCAAGGCCAAGCCGATCGCGCTGATGGCGCACCAGGACATGGTGCCGATCGCGCCCGGCACCGAGAAGGCCTGGAAGGTCGATCCGTTCAGCGGCGCGATCGAGGACGGCTTCGTCTGGGGCCGCGGCACGCTCGACAACAAGGGCAACCTGTTCGCGCAGCTGGAGGCGGTCGAGGCATTGATCGCCAGCGGCTTCCAGCCGCAGCAGACGGTCTACCTCGTCATGGGCGACGACGAGGAGGTGAGCGGCCTGCGCGGCGCGCTGCCGATCGCCGAACTGCTCAAGTCGCGCGGCGTGCGACTCGACTGGGTGCTCGACGAAGGCCTGCTGGTGCTCGACGGCGTGCTGCCGGGGCTGTCCAAGCCCTCGGCGCTGATCGGCCTGGCGGAGAAGGGCTATGCCACCTTCTTCCTGTCGCTCGACACCGCGCCGGGCCATTCGTCGATGCCGCCTTCGCAAAGCGCGATCGGCCAGATGAGCGCGGCGCTCGCGCGGCTGGAGGCGCATCCGATGCCGGGCGGCATCCGGGGCATCGCGGGCCAGATGTTCGGCACGCTCGCGCCCGAGATGAGCGGCATCAACCGCTTCATGCTGACGAACCTGTGGCTCACCGGTCCGCTCGTGACGAAGCAGCTCGAGAAGAGTCCCAGCAGCAATGCGATGCTGCGCACGACCACCGCGCTGACCATCGTGCGGGCCGGCAACAAGGACAACGTGCTGCCGGGCCGCGCCGAAGCGGCGGTGAACTTCCGCATCCTGCCGGGCGACACCATCGACAGGGTGGAGGCGCACCTGAAGAGCGTGCTCGGCAACGACGCGATCAAGATCAGGCGCTATCCGGGCAATTCCGAGCCTTCGCCGGTGTCGCCGACCGATGGCGACGGCTATCGGGCGATCGAGCACGCGGCGCGCAGCGCGTTCCCGGACGCCATCGTCGCGCCGGGCCTGATGGTGGCCGCCACCGACTCGCGCCACTTCAGCCTGATCAGCGATGCGGTCTACCGCTTCTCGCCGTTCCGCGCGAAGAGCGAGGACCTGGCCCGCTTTCACGGGACCAACGAGCGGGTCGCCATCTCCAACTACGGCGAGATGATCAGCTTCTACCAGCAGCTGCTGCGCAACGCCGCGCAGCCCCAGTAACCGACATTCCTCTTCTACAAAGGACCACACCATGACCCGCGCCGTCATCGTCTCCACCGCCCGCACGCCGCTCGCCAAGAGCTGGAAGGGCTCCTTCAACATGACGCACGGCGCCACCCTGGGCGGCCACGCGGTGCAGCATGCGGTCCAGCGCGCCGGCATCGACCCGGCCGAGGTCGATGACGTGCTCATGGGCTGCGCCACGCCCGAAGGCGCGACCGGCTCCAACATCGCGCGCCAGATCGCGCTGCGCGCCGGCCTGCCGATCACCACCTCGGGCATGACCATCAACCGCTTCTGCTCGTCGGGCCTGCAGACCATCGCGACCGCGGCGCAGCGCATCATCGCGGGCGAGGGCGAGGTCTACGTGGCCGGCGGGGTCGAGAGCATCTCGTGCGTGCAGAACGAAGCCAACAAGCACATGCTGGCCGATCCGTGGCTGGTCAAGCACAAGCCCGAGATCTACTGGAACATGCTGCAGACCGCCGAGCAGGTCGCCAAGCGCTACAACATCGGCCGCGACGCCATGGACGAGTACGGCGCCGCAAGCCAGCAGAAAGCCACGGCCGCACTCGAAGCGGGGCTCTTCAAGGCCGAGATCGCGCCGATCACCGTGCTGGCCGGCGTGGCCGACCCGGTGATGGGCCTGCGCACCAAGGAAGTCACGGTCGAGAACGACGAAGGCATCCGCGCCGGCACCACCAAGGAAGGCATCAGCGGCATCCGCCCGGCACTGCCCGGCGGGCTGATTGCGGCGGGCAACGCGAGCCAGTTCTCGGACGGCGGCGGCGCCTGCGTGGTGGTCGACGAGAAGTACGCCGAGCAGAAGGGCCTCAAGCCGCTGGGTCGCTTCCTCGGCTTCGCGGTCGCCGGCTGCGAGCCCGACGAGATGGGCATCGGGCCGGTCTTCGCCGTGCCCAAGGTGCTCAAGCGGCTGGGCCTCAAGGTGAGCGACATCGACCTCTGGGAACTCAACGAGGCCTTCGCGGTGCAGGTGATCTATTGCCGCGACAAGCTGGGCATCCCGGGTGACCGCCTGAACGTGAACGGTGGCGCGATCGCGGTCGGCCATCCGTATGGCGTGAGCGGCCAGCGCCTGACCGGCCATGCCCTGATCGAAGGCAAGCGCCGCGGCGCGAAGAAGGTCGTCGTCACGATGTGCATCGGCGGCGGCATGGGTGCCGCGGGCGTTTTCGAAGTGCTCTGAGGACGGCCATGGCCTCGAAGGCGCAGGTCTCGCCCGAGCAGTTCCTTGCGATGGGCAGGCAGGCGCTGGCCTCGCAGCCCTTCAGCGTCCTGATCGGCGCAAAGCTGCACGCGCTGTCGGACGGCATGGTCGAACTGCAGCTGCCGGTGACCGAGAAGGTCACGCAGCAGAACGGTTTCGTGCACGGCGGGGTGGTCAGCTATCTCGCCGACAACGCGCTGACCTTCGCGGGCGGCACCGCGATGCACGTGCCGGTGGTCACCGCCGAGTTCAAGATCAACTACGTCCGTCCCGCTCTCGGCGAGCGCCTGGTCGCGCGCGCGAAGGCGGTGCATGTCGGCAAGGCGCAGTCCGTGTGCACCTGCGAAGTCTTCACGGTCGAGTCCGGGCAGGAGAAGCTCTGTGCGATCGCGCAGGGGACCATTGCACGGCTGCCGGGTTCGCCAGGGACGCCGGGTCCGTGAAGCCAGGGCTACTACCATCGAAGCGATGAAATCCATCCCCGATATCCTTCGTGCCCTCGGCGATGCCGAGGTGAGGTTCGTGCTCGATGTTGCGCTCGCGATGGACGAAGCGAACCTTGAGAAGTTCATCGCCGTGGAGGCAGCGTGGTCGATGTGATCGTGCGCCCCGAGGTCCCTTTCGATCAGCTTCAGGCGCGCGGCGTGGAGCTCGACCTGTTCGGACGCAAGATCAAGATCGCGGCCATCGAGGATCTCGTGACCATGAAGCGCGCCGCCGATCGAAGCGAAGATCCCCATGTCTGACAAAGCTCCTTCCCCCATCCCGCGCGAGGTCGCGGAAGCCAGGCTGGAACAGGCGCTCGCGCTGGCCGACTTCATGGCGGCTGCCTGGTCCGCCAATCCGCGGCTCGCCCGGCAGGCCGGCAGGAGGGCGGAGGAATTCATGATGCCGAGGGACGAAGTCCAGCGGCGCCACGCTCGCGATCTGGAAATCAACCCATGAGCCTTCGTTCAACCCTCGACTTCCTCCTCTATGACTGGCTCCACGCCGAGTCGCTCAGCGAGCGTGAGCGCTTCGCCGACCATTCGCGCGAGACCTTCGACGCGGTCCTCGACACCTGCGAGCGCATCGCGCGCGAGAAGTACGCGCCGTTCAACCGCACCGTCGACACCCAGGAGCCGCACTTCGACGGCGAGAAGGTGATCCTGCCGAAGGCCACGCACGACGCGCACAAGGCATTCGTCGAGTCCGGGATGATGAGCGCCGCGCAGGACTACGAGATCGGCGGCATGCAGCTGCCCTACACCGTGCAGGCGGCGGCCAACAGCTTCTTCGCGATGGCGTCGGTCAGCATCGGCTCGAACATGCTCACCAGCGGTAACGCCAACCTGCTGATGGTGCACGGCACCGAGATGCAGAAGAAGGTCTTCGCGCTCAACGAGTTCTCGGGACGCTGGGCGGGCACCATGTGCCTGTCGGAGCCGCAGGCCGGCTCCAGCCTGAGCGACGTGGCCACGCGCGCGGTGCCGGACGGCCCCGACTTCGAGGCCGACCCGCTCGGGCCGCGATACCGGCTCACGGGCAACAAGATGTGGATTTCGTCGGGCGACCACGAGCTGACCGAGAACATCGTGCACATCGTGCTCGCGAAGATCCCCGACGAGAACGGCAAGCTGGTGCCGGGCACGCGCGGGATCTCGCTCTTCATCGTGCCCAAGCGCATGGTCGACACGGACGGGCAGCTCACCGGCGAGCGCAACGACGTGGCGCTCGCGGGCCTGAACCACAAGCTCGGCTGGCGCGGCACGACGAACACGCTGCTCAACTTCGGCGAAGGCAAGTACCCGGTGGACGGCCGGGCCGGCGCGGTCGGCTATCTGGTCGGGCAACCGGGCAAGGGCCTGCACTGCATGTTCCACATGATGAACGAGGCGCGCATCGGCGTCGGCACGGCGGCGGTGATGCTCGGCATGGCCGGCTACCACGCCTCGCTCGAGTACGCGAAGGCCCGTCCGCAGGGTCGGCCCGCCGGCCCGGCCGGCAAGGACGCGGCGCGGCCGCAGGTGCGCATCATCGAGCACGCCGACGTGCGCCGCATGCTGCTGGCGCAGAAGTCCTACTGCGAAGGCGCGCTGGCGCTGGAGCTCTACTGCGCCCGCCTCGTGGATGAGCAGAAGACCGGCTCGCCCGAGGTCGCCGACGACGCCCGCCTGCTGCTGGAGGTGCTGACGCCGATCGCCAAGAGCTGGCCGAGCGAGTGGTGCCTCGAAGCCAATTCGCTCGCGATCCAGATCCACGGCGGCTACGGCTACACGCGCGACTTCCCGGTCGAGCAGTACTGGCGCGACAACCGCCTGAACATGATCCACGAGGGCACGCACGGCATCCAGGCCGCCGACCTGCTGGGCCGCAAGGTGCTGATGGAAGACGGCCGCGGCCTCACGCTCCTGGGCGCGCGGATCGCGGATACCATCTCCCGCGCCGCCGCGCTGCCCGCGCTGGCGCGCCATGCCGAATCGCTCGGCGCGGCGCTGCAGCGCGTGGCGTCGGCGACGAAGGCCGCGTGGTCCACCGGCAACCCGCAGGAGGCTCTGGCCAACGCGGTGCCCTACATGCAGGCCTTCGGGCACGTGGTGCTGGCGTGGATCTGGCTCGACGTCGCGGAGCGCTCGCTCGCGGGCGACGCTTCGAAGTCGTCCGCCGCCACCGCGGGCCGCGTCGGCGCGACGGACTTTTTCTTCAACTACGAACTGCCCAAGATCGGGGCGTGGCTCAACGTCGTGGAGTCGCGCGATCCGACTTGCGCCGCACTGCCCGAGGAGGCATTTTGACCAAAGCAACGAAACCGCACGCCACGCTGGAAAAATGGATCTGGATCCTGATCTACGGCGGCCTGCTCACCCTCATTCTCGGCATCGCGACCGGGCGCCAGGACGAGGCGCTCGGCTGGTCGATGGCGGTGCCTGGCGCGGTGCTCGCCGTGGTCGGGGTGGTCCTGATCTACGTGCGTTCGCGCCTGTCCGGCGATGGCAAGCCGAAGAACAATTTGGAGAAACCATGACTGCAAGAAGCGTCCAGAAACTTTTCGACCTGAGCGGCAAGGTCGCGCTCGTCACCGGCGGTTCGCGCGGCCTCGGGCTGCAGATGGCCCATGCGCTCGGCGAGGCCGGCGCGAAGATCATGCTGAGCTCGCGCAAGGCCGGCGATCTCGAGCAGGCCACGGCCGAGCTCCAGGCCGCGGGCATCGATGCGCGCTGGATCGCCGCCGACTGCTCGAAGGAGGAAGACACCCGGCGCCTGGCCGACGAAACGCTCGAGCGCATGGGCGCCGTGGACATCCTGGTCAACAACGCCGGCGCGAGCTGGGGCGCGCCGGCCGAGAACCACCCGGTCGAGGCCTGGGACAAGGTCATGAACCTCAACGTGCGCGGCTACTTCATCCTGTCGCAGCAGATCGCGCGCAGCTACATGATCCCGAAGAAGAGCGGGCGCATCATCAACATCGCCTCGATCGCGGGCCTGAACGGCAATCCGCCCGAGATGCAGACCATCGCCTACAACACCTCGAAGAGCGCGGTGATCGGATTCACCCACACGCTGGCGGCCGAGTGGGGCAAGTACGGCATCAACGTCAACGCGATCTGCCCCGGTTTCTTCATGACGAAGCTGGCCGCGGGCTTGATCAAGTCGATCGGCGAGGAGAAGATGGCTTCGCACGCGCCGCTCGGCCGCCTGGGCGACGACGAGGATCTGAAGGGCATCACGCTGCTCTATGCGAGCGATGCCGGCAAGCACATCACCGGTCAGTGGCTGGCGGTGGACGGAGGCGTGAGCGTGGTCCTGGGCGCATGACGATGGCTTCTTCCGACAACAGCATCAACCTGCGGTCCTTCACCGACCGCATTCCTTTCGCGCGCCACCTCGGCTTCGAGATCACGAAGTTCGAAGGCGGCGAGTCCGAGATCCGCTTCACGGCGAAGCCCGAGCACCTCAACACCTTCGACGTGACGCACGGCGGCGTGTGCATGACGCTGCTCGACGTGGCGCAGGCCGCGGCCGCGCGCAGCGAGACGCCCGAGATCGGCGTGGTGACGATCGAGATGAAGACCAGCTTCATGGCGCCGGCGGTCGGCCCGCTCGTCGTGCGCGGCAAGCTGCTGCACCGCACCGCGACGATGGCCTTCACCGAAGCGAAGATCTACGACGCGAAGGACCGGGTGTGCTCCCACGCCACCGGGACGTTCAAGTACGTGAAGCACCGGCTGCCGACCGGCCCCGCG
Source organism: Variovorax sp. (assembly GCA_017744285.1). Taxonomy (GTDB): domain Bacteria; phylum Pseudomonadota; class Gammaproteobacteria; order Burkholderiales; family Burkholderiaceae_C; genus Variovorax. The sequence continues at coordinate 9,761 of JAGIBP010000048.1, forward strand.
AGCGCCAACGAGATGCGTCCGCCATCCACCGATTGAGACCGACACGGAGACCCCCATGCCCATCAACAAGCAACAGATCCTCGACAACCGCCCCGAGGGCGAAGCCGTCGCGAGCAACTTCAGGCTCGTGAGCAGCGAGACGCCGGCGCTGCAGGACCAGCAGGTGCTGGTGCGCCACCACTACCTGAGCCTCGACCCTTACATGCGCGGGCGCATGAACGAATCGAAGAGCTACGCGCAGCCGCAGCCGCTGGGGCAGGTCATGCAGGGCGGCACGGTCGGTGAAGTCGTGGAGAGCCGGCATCCGAAGTTCGCCGTGGGCGACAAGGTCGTCGGCTTCGGAGGCTGGCAGGAGTACAGCGTGGTCGACGCTTCGCAGCCCGGCGTGCTGCGCAAGGTGGACACCACGCACGTGCCGCTGTCGCATTACCTCGGCGCGGTCGGCATGCCCGGCGTGACGGCCTGGTACGGCCTGGTGAAGATCATCCAGCCGAAGGCCGGCGAGACCCTCGTCGTCACGGCGGCCAGCGGCGCGGTGGGCAGTGCCTTCGGTGCGCTCGCCAAGGCGCGCGGCTGCCGCGTGGTGGGCATCGCGGGCGGGGTGGAGAAGTGCAAGTACGTCAAGGACGAACTCGGCTTCGACGACTGCATCGACTACCGCCAGCACCCCGACGTCAAGAGCATGAGCGCGGCGCTGAAGGAGGCCTGCCCGAACGGGATCGACGGCTACTTCGAGAACGTCGGCGGCTACCTGTTCGATGCGGTGCTGCTGCGCGCCAATGCCTTCGCGCGCGTCGCGCTGTGCGGCATGATCGCGGGCTACGACGGCCAGCCGCTGCCGCTGGCGAATCCGTCGCTGTTCCTCATCAATCGCATCAAGCTCGAAGGCTTCATCGTCAGCGAGCACATGGAGGTCTGGCCGGAAGCACTGGCCGAACTCGGCGCGCTGGTGGCGAGCGGCAAGCTGCGTCCGCGCGAGTCGGTGGCGCAGGGCATCGAGGCGGCGCCCGAAGCCTTCCTCGGCCTCTTGAAGGGCCGTAACTTCGGCAAGCAGCTCGTCAAACTGATCTGACTCTCGCCGCACGGAGGCCGGCCATGGATGCGACACACGAAGTCTTCAACCAGCCGGCGCCGCTCGTTGGCTACAACCTGTTCGAAACGAATCGGCCGCTCCAGGGCGCGCTGAAATTCAACGCGCCGCAGCTGCACACGGCGGCGCTGTCGCAACTGGGCGCCGCGCTCGGCTCGGCCGAGATGCAGATGCACGCCCGGCTGGCGAACGTCCATACGCCGGTGCTGCACACGCACGACCGCTTCGGTCGCCGCGTCGACGAGGTCGAGTTCCACCCGAGCTACCACGCCCTGATGTCGGCTGCGGTGGGCGCCGGGCTGCATGGCGCGGCCTGGGCGGGCACCGGGCCGTCGCCGCATGTGCAGCGGGCGGCCGGCTTCATGCTCTTCACCGAGCTCGAGCCGTCGATCCTCTGTCCGATCTCGATGACCTATGCGGTGTCGCCCGCGCTGCGCGGCAACGCGGCCATCCACGCCGACTGGGGGCCGAAACTCGCGAGCCTCTGGTACGACCCGAGCCTGCAGCCCTGGTCCGAGAAGCCGGGCGTGACCATGGGCATGGGCATGACCGAGAAGCAGGGCGGCTCGGACGTGCGCGCCAACACCACGCGCGCGGTGCGCGTGGGCAGCGACGCGTGGGGCGAGCGCTACGAGCTCACCGGCCACAAGTGGTTCTTCTCCGCGCCGATGTGCGACGCCTTCCTGGTGCTGGCGCAGGCGCCTGCCGGGCTGTCGTGCTTCTTCCTGCCGCGCGTCTTGCAGGATGACACCCGCAACGCGATCCACATCCAGCGCCTGAAGGACAAGCTCGGCAACAAGGCCAATGCCAGCTCCGAGGTCGAATTCCGCGGCGCGACCGCGTGGCTCGTGGGCGAGGAAGGGCGCGGCGTTCCGCAGATCCTCGAGATGGGCACGATGACGCGGCTCGACTGCGCGCTCGGCACCAGCGGCCTGATGCGCCAGGCGCTCAGCCTGGCCCTGAACCACACGACGCAGCGCCAGGCCTTCGGCAAGCCGCTCGTCGAGCAGCCGCTGATGAAGAACGTGCTGGCCGACCTCGCGCTCGAAAGCGAGGCGGCCACCGCGCTGGCCCTGCGCCTTGCGCGCGCCTTCGATCGCCAGGACGACGCGCACGAACGGCTGATGGCGCGCCTGCTCACGCCGATCGCCAAGTTCTGGATCTGCAAGCGCGGCAGCCTCTTCGCGCAGGAGGCGATGGAATGCCTCGGCGGCAACGGCTACGTGGAAGAGGGCGGCGAGGGCGTGATGGCGCGCATCTACCGCGAGATGCCGCTCAACTCCATCTGGGAAGGCGCGGGGAACATCATGGCGCTCGACCTGCTGCGCGGCCTGCGCAAGGGCGATGCGGTCGCCGCGATCGCGCAGGAGCTGGCGCCCGCACGCGGCACCGACGCGGCGCTCGACCGTCTCGCCGATGCCTTGCCCGCGCGCATCGAGGCGATGGCCACCGAAGCCGAGGCGCGGCGGCTGGCCCAGGACGTGGCGCTGGCGGTGCAGGGCGCCTTGCTCGTGCAGAGCGCGCCGGACGCGGTCGCCAGCGCCTTCTGCGCCTCGCGGCTCGGCGGCGACTGGGGGCATGTCTTCGGCACGCTCGGCACGGCGGTCGATCTCGACGCGATCATCGCCCGCGCGCAGCCGCATTGATCTCCACGCAACCAAGGAATCCCATGGCAGAGCTGATCCTCCATCACTACGCAACCTCGCCCTTCAGCGAGAAGGTCCGGCTGATCATGGGCTTCAAGAAGCTCGCATGGAAGTCGGTGATCGTTCCGCAGATCATGCCCAAGCCGGACTACGTGGCGCTCACGGGGGGGTACCGTCGCGTGCCCATCCTGCAGATCGGCGCCGACGTCTACTGCGACACGGCGCTCATCTGCGACGTGCTCGAGCATCTCTCGCCGCTGCCGTCGCTCTATCCCGAGCCGGGCAAGGGCCTGGCGCGCGTGGTCGCGCAGTGGGCCGACAGCAGCCTGTTCTGGGCCGCGATGGGCCACAGCTTCGGCGGCACGGGCGGCGCCGAGCTTTTCGCCAAGGCGCCGCCCGAAGCGGCCAAGGCCTTCGGCGAAGACCGCAAGGCGATGAGCGCCAACATGGTCCGGCTGCGCCCGGGCGATGCCACCTCGGCCTACAAGTCGTACCTGCGGCGCCTGTCGGACATGCTCGACGACACCGACTACCTGCTGGGCGGCTATCCCACGGTGGCCGATTTCTCCGCCTACCACGCGCTGTGGTTCACGCGCAAGCGCACGCCGTCGCGGGCGGACATCCTCCAGCTCACGCCCGCGGTGGTCGACTGGCTCGACCGCATGGCCGGCCTCGGCCACGGCACGATGGAGACCTTCGATGCGGCGCAGGCCCTCGAGGTCGCGAAAGCCTCGACGCCCCACACGCTGCTGTCGGACAGCACCTTCCAGGACGATCACGGCATTCCGCTCGGCTCGCACGTCACGGTGGCGGCCGAGAGCTTCGGGCTCGAACCCACGGACGGCGAACTCGTCGCCGCCACGCGCACGCACTACACGCTGCGCCGCACGGGCGAGCGCTTCGGCACGGTGCACGTGCACTTCCCGCGCGTGGGGTACGTGCTGCGCCGGGTCGAGGCCTGAGCGCGTCAGCGCCGCGCGGTGACGATGTGCGCCTGCATCTTGCCGTCGACCGGGCCGCTGCCGAAGCGCCTGGCGATCGCCCCGGTGGCCACGTCGGTGGCCTGAGGCAGTGCGTCGGCGGCGCGGGCTTCGATCTCGTTGCGCAAGGGCGTGCCCTGGCAGTAGGCAAAGCCCACGGCGCTGGCCGACGCGGCCCGGCTGCGCGCGGCCATCGTGTCGAAGCCCGCAGGGGCGGCGAATCCGGCCTCGGCGAGATCGCGCTCGATCGCCGCCCGGTCGAAGTAGCCGTGCGGCACGCGATCCATGAAGCGCGGCGGGTCGGCTGGAAAGAGCGTGGCCAGGGCGGCGGTCACCACGTCGGCGAATTCGTTGTCCTCCAGGCGGTCCCACACGTCGAACAGGAACACGCCGCCCGGCCGCAGGACCCGGCGCGCCTCCGCATACGCTGTGGGCCGGTGCGGAAAGAACATCGCGCCGAACTGGCAGACCACCACGTCGAAGCTCGCATCGTCGAAAGGCAACTGCATCGCGTCCGCCTGGCGCCACTGCACCGGCCGCTGGGCGCCGGTGGCGGCGGCGCGGTCGAGCATGGGCTGGTTCAGGTCGGTGGCGACCAGTTCGCAGCCGGGGGGCAGGGTGCGCGCCATGGCGCGGGTCACGGCGCCGGTGCCGGCGGCGGTTTCCAGCACGCGCCCGGGCGCCAGGGCGGCGACGCGAGAGGCGAGTTCCACCGCATAGGGCTCGAAGATCATCGGGACCAGGTACTCGTCGTAGAGCGCTGGAATCGAGCCGGCGAAGAGCGTGTCCGAACCTGGATTTGCCATGAGATGTCTCCTGGGTGGTCGACCGCTGCCATGGTAGGCGCCGCGTGGGCGAAGCGCCAGCGGGCGGACAGCGCGCACCTTGGCGACTGCGCCGGTTCGCGTTCCATATTTCAATAGCGGCTTCGCACATCAAGAGACGAAAGGACACCCGCAAATGATTCAGGATTTCAAGGGCACCACGGCCGTTCTCACCGGCGCGGGCTCGGGCTTCGGGCTCGAGTGCGCGCGCATCGGCGCGGCGCGCGGCATGAACCTCGTGCTCGTCGACGTGCAGCAGGACGCGCTCGACAAGGCGCGTTCGGAGATGGAAGCGCTGGGCGTCCAGGTCATGGCGCGCAAGGTGGACGTGGCCGACGCGGGCCAGATGGAGGCGCTCGCCCGGGCGGTGCACGAGCGCTTCGGCGCGCCGCATTTCGTCTTCAACAATGCCGGCGTGGGCGCGGGCGGCCTGGTGTGGGAGAACACCGTGGCCGACTGGGAATGGGTGCTCGGCGTCGATCTCTGGGGCGTGATCCATGGCGTGCGCCTGTTCACGCCGATGATGCTCGAGGCCGCCGCCAGGGACCCTTCGTACCGCGGCCACATCGTCAATACATCGAGCATGGCGGGCCTGCTCACGCCGCCCAACATGGGTATCTACAACACCGCGAAGGCGGCGGTCGTGAGCCTGACCGAGACGCTCTACCAGGACCTCCGGCTCGTCACCGACCAGGTCGGCGCCAGCCTGCTGTGCCCGTACTTCGTGCCCACCGGCATCACGCAAAGCGAACGCAACCGGCCCGGGGCGCTCGCCGCCGGCAAGCCGACGAAGAGCCAGCTCATCGGCCGGGCGATGAGCGACAAGGCCGTCAGCAGCGGCAAGGTCACGGCGGCCGAAGTCGCGCAGAAGGTGTTCGACGCGATCAGCGCCAACCAGTTCTATGTCTTCAGCCACCCGAAGGCCCTGGGGAACGTGAGGAGCCGCATGGAGAACATCGTCTCCATCGTCAACCCGGCCGATCCTTTCCTGGAGCGCCCCGAGATCGGCGCGAACCTGCGCGCCCAGCTGCGCGCCGAGTGACCGCCCCGTCGGGCGGCGCGGGACAATGCCCGCGCCGCCCGACGGGACTTGGGCGCCGGTGCGGCGCGCGCTGCGTAGACTGAAGCGAATCACCCCAAGGAGATGCTCGCATGGCCTACGTCGACGGATACGTCCTGCCGGTTCCCAAAGCCAATATCGACAAGTACCGCGAACTCGCCCGGCGCGCCGCGCAGGTCTGGCGCGAGCACGGCGCGCTCCAGTACCGCGAATGCATCGCCGACGACGTGAAGCCCGGCGAAGTCACCTCGTTCCCGCAAAGCGTGCAGCTCAAGGACGACGAGACCGTCATCTTCGCCTACGTGGTCTTCAACGACCGCGACCATCGCGACGAGGTCAACGCGAAGGTGATGAGCGATCCGCGCCTGGCCGACATGATGGACATCAAGAGCATGCCTTTCGACGGCAAGCGCATGTTCTGGGGCGGCTTCGAGGTGCTGGTCGAGGCTTGAGGTCTTCTACTTGAGCGAGAGCACTTCGCCGGCGATGCGTCCATCGGGGCGCTGGTTCACCGCGAGCAGGGTCTTGCCGTTTTCCCGGGCGTAGAACAGGCATCCGGGGTTGCCGGACTCGACGCGGTTCCATTTCCAGCAGAAGGCGCCGTTGTCCTTGATCTCCCAGGTTCCGGAGCCGTTGCCGCCGACATTGCCGAGCGCGCGGTTGTTGTAGAAGAGGTTCCCTCCCTCCCGGACATCCCATTGCGTCTGCACGCCGGAGCTCCACTGGATAGTCTGCGCGCGGCCGACGTAGGTCTGCAGCACCTCGTCCTTGCCGAGAAAGCTGCGGGCCGCCGGCGGTGCCGCATCGGGGGCCGGCGCGTTCTGCGCGTGAAGCGGCAGGGCGATGGCCGCTGCCGCGAATCCGATGAGGCGTCGAGCGTTCATGGAGGATCTCCTGTGGGATGGTCCTCCCACCTTAGGAGGCGCATCCGGGCCGCGCATCACGAGGATGGACCTTGACAGGGGCCTTGCGCGAGGCCCGGGCTTGCGGGCACCTCGTGACGGGAATGCCGCTCGCCATTAGAGTCGTGAGCCCAAGTCACAGATCCGAGGTCCGCGCGCCGTCATGCCCCGCATCGAAGTCAATCGCTCCGGCGAAATGGAAGCGTTCGTCCAGGTGGTCGATCGCGGATCGTTCTCGGCCGGCGCCCGTGCGCTGGGCATGACGCCCTCGGCGATCAGCAAGCTCATCCTGCGGCTGGAGGCGCGGCTGGCGACGCGGCTGGTGCACCGCTCCACCCGCAAGCTGCAGCTCACGCCGGAGGGGCGCAACTTCTACGAGCGCAGCGTGCGCGTGCTGGCCGACATGGACGAGGCCGAGCGCTGCGTCGCCGCGGGCGCGCTGCCGCGCGGTCGGGTCAGCATCAACGCGAGCGTGTCCTTCGGGCACCACGTGCTGGTGCCGCTGGTGCCGCGCTTCGCCGAACAGTACCCCGAGGTGGCCCTGGACATCGTGCTGACCGATCGCGTGGTCGACCTGATGGAGGAGCGCGCCGACGTCGCGATCCGCTGGGGCGAACTGCCGTCGTCGGAGCTGGTGGCGCGGCGCCTGGGCGCGACGCGGCAGGCGATCGTCGCGTCGCCGGACTACCTCGCGCGCTTCGGCACGCCGCGCACCCCGCAGGAACTCGAAGCGCACAACCGCATCGGGTTCACCTACCGCCGCACGGTGCCCGACTGGCCGCTGCGCATCGATGGCCGGGCGGTGGAGGTCCCCGTGGCCGGCAACGTGCGCGCCGGCGACGGCGAGACCTTGCGCCACCTGCTGGTCGAGGGGGTGGGGCTGGGGCGCCTGTCGCTCTATCAGGTGCAGTCGGACCTGGACGCGGGCCGGCTGGTGGCGGTGCTGGAGGAATTCAATCCGGGCGACACCGCGCCGATCCATGCGGTCTATCTGGGCAAGGCCGGGCGCCTGCCGGCGCGGGTGCGGGCCTTGCTTGATTTCCTGGTCGCCAACGTCACCGACAATGGGCGGCCCAGGCCATGAAAGAAATCCCCGACGCCATCGTCTGCGAAGGCTGCGACGCGATCTACCGGCGCGTGGCGCTGCGCCCGCGCGAGGTGTCGCGCTGCCCGCGCTGCGGCACCGAGCTCGATCGCCATGCCGGCGACCAGAGCGCGCGCGTGCTCCCGCTCACGGTGGCTTGCCTGATCCTGTTCGCCATCGCCAACCTGTTCCCGATCGTCGAGATCGAACTGCAGGGGCTGTCGAACGAGACGACGCTCGCGGGCGCCGTGGTCGCGCTCGGCGCCGAGGGCATGTCGCCGGTCGCCTTGCTGGTGCTGGCCACGACCATCCTCTTTCCGTTGCTGCAACTGTGCATCCTGGCCTATCTGCTGGTGCCGATGGCGCACGAGCGCCGGCCCGCGGGTTTCGGCCTGCTCGTGAAGCTGCTGCAGTCGCTTCGGCCCTGGGGCATGGTCGAGGTGTTCCTGCTCGGCGTGCTGGTGGCGATCATCAAGCTGAGCAGCATGGCGCAGGTGATCGCCGGCCCCGCCCTCTGGGCCTTCGGGGCGCTCACCGTGCTGCTGACGGCGGTGATCTCGTTCAACCCGCGCACCTTCTGGGAAATGGCTTTCGAGCCGCGGGCGGGACAAGAGGAATGACCGAGACCCCGCCCCCCGTCGCCACCGCGGCCGAGCGCGGCCTCCTCTGCTGCCACCACTGCGGCTCGGTGTGGGAGGGCGCGTCGGAGGGCGAACGCTGCGCGCGCTGCGCCACCCGCCTGCACAGCCGCAAGCCCGATGCGTTCAACCGCACCTGGGCCTTCCTGATCGCGGCCGCCATCCTCTACCTGCCGGCGAACATGCTGCCGGTGATGATCACCAAGAGCCTGTTCGGCACGCAGCAGGACACGATCCTGAGCGGCGTCATCTACTTCTGGGTCTCGGGCGCCTACGGACTGGCGGCGCTGATCTTCATCGCGAGCTTCCTGGTGCCGCTGTTCAAGCTCACCGCGCTCACGCTGCTGACCTGGCTCGCCCAGCGCGGCAGCGACTGGCGGCAGGAAGAGCGCGCGAAGCTCTATCGCATCCTCGAGGTGATCGGCCGCTGGTCGATGCTCGACGTCTTCGTGGTGGCGCTGCTGGCCGGGCTGGTGCGCATCCAGGGCTTCGCCGAGATCACCGCGGGCTTCGGCATCGCGGCCTTCGGGGCGGTGGTGGTGCTCACGATGATGGCCTCGCTGAGCTTCGACCCGCGCCTCACCTGGGACACCCGCGGCGCGCCGGCCTCCGAGGCGCCGGCCGAGGACGACGACATGAAGAGAAGTGGAGAAACCGCATGACCCCACCCCCGCTGGCCGCACCCGCGGTCGCGAAACGGCGCAACTGGCTGCCCTCGCTGATCTGGCTGATCCCCATCGTCGCGGCGCTGGTCGGCGTGACGCTGGTGGTGCGCCTGCTGATGGAGCGCGGCCCCGAGATCGTGCTGACCTTCCGCACCGCCGAAGGCCTCGAAGCCGGCAAGACGGCCGTGAAGTACAAGGACGTGCAGATCGGCACGGTGCAGAACATCCGCCTCGCGCATGACCGCTCGCATGTGCGCGTGCTGGTGCAGCTCAAGAAGGAAGCCTCGGGATTCACCGCCAAGGACACGCACTTCTGGGTCGTGCGGCCGCGGCTCGACACCTCGGGCATCTCGGGCCTGTCCACCTTGCTCTCGGGCGCCTACATCGGTGCCGACGCGGGCAGCTCGGAGGAAAGCTCAGGCGAATTCACCGGGCTGGAGACCCCGCCGATCGTGACGCGCGACGCCTCGGGGCGGCAGTTCCTGCTGAGGGCGCGCGACGTGGGCTCGCTCGACATCGGCTCGCCGGTGTACTTCCGGCGCATCAAGGTGGGGCAGATCGCGGCCTTCGAACTCGACGGCGATGGACGCGGCGTCACGCTTCGCGTGTTCGTCAATGCGCCGTACGACAAGTTCGTCGGCGTCAACACGCGCTTCTGGCATGCGAGCGGCTTCGACGTCGAGCTCAATGCCGGCGGCCTCAAGGTGCGCACGCAATCGCTCGCGACCGTGCTGCTCGGCGGCATTGCCTTCCAGTCGCCCGACGACGTGAGCGGGCCGGTCGCGCAGGAAAACACCGCCTTCACGCTCGCCGAGGACGAAGGCTCGGCCATGAAGGAGCCCGACGGCCCCTCGCAGACCATGCTGCTGTACTTCAACCAGTCGCTGCGCGGCCTGTCGCCCGGCGCGGCGGTGGACTTCCGCGGCGTGGTGATCGGCGAGGTGAAGTCCATCGGCGTGCAGTTCGACCGCAACGAGCGCGAGTTCAAGATGCCGGTCGTGATCCAGATCTACCCCGACCGGCTGCGCCGCCGCTCGGCGAACCAGCCCGACAGCCGCTTCACGCCGCTCGACCGCTGGCAGTTCCTGGTCAGCAAGGGGCTGCGGGCGCAACTGCGCACCGGCAACCTGCTCACGGGCCAGGTGTACGTCGCGATCGACTTCTTCCCCGATGCGCCGCCGGCCAAGCTCGACATCACGCGCAACCCGCTGGAGCTGCCGACGGCGCCCAACAGCCTGGACGAGCTGCAGTCGCAGGTGTCGGACATCGCGCGCAAGCTCAACAAGGTGCCGTTCGACGAGATCAGCAACGACCTGCGCAAGACCATCGCCACGCTGAACCGCACGCTCGCCGCCACCGAGCAGCTGGTCAAGGGGCTGAACGACAACGTCTCGCCCGAGATGGCCGCCGCGGTGAAGGACGTGCGCCGCACGCTCGGCGCCGCCGAAAAGACCATCGCGGACGATTCGCCGCTGCAGCAGGACCTGCGCCAGACGCTGCAGGAAGTCACCCGCGCCGCGGGCTCGCTGCGCGTGCTGACCGACTACCTGGAGCGGCATCCCGAATCGCTCCTGCGCGGCAAACCGGAGGACAAGCAGAAATGACCAGGACGAACTTCCGCCTCGCGGCCGCGGTGCTCGGCAGCGCATGGCTCGCGGCCGCCTGCGGCAGTGCGGGCGGGCCGCAGTACTACAGCCTCGCGGAGCCGGCGCCGGTCGCATCCGCCGCGGTGAAGGGGGCTGCGCCCAGCTACATCGAGCTTGCGCCCATCGCGATGCCCGAACGCTTCGCGCGGCCGCAGCTCGTGGTGCGCAAGAAGGATGCGCCCGGCAGCCCCGCGGTCGACATCCTCGAACAGCATCGCTGGTCCTCGTCGTTCGAAAACGAGCTGCGCGACGCGCTGGGCAGCGGCATCGCGAGTCGGCTCGGCGCGGTGGACGTGACCAAGTCCGGCCGCCAGCGCGGCCAGCCCGCAACGCGCATCGCGGTGCAGATGGGGCAGTTCGACGCCATCGAGGGCCAGCGCGTGGACGCCAGCTTCACCTGGACCGTGCGCCGCACCGACGAGGGCCCCGCCACCGGCTGCCAGCTCTCGGTCTCCGAGCCGGTCGGCGGCGGCTTCGACGCCCTGGCGCAGGGCGCGCAGCGCGTCACGGCCCGGCTGGCGGATGCGATCGCCGGCAGCGTGTCGGCGATGAAAGCCAGCCAGGTTCCCGGCTGCGCATGAACCCGACGGGCTTCGCCCTGTTCGACACGGCCATCGGCGCGTGCGGCATCGCCTGGGGCCCGCGCGGGCTCGTCGGCGTCCAGTTGCCCGAAGCGCAGGAGGGCGCCACGCGTTCGCGGATGGCCCGGCGCTTTCCGGCGCTGCGCGAGTGCGGCGACGGCGAAGCGCCGCCGGACGTGCAGCGCGCCATCGCGTCGATCCGTGCCTTGCTCGACGGCGAGGCGCTCGACCTCGCCGAGATCGTGCTGGACCTCGAAGGCATCAGTGAATTCCACCGGCGCGTCTATGCCATCGCGCGCCGCATCCCGCCAGGCCGCACGCGCACCTACGGCGATATCGCCGAGGAACTCGGCGACAAGGGGCTGGCCCGCGCGGTGGGGCAGGCGCTCGGCCTCAACCCCTTCGCGCCCGTGGTGCCCTGCCACCGCGTGCTCGCCGCCGGCGGCAAGTGGGGCGGCTTCTCCGCGCACGGCGGCGCGGCGTCGAAGCTGCGCATGCTCGCCATCGAGGGGGCGCGGCCGGACAGCGATACCGAACCGCTGTTCTAGACTTGCGATTTTGCAAGTCAAAACTTGCATTTAGGTCCTGATTGGGCGATATTGCCAGCTATGACTGACAATATCCGCTTGCCTGACGAGCTGGGTCGGCGCTTGCGCGAGCGGCGCGAAGGGCTGGGAATGCGCAAGTCCGAACTCGCCGCCAAGGCCGGCAAGGTCCGCGAGGTGGTCTACCGCCTCGAAGCGGGAGAGGACACGACGGTGTCCTCACTGATGGCCGTGCTGGGCGCGCTGGGGCTGGCGATGCGTCTCGAGCCGGTCGGTCTCCCGTCCGCGGAGGAGGTCGCACGGCGGTTCCAGGAAGAGGACGATGCTCCCTGAGAAGATCCGCGCGCTGACCGTTTCCATCGGCGACGCCGAGGAGGCGGGACAACTGCTGCGGACCTCGACCTACGAGTTCCGGTACCTGTCTTCGGACCCCGACCAGGCGGCCGTCGCGCTCCTCATGCCGCCGCAGTCCCGCTTGACCTGGCAGGACGGCGATCTTTTTGCGCCCATGGACCAGAACCTGCCCGAGGGCGATCTGTTCATGCGGATCCGGGAACTGTTCCCGAAGCAGCCGATGACGCCCATGCATCTGCTGGCGCTCGTGGGCCGCAACGGCATCGGCCGCCTCGGCTACAGCCTGCCCGGCGCAAGCGCCGTCGCGGCGCCCCGCCCCCTCAGCAGGAATGAACTGCTGCGGACCCGCTACACGCCGGAGGTGTTCGATGAACTCGTGGCCGCCTACCTGAGCACGGGGGCCGGCATTGCGGGAATGCAGCCGAAGATCATGGTGCCCGATCGCCCGACGGTGCCCGTCCCGTCGCTGATCGTGAAGGCGGCCAGCCCGGCGTACCCGGATCTGGCCGTCAACGAATACCTGTGTCTCTCGGCCGCGCGCCATGCCGGCATCGAGGTGCCGGGATTCGAACTCTCGGACGACGGCCAGATGCTGGTGCTGGACCGCTTCGACCTGGTCTCCCGCGACGACGGCCGCATCGAGCGCCTCGGCTTCGAGGACATCGCGGCGCTGGCCGGCCTGCGGGTGCGCGACATCCTGGCCGACCGGAAATACCAGGGCAGCTACCAGCGCATCGCGGAGCTGCTGCGCCAATTGCACCTGGGCAGCGACAACCTCCATCGCTTCTTCGAGCAGGTGGCTTTTTCGGTCATGGTCCGCAACGGCGATGCGCACCTGAAGAACTTCGGCGTGCTGTACCGTTCCTCGACCGAGGTGTGGCTCGCACCCATGTTCGATGTCGTGACCACCGCCATCTACAAGTATGCGCAGTACCCCGGCGGCCCATCGCTCGAAGACCGCACCATGGCGCTGAAGCTCTTCGCCGGCAGGCACCAGGGCAAGGCGTACCCGACATCGGAAGAGCTCGACGACTTCGGCAGGCGCGTCTGCGGCGTGGCACGGCCGGAGCGGGTGCTGGAGCGTCTGGCCGAGGCGATGCGCCGGACGCTCGACGAGGCGCGGGGCGACGATCGCGTGCCGCCGCCGTTCCTGGCGCAGATGCACGAGGTGTGGGAACAGGGCCTGCGGTACGCGCGGTGAGCCTCGTCACTCGCGCTTAGCACAGCTCGCCGATTCGCGCATCGGATGGATCATCCAGACCTTGGCGACAATCGGCGCATGAATTCATCGCGTTTCTTCAGGATCGCGCTCGTGCTGGGGCTGTTGTCGGCCATCGGACCGTTCGCGATCGACATGTACCTCCCCGCCTTGCCCGAGATCGGGAGCAGCCTCGGTGCGGGCATCGGCGAGGTGCAGATGAGTCTCACGGTGTTCTTTCTTGCGCTGGGCGTCGGGCAACTGCTCTACGGTCCGGTGTCGGACATGGTCGGACGCCGGCCGCCGCTATTCATCGGGCTTGGCGTGTTCGCGCTGGCGAGCATCGGCTGCGCGCTCGCGACCGACATCGAGATGCTCATCGCGCTGCGCTTCGTCCAGGGCCTGGGCGCCGCCGCCGGCATGGCGATTCCGCGAGCGGTGGTGCGCGACCTGCACACCGGCAGCGACGCGGCGCGGCTGATGTCGCTGCTGATGCTGGTGTTCAGCGTCTCGCCGATCCTCGCGCCGCTGGCCGGCAGCGCCGTCATCGCGCTCACCGGCTGGCGCGGCGTGTTCTGGGCCGTGACCATCGCGGCCGTGATCGGGCTGGCGACCATCGCCTCGGTGCTGAAGGAAACCCGCCCCGCCGAGGAGCGCGTGGAAAGCAGCCTCGGCAGCGCGCTGCGCGCCTACGGCGTGCTGCTGCGCGATGCGCACTACCTCGGGCTGGTCTTCATCGGCGCGTTCGCCATGGCGGGCTTCTTCACCTACCTCGCGAACTCGTCCTTCGTGATGATCGACCACTACGGCCTGTCGCCCACGGTCTACAGCGTGGCCTTCGGCGTCAACGCCGCGGCCTTCTTCGGCGCGGCGCAGCTCAATGGGGCGCTGTGCGAGCGCTTCGGCATCGTGCGCGTGGTGAAGACCAGCGTGACCGCCTGCGGCGCCGTGATGGTGGCGATGTTCCTCTACTACCTCGGCGGCGGCGACGAGCTGGCCGTGCTCATCGTGCTGTACTTCATCGCCAGCGCGCTGATGGGCTTCGTGATCCCCACCACCTCGGTGCTCGCGCTCGAACAGCACGGCGCGATCGCGGGCACGGCGTCGGCGCTGCTCGGAACGCTGCAGATGCTCACCGGCGCCGTGGTGATGACGGTGGTCGGCCTCTTCACCGACGGCCGGCCGCTGCCGATGGTCGCGGGCATGGCGGGCGGTGCACTCATCGCGGTGGTGCTGGCATGGATCACCCTCGGTGGGCGCCGGTCGGCCGGTTACGCGGCGGGCTGAGTCGATGTCGCAGGCCTTGTCCTCACCCGTTTCCACTTCCACGACCCTGGCCGACCGGGACGGCCTGCCCCTGCCGCAGCGCTGGCACGCGATGCTGGTCATCATCCTCGGCATCGCGGTGTCGGTGATCGACGGCACGATCGTGAACCTCGCGCTACCCGGCATTGCGCGCGAACTCCACGCCGATGCGTCGCACGCCATCTGGGTGGTCAACGCCTACCAGATCGCGACGCTGGTCATGCTGCTGCCCCTCGCCTCGCTCGGCGACAGGATCGGCTACCGCCGCGTCTACCTCGTGGGCATGGCGCTGTTTGCCGCCTCGTCGCTGGTCGCGACCTTCGCGAACTCGCTCGGCATGCTGATCGCGGCGCGGGCGCTCCAGGGATTGGGCGCCGCCGGCCTCATGAGCGTCAATGCGGCGCTGGTGCGCTGCGTCTACCCGCGCGCGCAGCTCGGGCGCGGCATGGCGATCAACTCGATGGTGGTCGCCACCGCGTCGGTCGCCGGTCCGACGGTGGCGGCGGCGATCCTGTCGGTGGCCTCGTGGCCGTGGCTCTTCGCGATCAACGTGCCGCTGGGCGTGCTGGTGCTGGCGCTCGGCATCAGGGCGCTGCCGTTCAACGAGGCGGCGGCGGCTTCGGGCCCGCGCTTCTCCGGCATCGACGTGCTGCTCAACGTGCTCATGTTCGCGCTGGTCTTCATCGGCGCCGATCGGCTGGGCGTGCGCGACGCGGCGGGGCAGGGCAGCGGGGCCGGCGGCTGGGCGATCCTGCTCGCCGGCGTGCTGGTGGGCGTCGTCTACCTGCGGCGGCAGCTCTCGCTCGCGGTGCCGCTGTTTCCGGTCGACCTGCTGCGCATTCCAGTGTTCGCGCTGTCGATGGGCACGTCGATCGGCGCCTTCTGCGCGCAGATGCTGTCCTTCATCGCGCTGCCCTTCATGCTGCTGGACACCTACGGGCGCTCGCACTTCGAGGCCGGCCTGCTGATCACGGCCTGGCCGCTCGCCATCGTGTTCATGGCGCCGATTGCAGGAAGGCTGATCGGCAAGTATCCCGACGGCCTGCTCGGCGGCATCGGCCTGGCGACGCTGGCCTCGGGGCTGGCGCTGCTGGCCGCCTTGCCTGCGAATCCGGGCAACGCCGACATCGCGTGGCGCATGGTGCTGTGCGGGCTGGGCTTCGGCCTGTTCCAGTCGCCCAACAACCACACCATCGTGACTTCGCCGCCGCCGAATCGCAGCGGCGCGGCCAGCGGCATGCTGGGCAC
>JAGIBP010000049.1 GCA_017744285.1 Variovorax sp.
CGCGTCACCCGTCGTGACATCGCGCGTGCGAAGACCATTCTTGCTCAGAAGCAGCAAGAAGCCGCCAAGTAAGGAGTGACCATGACGGAAGCTAAAAAGTCCCTCAAGCGCACCTTGATTGGCAAGGTGGTCAGCGACAAGCGCGAAAAGACCGTGACCGTTCTGGTCGAGCGTCGCGTGAAGCACGAGCTCTACGGCAAGATCGTCGCCAAGACGAGCAAGTACCACGCCCACGACGAAAAGGGCGAGTACAAGCTCGGCGACATCATCGAGATCACGGAAAGCCGTCCGATCTCGAAGTCGAAGAACTGGGTTGTGACCCGCCTGGTCGAGAAGGCCGCTCTGGTCTGATCTCCGGCGACACGCAGCCAACGCAAAAGCGGCCCACAATGTGGGCCGTTTTTCTTTTTCAGCACGACTTACGCAAATTCGGTTCAGCCAAGGCGCTTGCGCCTTGGGCACAGTCCTTGTGCATCCTTGTTTGCGTAAGTCCTATTCAGGAGCACTTCACATGATCAAAGTTGGCGATACCCTTCCTTCCGCAACCCTGCAGGAATACTCGGAGGTGGAGGGCGAGGGTTGCAGCATCGGCCCGAATCCGGTGGACGTGAGCAAGGCCGCGGCGGGCAAGACCATCGCGTTGTTCGCGCTGCCTGGAGCCTTCACGCCCACCTGCTCGGCCAAGCACGTGCCGGGCTATGTCCAGCGCGCCGACGAGTTCAAGGCGGCGGGCGTCGACGAGATCTGGTGCGTGAGCGTCAACGACGCCTTCGTGATGGGCGCCTGGGCGCGCGACCAGAAGACCAACGGCAAGGTCCGCATGCTGGCCGACGGCAGCGGCATCTTTGCGAACGCGACCGGCCTGACGCTCGACCTGACGGCGCGCGGCATGGGGGTTCGCAGCAACCGCTACTCCATGCTCGTGAAGGACGGCAAGGTGGTGTCGCTGAACGTCGAGGCCCCCGGCAAGTTCGAGGTCAGCGACGCCGACACGCTGCTCGCCCAAGCGAAGAAGGCCTAAAGCTCCGCCTTGAGGTAGTGCGACCCGGGAATCGGGTTGTGATAGTAAGGGGGCACCTCGACGAAGCCCAGGTCTTCGTAGAGTGCCCGCGCCGACTCCATGTCGTCGAGCGTGTCGAGCAGCACGCAGGCGTACCCGGCGCTGCGCGCGGCGTCCAGGATCGCCTCGGCCAGCTGGCGCCCGAGGCCGACCCCGCGAAACTCCGGGCGAACGTACAGGCGCTTCATCTCGGCGGCGTTGGGGTAGTCGGCGGAGTCCAGCGGCCGCAGCGCGCAACAGCCGGCCACGTGCGCGAGTCCGCCCTGTGCGCGCCGGATGGGCTCGGCTTTCACCGGAACGGCCGTGTCGGCGGCGCTGACGAGCGCGAGCAGCAAGGCGCCGCGCGGCTCGGCATATTCGCCGGGCAAGGCCGCGAGCTCTTCCTCGAAGTTCTGGAAGGAGAGGTCGATGCCCAGCGATTGCGCATAGTCGCGGAAGATGGCGCGGGTCGCGTCCATCTCGTGCGCCTCGTCGGGCGTCAGCAGCACGATCTCGGGCGTGCCCGCCAGCGGCAATGGTCGCGACATGGAGTGGCTCATAGGCGCAGCGAAGCAATCCAGGCCGCAAAGCCGCCGCAGAGTGCGAACAGTGCGAGCGCCAAGACTCGCGAGCGGGCATCGTCGCGACTGGGCGTGACCGTTTCGCCCGCGGCCAAGTGCTTGTCGCCATCGACCATCGGCCGCACCAGGCGCTGCCGTTTCACCGCGACATAGAACAGCACGGCCAGAAGATGCAGGCTCACGAGCGCGATGAGGATCCACTTGCCGAACGTGACGTGCCAACTGCTCGCCAGATGAACCACGGAGCCTGAGACGAAGCGCGTGAGCGGACCGGCGGCCGAGACCTCGTCGTCCGCAACCAGCCCCGTCGCCACCTGCGCGATCAGGAACGCGAGGAGGGCGAACACCGAGAGCGCGCCCAGGGGCGTGTGCCCGACGAGATGGTCCGGATGGGCGCGGCCGCGCAGGTGCGCCACGACCGCCGCCGGCGCGTAGAGGAAGGCGGAGAAGCGCGACCAGCGCCCGCCGACGAACCCCCAGACCACCCGGAACAGAAGCAGGGACAACGCCGTGTAGCCGAAGCGGAAATGCCACTCCATGACACCGGCCAGCCCGGTGGCGAGGAGACCGATCACGGTCAGAGCGAGGGCCCAGTGAAACAGCCGCGTCGGAAGATCCCAGACGCGCACGGCCGGCGCCGGGGCGGCGGCCGGTCCCACCCGGCGTGTCGCGGGCTCGAGGGAAGCAGTCATCGGTGACGGTGGGCGCATTGCTGCGGGATGCGCAGATTAACAAACTTCGGCGGTGGACCCGCCTGCGGGTTGTCTCTAATCGAACGTCCGGGCAAATCCCTACACTCAGCAGCGCACACCACCTGCTTTGCACGCACACAGGAGCCCCCGATGAAACCTGTCGTCACTTCCGCGCTGGCGCTGCTTTGCGCCGCCGCTTCCCTCCCGTCCCACGCCCAGTTCGCAAAGAGCGAGGACGCCATCAAGTACCGGCAGAGCGCGATGTTCATCCAGGGCCAACATGTGGGGCGTCTCGGGGCCATGGCCAGCGGCCGGGTCCCCTACGACGCCGCCGCCGCGGTGGCGAACGCTGAAGTGGTGGCGCAGATCTCCCGCCTTCCCTGGGCCGGCTTCGGTCCCAATTCCGAAGGCGGAAAGGCGAAGCCGGACATCTGGAAGGAACAGGCGAAGTTCAAGGAACTGAGCGACCGGCTGGTGTCGGAGACCGACAAGCTGCTGGTCGCCGCCAAGGCGGGCAACCTGGATGCGCTGAAGGCGGCGATGGGTCCGGTGGGCGAGACCTGCAAGGCCTGCCATGACAGCTTCAGGAGCCGCTGAGAAGCTCAGGCTTCGGCGAGCAGCTTCTCGATCAGCTTGTGCAGCTCGGCGAAATCGGGCTCGCCGACATAGCGCTTCACGATCTCGCCGCGCTTGTTGACGAGGTAGGTCGTCGGCGTGAGCTGCACGTCGCCCCAGGCCTGCGCCACCGCACCGGTGTTGTCGATCGCCACCTTGAACGGCAGCTTGCGGGTTTCGGCGAAGTTGACGACGTAGGCCGGCGGGTCGTAGCTCATCGCGACGGCGAGCGTGTCGTAGCCCTGGTTCTTGTACTTGTCGTACGTGGCGATGACCTTCGGCATCTCGCCGACGCAGGTGACGCAGCTCGTGGCCCAGAAGTTGACCAGCGTCACCTTGCCTTTCAGGTCCTCGGTGCTCTTCTTGCTGCCGTCGAGCAGCACGAAGGTGGAGGCCGGCGCGGCGGACACGCCGGTGTTCAGATAGACGCCCACGCCAGCGGCCACGGCGAGTGCCAGCAGGGCAGCGGGAATGACTTTCTTCATGGCGGTTCGGGATGTGAACCGCGATTTTAGTTCCGCCCGCCTTCGGCGTCTGCTTCGATAAAGTCCCGTCCATGTCGATTTCGCGCTCCACCCGACGAACGCTGCGCGCCGCAGCCGCCGCTGCACTCGTGGCCTGCAGTCCCACCTTCAACTGGCGCGAGGTACCGGTCGGCGACGCCGGCGTGACAGCGCTGCTCCCGTGCAAGCCCGACCGGGCGACGCGCGACCTGCCGCTCGGAGCCGAATCGATCCCGGTTGACATGGCGGGCTGCAGCG
Source organism: Variovorax sp. (assembly GCA_017744285.1). Taxonomy (GTDB): domain Bacteria; phylum Pseudomonadota; class Gammaproteobacteria; order Burkholderiales; family Burkholderiaceae_C; genus Variovorax. The sequence continues at coordinate 3,689 of JAGIBP010000049.1, forward strand.
CCGGCGGCGCGACCTTCGCCGTCGCGCACGCGAGGGCCGCCAGCGCCGAACAGGCCGCGGCCTGGGTGCATGCGTGGCGCAGCGCGACGCGCAGCCAACTCGCGGACGTTCCGGTGGTCGAGTCCGCCGCCGCCGTCGCGCGGGCGGCCTCGTCGCCGGCGCCGGCGCGCCTGGACACGCAGGGGGCCGATGCGGCCGCGCACGGCGCCGGGGTGCATGTGCTGTGGTTCGCCCACCAAGGCGCGGATGGAAGCGCATCGGTCTATCAGGCCACCGTCTCGGGAACGCCGTCATCGGATGAGGCCGTCCCGACGTTCTTTGAGGGATTTCGCCTCCCGTGAGCGGACGCCGGAGCCCCCGGGACCGGCCGTTTTTGTGGGATGCTGCACGTTGTCCCTTTTCTACGGCTGCCGAGGGCCCTCCATAATCGACTGGCAGCCGACCGACTCGCATGAACAGCATCTTCATCATCGCCCATTCGCCGCTCGCACAAGCGCTGCGGCAGTGCGCGCTGCATGTGTTCCCCGACTGCGAGTCTTCGATCGCGGCGCTCGACGTGCTGCCCAACGTCTCGCCGGAGGAAACCCTCGCGGCGGCGCGGATCACGCTGGCGCAGTTGCAGCGCGCACCGCGTTCGCAGGTGCTCGTGCTGGCCGACGTGTTCGGCGCCACGCCCTGCAACGTTGCGCAGAAGCTCGTCGACGGCGTGCGCTCCAGGCTCGTGGCGGGCGCCAACCTGCCGATGCTGCTGCGCGCGGTCAGCTACCGCAACGAGCCGCTCGAGACGCTCGTTCAGCGCGCCCTCACCGGCGGTACCGCCGGCGTCATGCAGGTCGCGGTCGCCGCACCCCAGAACCAGGCAAGAAGAAAGCACAGTGATCAAGACATCCGTGACCATCAGCAATAAGCTGGGCCTGCACGCGCGCGCGTCGGCCAAACTCACCAAGCTGGCTGGGAGCTACCCCTGCGAAGTCTGGCTCGCGCGCGGCGACCGCCGCGTGAATGCCAAGAGCATCATGGGGGTGATGATGCTGGCCGCCGGCATGGGCGTGACGGTGGAGGTCGAGACGAACGGCGAACAGGAACAGGAAGCCCTCGACGCCATCGTCGCGCTGATGAACGACAGGTTCGGCGAAGGAGAGTAGGCCCCATGACCTTTGCGATCCACGGCCTGCCGGTTGCGCGTGGCATCGCCATCGGGCGCGCGGTGCTCGTGGTGTCCAGTCGCATCGATGTCGCGCACTACTTCATCAAGCCGTCCGAGGTCGAGGCCGAGATCGACCGCGTGCGCGTGGCGCGCAACGATGTGGCCGAGGAACTGCAGAAGCTGCAGGCCAGCGTCGCGCTGATGGGGCCCAACGACGCCCCGCACGAGCTGTCGGCGCTGCTCGACGTGCACCTGATGCTGCTGCAGGACGAGGTGCTCACCACCGGCGTCAAGCACTGGATCGTGGAGCGGCTCTACAACGCCGAATGGGCGCTCACCACCCAGCTCGAGATCGTCGCGCGCCAGTTCGACGAGATGGAGGACGAGTACCTGCGCGAACGCAAGGCCGACCTGGAGCAGGTCGTGGAGCGCCTGCTGCATCGCATGAAGGGGACGGCCGCCGTTCTCGCGCCGCCGCCCCCGCGCCGCAAGCGCGCAGCCGACCACGACGACGGCGACCATGCCGACCCCACCACGGGCGACGTCTTCGATGCGCCGCTGGTGCTCATCGCGCACGATCTCTCGCCGGCGGACATGCTCCAGTTCAAGAAGAGCGTGTTCGCCGGCTTCGTGACCGATGTCGGCGGCCGCACCTCCCACACCGCGATCGTCGCGCGCAGCATGGACATCCCGGCGGTGGTCGGCGCGCGCAGCGTGAGCCAGCTCGTGCGCCAGGACGACTGGGTCATCATCGACGGCGACGCCGGCGTGGTGATCGTCGACCCGTCGCCGATCATCCTGGCCGAGTACGGTTTCAAGCAGCGCCAGGGCGACCTCGAACGCAGCCGGCTCTCGCGGCTGAGGCACAAGCCGGCCGTCACGCTCGATGGCCAGCGCGTCGAGCTGCTCGCCAACATCGAGATGCCCGAAGACACGCTGGGTGCGGTCAAGGCCGGCGCGGTCGGCGTGGGCCTCTTCCGCAGCGAGTTCCTCTTCATGGGCCGCGAGTCGCAGCGCAAGACGCGGCTGCCCGACGAGGAGGAGCAGTACGAGGCGTACAGGCGCGCGATCGACGGGATGCAGGGCATGCCGGTCACGATCCGCACCATCGACGTCGGCGCCGACAAGCCGCTCGACGGCAAGTCGGTGCGCGACGACGCCCACCTGAACCCGGCGCTCGGCCTGCGCGCGATCCGCTGGAGCCTGGCCGATCCTGCGATGTTCCTCACACAGCTGCGGGCCATCCTTCGCGCTGCCGCACATGGCGAGATCCACCTGCTGATCCCGATGCTCGCGCACGTGAGCGAGATCCGCCAGACGCTCTCGCTCATCGATTTCGCACGCGCCGAACTCGACAACCGCGGCGTGCCCTACGGCCACGTGAAGGTCGGCGCGATGATCGAGATCCCGGCCGCGGCGCTCACGCTGCGCACCTTCCTGAAGTACTTCGACTTCCTGTCGATCGGGACCAACGACCTGATCCAGTACACGCTGGCGATCGACCGCGCCGACGAATCGGTGGCGCATCTCTACGACCCCGCGCATCCGGCGGTGCTGCGGCTGGTAGCCGACACCATCGCCGAGTGCCGCCGGCAGGGCAAGGGCGTGAGCGTGTGCGGCGAAATGGCCGGCGACGTGGCGTTCACGCGGCTGCTGCTCGGGCTGGGCCTGCGCAGTTTCTCGATGCATCCCTCGCAGATCCTCGCGGTCAAGCAGGAAGTGCTGCGCGCCGACGTCGGCAAGCTCGAAGCGTGGGCGCGCGAGGTCGTGGAATCCGAGGACCCGGCCGCCGCGCTCACCCGATAGGCGTGCGCCGCGCCGCGCCGCAATAAAACGAAACACAGCGAAACCGCCGCGAAAGGACTTCGCGGCCGCTCGCCGCGAGCATTCAGTCTTCCGATCGATCCCGATCGCAACGAAGGAAGACGCTCATGAAACCCTGGTTCAAACGATCCCTCTTCGGCCTGGCCGGTGCGGCGCTGCTCGCCGGCAGCCTCACGGGCTGCGGCTATCGCCATGGCGGCTGGCACAACGCCTCCGAGCAGGATCGCGCCGAGTTCCGCGCGCGCATGGTCGAGCGCGTCGGCAGCAAGCTCGAACTCGACGCCGCGCAGAAGCAGAAGCTGACCGTTCTGTCCGAGAAGATCCAGGCCCGGCGCGCGGCGCTGCGCGGCGGCGGCGATCCGCGCGCCGAATTCCGTGCCCTGTTCGCCGGCGCCAAGCTCGACCAGGAGCGGGCGAAGAAGTTCGTCGAGGACAAGACCGCGGCCGTGCAGGCGGGCAGCCCCGAGCTCATCGCCGCCGCAGCCGACTTCTTCGACAGCCTCAATCCCACGCAGCAGCAGAAGGTCCGCGACTTCATGGACCGCGGCCGCCGCTGGGGGCGGGGGTGAGCTACGTCCCTCCCTCGGCGGGACTTCGGCGCTCAGCGGGTTGGCCTGCGTCATCGGAAAGCCGCCGAAAGATGCGCCAGGCTGAGCCGGAAGGCGCGGTGTCCGGCGGTGTCCGCATGCTGCTGCGCCTCGAAGGCCTGGCGGTGCTGCTCGTCTCCGTGGCCGCTTATGCGCAGCTCGGCGCGCCCTGGGGCGCCTTCGCGATGCTGTTCCTGGTGCCGGACCTGTCGTTCCTCGGCTACCTGGCCGGGCCGCGCGCCGGCGCGGCGACCTACAACCTCGCGCACTCGTACGTCGGCCCGGCCGCGCTGCTGGCGCTGGGCGCGGCCGGCGGAGTGCCCGTCGCGCTCGCGACCGCCCTCGTCTGGAGCGCGCACATCGGCTTGGACCGCCTGCTCGGCTACGGGCTCAAGTACGCCTCGGGCTTCGCGGCCACGCACCTGGGCCGCATCGGGCCCGCGGACCCGTGGTGACGCCGCGAGCGGCGTAGGCACAATGCCCGCATGCCACGCATCCTGCTGATCGACGACGACGAGCACCTGGGCGCGCCACTGGCGAGCTACTTCGCGCGCTTCGACTGCGTGCTGGAGAGCGCCACGCGCCCCAGCGACGGCCTCGCGAGACTGCGTGCCGGCCGCTTCGACGCGGCCATCCTCGACGTGATGCTGCCGGAGATGGACGGCTTTGCGCTGTGCCGCGAGATTCGGAAGGAAAGCGACATCCCGATCGTGATGCTGACCGCGCGCGGCGACGTGATGGACCGCGTGGTCGGGCTGGAACTCGGGGCGGACGACTACCTCCCCAAGCCCTTCGAGCCGCGCGAACTGGTGGCGCGGGTGCAGACCATCCTGCGGCGCCAGCGCAGCACGCCGGCCGCGGCACCGGCGCAGCGCCTTGCGTTCGACGGTCTCTCGATCGACCTCGACAAGCGCGAGGTGCTGCGCCAGGGCGAGCGCGTCGAGCTGACCGGCACTGAGTTCGAGCTGCTGGCGCTGCTGGCCGATCCGCCCGGCAAGGTCTGGAGCCGCGACGACATCCTCAACCGGCTTCGCGGCCATGAAGCAGAGCTCTACACGCGCGCCGTCGACATCGTCATCAGCCGCCTGCGCAAGAAGCTCGAACCGCTGGATTGCATCAAGACCCTGCGCAACGCGGGCTACACGCTCGCCGTGGGCAAGAGCGCGCCATGAGGCCCGGGCACCGCCGCGCCGGCCAGTGGCGCCGCCGCTGGGCGCATTCGCTGCGCGTGCGGCTCATCACCGTGTTCGTGCTGCTCGCGCTGGCGATGACGGCAGTGTTCCTCGGCGGCATGCAGCACGCGTTTTCCAGCGGCTGGCGCGGCGCTGCGCGGCCGATCGTGAGCGACTACCTGGACCGGCTGGTGGCCGAGCTCGGCACGCCGCCCGATGTCGGGCGCGCCCAGGCGCTGGTCGCGCGGCTGCCGATCTCGATCCGCATCGAAGGGCCGGCGGTGAACTGGGATTCGCATCCGGACCGGCGCCGCGAGGGATTCGGCGTGCGCAGGGAGTGGCTCAGCCGCACGACCGCCGATGGCCACCGCATCACCTTCGGCCTGGGCACGCTGCCCTGGCAGCGCGAGCCGCAGGGCATCGGGTGGCTGACGCTCGCGCTGCTGCTGGCCCTGATCGGCGGGGGCTACGCCTATGTGCGCCGCCTGCTGCGGCCGCTGGACGACATCCGCGCCGGGGCGGAGCGCTTCGGGCGAGGCGCGTTCGACGAGCCGATTCCGCTGCGCCGGCCCGACGAGCTGGGCGATCTCGCGGCGCGCATCAACACCATGGCGCGCGACATCCAGGGCATGCTCGACGCCAAGCGCGCGCTGCTGCTGGCGCTGAGCCACGAGCTGCGCTCGCCGCTGACCCGGGCGCGGCTCAACGCCGAACTGCTGCCCGCGACCGCCGAAGGCGCCACCGAACGCGCCGCGCTGCTGCGCGACCTGGCGGAAATGCGCGACCTGATCAGCGACCTGCTCGAAAGCGAGCGGCTCGCGAGTCCGCATGCGGCGCTGCATCGCGAGCCGGTCGATCTCCTGGCGCTGGTGCGAGACCTGGCGGCCGAACTCGACGGCGGCGACCGCGTGGTCATCGACGCGCCGGCCGACCTGCCGGCGCTCCCGCTGGACCGCGCGCGCATCCGCCTGCTGGTGCGCAATCTGCTGGACAACGCGCTGCGCCACGGCGGCGGAGATGCGCGGCCGCCGCGCTTGCGCCTGCGCCGCGCCGGCCAGGGCATCGAGCTCGAAGTTCGCGATTTCGGACCCGGCGTCGATGCGGCCCAGCTCGATCGCCTGACCGAACCCTTCTACCGCACCGACAGCGCGCGCCAGCGTGCGACCGGCGGCGTCGGCCTCGGGATGTACCTGTGCCGGCTGGTGGCAGAAGCGCACGGCGGCCGGCTCTCGGTGCGCAATGCCGAGCCGGGGCTCGCGGTCACGGCGCTGCTGCCGGGATGACCGCTGCCTCGGCTGTCGCGCGCTGACCGGCCTGCTGCACGGCGTCGTCCACGCTCCAGGCGGCGTAGGCGCTGGGCGGCAAGTCCTCGCACTGCACCCGGTCGAGCAGGTCGCGCACCCGATCCTTCACGCGGGCCAGGGTGAGCCGGGCGCCGCGTTGGCGGACATGGGCCGCGAAGTCGCACAGGGCCTCGATGCCGGTGCCGTCGAGATCGGCCGACTCCTCGAGGCTCAGCACCACCTGGTCGATGTCCCCGGCCTGCGCCAGCTTCGACCCGATGGTGGCGAAGACCGCTTCGACGTTGCCGAAGAAGAGCGCCGTCTCGGGCCGCACGATCAGCATGCCGGCGGGCGCCCGCGCTTCGGGGTGCCGCGCGAGGTCGACGAAGTCGTGACCCTCGCCGAGCCGGCCGAGCGAACTCACCCGGGCGCGCGACATCCCCTGCAGCAGGAGCAGCAGGCTGACGCCGATGGCGGTCAGCAGGCCATCCAGCACGCCCAGCAGCAGCACCGCCACGAAGGCCACGAGGGCGACCAGCCGGTCGCGCCGCCAGGAGAAGTAGGGCCGCAGGCTGCCGGGATCCAGCATGTGGCCGACGGCGCGGATCACGATGGCGGCGAGCAGCGGCTCGGGCGTGTGGGCGATCCACGGCAGCAATGCCAGCGCCGCCAGCAGGACCACGCCGCACGCGATCAGTCCGGCCGCTCGGCTCTGGGCGCCGGCGGCCTCGTTGGCCGAGGTGGCCGAAAACCCGGCACCGACCGGCATGCCGTGGAACAGGCCCGATGCGAGATTGGCCACGCCCAGCGCCAGCAGGTCGCGGTTGGCCGAGACGCGGTCGCCATGCTGCAGCGCGAAGGTGCGGATCGACCCGTACGACTCCGCGTAGAGGATCAGCGCCATCGCGAAGCCCAGCTCGCCGATGCGCAGCCACATCTCGCGCGACAGCGCGGGCAGGCTCGGCGGCGCCAGCCGGAAATCGATCGTGCCCACCGCGTCGATGCCCCATTGCCGGCAGAGGCCGGCAAGGTCGAGCGCGATGCCGACGGCGATCACCAGCAGGGCGGCCGGCAGGGCTCGGGTCGCGCGCCAGCGGCCCAGGCCCTGCAGCAACGCCACGCCGATCGCCGCCATCGCGAGGCCGGCGAAATTCCAGCGGCCGGCACTGGCGATCAATTCCCACGCGAGCCGCAGGAAGTCGCTGTGCGCCGTCTGCACGTCGAGCACCTTGGGCATCTGCTTGACCACGATGGTCAGCGCCAGGCCCAGGGCGAAGCCGCGCAGCACCGGCTTGGCGATCAGGTTGGACACGGCCCCGAGCCGCGCGGCCGCGGCGATCAGGAAGAACACCCCGGTGAGCACGACGATCCCTGCGCCGAGCGCGAGCCGCGCCGCGGGGTCGGCTTCCGCGGCCGAGGTGGTGGCCGCCAGCAGCACGGCGGCGGACGAGGACGTGGCCGAGACGATCGCGAAGCGGCTGCTGCCGAGCAGGCCGTAGACCAACAGGCCGGCGAGCAGCGCGATCACGCCCGCCTGCGGCGGCAGGCCCGCAATCCCCGAATAGGCGACGGCCTCGGGCAGCAGCAGCCCCGCGATCGACAGCCCGGCCGCCCAGTCGGCCGCGCGGAAGGCACGGGGTGCGGACGGCGCGTCCACCACGGCTCAGGCCCCGCGCCGGGCCTGCTGCCTGAACTCGCTCGGGCTGCCGCCCGTGTGCTCGCGGAACACCCGGCTGAAATGGGAGAGATTGCTGAAGCCCGCGGCGAGCGCGATGTCGGTGATCGACCGCGTCGCGTTCGCCGGATCCTGCAGCTCGCGGATGCACGCAGCCACGCGCTGCTGCAGGATGTAGCCGGTCAGCGTGTCGTCGTCGCCCGCGAACGCGTTGTGCAGATGCCGCTTGCTGCACCGCAGGGCCTGCGCGATCGCCTCGATCGACAGGGCCGGGTCGTGCAGGTGCCGCGCCACGTGGCGGCGGATGCGGTCTTTCAGCGCCTCGCGCTGAGTGCGCGGCGTGTCCTGGCCGGCCAGCTCCATCAGCGACAGCCGCACGAGCTGGATGATCAGCTCGCCGGCGCCGCGCGCGGCGGCCTCGCTCATGCAGGGCAGCTCCTGGTAGGTGTTGCGCATGGTCTCCAGCGCCACGCGCGAGATGCCGCTGCCGCCGCCGACGCGCCGGGCGACCAGTTCGCCCAGCGGCAGGCCGGCCGCGGCGAGCTGGTCTTTCGGGAGCATCACGATCAGGTGGTCGCTGCGCTCGGGGTTGGCGACCGTGTAGTCGGCGGTGGTGTCGTAGAGCGTCCAGCCGCCGGCGCGCACCGCGGCGGCGCGTCCGCACTGGACGACCTCCGCCGAACCCTGCCAGGGCGCCACGATCTTCAGGTAGGGCGCCTCGCTGGTGCGTGCCATCTGGCGGGTGCGCAGCACGCGGTGGCGGTTGGCCTCGAGCCGCGTCAGGATCACGTCGCCCGCGTGCGATGCGGCGAGGTGGCCCTCGAATTCGGTGTCGCCGTACAGGTCGGACTCGAGTCCGCCGAAGTGGCGCCACACCCATTCGCGCCAGACCGGCGCGCGCTCGCGCGAGGGCACTTCGTCGGTCGACAGGAGGGAGGAGGCGGCCATGGATCAGCAGTTGAAAGCCCGCTTATTGTCCGGCGCGCGGATCGCCGCGAGATTTGCGGGTTAACCACTACCGGCGTGCACGCTGCGACAAGCGCTTTGTGCGCAGAAGGCACAGCGCGCGGCGGGCGTCCTTCCTACGATGCCCGCACCGGCCGCATCTCGACGCCCGGAAAGGAGACCGCATGCTTCACCACGCCAATCGCCGCCGCTGGATCCAGGGCACCGCCACCGCGCTCGGCGCCGCCGCCGTCGCGCCGAAGCTCTTCGCACAGGGCGCGCCGGTGCGCGTCGGCTACGCCATCGCCCGCACCGGGCCGTGGGCGGCTGGCGCGCAGGTCAGCCAGGAGCCCAACTACCTGCTGTGGGCCGAACAGGTCAACGCCGCCGGCGGCCTCTCGGTGAAAGGCGCGAAGCGGCCCATCGAGCTGATCGGCTACGACGACCGCAGCGAGACCGAGACCTGCGTGCGCACCTTCGAGAAGCTCATGGGCAGCGACAAGGTCGACCTCGTCCTGCCGCCCTGGGGTTCGGGCGCCAACTTCGCGGTCGCGCCGCTGGCCAACCGCTTCGGCTATCCGCTGCTGGCGCCGACCGCGCTGTCGCGCAAGCTCATCGACATGCACCTGCCGTATTTCTTCTCGCTGCTGCAGCAGCCCGACAAGATGATGGGGGCGCTGGTCGACCTGCTGGTGGCCAACAACGTGAAGACCGTCGCGATCGTCTACATGGACGACCTCTTCGGGCTCGAGAACTTCGCCGCGATCAATGCCGCGCTCAAGAAGACCAGCATCCAGGTGGTCGAGCGCAAGAGCTATCCGCTCGGCGTGAAGGACCTCGCGCCGGTGCTGCGCACGATCAAGGACCTCAACCCCGACGCCTTCATCGGCATCACCTATCCGCCGGACACCATCCTGGTGAGCAAGCAGTCGCGCGAGATCGGCTTCAACCCGAAGTTCTTCTACGCCTCGGTCGGCACCGCCTTCCAGCTCTTCCCCAATGTCATGCAGGCGAACGCCGAGGGCGTGATCGGCATGGGCTCGTGGAACGCCAAGACCAGCCCGGAGGCCAAGGCCTACTTCGATGCGCACACCAAGAAGTTCGGCAAGGAGCCCGACCGCTGGGCCAGCGGCCACGCCTGGGCCGGGCTGGAGATCCTGCAGCAGGCCGTCGGCAAGGTCGGGCTCGACCGCAAGGCGCTGCGCGACCACATCGCGAAGAACGAGTTCAAGACCATCCTCGGCCCGATCCGTTTCGAAGGCAGCGAGAACGCCTCGATCCCCGGCACCGTCGCGCAGTGGCAGAACGGCGAGTTCGAGGTCGTGTGGCCCAAGGACCGCGCGACCGCGCAACTCCACAGCCCCAAGCCGGCCTGGAAGTAACGTGTCCTGGAGTGGATGGGCCGAGCTGCTGGCCGGCGGATTGATCACGGGCGGCATCTACGCCCTCGTGGCGATCGGGCTGAACCTGCAGTACGGCCTGATGCGCATCATGAACATCTCGCACGGCGAGTTCCTGATGCTCGGCGCCTTCCTGACCTGGTGGGCGCACACGGCCTGGGGCATTTCTCCGCTGGTGTTCCTGCCGGCCGCCTTCGCGGTGCTCATGGCGATCGGCATGGCGGTGCACTGGCTGTGCTTCCGGCAGGTGGCCGCGCGCGCGCCCAACGTGGAAGTGTTCGAGGCGCGCAGCCTGATGGTCGGCTTCGGCCTGATGTTCTTCGTGCAGAACACCGCACTGCTGATCTGGGGCGGCGACCTGCGCGGCTACGAGTACCTCGCCGAGCCGGTGCAGTTCGCCGACATGCGCTTCACCGCGAACAAGCTGGTGCTCCTCGGTGTCGCGCTGGCGCTGAGCCTCGCACTGATCGCGCTGCTCAAGCTCACGCTGCTGGGCAAGGCGGTGCGCGCGCTGATGCAGTCGCCGGTCGGCGCGCAGCTCGTCGGCATCGACACGAAGCGGCTGCATCCGCTGATGTTCGGCATCGGCCTGGGGCTCTCGGGCGTGGCGGGCGCGTTGCTGTCGATGACCTACGAGATCTCGCCCTCGATGGGCGAGCCCTACACCGTCACGGCGCTCATCGTGATCACGCTCGGCGGCTTCGGCAGCATTGCGGGCAGCCTGGTCGGCGGCCTGTTGCTGGGCGTGGTCGAGGCGCTCGGCATGCATTTCACCAGCCCCTCCCTCAAGATGCTGCTGTCGTACGCCGTCTTCATCGGCGTGCTGATCTGGCGGCCCAACGGATTGTTCTCGCGATGAAGGCGCAACTCGCCAACAGGCCCTGGCTCGCGCTGGGCATCGGCGTGGCGCTCGCGGCCTGCGTGCCGTGGGTGGCCTCGGATTTCACCGCCTCGGTGACGCTCGCCTGCCTCATGTACATCGCGCTCGCCACGAGCTGGTCGCTCTTCTGCGGCGCCACGCGGTACCTCTCGCTCGCGACGTCGGCCTTCTTCGGCCTCGGCGCGTATGCGAGCGCGGTGCTGCTCGACGTGCTGCCGTGGCCGCTGGTGATCGTGAGCGGCGCGGGGGTGGCGTGCGGGGTCGCGCTGCTGATGGGCTCGGCCGTGCTGCATCTGCGCGGCACCTATTTCGCGGTGCTGACCTTCGGCATGACCGAGCTGATCCGCCATGCCGTGACCTTCGTCGAGAAGCAGGTCTCCGGCACCGTGGGCCGCGTGCTCACGGTCGTGCCGTCGAACGAGACGGTCTACCTCACCGTGCTGGCAATCGCCGCCGCCGCGATCGCGACGGCCATCGTGGTCAAGCGCAGCCGCTTCGGACTTGCGCTCGCGGGCATCGGCGCCGACGAGCAGCGTGCCCAGACACTGGGCGTGGACACGCGCCGCGCGAAGGTGATGGGCTTCGCGCTCACCGCCGCCTTCGCGGGTGCGGTCGGCGCCGCGATGGCGGTGCGCTGGACCTACATCGAGCCGGCGGCGGTGTTCAGCCCCTTCATCGGCTTCCAGACGGTGCTGATCGCACTGATCGGCGGCGCGGCGAGCATCGGCGGACCGGTGGTCGCGGCGATCGTCTTCAGCCTGCTGGCCGAAACGCTGCGCCTGCAATTGCCCTACGGCTACATGATGGTGCTGGGCCTCCTGCTCATCCTGTGCGTGATGTACCTGCCCAACGGGCTGGCCTCGCTGTGGCAGCGGGGCGGTGCGCCAAGGAGCGGACGTGGTTGACGCATCCCTTCTGCTCGAAGCCCGGGAGGTCACGGTGCGCTTCGGCGGCCTCACCGCCGTCGATGCGGTCAGCATGCAGCTGCACGCGGGCGAGCTGGTCGGCATCATCGGGCCGAACGGGGCGGGCAAGACCACCTTCTTCAACGCGCTCTCGGGCGTGGTCGCGCCCACCGGCGGGCATCTCTTCGCGGAAGGCGTGGAGCTCACCGGGCGCGGGCCGCACCGCTATGCGGCGCACGGCATCGCGCGCACCTTCCAGACGCCGCGCGTGATGGCCGACATGTCGCTCGCCGACAACGTGCGCTTCGGCATGGAATTCGCGGGGCGCCGTCGCGAACCGATTGCCGGGCTGCGCGATGAAGGCGAGATCCTCGACATGCTCGGGCTCGCGACGCTGGCCGACCGGCTCGCGTCGGAGGTGACCCCGTCGCAGCAGCGCCTCCTGGAGATCGGCATGGCGCTCGGCACCCGGCCGCGCGTGCTGCTGCTCGACGAGGTCGCAGCCGGACTCACGGAGGCCGAGGTCGATGCGATGGCGCGCCGCATCCGCCGGCTGCGCGACGAGCACGGGCTCACGGTCGTGTGGATCGAGCACGCGGTCACCACGCTGCTCCAGTACGTGGAGCGCGTGCTGGTGCTGCACCAGGGCCGCAAGATCGCCGACGACACGCCGGGCGAGGTCGTGCGCAATGCCGAGGTGGTCGAGGCCTACCTGGGCGACGAGATGGTCGAGGTGGCCCCATGAGCCGCCGGGCCGCCCCAAGGCGAATACCGCAGCGCTGCTGCGCGGAGGTTGCGGCATGAACGCGAGCCACATGACCACTCGCGGCCTCGTCGCGGGCTATCACGGCTTCCAGGTGCTGCAGGGCATCGATCTGGACGTGCTGCCGGGCATCACCGTGGTACTGGGGCCCAACGGTGCCGGCAAGACCACCTTGCTGAAGGCGCTCGCCGGCCTCTTGCCGCGCACGGGCGAGGTGACGCTCGATGGTGCGCCGCTGCCAGCGGAGGATGCCACCGGCTGCGTGCGCCAGGGCCTCGCGCTGGTCGCCGAAGGGCGGCAACTGTTCCCGCAGATGACCGTCGCCGAGAACCTCGAGCTCGGCGGCTGGCTCGTGCCGGCCGGCCTGCGGGCCGAGCGGCTCGCACGTGCGTTCGACGACTTTCCGCGGCTGAAGGAGCGCGCCACGCAACTCGCGGGCACCATGAGCGGCGGCGAGCAGCAGATGGTCGCGGTCGCGCGCGCCATGATGAGCGGGCCGCGCCTGCTGATGCTCGACGAGCCGTCGCTCGGCCTCGCGCCGCGCATGGTCGACGAGCTGCTCGCGATCGTTCGGCGCATTGCGGCGCAGGGTGTCACCGTGCTCATGGTCGAGCAGAACGTGCGCAAGGCGCTGCAGGCCGCCGACCGCGGCTACGTGCTCGAACGCGGGCGCGTGGTCGCTTCCGGCGACGCCCAGACGCTGCTGCATTCCGACGTGATCCGCCACGCCTACCTGGGCAAGGCCTGATCCCACCCACTTTCCTCCGAGGAGCTTTCGCATGACCCCCATTTCCATGCTCATCAATGGCGAGCGCCGCCAGGCCGAAGGCGGCGCGACTTTCGATCGCCGCAATCCGCTCGACGGCGGAATCGCGACCACCGCCCCCGCGGCGACGACCAACGACGCCATCGCGGCCGTCGAAGCCGCGCACGCCGCATTCGCCGCGTGGTCGCAGACCGGCCCCGGCGAGCGCCGCGCGCTGCTGCAGAAGGCGGCGCACGCGCTCGAAGCGCGCGCCGCCGACTTCGTGGCCGCCATGGCGCGCGAGACCGGCGCCTCGGCGATGTGGGCCGGCTTCAACGTTCACCTGGCCGCGGGACTCCTGACCGAAGCCGCCGCTCTGACCACGCAGATCGGCGGCGAGGTGATTCCGTCGGACGTGCCCGGCAGCCTCGCGATGGGCATCCGGCAGCCGGCCGGCGTGGTGCTCGGCATCGCGCCGTGGAATGCGCCGGTGATCCTCGCCACCCGCGCGATCGCGACGCCGCTGGCCTGCGGCAACACGGTGGTGCTCAAGGGCTCGGAACTGTGCCCCGAGACGCACGCGCTGATCGTCGATGCGCTGAACGATGCCGGGCTGCCCCCGGGCGTGGTGAACTTCATCACCAACGCGCCGGCCGATGCGGGCGCGGTGGTCGAGGCGATGGTGGCGCACCCGGCGGTGCGGCGCGTGAACTTCACCGGGTCCACGCGCGTGGGCCGCCTCATCGCGCAGACCTGCGCCAAGTACCTCAAGCCCGTGGTGCTCGAGCTCGGCGGCAAGGCGCCGCTGGTGGTGCTCGACGACGCCGACATCGACGCCGCCGTGAACGCGGCCGCCTTCGGCGCCTTCGCCAACTCGGGGCAGATCTGCATGTCGACCGAGCGCATCGTGGTCGATGCGGCCATCGCCGACGAATTCGTTTCGAAGTTCGCGGCCAAGGCCCGGAGCCTGCCGGTGGGCGATCCGCGCGAAGGCCCGGTCGTGCTCGGCTCGGTGGTCGACGCGAGCACTGTCGCGCGCTGCAACGCGCTCATCGACGATGCGCTCGCCAAGGGCGCCAGGCTGGTGTGCGGCGGGCGTGCCGAGAACACGTTGATGCCGGCGACCGTCATCGACCACGTCACGCCGCAGATGCTCATCTACCGCGAGGAGTCCTTCGGCCCGGTCAAGGCGGTGGTGCGGGTGAAGGGCGTCGAGGAAGCCATCGCGACCGCCAACGACAACGAGTTCGGCCTCTCGTCGGCCGTGTTCGGGCGCGACGTGGCGCGCGCATTCAACGTCGCGCGCCGCATCGAGTCCGGCATCTGCCACGTCAACGGCCCCACGGTGCATGACGAGGCGCAGATGCCCTTCGGGGGCGTCAAGGATTCGGGCTACGGGCGCTTCGGCGGCAAGGCCGGCATCGAGGCCTTCACCGAGCTGCGCTGGATCACGGTGCAGACCACGCCGCGCCACTACCCGTTCTGAGGTCGCGCGCTTGTCGCCTGCGCTACCCGCGCGGGTGGCGGGCGGGGCTACGATCCGCAGCCCCAGCCCTGAAGGAGACACGCGCATGAGCAACCCCCTGAGCAACCGGCAAGTCCGCCTCGCCAGGCGTCCGCAGGGCGCCGCCACCCGCGACGACTGGCAGTTCACCACCGAGCCGGTCGCCGAGCCGGCGGACGGCGGCGTGCTGGTCCAGACCCTGTCCCTCTCGCTCGACCCCGCCATGCGCGGCTGGATGAACGAGGGCAAGAGCTACATCGCCCCGGTCGAACTCGGCGCCGTGATGCGCGCGGGTGGCGTGGGCCGTGTCGTGGCATCGCGCAACCCGGCCTTCGCCGTGGGCGACATGGTCTACGGCACGCTGGGCGTGCAGGAATACGCACTGATCCCGCAAGACGGCATCCAGCGCAGCGGCCTGGCGAAGATCGACCTGTCGCTCGGCACGATCACGCAGTGGCTCAACGTGCTCGGCATGCCGGGCATGACCGGCTACTTCGGCCTGATGGACATCGGCCAGCCCAAGCCGGGCGAGACCGTGGTGGTCTCCGGCGCGGCCGGTGCGGTGGGGCAGACCGTCGGCCAGCTCGCGAAGATCAAGGGCTGCCGCGCCGTCGGCATCGCGGGCGGGCAGGCCAAGTGCGACTTCGTGGTGAAGGAGCTCGGCTTCGACGCCTGCATCGACTACAAGGCCGGCCCGGCGGCGGTGCGCGAGGGGCTGAAGGCGCACTGCCCGAAGGGCATCGACATCTACTTCGACAACGTGGGCGGCGACATCCTCGATGCGGCGCTCGCCAGGATCACGCGCGGCGCGCGCATCGTCATCTGCGGCGCGATCAGCCAGTACAACAACACCACGCCGGTCCAGGGGCCGAAGAACTACCTGAGCCTGCTGATGAATCGTGCGCGCATGCAGGGCATGGTGGTGTTCGACTACGCCGATCGCTATCCCCTCGCGATCGCCGAGATGTCGGCCTACCTGAAGGACGGCCGCATGAAAAGCCGCGAGGACGTGGTCGAAGGCCTGGAGACCTTCCCCGAGGCGCTCGCGAAGCTCTTCAGCGGCGAGAACTTCGGCAAGCTGGTGCTGAAGGTGGCGGACTGATCAGCGCCCGGCGCGCGTGCCCATCACCGCGGCCGAGAGGATGAGCACCGCCGCCAGCGCGATCGTCCAACTGAGCGGCCGCCCGGTCACGATCATCAGCAGCCCCGTGGAGGCCAGTGGCGTGATGTAGCTCAGGATGCCGATCTGGCGCGCGTCGCCGCGCTTGAGCGCCACGTCCCAGAAGAAGAACGCGGCGCCGAGCGGCCCGAACCCGCAGAGCGCCACCAGGAGCCAGTCGCGCGCCGACAGCGCGACTTGCGGCTCCAGCAGCCAGTGGCACAGCAGCGAGAGCGCGCCCGACACCAGTCCGAAGAGCCCGATCGCGGTGGTCGCAAAGGCGGGGACGCGCCGCGTCCAGAGCGAATAGCTCGCCCAGATGAAGGCCGAGCCGAGTGCGGGCAGAAAGCCCCAGACGCTGCCGCCGCCATCCGCCGATGCGGCCGCGCCGCGCGCGCCGAGGATCGCCACCGCCGCGCCCGCGAAGCCCAGCAAGGCCGCGACCACGTGCAGCACGCGCAGCGACATGCCGGGCAGCAGCACCGGCGCCAGCACCACCATGAAGAGCGGCCAGAGGTAGTTGACCAGGTTCGCCTCGACCGGCGGCGCCAGCCGCAGCGCGATGAACAGCAGGAAGTGGAAGCCGAACAGGCCATACACGCCGAGCGCCAGCGTGCGTGCCGGCACCGCCCAGGCACGCCGGTCGCGCAGCGCGAGCGGCCAGCTCATCGCGCTGCCGATCACCAGCGCGAGCCCGGTGAGCAGGAAGGGCGGCAGATGCGCGAGCGAGGTGCCCAGCGAGGCCAGCGTGGCCCACAAAGCGATGGCGCCGAGGGCGTACAGCGTGGACGACATGGGCGTGGAGCTTAGCGGGTCATGTCAGCCGCAGGAGAAGGGCCGAGGCGCCGCACACGAGCAGGAACGGAATGCTGATCCGATGGAACTCGCGCAGCCCGTTCGGCAGCTTCGCCAGCCGCAGCGCGATCAGGTTGGCCAGCGAGCCCAGCACGCAGCCGAAGCCGCCCACGCTCACGCCGGCCGCGAGCGCCGGCAGGTCGTGCACGAAGCGCTCCAGAAGGATGGTGGCCGGCACGTTGCTGATGAACTGCGAGGTGACGATGGCCGCGAGGTAGGCGGGCCATCCCTCGCCGATCGGCAGCCGGCCGAACAGCGCGGCCACGGCCGGCAGGTCGGCCAGCTGGCGCAGGTCGATGAACATCAGCGCGATGATCGCGAGCAGCGCCCAGTCGATGCCCAGCAGCACGCGCGGCCGAAGCACGAGGAAGGCGCCGAACACCAGCGCCAGCCCGGCCGGCAGCCAGTGCCTGTCGAGCGCGACGACGAACGCGACGAAAAGCACGCCCGACAGCAGCAGCAGGCGCGGCTGCACGGCCTGCGTGTCCTGCGAGGGCTTGAGCACGAGCGGCGCGCGCGGCACCAGGAAGCGGATCGCCACGAGGAGCCAGAACAGCATCACCGCCACCGTGGGCGCCATCATCGCCATGAAGCCCACGAAGCTCTCGCCCGAGCGGTGCCAGAGAAAGAGATTCTGCGGATTGCCGATCGGCGTGAGCGCCGAGCCCGCGTTGACCGCCAGGGCCTCCAGCACCACCAGCCGGGCCAGCGGCAGGTGCGCCTGCTGCGCCAGCACCCGCGTGAGCGGCACCAGCAGGAACAGGCTCACGTCGTTGGTGACCAGCGCCGACAGCAGGGCGGCGCTGCCCGTGAGCAGGTAGACCAGGTGGCGCAGCTCGCCGGTGCGCGACAGCAGCCGCGCCGCCGTCGCCTGCAGCATGCCGCTGCGCTCCACGCCTTGCGTGATCGCGAGCAGGCCGGCCAGCGCGCCGAGCGTCTGCCAGTCGACGAGGCGCACGTAGTCCATCGGTGCGCGTGGCCGCACCACCGCGAAGACGAGCGCCGCGGCCAGCAGCACCCACAGCAGGCCGTTGCCCCCGCCGCCGTGCTCCGCCGCCTGCGGCGCGGCCGTGTCAGCCTTGCCCGAGCTCACGGAGTTCGCGCTTCAGGATCTTGCCGATGGCGCTGCGCGGCAGTTCGTCGATGAAGCGCAGGCGCGCCAGGCGCTGGGTCTTGCCCAACTGCGCGTTGGCCCACTGCAGAAGGGCCTCTTCATCGGTCGCATCGCCTTCGCGCCGCACCACGAAGGCCACCGGCGTCTCGCCCCATTCCTCGGAGGGCACCCCGATCACCGCGACGTCAGCCACGGCGGCGTGGCCGCGCAGCACGGCTTCGAGGTCGCTCGGGTAGATGTTGAAGCCGCCGCTGATGATCATGTCCTTCTTGCGGTCGAAGAGTGTCAGGAAGCCGTCGGCGTCGAAGCGCCCCACGTCGCCGGTGCGGATGAAGCGCTTGCCCGCGGGGTCGAACCACTCCGCCTCGCGCGTCTTCTGCGGCTGGCCGTGGTAGCCGACCATCATGCCGGCCGAGTGGCCCACCACCTCGCCGGATTCGCCCGCGGCGACTTCGCGGCCTGCCTCGTCGATCAGCCGGATGTCGCTGCCTTCGGCCGGCCGGCCCACGGTGTGCAGCTTGCCCGGATGCCGATGCGCCTCCAGGATGCAGGTGCCGCCGCCTTCGGTCATGCCGTAGAACTCGACCAGCCCGCCGGGCCACCGCGCGAGCACGTCGGCCTTGAGCGCCGCGCCGAAGGGTGCGCTGGTGCAGAACTTGTACCGGAAGCTCGACAGGTCGTGCGCGCCGAAATCGGGCCTCGCCATCAGGCGCTGGTATTGCACCGGGACCAGCATCGTGTGCGTCACGCGATGCCGCTCGGCGAGCTGCAGGTAGCGGGCGGCGTCGAACTTCGGCATCAGCACCGCACAGCCGCCGTAGGCCAGGGTCGGGAAGAACACCACCAGCGTGGTGTTGGAGTAGAGCGGCGTCGACAGCAGCGTGACCGCGTCGGCGCCGTAGTCGTACTTCCTGTTGCGCAGCACATGCGCCCAGCGCATGCCGTGGCCCTGGACGATGCCCTTGGGCTCGCCCGTGGTGCCCGACGAATAGATGATGTTGAACGGCGAGGCGGGCTGCAGCTCGACCTGGGCGGGCCGCGCGCCGTGCGGGGCGAGCCAGGTGTCCAGTCCGATGCCGGCGCCTGCGCCGTCGAGCGCGACGCGCGGCACGGCGCCCGCTGCCGAGGGACCGATGATCCCTGCCGCCATCTCGTCCACGAACAGGATGCGCGCGCCTGCGTCCCCGATCATGCGGGCCAGGCTGGCCGGCGTGGCACCGGGTGGAAGCGGCGCGACGGCCACGCCGGCGCGCAGCGCGCCGAGGAACACGGCCGCGTAGCTCACGCTGGACGCCGCGCAGATCGCGATCGCATCGCCCGCGCGCAGGCCATCGCGCTGCAGGCTCGCGGCGATGCGGTCCATCAGCGCATCGAGGGCGCCGTAGCCGATCTCGTGCGTGGCATCGGCCAGCGCGGCGCGCTCGGGTGCCGCGCGGGCGTGCAGGCGCACCAAGTCGGCGATGAGGCCGAAGTCGCGGCCGATGGCCTCGGCGAATTCATTCATGGGATGGCCGGGTCCGCAGCGGCCGTCAGCGTTCAACCGAGCTCGGGAGCGCCCGCGAGCACGTGCCCGGCCTGCTGGTCCGCGTGGTAGCTGCTGCGCACCATGGCGCCGACCGCGGCGTGGCTGAAGCCCATCTTGTAGGCCTCTTCCTCGAACATCTTGAAGGTGTCGGGATGCACGTAGCGGCGCACCGGCAGGTGGCTGTTGCTCGGCGCCAGGTACTGGCCGATGGTCAGCATGTCGATGTCGTGCGCGCGCATGTCGCGCATGGTCTGCAGGATCTCCTCGTCGGTCTCGCCCAGGCCGACCATGATGCCGCTCTTGGTCGGCACGCCCGGCACCACCATCGAGATTCTGGTGCCCGACTTCCGCGGCCGCGACGACCGCGCGCTGGAGATCCTCAAGGCCGCGCCGCCGGACGTGATGAACCACAACCTCGAGACGGCGCCGCGTCTGTACAAGGAAGCGCGTCCGGGCTCGGACTACCAGTTCTCGCTGAACCTGCTGAAGAAGTTCAAGGCGCTGCACCCGCAAGTCCCGACCAAGAGCGGCATCATGGTCGGCCTCGGCGAGACCGATGAAGAAATCCTGCAGGTGATGCGCGACATGCGCGCGCACG
>JAGIBP010000004.1 GCA_017744285.1 Variovorax sp.
GAAGGGCTCGTCCATCAGCAGGATCTCGGGGCTGTTGATGAAGGTCTGCGCGAGCGCGACACGCTTGCGCATGCCGCCCGACAACTGGTGCGGGTAGTGGCCGCCGAACTTGCCGAGCCCGACGCGCTGGATCCAGTCGGTGGCCAGCTCGTGCGCGTCCTTCTTCGACTGGCCGCGGAACATCGGCCCGGCGGCGACGTTTTCCAGCACGCTGCGCCACGGGAACACCGCATCGGCCTGGAACACGAAGCCGATGCGCGGGTCGATGCCACGCACCGGCTGGCCCATCACCTTCACCTCGCCGACCGTGGGACGCAGCAGGCCCGTGACCATGTTCAGCGTGGTCGACTTGCCGCAGCCCGTCGGCCCGACGATGGCGACGAACTCGCCGCGCGCCACCGACATGCTGAAGTTGCGCAGCGCGACCGTCGCGTGGCCGTCCGCCGAGATGAAGCGCAGCGAGACGTCGCGGAACTCGATGGCGGGCGTGTCGCTCATTTGGCGCTCGCCGCCAGGTAGGCGTTGGTGTAGGTCTTCGCGAGGTCGATGTTCTTGCTCTTGATGAGCGGCTTGTAGGTGGCCAGCACCTTCAGCACGGTCTCGGGGCCGCCGGCGGGCATCTTCGCGTCGGCGGTGAACATCGGCAGCGACGCCGAAAGCGCCTGCACGTACAGGGCCTTGTCGTTGCCGTAGTAGTCGCGCGGCATCTTCTCGGCGATCTCCTCGGCGCTGTGGGTGTGGATGTATTCCATCGTGCGCGCGAAGGCATGGGCGAGCTTCGCGGCCTGGTCCTTGTGCGACTCGGCCCAGGCGTTCTGCACGTAGAAGCTCGCGGCCGGATACAGGCCGCCCAGCGCGGCGGCCGTGTCCTTCTCGGTGCGCAGGTCGACCAGCACCTTCGCGTCGCCGGTCTTGAGCATCTCGGAGACGGTGGGCTCGGTGGTCATGCCCGCCTGGATGCGGTCCTGCTTCATCGCCGCGATGAAGGTGTTGCCGGCGCCGACCGGCAGCAGCGAGTAGTCCTTGGTCGCGATGCCCTGGCGATCGGCCAGGTAGCGCGTGAGGAACTCGGTGGACGAGCCCAGGCCGGTCACGCCGAGCGTCTTGCCCTTGGCGTCGGCCATTGTCTTGAAGCCGGGCGCCGCCTTGGCCGAGACCAGCTCGACTTCGCCGGGCACCTTGCAGAAGACGGCGATGGCCTGGATCTCCTTGCCCTTGCTCTGCAGGTCGATGGTGTGGTCGTAGAAGCCGACCACGCCCTGCACGGCGCCGGCGATCAGCTGGTTCTCGGCGTCGACGCCGGCCGGCTGCGACTGCAGCTCGACGGTGAGGCCCTCGTCCTTGAAGTAACCCAGCGCCTCGGTGAGCTTGGCGGGCAGGTAGATGATCTTGTTGATGCCGCCCACCATGATGGTGATCGGTTCGGCCGCCTGGGCGAAGGGGGCCGCCGCGGCCATCGCGGTACACAGGGCGGTGGCGAGCAGGGTGCGTTGGAAGGCGCGCATGTCGGATGTCTCCTGGAGGCTGAAGGAAAGAGGCCAGTCTAGAAAGCGCGATCTTTCAGGCGGCTTTCGGTGCGCCTCGCGGATCCTGCTGGTAAACCCTAGGGCCAACGGCATCCCGGCGCTTTCCTAGAATCCCGCACCGCCATGAAACTCCTGCTCGTCGAAGACAACCCGCAGCTCGCCCTGTGGCTGGCGAACCTGCTGCGCGAACAGGAATTCGTCGTCGACCACGTGGAAGACGGCGACGCGGCCGACCGCCTGCTGCAGCAGGCGCGCTACGACGTGGTGCTGCTCGACCTCAACATCCCCGGCCTCTCGGGCAAGGGCGTCCTGCGCCGGCTGCGCGCGCGGCGCGACGACGTGCCGGTGCTGGTGCTGACGGCCACCGCGTCGCTCGACCAGAAAGTGATGTGCCTGGAGATCGGCGCCGATGACTACCTCGTCAAGCCCGTGGAGGTTCGCGAGGTGGTCGCGCGCATCAAGGCGCTGGTGCGGCGGCAGATGCCCGGCAAGGCCAACGACATCGCCTGCGGCGATCTCCACTACGACCTGCGCACGCGCCGGTTCACGCTCGCGGGCGCCGAGCTGGCCCTGCCGCCGCGGGAACGCACGCTGCTGGAGACCCTGGTGCTCAAGACGGGCAGCACGGTCTCCAAGCAGACGCTGGTCGATGCGATCTTCGGTCTCGAGGACGAGCCCAGCGTGGACGCGGTGGACCTCTACGTGCATCGCCTTCGCCGCAAGCTCGAAGCGTCGCAGGCCACCATCATCACCTTGCGCGGCGTCGGCTACCTGCTGCGCACGCGCGACGAAGGCTGACTTGCTCGCGAGCCTGCGCGTTCGACTGGCGGCCTGGCTGCTGCTGCCGCTGTCGGTGTTCGTCGGCGTGTGCGGCGCCCTGAGCTGGCGCAACGCGGCCGCGGTCGCCGACTATGTGCAGGACCACGACCTGCTCGCGTCCGCGAAGGTGCTGTCGGAACGCCTGATCTGGGAAGGCGACAACGTGCAGGCCAGCGTGCCGCCCTCGGCACTGAGCCTGTTCGCCTCGCCCGACCGCGACCAGGTCTTTCTCAGCGTGACCGACGCCGCCGGCACCTTGCTGGCGGGAACGCCCGGCTTTCCGCTGCCGGCCCGGCGGGAGCTCCAGGGCGTGGACCGCGCGCAGTGGTACGACGCCGAGTTCAACGGCCAGCGGCTGCGCGCGGTCATGACCCAGCGCGCCATGTACGGCGTCGATGGCGGCGCCGAAGTCACCATCGCCGTGGGGAAGACCACGCGCAGCCGCGACCACATGCTGCGCACCCTGTGGTGGCCCACGGTGGGCTACCTGCTCGTGGCGCTGGCGCTCGCCATCGCGCTCACCACGCTGGCGCTGACCTGGGAGCTGCGCCCGGTGCTCAGGCTGAGCCGGCAGCTGGCCGACCACGACCCGATGCGCCTGGACTTCGCGGTCGACCCGCACGCGCTTCACAGCGAGCTGCGGCCGGTGGCCGAGACCATCAACGCCTTCGTGCGCGAACTGCGCGCGCATTCGCAGGCGCAGCGGCGCTTCATCGCCGATGCGGCGCACCAGCTGCGCACCCCGCTCGCGCTGCAGGCCTCGCAGATCGAGTACGCGCGCTACACGCGGCAGCATCGCGGGGAGTGGGAAACGCGCCGCGCGGACATGGACGCGATGTGGCTCGCCATGCAGACCAGCAACCGGCGGCTGGTCGATGTCACCAACAAGCTCCTGCTGCTGGCGCAGGCCGAGCACCGCGATGCCTCGGCCAGCCTCGAACGCGTCGATCTCGCCGCGGCCGCGCTGCACGGCATCGAGCAGCTGGCCGCGCTGGCCGATCGCCGCCGCATCGACCTCGGCATGGAACAGCCGGCGGGCGGCGGCCCGCTCTGGGTCCGCGCGCAACCCGCGCTGCTCGACGCGCTGGTGGCCAATCTCGTGGACAACGCGCTGCGCTACACGCAGGAGGGAGGCCGCGTGACGGTCCGCCTGCGCCACGCGGACGACTGCGTCGAGCTCGCGGTGGAAGACAACGGCCCCGGCATTCCGGCCGAGGCGCTGGGGCGCGTGTTCGAGCGCTTCTACCGCGTGTCGCAGGACACCGAGGGCACTGGCCTCGGCCTTGCGATCGTGCGCGAGATCGCGCGCGCCTTCGGTGCCACGGTTTCGCTCGCGTCGAACGAAGACGGCCGGCCGGGCCTGCGCGCGTCGGTACGGTTTCCTGCACCTGGAGAATGACCCATGAACCCGAAGACCCCGAGACTCGCCGAGGAACTCCCGGAAATCTTCGAGCGCTTCGCACGCGTGTCGGTCCGCCGCATGTTCGGCGGCTGGGGCCTCTTTCGCGAGGGCCGCATGTTCGGCCTCGTGAGCGGCGAGCGCCTGTATCTCAAGACCGACGAAGACAGCCGCCCGCAGTTCGAGGCCAAGGGGCTTGCGCCTTTCGAGTACCTGCGCTCGGGCAAGCTCACGCCGACCTCCTACGTGGAAGCGCCGCCCGAGATCTACGAAGACCGCGAGGAGGCGGCGCGCTGGGCCCGCCTCGCCTGGGAGGCCGTCCTGCGCAAGGGCGCCGCGGCCCCGCGGCGGAAGCCCGCTGCCCGCGGACGCTGAATCGCGCTCGCGCTTGTCCCTGAATGTCGGCGGTTATTGTCAACAATATTGTTGACGTTGATCTCGACAGGGCCTAGATTCGGCCCATGCCCCTGCACAAACGTATCGGCGTGCTGACGCCTTCCTCCAACACCGCGCTGGAGCCGCTCACGAGCGCCATGGTTGCCGGCGTGCCGGGCGCCACCGCCCATTTCTCGCGCTTCCGCGTCACCGAGATCTCGATGGGCGACCAGTCGCAGCACCAGTTCGACGAGCGCAACATCCTCGACGCCGCGCGGCTCCTGGCCGATGCGCGGGTCGATGTGATCGGCTGGAGCGGCACGTCCGCGAGCTGGCTGGGCTTCGATCGCGACCGCGCGCTGTGCGCCCGCATCACCGAGGCGACGGGCATCCCGGCCACCACGTCGGTGCTGGCCATGAACGAGCTTCTCGCCGCGCAGGGCGCGCGAACGCTGGGGCTGGTGTCGCCCTACACGGCCGACGTGCAGCAACGCATCGTGGCCAACTACGCCGCGCTCGGCATCGAGTGCGCCGCCGAGCGCCACCTCGACCTCAGCGTGAACTTCTCGTTCGCCCAGGTCGGCGCCGACACCCTGCGCCGGATGATCCGCGAGGTCGCGGCGAAGCGGCCCGATGCCATCGCCGTGATGTGCACGAACCTGCACGGCGCGCCGCTGGTCGACGCGCTGGAGCGCGAACTCGGCATCCCGATCTACGACTCGGTGGCCACGGTGGCGTGGAAGGCGATGAAGATGGCCGGGCTCGATGCGGCCGGACTCCAGGGCTGGGGAGGGCTCTTCGCGCGATGAAGCTCCTGCTGATCAATCCGAACACGTCGCGCAGCGTTTCCGACCTGATCGCCGCCGAGGCGCGCCGCGCCGCCGCGCCCGGCACGCAGATCAGCGTGGTCACCGCGCCCTTCGGCGTGGCCTACATCGAGACGCGCTTCGAGTCGCTGATCGGCGCCTACGCCGCCGCCACGCTCGCGGCCGAGCACTGCGACGGGCACGACGCGATCGTGGTCGCGGCCTTCGGCGACCCGGGCATCGACGGCCTGCGCGAAGTGCTGGACATCCCGGTCGTCGGCCTCACCGAGGCGGCGCTGATGAGTGCCTGCCTGCTGGGCAAGCGCTTCTCGATCGTGGCGATCTCGCACCGCATCACCGCGTGGTATCGCGAATGCGTGGCCGCCAACGGGCTGGGCGACAGGCTCGCGAGCATCCGCCACCTGGACGATCCGCTGAAGGACATCGGGCGCGTGCAGGAAGACCACACCGAACGCCTCGAGGCGCTGTGCCTCTCGGCGGTGCGGGACGATGGCGCCGACGTGATCATCATCGCGGGCGCGCCGCTCGCGGGCCTCGCGCGCTCCATCCGCGACCGCATCCCCGTGCCGGTGGTCGACGGCGTGTCGAGCGCCGTCTGCCATGCGCAGACGCTGGTGTCGCTCGCGACGCTGCCCGCGCGGCAGGGCAGCTTCGCGCCGCCGCCGGTCAAGCCGAACCAGGGGCTGCCAGAGGCCATCGCGCGCCTGCTGGCCCGCGACCGGTCCGCGCGCTGAGGGCCGGCACCATGCCCAGGAAGCCCGACCCGATTCCCGAGACAGGCGGCACCGGACGCGAGCAGGGCGTCGACGCCATCGCCGAGAAGATCTCGACCGCCATCCTCGAACACCGGCTGGCGCCGGGCACCAAGCTCGGCGAAGACCGCCTGGCCGGCATCTTCGGCACCAACCGCACCCGGATCCGCGAGGTGCTGACGCGCCTGGCCCACGAGCAGGTCGTCGAGCTGGTGCCGCAGCGCGGCGCCCACGTGGCCAAGCCCAGCATCGAGCAGGCGCGCGACGTCTTCGAGGCGCGCCGGCTGATCGAACCGGGCGTGCTGCGCCGCCTGATCGGCACGGTCGACGACGACAAGATGCAGCGCCTGCGCCAGCACCTGGCGCTCGAAGCCGATGCGCGCCGACAGAACGACGGGCGCGCCGTGGTGCGCCTGTCGGGCGAGTTCCACCAGCTGCTGGCCGAGCTGGCGGGCAATTCGGCGCTGGCGCGCACCATGCGCGAGCTCTCGACGCTGACCTGCCTGATCATTTCGCTCTACGATGCGCCGACGGCGACCAGCTGCCGCGCGGACGAACACGAGGCGATCGTCGAGGCCATCCAGCGCAAGGAGGCGCGCAAGGCCGAAACGCTCATGCTGCATCACCTGGACCACATCGAGCAGAGCCTCAAGCTCGATGCGGGCAGCGGCGAGGCCGATCTTGAAAGCATCCTGGGCGCGTAGGCCTGTTCGTTGCCGATGCCCGTCTGAGCAGGACTGACCTTCGAAGGAAACACGGATGAGCGCAAAGAAATTCCGAATGGGGCGACTGGACCACGTGCACATTCGCGTGCCCGACCGTGCGGAGGCGGCAAAGTGGTACGCCGAGCATCTCGGCTTCGAGCCTGTGGAGCGGTTCGACTTCTGGGCCCATGGCTTCGAGGGCGGCCCGCTCCAGATGTCCGCCGATGGCGGTCGGACGATGCTCGCGCTGTTCGAAGCGAGTGAAGGACACCCCATGGTCCGGCAGGCACTGGGCGTTGCCTTCAGCTTGGACGCCGATGCCTTCATTGCCTTCGCCCGCTCCCTCCCCTGCGGCATTGCCAGCCCCTCGGGTCAGCCGCTCGGGGTCGATGACATCGTGGACTTCGACCTGTGCTGGGCCTTCAACCTGGTTGACCCATGGGGCAATCAGTACGAACTCAACTGCTACGAGTACGACCGTGTCAAGACGGAACTCATCGAGGCCGATGGCGTCGAGCCGGATCGGTATTGGCCGCGCGAGCAGTACAGGGACTTTCGAAACCGCTGAGCCGTTCGCGTCCCCGCGTTCATGCGCCGGACCGCTAGTTCACCGTGACCACGACGTGGGTCTCCGGTCCTGCTCGCATGACGTAGTTGACCGGATGCAGCGCCTCGCCGGGGCCGCATGCGCCCGCCGGGTTCAACATGGCCGCGAGCGCTCCGGGCAGCTTCTTCTTGAATGGCCCGACAGGCAAGCACACGGTGACGTCGGCGACGCCGGAGTTCTTCTCGTCCCTGTCCTTGTAGAACCTGTCGTTGACCTGGAAGGTCTCTGGCCTGTAGGGGCCGCTTGCCGTGTCCTTGATGAAGATCGACAGATAGGACTCCCATCCGGTCCCCATGTCGACGTCCATGCAGACGCCCGGCTTCATCGTGTACCAACCCTGGAGCATCACCTGGCAACTCGATCCGCGAAGCTCGCATCTCGAACCGGGAGCGTCCGAGTCCTCATGGATGACGGCAAAGACGATGTCCGTCGGTCGTCCGTTGCAGAGCTTGTTCGTCCCCGCAGCGTCAGCCTGAGATGCTGCAGAAAGCAGGAGGGCGCCGAATGCGAACTGCACGAGTGATTTCATCGATGTCCCTGGAGAGTGCGCTTGCCGATGGGACACGGAGTGTGCTCCAACCGGCCAGCTCGCGATGTCAGCCGACGACTCGCCGACGCCCTACCCTCGCGAATCCGCCGATTCGATGACCTTGGCCATGCGCAACACGGTCGCATCTTCGTACCGCGGCGCCACCACCTGCAAGCCGACCGGAAGCCCACGCACGAGTCCGGCCGGCACCGAGCATGCGGGAACGCCACAGTAGTTGAACAGTGGCGTGAAGGCCGCGTGACCGCGTGGCCCGGCCGGCCGGCCGCCGATGAGCGCAGGGCCGAGCTGGTCCCGCGGCCATGCCGTCACCGGCGCGCTCGGACTCAGCAGCACGTCGTACCGTTCGAAGAAGCGCCCCAGCGCATGACCGATGCGTTCACGCAGGCGCAGCGCACGTGCAATGTCCGCCGGCGTACAGCGCGCCCCCGCTTCGATCTGCATCACGAGGTTGGGATCGATGCGGTCGCGCTCCGACGCCAGCCGCTCGCCGTACAGCGCGTGAAGCCCGGCCTGCTGAAGCGCGAGCAGGGGGTACTCGCGAGCCTCCGGTGGCCATGCGGGGTCGGCGTCGTCGATGTGCCAGCCTTCGGCGCGCAGTGCATCGACGCGCGACTGGAGTGCCGCGAGCACGTCGTCGTCGATCGCGAAGTCGCAACCGAGCCGCGGACTCCAGGCAATGCGCAGCTCGCGCGGCGGCGCCG
Organism: Variovorax sp.; assembly: GCA_017744285.1. GTDB lineage: Bacteria > Pseudomonadota > Gammaproteobacteria > Burkholderiales > Burkholderiaceae_C > Variovorax. The sequence goes on from JAGIBP010000004.1 coordinate 8,261, forward strand.
ATAGCGGTGTGCCGGCTTCGAGGCCACTCGGAAGGGGGACGCCGGCCGGATCACCTGCGTCGTAGGCGGCCAGCAGGTCGTAGACCCATGCGCAGTCGGTGACGTCGGTCGCGAGCACGCCGATGACCGAGAGGCCGTAGTTGGGCTCGGCGAAGCCCCACGGGTGGGGAATCGTTCCCGCGCTCGGCTTGAGCCCGACGAGCCCGCAATGTGCGGCGGGCCGTCGCGTGGACCCGCCCGCATCGGTGGCGAGCGCGAGCAGGCCCAGCCCGCTTGCAAGGGCCGACACCGCGCCGCCGGACGAGCCGCCGGGCGTGAGGGCCGGGTCCATGGGATGGCGTGTCGCGCCATAGATCAGGTTGCTCGTCACGCCCTTGCACGCGAACTCGGAGCAGTTGGTGATGCCGAGCACCACCGCCCCCAGCGCGCGCAGCCGCGCCACGGCCCACGCATCGCGCGGCGCGACGAAGTCCTCGAACAGCAGCGAGCCCTGCGTGATGCGATAACCCTCGACCCAGAGGTTGTCCTTCACCGTGACCGGCACGCCGGCCAGCGGCAGCGCCTCGCCCGCGGCGAGTCGGCGATCGACATCGGCGGCTTCCCGCAGCACCCGCTCGGGATCGAACTGCACGATGGCGAGCAGGCCCGGATTCAGGGCCTCGACGCGGGCGATGAAGTGGCGCGCCGCCTCGACCGCGCCGAGCGCGCCGGCCGTGACCCGCGCCGCGAGCGCGCGCGCGGACAGCGTGTGCAACGCGCTCATCGTGCGTGTCCTCCGGCGAAGAGCGCGGCGAGCGGTGCGGACACGTCCGTCACCTCGCGGCCGAGGATCGGCGCGAGGCTGCCGGCGCGTGCCGCGGGCAGCGCGAGGCGGTGCCGCACTTGCGCCAGCGCCACGGCGCAAGCCACCCCGTCGAGCAGCGGCACCGGGGCGCGCGGCTGTAGCGGCGCCGCCATCGACGCCATCGCGGCGCCGGCCAGCAGCACCGCTTCGGCGCCGTCGCACCGGACCAGCCGGTCGATGCCTTCGAGCACGCGGGCCTGCACGACGCCGGGCGTGGCGAAGGTCTCTTCGGGCGTGACGTCGATCGCCTCGACCCCGGCCAGCCGCGCGGTCATGCCGTGCTGCTCGACCAGTTCGCGGTAGAGCGGTGCCATGCGCGCACCGTAGGTCAGCACGCCGATGCGGCCGGCCAGCGTGGCGCCGACCAGGAGCCCGGCCTCGGTCATGCCGATGACCGGGATGTCGAGCAGCTCGCGGCAGGGCCACAAGGCGCTGTCCAGCGACACGCCGAGCACGATCGCGTCGACCTCGCCGGCATGCTGCGCGGCCAGTTCGAGCACCTCGTGCTGCGCGATCGCGTTCTCGGCCCGCGAGCCGATGATGGCGGGGCCGCGCCGTCCGGTCACGGCGATCAGCTCGGTGCCGGGGTGCGCGGCGGCGCGGGCGGCCGCCAGCACCGCATCGGTCACTGCCTGCGTGCGGTTGGGGTTGATCAGCAGCAGCTTCATGCGGCGCCCTTCATGGATGCGGGCGGCGGCACGTGTTCCAGCCAGTGGCGCGCGATCTGCTCGCGCGTCGCGAACCACACGCCTTCCCGATGCGCGATGCGGTCCACCAGCGCCTTCAGCCCGCCGATGCGCCCGGGGCGGCCGATGATGCGGGTGTGCAGGCCGATGGACATCATGCGCGGCGCCTCGCGCGATTCGGCCAGCAGCCAGTCGAAGGCATCGCCGCAGTAGCGCGCGAAGTCGTCGGCGTGCACGAAGGCGTGGCTGTCGAAGAAGCGCATGTCGTTGGTGTCGAAGGCGTAGGGCAGCACCAGGTGCGGCTTGCCGCCCACGGCCTGGTAGTAGGGGAGGTCGTCGTTGTAGGCGTCGCTGTCGTAGAGAAAGCCGCCATGCTCCACCAGCAGCCGGCGCGTGTTGACGGATGCCGACGACTTCGTGTGCCAGCCCACGGGCGGCCTGCCGCCCAGGCGCTCGATGGTGGCGACGCTGCGCGCGATGCGCGCTCGCTCTTCGTCCTCTGCGAGGCCGGCGTGCGACTCCCAGCGCCAGCCATGGCAGCAGATCTCGAAGCCGCGGCGCCGCGCGTCTTCGGCGAGCCACGGCGTGGCCTCCAGCGCGCGGGCGCAGCAGTTGAGCGTGAGCGGCACGCCCGCCTGCGCGAGCACGCGGGTGATGCGCGCGTAGCCGACGCGCGCGCCGTATTCGAAGTGGCTCTCCATGCACAGGTCCTGCGCGCCGCGCACCTCGTGGCTGACCTCGTGGTGCGCCTCGTTGCGCTCGTCGCCGGCACTGAGCGCGAACTCCGCGCCTTCCTCCACGTTGAGCACGAAGGAGACCGCGAGCCCGGCGCCGCCGGGCCAGCGCATGTCTGGCGCGGTGTCGCCGTAGCCGCGAAGGTCGCGCGGCAGGTAGTGGGTCGTGTTCATGCGAGTCGGGCCTTGTAGGTGTCGGGTGCGATCGGCGTGGCCAGCCCCTGCCGGTGGATCCGCTCCACCGCCTCCAGCACCGGCGCCATGTCGGCCTCGGCGCGCGCGAAGCGGGGCAGCAGGTCGGCGAACTCGTGCTCGATCTCGGCGAGCAGCGCGGCCTCGTCGATGCGCGCGAGGCGGCCGCCCCGGATGGCGATCTCGCCATCGACCATCGAGAAGTCCAGCCCCGCGCCGCGCTCGCCGTAGACGAGCTGGCGCACGGGATCGTTCATCGGCGTGAAGGTGATGCTGTCGGTCCTGTAGGCGACGAGGTCGGCCGTGGCGCCCACGCGCAGGCTGCCCAGCCGGTCGCCGAAGCCCAGGGCCCGGGCGCCGGCGCGCGTGCCCGCGTGCAGCGCTTCCTGTGCGCTGAGCCAGCGCGAGTGGTCGTCGCCGCGGATCTTCGACAGCGCCGCGGCGCTGCCCAGCACATTGAGCATGTTGACCGTCACCGTCGAGCAGGAACCGTCCGAACCCAGGCTGACGTTGACGCCGGCCTCCAGCAGTTCGCGCACCGGCTGCACGCCCGAGCCCAGCAGCAGGTTGCTCCACGGGTTGTGCTGCGCGGTCGTGCCGGTGCGGGCCAGGGCCTCGATCTCGCGCGGGTTGAGCCACACCGCGTGGATCAGGCTCGTCGCCGGCTTCAGGAAGCCGATGCGGTCGAGGTACTCCACGATGGGGCAGCCATAGAAGAGCTGGCCGGTCACCACCTGCAGGCGCGTCTCCTGCACATGGGTGATCACCGGCAGCGCCAGGTCGTCGGCCAGCGCGCGCACCTCGCGCAAGAAGGGCTCGGTACAGCGCTGCGGCGCCGACGCGGACACCAGCACGCCCACGCGGCGGCTCGCGGGATGGCGGCTTCGCGCCAGCTCGCGCACCAGCGCGAGGCAGTCGGCGGGCGCGGGCCGGGGCGCGTTGCGAAGCTCGGCGGCGAGCTCCGGCGCGACCAGCGATTCGACGAAGGGGAAGTTGTCGACGATGGGCTTGTCCATCATCGCAAAGCCGACCAGCGCGCGGATGCCCGCGTCGTCGTAGGCCTGCAGGCTGGCCTCGATGCGTTCGCGGTCGATCGCGCCGCCGAGGGCCATGTCGTCGACCATCGTGGTGCAGCCGGTGCGCAGCGATTCGATGGCGCCGATCAGCGTGCACAGGTAGGCCTGGCGCGGCGTGAGCGGCACCGGCATGCGCGTTCGCACCAGATGCATCCACAGTTCCAGCGGCAGGTTCTCGGTGCGCCCGCGCTGGAAGTGCTCGTGCGAATGCTGGTGCCCGTTGACGAGCCCGGGCACCAGCAGGCGGTTGCGCAGCTCGATCACCTCGTCGGCGCCCGCGAAGGTGCCCGCGGGCTCGATCGCCGCGATGCGATCGCCCTCGACCAGCACGTCGAGCGGGCGCGGATCGTACGTGTGGCCGTCGCCCACGAGGGCCCGGGCGTGGCGCAGCAGGGTGCGCTTCTTGCTCATGAGAATGCTCCGTGATCGAAGAAAGGAAAGATGTGACCCACGACACCGAGGACACCGAGGACGCGCGCTGGATGCGCATCGCGCTCGACGAGGCGACCCAGGCCTTCGAGCGCGGCGACTGGCCGACCGGCGCGGTGCTCGTGCAAGGCGGCCGCCTGCTCGCGCGCGGGCAGAACCGGCAGGTGACGCGCGGCGAGCCCACGGCGCACGCGGAGACCGACGTGCTGCAGGCCGCGTTCGCCGCGCACGGCGCCGATGCGGCACGGGGCGCGACGCTCTACTGCACCATGGAGCCGTGCCCCATGTGCGCCGGCGCGCTCAAGCTCGCGGGGGTGCGCACGCTCGTGCTGGCGCTGCGCCACGCGACGCTGCGCCGCACCGATCTCGGTCGCTACAGCTTCGAGGCCTTCTGCGCCCTGACCGGCTACGACGTCGAGCTGCGCCAGGACGTGCTGGAGGCCGACTACCTCGCGCTGCGGCTGCGCTGGGGCCGCGACCCGGTCGCGCCCGCGCGCTGAGCCGGCGGCACGCGGCCTCATCGCATGTGGCGGGAGATGCCCGCCACCCGTTCCATCACCACCATCAGCGCGACCGTGGCGGCCACCAGCACGCCCGAGACGGCCGCGGCGCGCACATCGAGGTTCGATTCGATGATGTGCCACATGCGGATCGGCAGCACCTCGCTGCGCGCGTCCGACAGGAAGAGCGACACCGCCACGTTGTCGAAGGAGTACATGAAGCCGATGAACGCGCCGGCCGCGACGCCGGGCGCCACGAGCGGCAGCGTGACGGTGCGAAAGGCATGCAGGGCCGACGCGCCGAGCGAATGCGCGCTCTCCAGCAGCGCGCCGTCCATCTGCGAGAGACTGGCCGAGGTGGTGCGCATCACGTAGGGCGCGGTGATCGCGATGTGGCCGAGCACCAGCGTGGCGAACGACAGGCCCGTGCCCGCGAGGTTGAACAGCATCAGCAGCGACAGCCCGATGGCCAGCGCCGGCAGCATCAGCGGCGAAAGGAACACCGCTTCGGCCGCGCGCGCCCAGGCTTCGCGCCGGCGCGCGAGCGCCAGCGCGGCGGGCACGGCCAGCACGATCGAGATCGCCGTGGCCGTGGCGGCAAGCTCCAGCGAGAGCACGAAGGCCTCGATCAGCTCGGGCGAGTCGTTCCACAGCGCCTCGTACCAGCGCGTGGAGTAGCCCGGCGGAGGGAACTTCAGCGAGTAGCCGCTGGTGAAGGAGGTGATGACGACGATCACCGTGGGCGCGAGCAGCAGCACCGCGGCGAGCACGCCGAGCAGCCCGATGACGAGCTGGAACGACAGCCGCTCCGCGCGCCCGCCGAGGCGGGCCTGGGCCGCGGGTCGCGCCGCTGCGGAGCGCGGCACGGGCGTGCCGGAAATGAACGAGTCAGGCATGCACGAACCCCTTGCTGCGCCGGCCGAGCGCGTTGATGGCGGCCACCACGCCCAGCACGCACACCAGCAGCAGGATGGCGATCGCGGCGGCGAAGGGGTAGTTGCCGGCCTGGATGGCCTGCTGGTACATGTAGAAGGGCATGAACATCTGCTGCCCGCCGCCCACCAGGGTCTGCGTGACGAAGGCGCTCACGCTGGAGGCGAACACGAGCAGGCTGCCGGCCAGGAGGCCCGGCATCGACAGCGGCAGCGTCACCTGCGTGAAGGTGCGCCAGTGCCCCGCGCCCAGCGCGAGCGAAGCCTGCCGCAGGTTGGCGTCGAGCGTCGACAGCGCGGTGATGAGCGGCAGCACCATCAGCGGCAGCTCGATCTGCGCCAGCGCCACCACGACGGCGCCCGGCGTGTAGAGCAGCTTGAGCGGGTCGGCGACGAGGCCCAGGTCGATCAGCACGCTGTTGACGATGCCCTGGCGGCCCAGGATGACGACCCACGCGAAGGTGCGCACCACCGAGCTGGTCAGGAGCGGCAGCAGCACCAGCAGCAGGAGCACACCCTGCCAACGCGGCGGCGTGAGCGTATACAGGTAGGCGAGCGGAAAGCCCAGCAGCAGCGCCAGCAGGGTCACGCGCAGGCCCAGCCAGAGCGTGTTGCCCAGGACGCCGAGGTTGAAGCCGTCGCCGAGGAACTTGAAGTACTGGGCAAGGCCGAAGCCGGTCATCTCCGGCGTGGCGTGCAGGCTCACGTAGGCGAGCAGCAGCATCGGCGCGAAGACGAACACGACGAAGAAGAGCGCCAGCGGCAGCCCGAGGGCCAGCGGTGGCGAGAGACGGGGAGCGGTGGGAGCGGCCATGGCTCAACCCACGAAAACGCTCGCCGGCGAGCCCTGGCGCAGCCGCAGGCCGACCGCGTCCCCGGCGCCGAAGCGCGGCTGCTCGGCGGTGCGCGGCTGCGTCACCTTGACCGTCCCGCCGCCGGCCAGGCGCAGCTCGTACACCAGCGACGGCCCCAGCGGCAGCACCATCTCGACGGTGGCGGGCACCGCGTCCGCGCCGGCCGGCGAGAGCGCCAGGTGCTCGGGGCGCGTCGCCAGCACCACGGCGCCCGCGCGCGAGCAGGGCGCCGCCTGCGCGAGCGCGACGCTCCCGCCGCCTTCGCAGTCCACCCGCCAGCCCTCGTCCGCCTGCCGCGCGAGCCGGCCCGGCAGCAGGTTGGCCGTGCCGATGAAGGTCGCGACGAACAGGCTCGCGGGCCGGTCGTAGATGGTCTCGGGCGTGTCGAACTGCTCCACGCGGCCGGCATGCATCACCGCGATGCGGTCGGCCATCGACATGGCTTCTTCCTGGTCATGGGTGACCAGGAGCGTGGTGATGCCGAGTTCGCGCTGGATGCGGCGGATCTCGATCTGCATGTCCAGCCGCAGGTTCTTGTCGAGCGCGGCGAAGGGTTCGTCCAGCAGCAGCACGCGGGGCCGCACGGCCAGCGTGCGCGCCAGCGCCACGCGCTGCTGCTGTCCGCCCGAGAGCTCGCGCGGATAGCGCTTGCCGAAGGCCGACATCTGCACCATCGACAGCATCTCGGCGGCCGTGGCCCGCGCTGGGGCCGCTGCGACGCCGCGCGCGCGCAGGCCATAGGCCACGTTGGCCTCCACCGTCATGTGGGGAAAGAGGGCATAGCTCTGGAAGACGATGCCGGCGCCCCGCTCGTTGGTGGGCAGGGCATCGACCGCTTCGCCGCCGATGCGCACCGTGCCGCCGCTCTGTCGCATCAGCCCGGCGACGATGCGCAGCAGCGTGGTCTTGCCGCAGCCGCTGGGGCCGAGCAGCGCGACCAGCTCGCCGGCGCGGATCTGCAGCGAGACCGACTCGACCGCCACCGCGCCCGCATAGCGGTGGTGGATCTGGTCCAGCTCGACGGCCACGCTGGAGGCGGGGAATGAAGGGGGCATTCGCGGATTCCTGTGATGGGTGCCGGCCATGGGTGCCGTGCGCTCCTCCTCTCAAGATCCATGCCACGCCGCTGTCGCCAATCAGGAAAGGAATTGGATACAAGTCGATTCGATGAATGTGCACAAGGTGGTGCGCGGGAATCCAAGTTGGAGCGCGCCGCCCCCGAAAACGGGGCATGGAACTGGATACGGACGCCCTGGCGCGGGCGGCGGCCATTGGCACGGAGCTTGCGCCGGGGCTGCCATCCACCACTCCTTCCGCAAAGGAACCACCATGAGTCTTCACCTGTCCCGCCGTCGTCTGCTCCAGGGCGCTGCCGGCGCCGGCGCCCTGCAACTGGCCGCGCATTCCGGCCTGGCGCTCGCCCAAGGCAAGTCCATCTCGGCCACCACCTACCCGGGCGCGTGGGAGTCGGCGCACCGCGGCATCCTGCTGCCGGCCTTCACCAAGGCCACCGGCGCTTCCGTGAGCCTGGTGCCCTCGCTGGCGGTCGACACCGTCTCGAAGGTGGTCGCGGCCAAGGCCAATCCGCCCTACGACGTGATCATCCTGGACGAGGGCCCCTACCTCGCCGCGCTCTCGCAGGACATCTTCGAGAAGGTGCCCGTCGAGAAGATGCCCTACCTCAAGGACGTGCCGGCCAAGCTGGTCGACCCGCGCGGACTGGGCGTGTTCGTGTCCGGCCAGATCATCGGCATCGCCTACAACACCGAGAAGATCAAGAACCCGCCCAAGTCGTGGAACGACCTCCTCAAGCCCGAGTACAAGGGGCGCGTGGGCCTGGCGGGCATGGGCTCGACGCTGATGTCGGCCTGGATGGTCGAGATGGCACGGCTCAACGGCGGCAGCGAAGAGAACATGGAGCCCGCCTTCCAGTTCGTGAAGAAGCTGCTGCCCAACGTGAGCGCCGTGGCCAGCAACCCCGGGGCGCTGGCCACGCTGTTCCAGCAGGGGCAGATCGACATCTCCGTGCACTACAACAACAACGTGGGCGACCTGCAGGGCAAGGGCGTGCCGGTGGCGCTGGCCCGGCCCGACACCGGCTGGATCCACATCAAGAGCGTGATGCACATCGTCAAGAACACGAAGAACCCGGACCTCGCCGCCGCCTACATCAACGCGGCGCTGAGCCCCGAGGTGCAGACGCGCATGGCGGCCGAGCCCTACTTCGTCGCGCCGGTCAGCAGCAAGGCGGTGTTCAGCCCCGGCCTGCAGGCCTACGCGAAGAACACGGCCGAGATCGAGGCCATGAACGGCGTCGACTGGGCGAAGCTCAATCCGCGCCGCGGCGAGTACATCGACCGCTTCAACCGCGAGATCCGCGTCTGACCTCCACGCCGGGCCGCACCGGAAACGGGCGGCATTGCATACACTCGGCCGAGCCACTTTCCCCTCCTGCCATGCCGACCCTTTCCTCCCGTCGCGCGTTCAAGGCGTCGCCCAAGACGGCTTCCAAGGCCGACATCTACCAGCGCATCTACGAGGCGATCGTGGAGCACCGCCTGGTGCCTGGCACCAAGCTCTCGGAGGAGCGGGTGGCCGAGCTCTTCGCGGTGAGCCGCACGCAGGTGCGCGGCGTGCTGCAGCGGCTGGCCGTGGAGCAGCTGGTCACGCTCATCCCGAACCGCGGCGCCTTCGTCACCACGCCCAGCGTGGACGAGGCGCACGACGTGCTGGAAGTGCGCCGCACGCTGGAGCCCGCCATCGTGCGCCGGCTCATGGACCGCATCGCGCAGGGCAAGGCGCCGGGCGCGGTCAAGCAGCTTCGGGCGCTCATCAAGCGCGAGCAGCAGGCGCACGCCAACGGCGACCGGCGCGCGGCGGTGCGCCTGTCGGGCGAGTTCCACGTGCTGCTGGCCCAGCTCTCGGGCAGCAGCATCCTGACGCGAATGATGCGCGAGCTGACCCCGCTGACCTGCCTGGCCATCCTCACCTTCGATGCGCCGACGGGCACGGCCTGTCCGAACGACGAGCACACCCTGCTGGTCGATGCCATCGAGGGCGGCCAGGCCAAGGCGGCGGTCTCGCTGATGCTCGAGCACCTGCACCACATCGAGCGTTCGCTCAACCTCCAGGAAGAGGAAGAGGAAGAGCCGCAGGTCGATCTGGCCGACGTGCTGCTCGGCTGAGCCTGCCCCGCGTATCCAAGGCGCGCGCCGCTTTGGATACAAAACGGCCGCCGATGGCATGTCGGTTGCTTGCGAAAGGGTGTCGTCCCCTGGACTCACTTCCTCTCGTCACCTCATGCCTTCCAACCTCCGCCAGCCTTTCGACCTGCTCATCCTCGGCGCCACCGCGCTGACCGCCGAGGCCTCGCAGCCCGAGATCCGCGATGCGGTCATCGGCATCCGCGACGGCCGCATCGCGTGGCTGGACGCGGTGCCGCCCGAGCACTGCGAGGCCAAGCGCACCCTGCGCCTGCCCGATCATTTCGTCACGCCGGGCTTCGTCAACGTGCACACGCATTCGATCCTCAGCATGGTGCGCGGCGTCGCGGCGGACCTGGGTTTCGCGCCTTCTTACACGCCCGGCATTCCCAAGGGCACGCAGGTGAACGCGCAGCAGGCGCGGGCACTGGCGCGCCTGGGCGCGCTCGAGGCGCTGCTGCAAGGGTCCACGCTCGTCGGCGACAACTTCGTGCACGCGGACGTGGGCACCGAGGCGATGGCCGAACTGGGCCTGCGCCTGGCGCCGAGCTGGCGCATCCACGACGTGGACTTCGCGCGCGTGGCGCATGGCGACTGGTGCTACGACGCGGCCATCGGCAGCGCCACGCTGGGCGCCGGCCTCGCGCTGTACGAGCGCTGGAAGCACCATCCGCGCGTGCGCGTCAACCTCGCGGCACATGCGGTCGATACCTGCTCCGATGGCTTCCTGCGCGAAGTGGCGGCGGCAGCCGCCGCGCACGACCTGCGCGTGAGCACCCATCTCGGCCAGAGCCAGGTCGAGGTCGAACGCGTGCGCGAGCGCACCGGCAAGACCTCCACCGAGGCCCTGCTCGATGCCGGCCTGCTGAACGATCGGCTGATGGGCGGGCACTGCATCTACGTGACCGAGAGCGACGCGCGCAAGATGGCCGAGGCCGGCGCGCACGCGGTGCACATTCCCAAGTGCAATGCGGCGTCGGGCCGCATGGCGCCGACGCCGATGCTCAAGCGCCTGGGCGTGAACATGGCGCTGGCGACCGACACGCAGCACGCGGACATGGTGGAGCTCATGCGTTGGGCGCTCGCGACCGCGCGCGTGCAGGAGGGCGGCGTCGGCGACGCGTGGCAGCCTTCGCACGTGTTCCACATGGCCACGCTCGGCGGCGCGAGGGCGCTCGGCCAGCAGGACGACATCGGCAGCCTCGCCGTCGGCAAGGCCGCGGACCTGGTGGTGTTCGACGCCCGCAGGCCTCACCTGCGGCCGCACGTGAATCCGCTCGGCCTGCTCGTCCACACGGGGCAGGGCCGCGACGTGCGCATGGTGATGGTCGAGGGCGAAGTGCTGGTGGAGGACGGCTTGCCCACCCGCGTCGACATGGAGACCGTCTGCGCCGAGGCGGAAGCCGCGGCGCGCGAGCTCTGGGGCGCCGAGGGCAAGCACTACTGGCGCTAGCGCCGTGCGTCGCGCATGGATCGAGTGCATGGATGCACCTTCAATGGTCATTTGTATCCAATCCGCGTCCGACGTGGGCCCGATACGGCACCGTTTGTCCTGTGTACAGCCCCCCGATGTTTTGGATACAACATGGCACGCGCATTGCTTGATCCCTGGCATGTCCGGCCTTCGTGCCGGGTCCTTCGACTCAACCTACCGGGAATGCCATGCGCAAGTTCATCGCTCCTCTTCTCGTCGCCGCGGCGACCCTGATGCCGCTCGTCAGCCAGGCGCAGGACGCCATCAAGCTCGGCTATGCCAAGTGCGCGCACTGCACGCCGCTCGCCCTGACGCCGCAGAATGCCGACCCGGCCGGCGTCAAGCTGGAAGCCACCGCCTTCAACACCGGCAACGACGTGCTCACGGCGCTGCTGTCCAAGAGCATCGACGTGGCGCAGGTGACCTACCTGCACTACGCGACGGCGCTGGACAAGGGTTTCGACGTGGTCGCCATCTCGGGCCAGATCAACGGCGGCTCGCAGATCCTCGTGGGCAACGAACTGCCGCTGGCCGAGAACGACTGGGCGGGCCTGAAGAAGCTCATTGCCGACTACAAGGCCCAGGGCAAGCCCTTCCGCGTCGCGGCATCGCGCGGCAACGCGCAGGACATCCACATGCGCGGCGCGTTCGCCAAGCAGGGCATCGACATCAACAAGGATGTGCAGTTCGTCAACATCCCCAACCCGTCGGACCATGTGCAGGCGCTGCGCCGCGGCGAGGTGGAGCTGATCTGCTCGGTGGACCCCTTCGCGACGCAGATCCGCGAGGTGAAGGCCGCGAAGTTCTTCGCCTTCCCCTATGACCAGGCCGCGGGCAAGCTGACCAACCTGGTCGTCACGCGCTCGGACGTCATCGCCGCCAAGCCCAAGGCGGTGGAAGAGACGGTGCGATCGATCATCAAGGTCAACGCGCTCATGGCGAGCGACAAGGCGCAGTTCATCGACACGATCCAGAAGGTGACCGGCCTGGACAAGGCCATCGCCACGGGCGCGGCCGCGAACCTCTACCCCGACTACGCGATGCACCGCGCCTCGGCGGTCGCGATCGCGAAGATGATGCGCGAGCTCAAGTACATCAACAACGACGTCAGCGCCGCGGTCGAGAAGAACATGGACTACCGCTTCCTCGAAGCCGCCACCGGCAAGCCCAAGAGCGCGCTGGGTTATTGAACGGAGGCCGCTCGCGATGGCACAAGCCCCCACCACCGTTCTGCCGGCCGCGCCTGCGGCGGCCGAGGCGTCCCTTCCCCTGTGGAGGCGGCTGTACCGGCGCGTCGAACGCGCGCTCGTGCCTGCCGTCCTGCTGATTGGCTGGGAGCTGTTCTCCCGATCCGGCGTGCTGCCGCCGGCACTGCTGCCCGCGCCCTCGCAGGTGCTCGTGGCCTGGGCCGACTGGATCTTCGCCACCGACGGCAACACGCAGACCTACAGCGGTCACTGGGTCTTCGACGTGGCGTCGAGCGCCGGCCGCGTGTTCGCGGGCTTCGCGCTCGCGGCGCTGCTCGGCGTGGCGCTCGGCATGGCGATCGGCTGGTCGCGCACCGTCGAGAAGCTGATCGAGCCGGTGCTGCAGATCCTGCGGCCCGTGCCGCCGGTGTCGTGGATCCCGCTGGCCATCATCTGGTTCGGCATCGCCAACAAGCCGGCGATCTTCCTGGTGTTCCTCGGCTCCTTCTTTCCGGTGCTGCTGTCGACCATCCACGGCGTGAAGACCTGCGACCGCAACCTGCTGCGCGCCGGCGCGATGGCCGGCGGCACGCCGCGGCTGCTGCTTCGCCACATCGTGTTCCCGGCGGCGCTGCCGAGCATCTTCTCGGGGCTGCGCATCGCGGTCGGCTCGGCGTGGATGCTGACCGTCACCGCCGAGATGGTCGCGGTCAAGAGCGGCGTGGGCTACGTGCTGTGGGACTCCTACTACTTCCTGCGCTACGACATCGTCATCGCCGCCATGAGCAGCATCGGCCTGCTGGGCTACTGCAGCGACCTCGGCATCAAGCTGTTGGCGGCCCGCGTGCTGCGCTGGCAGCGCGGCTCCACTCTGCAATCGAAGGAGGGCTGATCCATGAGCCTCATCACCATCCACGGCGCATCGCGCTTCTTCGACGACGCGCGGCGCGGCACGCAGGTCCGCGCGCTCGACGACGTGAGCCTGACCGTCAACCGCAACGAGTTCCTCTGCCTGCTGGGTCCGAGCGGCTGCGGCAAGTCCACGCTGCTGAACATGATCGCGGGCTTCGACAAGCCCAGCCGCGGCACGGTGACGGTCGGCGGCCGTCCCGTGACGGCGCCGGGCGTGGACCGCGGCGTGGTGTTCCAGCAGCCCACGCTGATGCCCTGGCTCACCGTGTGGGAGAACGTGGCCTTCCATCTCACGATGCGCGGCGCGCCCAAGGCGCAGCGGCGCGCCAGGGCGCAGCACTACATCGACATGGTCGGCCTGCGCGGCTTCGAGAATCATTTCCCGAGCGAGCTTTCCGGCGGCATGAACCAGCGCGTGGGCATCGCGCGGGCGCTGCTGATGAACCCCGAGGTCATCCTGATGGACGAGCCTTTCGGCGCGCTCGACGAGCAGACCAAGATGGACATGCATGCCGAGCTGGTGCGCATCTGGCGCGAGAGCCAGAGCACCATCGTCTTCGTGACGCACGGCATCGAGGAATCGCTGGCGCTGGGCACGCACATCGCGGTGATGTCGGCGCGTCCCGGCCGCATCCGCGAGCTCATCGAGGTCGACCTGCCGCGCGCGCGCGACTCGACCAGCCCGCGCTTCAACGACTACAAGCGCCGCATCCTCTCGCTGCTGCGGCCCGAGCCGGCCGACGCGGTCCATGGCTGAGGCGGGCGGGGTCTTCGTCACCGGGGCCAGCGGCTTCGTCGGCCTGGCGCTCGCGGAGCACCTGCTCGCGCGCGGCGAGACGGTGCTCGGCTGGGACCGCATGCCGACGCCGCCCGAGGCGCTGGCGAGCCTGCACGGGCCGGCGGGGCGATTCGTGCCGCTCGAAGGCGACGTGTGCGACGCGGCGGCGCTGGGCGCGGCGCTTGCGGCACATCGGCCGCGCAGCATGGTGCTGCTGGCCGCGGTGACCGCGGGGGCACAGCGCGAACGCGCGCAGCCCGAGCAGATCTTCGAAGTCAACCTGGTGGCCGTCACGACCGCGCTGCGCCTGGCCGCGGCCCATGGGGTGGAGCGCGTGCTGCTGGTCAGCTCCGGCTCGGTCTATGGCGATGGCCCCCAGCCGTCGCGGCTGCACGAGCAGCGCACGCCGCTTCGGCCCGAGGGGCTCTACGGGATCTCGAAGCAGGCCGCCGAAGCGGCCGCGCTGCGGCTCGCCGCCTTGCATGGCATCGATCTGCGGATCGGCCGCCTGGGCACCTGCTTCGGCCCGTGGGAGCGCGCGACCGGCGTGCGCGACACGCCCAGCGCGCCCCTGCAGGCGCTGCGCCGCCTGCGCGCGGGCGAGCCGGTGCGGCTGCCGCGGCCGCTTCGGCGCGATTGGCTCTATGTGCGCGACGCCGCCGCGGCGATGGCCGCGCTGCTGGACCTGCCGCATCCGCCGCAACCCGTCTACAACCTCGCGGCCGGCTTCGAATGGTCGGTCGCGGACTGGTGCGCATGGCTTGGCGCGCAGCCCGGATTCGACGCGGCCGACTGGCGCGTGGCCGCCGACGCCCGCGAGGCGAACATCGACGCCTATGCCGACCACGACCGCCCGTCGATGGACATCGGCGCGCTGCGGCGCGACACCGGCTTCGCGCCGCGCTTCGACCTGCCGCGCGCGGCGGCCGACTTCATGGCCTGGCTCGACAGGCCGGCCCACGGAGGCTTGATCCATGCATGAGACGCACGCCCGCATGCGGGCCCAGGTGTGCATCGTCACCGGCGCGGCGTCCGGCATCGGCCGCGCCATCGCGCGCCGGCTCGCGCGGGAAGGCGCGCACGTGGTGCTGGCCGACATCGCCAGCGAGCCGATCGAAGGCGGCACGCCCACCCTGGAGCAGATCACGCGCGAGGGCGGCAGCGCCGACTTCGTGTCCACCGACGTGGGCAGCACGGCCCAGGTCGACGCGCTGGTGGCGCAGACCGTGGCGCGCCATGGGCGGCTCGACGTGCTGGTCAACAATGCCTGCATCCGCCATGCGCGCCCGCTGCTGGAGCTGGACGACGCCGACTGGCAGCGCCTCATCGACGTGAACCTCGGCGGCGCCATGCGCTGCAGCCGCGCCGCCGTGCGCCAGATGATCCGGCAGGCGCCGGTGGACGAAGTGCGCGGGCGCATCGTCAACATCTCGTCGCAGCACGGGATCATCGCCGCGCCCGGCGACCTGGGCTACGGCGTGACCAAGGCCGGCATCGCCTACATGACGCGGCAGGTCGCGGCCGACTACGCCGCGCAGCAGATCGTGTGCAACGCGGTCGCGCCCGGCAAGATCCAGACCGGGCAGGGCGGGCGCGCGCTCGACCCCGTGGTCATGGACCGCGCGATCCGGCGCACGCCCTGGCCGCGCCTGGGACGTCCCGAGGACGTCGCCGAGGCGGTGCTCTTCCTGGCCAGCCGCGAGGCGCGCTTCATCACGGGCGCCGAGCTGATGGTCGACGGCGGATGGACCGCCGCCTGAATCCTTCCAACCGCAGACACTCTTCCATGCCAGCCTTCGACCTCGTCATCCGCCATGCCCGCGCCGTCACCGCGAGCGACATCTTCGACTGCGACATCGCCGTGAAGGACGGCCGCATCGTGCAGCTGGGGCAGTCCCTGCCCGCAGGCGCGCGCGAGATCGACGCGGCCGGCCGCCACGTGACGCCGGGCGGCGTCGACGCGCATTGCCATCTCGATCAACCCGAGCCGCCGCCGGTGCGCATGGCGGACGACTTCGACACCGGGACGCGGTCGGCCGCGTGCGGCGGCACCACCACGGTGATCCCGTTCGCGCTGCAGCACAAGGGACAGTCGCTGCGCGACGCGGTGGCCGACTACCACCGGCGCGCGGAAGGCAAGGCGCACGTCGACTACGCCTTCCACCTGATCGTGAGCGACCCCACGCCCACGGTGCTCGCGGAAGAACTGCCGGCGCTGATCCGCGAGGGCTACACCTCGTTCAAGATCTACATGACCTACGACAGCCTGAAGCTGGACGACGGCCAGATCCTGGATGTGCTGTCGGTCGCGCGCGAGCACGGCGCGATGGCGATGATCCATGCCGAGAACGCCGACTGCATCGAATGGCTGACGCGCCGCCTCGAAGCCGCCGGCCGCACCGCGCCGCGCTACCACGGCCATGCGCGGCCGATGCTGGTGGAGCGCGAAGCGACGCACCGCGCCATCGCGCTGTCGGAGCTGGTGGACGTGCCGATCCTCATCGTGCACGTCTCCGGCCAGGAGGCGGTGGAGCAGATCCGGTGGGCGCGCGCGCACGGCCTGAACGTGTTCGCCGAGACCTGCCCGCAGTACCTCTTCCTGTCGGCCGAGGACCTCGGCATCGACGACCGCTTCGAGGGCGCGAAATGCGTGTGCAGCCCGCCGCCGCGCGGCAAGTCCAACCAGCGCGTGATCTGGCAGGGACTGGCGGACGGCCTGTTCACCGTGTTCTCGTCGGACCACGCGCCCTACCGTTTCGAGGGCGAGGACGGCAAGAAGGCCGCCGGCGAGGACGCGGCCTTTCGCCACATCCCCAACGGCATTCCGGGCATCGAGACGCGCATGGCGCTGCTGTGGTCCGAAGGCGTGATGGCCCGCCGCATCACGCCGCAGAAGTTCGTGGAGCTGACCTCGACGAATCCCGCCAAGGCGTACGGCCTGCATCCGCGCAAGGGCAGCCTCGCGGTGGGCGCCGATGCCGACCTGGTGATCTGGGACGAGCGCGAATTCGTGCTGCGCAACAGCCAGCTTCACCACAACGTCGACTACACGCCCTACGAGGGCATGCACCTCACCGCCTGGCCCGGCATGACGCTGGCGCGCGGCGAAGTGGTCTGGGACGGCCGCGAGTTCACGGGCCGCGCGGGCGCGGGCCGCTTCCTGCACTGCGGCCTTCCGAGCCTGCTGCCGAGGTAGACGGGCCGGGCGCTGTCAAGGCCTGCTTGTCCCCGCCCGCGGTGGATGACCTTGTGGATAACACCATGAGCATCTCGCCGAAGCCGCATCCAGCCTCGCTTGCACTGCGGTGCTCAACGAACGGGCAGGTGGAGAATTTTTGTCAGTGCAGCGCCATCGGCGCCTTGCGCGCCCGGCTCCTCGGCGCGGGCATCGCCGCCGGCGGCACTGCCGCCCCGGCCGGCGCGCCGGTCTCGACCGCCGCCGCCTGCGCCGCCGCCTCGGCGTGATGCCGGCTCTCCATCGCCTGCCCGATCGCGCGGCCGTGCAGCAGCAGGTCGGCCGCGTAGCGGCGCTCGGCCTCGGCCATCGGCATCGAAGAGGAAAAGAAGGTCAGCGACAGCACGCCGGCCACGCAGCCCGCTTCCAGGATCGGCACCGCGATCGACGAGCACTTGCCCGGGTTCATCGAATGCGGCGTGCGGTCGTTCATGGCGTAGCCGTCCTTTCGGATGCGCCGGATCAGCGAGCCGGAACGGAACATGGCCAGCGCCACCGAGGTCTTGTAGTCGCTGGCCAGGCCGTCGAGCAGGCAGTCGCGCACGGTGTCGCTCGCGAACGCGATGTGGGCATGGCCGGCCGCACATTCGAGCATCGGGAAGGTGTAGCCGGGGGAGTACTTGTTGAACGCCATCGACGTCATGTCGTAGGTCGAATCGCGCAGCATCATCGACGGCCCCACGGCCGTGGCGATGGACGTGGGCCAGCCGTGCTTCTGCGTGAGCGCGACCAGGTGCGCGCGGGCGGCCGTCACCAGGCTGGCGCTCTCGCGGCTGCCGACCGCCAGCGTCTGCACCAGGTCGGTGACGCGGTAGTACTTGCGCACCGGCTCGCATTCGAGCATGCCCTCGTGCACCAGCGTCTGCACGATGCGGATGGTGGTCGGATAGGGCAGCGAGATCGCGCGCGCGATCTCCATCAGCGACGCCGGGCCGTGGCGGTTGACGAACTGCAGCAGTGCCAGGCAGCGGCTGATCGAGCGGACGGGGACACCTTTTTCCATGCGGAGCTCCTGAGACGGCGAGGTGCGGCGGGCACCGGGGCGCGCAGTCTATGAGCAGCTTTCGTGCCCCGGCATCAGGGTAATCCGCCGGACCGCGCGCCAGGCTGGCATGTATCCGCACAGTGGATACGGCGCGCGGCGGCCGGCCTCGGTCAGGCGCCCAGGTAGGCCTCGCGGATGCGCGGGTGGTCCATGAGTTCGGCGGCCGCGCCTTCGAGCACCACGTCGCCATGCTCGATCACGTAGGCGCGGCTCGCCACCGAGAGCGCCATCGTGGTGTTCTGCTCCACCACCAGCATGGTGAGGTTCATGCCGTTGATGGTGGCCAGCTGCGCATACACCTCTTCCGACAGGCGCGGCGCCAGGCCGAGCGAGGGCTCATCGAGCAGCAGCAGGCGGGGCCGCGACATCAGCGCACGGCCGATGGCCAGCATCTGCTGTTCGCCGCCCGACAGCGACCAGCCGAGCTGGCCGCGCCTTTCCTTGAGCCGCGGGAACAGCGCGAACACGCGCGCCAGGTCGTCGTCCATCGAGCCCTTCAGGCCTCGCCAGGCGGCCGTGGCGACCTCCAGGTTCTCCAGCACCGTGAGGCCGGGGAAGATGCGGCGCCGCTCGGGCGCGTGGGCGAGGCCCATGCGCACGCGCTGCTCCGGCGCGATGCCGTCCAGGTCCTGCCCGGCCAGCGCGATGCGGCCCTCGCGCGGGCGTTCCAGGCCCGAGATCGCGCGCAGCAGCGTGGTCTTGCCGGCGCCGTTGGCGCCCAGCAGCGCCACGCACTCGCCCTGCGCGATGTCGATGCTGACCGCGTTCAGCGCCTGCACCGCACCGTAGTGCACCGACAGCTTTTCAATGCGCAGCATGCGCGCCTTTCCTGCGGCCCAGGTAGGCCTCGATCACCGCTTCGGTGTTGCGCACCTCGGCCGGCTCGCCGTCGGCGATCAGCTGGCCGAAGTTCAGCACCGCGATGCGGTCGGCCAGTCGCATGACCAGGCCCATGTTGTGCTCGATCAGCAGGATGCTCAGGCCCTGGCCGCGCAGCTCCGAGACGTAGGCGATCAGCTCCTCGACCTCGCCCGAGTTCAGCCCGGCGGCCGGCTCGTCGAGCATCAGCACGCGGGGCGCGAGGATGAGCGCGCGGGCGATCTCGATCTTGCGTTGCTTGCCGTAGGGCAGCTCGCCCACCGCGCGTTCGGCATCGGCGGCCAGGCCCAGTCCGTCCAGCAGCGCCAGCGCCGATTCGCGCAAGGCCTTCTCTTCGGCGCGAAAGCCGGGCAGGCGCAGCACGGCCGAGGCGAAGCCGGTGGCGTGGCGCGCATGGGCGCCGACCAGCACGTTCTCCAGCACCGAGAGGCGCTTGAACAGGCGCCCGTTCTGGAAGGTGCGCACCAGCCCGGCGGCGGCCACGCGATGGGCGGGCTGGCCGGTCAGGTCGCGACCGTCCAGCACGACGCGGCCGGCCGTGGGCGCCAGCACGCCGGCCAGCAGGTTCACGGTCGTGCTCTTGCCGGCGCCGTTGGGGCCGATCAGCGCCAGCAGCTTGCCGCGCGGAATGTCCAGGTCCACCGCGTTCACCGCCTGCAGCCCGCCGAAGCGGCGCGACAGTCCGCGCACCGAGAGGATGGCGTCAGACACGGCGGGCCACCTCGCGCTGCGGGCGGCGCATCGTCCAGCGGCGAAGCCGGCCTGCGATGCCCTCGGGCATGAAGATGAGCACCAGCAGCACCGCCACCCCGAACACCGCGAGGTAGGCGTCGCCCACGAAGCGCAGCCACTCGGGCGCGAAGCTCAGCAAGATCGCGCCGGCCACGGCACCGGCGATCGACATCTCGCCGCCCACGATCACCATCACCAGGATGCTGATGGAGCGCCACATGTCGAAGTCCGCCGGCGCGACGAAGTGCGCGTAGTGCGCATACAGCGCGCCCGAGAGGCCCGCCAGCACGCTGGAGATCACGAAGGCGGCGACCTTGGTGCGCACCACCGGCACGCCCGAGGTGCCCGAGGCGATCTCGTCGTCGCGCACCGCGATCATCGCGCGGCCGAAGCGCGACTGGCGCAGCAGCATCGCGAACGCGGCCACCACCGCGAGGAAGGCGAGCGACAGGAAGTAGTAGCCCGTGTCGGTCTGGATCTCGTGCCCGAACACCCGGATGCCCGGGATGCCGCTGATGCCGTCGGTGCCGCCGGTGAGCGCCTGCCAGTTCTTCGCGATGATTTCCAGCGTGACGTTGAAGCCCACCGTGGCCAGCGCGAGGTAGTGGCCGCGCAGGCGCAGCATCGGCACCGCGATCAGCAGGGCGACCGCGCCCGCGAGCGCCATGGCCAGCGGCATCGCGAGCCAGAAGTCCAGCCCGAGCCGCATCGACGCGATGGCCGAGCCGTAGGCGCCCAGGCCGATGAACGCCGCCTGGCCCAGCTGGATCAGCCCGGCCCAGCCGAAGCACACCGACAGGCCGATCGCGGCGATGGCCGTCTGCAGCGCCAGCACCAGAATGCGCAGGTTGTAGTCGGAGATCACGAATGGGGCGGCCGCGCAGGCGGCCAGCAGCGCCGCCATGGCGGAGGTGGGATGAAGTTTCATCGTGGCTCAGGCCCGTTCGGAGATGCGTTCGCCGAACAGCCCCTGGGGCCGCACGAGCAGGAACGCGAACATCAGCGCGAAGACGATGGCCTCCTTGTAGGCCGACGAGATGTAGGCCGCGCCGAGGATCTCGGTCAGCCCCACCAGCAGGCCGCCGAGGATCGCCCCCGGGATGCTGCCGAAGCCGCCGATGATGGCCGCGGCGAAGGCCTTCAGCCCCACGCCTTCGCCGATCGACACTTCGATGAACCACATCGGCCCGAGCAGCAGCCCGGCGATGCCGGCCAGCGCGCACACCAGGATCCAGGTCAGGCTGTAGAGCCGGTTCACGCGGATCCCCATCAGGCGCGCCGCCTCCGGGTCCTGCGCCAGCGCGCGGAACTGGCTGCCCAGCGCGCTGCGGTACAGCAGCAGGTACACGCCCCCGATCAGGAGCGCCGACACGCCGATCGCGTACAGCGTGTGCAGCGAGACCACCACGCCGCCGAGCGAGAGCGTCTGCGTGCCCACCGGCGAGCGGGTGCCGATGGGCATCGAGCCCCAGACCAGCTGCGCCACGTTCTGCACCGCGATGCCGATGGCCACGGTGCCGATGATGATGGTCACCGCCGGCTGCCGGCGCAGCGGCATGAAGACGCCGGCGAAGAACAGCAGGCCGACCACCGCCATGCCGAGAATGACCAGCAGGTAGGCGCCGACGAAGTGGGTGCCGGTGAACACCAGCGCGCTCGCGCCCAGCAGCGCGCCGATGGTGACGAGCTGGCCGGTCGCGAAGTTCACCACGCCGGTGGATTCGTAGGCGATCTCGAAGGCCAGCGCCACGACCGCGTAGATGCTGCCGATGGCGACGGCATTGATGACAAGCTGGATGAATTGCGTCATGCGCGCTGCCTGCGGAGCGTCACTTCGGGTAGACCGCCACGCCCTGCAACTCCTTGGTGCCGGGCTTGAAGACGGCCATGCTCACCGTGTGGGCCATGTTGCCGGTGGCGGGGTCGGTGGTGTAGGTGCGCGCGACGCCCTTGAAGCCCTTCACGCCGGCCAGGTAGGCGCGCAGCTTCTCGGCGTCGGGACCGACCTTGCGCAGGCCCTCCGCCACCATCATCGCGGCGTCGTAGTACGAGGCGCCGAACGAGTCGGGGCGCATCTTGTAGGCGATCACGTAGCGGCGCACGAACTCGGCGCTGGCCGGGCTCACTTCGTCGCCGAGCACCGTGTCGGCCGCCACCAGCACGTTGGCCACGTCGGCGGCTTCCACGAGGTCGAGCGTGCCCGGCGAGGCCATGCCGGTGCCCGAGACCAGCGGCAGCTCGATGCCCAGGCTCTTGCGCTGCTTGAGCAGCAGCGCGCCGTCGCGGTTGTAGTTGAAGGTGACCAGCACGTCCGCGCCCTTGTTCCTGGCGTTCAGCAACTGGGCCGAGAAGTCGTTGTCGCGCGGGTTGTAGGGCTCCTTGGCCACCACCGCCACGCCGGACTTCTTCAGCAGCTCCTCGAGCGCGTTGGCCGCGCCCGTGCCGTAGTCGTCCTGCGTGTACAGGATGCCCGGCTTGCTCTTCTTCAGCGAATCGGTGATGCCCCAGGCCAGCGCGCCGGCGCCCAGCACGTCGCCCGGGCGCGTGCGGAAGATGTAGGGGTTCTTGCGCGCATCGAGGGCCACCGCGCCGCCGGGCGTCACCGACGGGATCTTCGCCTTGGCGATCTCGGGCTCCGTCGCCAGCACCTGCGTGGAGAGGTTCGACAGGAAGATGAAAGGCGGGTTGTGCTGCTTGACCAGCTTGATGTAGGCGTTCACCGCGCCGCTGTTGTTGGCGGTGGCGTCCTCGAAGGCGATGCGCAGCTTCTTGCCGTGGATGCCGCCTTGCGCGTTGATGTCGTCCTGCGCCATGCGCAGGGCGTTGTAGCCCGGGAGGCCCGAGGCCGCGAACGCGCCGGTGATGGGCATCACGGCGCCGACGACGATCTCGTCCTGCGCCTGCACGAGCAGCGGCCAGGCCGATGCGACCACGAGCGCGCCGGCCAGCAGGGCCTTGGCGAATGTTCTCTTCGGGATGGGTTTCACGGGGCACTCCGTTGGTAGGTGAGGACAGGCACGCGCCCATGCGGGCGCGGCGCGAAGGGATGGTAAGAGCCGCCCCGGCGTGGCCGCAGGCGGGTTGCGGATCTATCCGCTGTGCGAACAAGGCTCACAGGCCGAGCACTCCGGCATTCATGCGCCGCTGCGGATCCACCGCCGCCTTCAGCGCCTGCACCACGCGCAAGCCCGTCGCGTCCATCGCCGCGGCGTACGGATAGACCCGGCCGAGCTGGAAATGCACCGCGCCGTGCGCGCGGTACAGCGCGATCAGTTCCTCGCGCAGCGCGGCGATCCAGGCATGCAGCGCCGGGTCGGGCGCGTGCTGCGGCAGCCGCGCGAGCGTCTTGGCGTCGACCACGGCGCGGTGATACGCGTCCGGTGCGTCGGGCCAGTACAGGCCCAGCTCCACCATGAAGCCGCCGCTGCCCACGCATTCGACCAGCGTCCCGATCCAGACGCCCCGGCGCCGCATGGCGTCGGCGTGGCTGGCCAGGAGCCGCTGCAGCCCGGCATGGAAGCCCGCGACGCGCGAATGCGCCAGCAGCCCGTGCACCGGCACCCAGCGTTCGCCGGCCGGGCCGAGCACATGGAACATGCGCTCGAAGGGCTGGCTGCGCACCACCGACGCGATGGTGTTGCCGATCTCGCGGCCATGCGCGGCGAGCGCCTTGCGCAGCCGGGCCGCGCGCGCCCGCACCTCGCGCGGGCTGCCGCCCTCGACGATGTAGTGCGCCAGGTAGGGCGAGCCCGCGAGGCCGCGCTCGCCGGCCAGCGCCATGCGCGCGAGTTGCGCCGCCGGCGCCCGCAGGCCGGGCGTGGCGCGCCAGATGCGCCGCGCGATCTTCAGCGTGTCGACGATGCCGCGCGGCCTTTGAAGCTGGCCGCGCACCATGGACGCGTCCAGCCCGAAATGGGTGTCGTCGACGCGCTCGCGCGCGGCGGCGCGCATGCCGGCGTGCAGGGCCTCCCAGCGCTCGAAGCCGAACGACAGCGCCGCGTGGTCGGCCTGCGCGCGCACCAGCCGCAGGCTGATGCGCGCCTTGATGCCGAAGGCGCCGCAGTCGCCCAGGAACAGGCCGGTGAGATCCGGTCCGTGGTGGCGCTCGAACGGCGGGCCGCCCACGAGCGGCGCGCCGGTGCGCAGCAGGCTGCCGTCGGCCAGCACCACGTCCAGCGCGGTGACGGAGGCCGCCGACACGCCATGCGCGCCGGTGCCGTGGCTGATGCCGTGCTGCGCCATGGTGCCGCCCACCGTGGCGACCGCCCCCGAGAACGGCCCGCGAAACGGCGTGCGCCAGCCGCGCGCGGCGAGCGCCCAGTCGAGCGCGGCCCAGGTCACGCCGGCCTCGACCGTGACATAGGCGTCGTCCTCGTTGATCTCCACGATGGCGTCGAGCCGGCGCATGTCCACGAGCAGCGCGCCGTCCTCGTCCGGCAGATAGCCCTGCGTGTAGGACGCGCCGCCGCCGCGTGCCAGCAGCGGCAGGCCGGCCGCCGCGGCGATGCGCACGACCTGCTGAAGCGCGTCCACGCTGGCCGGCGCGACCATGGCCAGCGGCCGGGCGCGGCGGTCGAAGATGTCGGCCGCGAACGCATCCAGCGCCGCGCCCTGCACCAGGTGCGCGGCACCGACCGCCGCGGCCAGTTGCGCGAGCACGGCCGCGGGGTCGAAGGCCGCGCGCGGGGGCCTCACGGCTTCCATGAAGGCTGGCGCCCTTCGCGAAAGGCCTTGTAGCCTTCGTGGCCGTAAGGTTCGCTGTCCATGTAGGCCACGAAGTTGCGCAGCTCGATCTCGGCGCCCTCGGCCAGGCCGGCATCCACGCCCTGCTGGAACACGCGCTTGCTGGCCGCGATCACGGCACGCGGCTTGTCGGTCATGCGGGCGGCGAAGGCGAGGGCCTCGGCCTGCAGCTCGCCGCGCGGCACCGAGCGCAGGGCCAGGCCGGCGGCCACGGCCTCGGGGCCGGTGTACCAGCGCGCGGTCCAGATCATTTCCTTGGCGCGCTGCTCGCCGATCCGGCGCTTGAGCCGAAGCGAGGCCGCGGCCGGCAGCACGCCCGAATCGGTGTGCACGTCGCCGTAGCGCGCGTCGTCGGCGATCAGCACGAAGTCGCAGCCCATCGTGAGCTCGAAGCCGCCGGCGCGCGTGATGCCGTTCACGGCGGCGATGGTGGGCACGGCCAGCGCTTCCAGCCGGCTGATGATCACGTTCAGCCGGCGCACCACCGTCTCGAAGTAGATCATGTCGCCGAAGGCGCGCTCCAGCAGCTCCAGGTCCAGGCCCACGCAGAAGGCGCGCCCCTCGCCGCCGGTGATGATCAGGGCGCCGAGCTCGGTGTCGGCCTCGATCCCGGTCAGCAGCAGCTCCATCTCGGCCAGGCGCAATTCGCTGATCGCGTTCAGCGCGGCCGGCGTGTCGAAGGTCATGACGCCGACGCGGCCGTGTTTCTCGTAACGCAGGCTGCGCAGTTCCATGGGCGGGCTCGGGTCGCTTTCCGAGCGCGTCAGGCCGCGACGTGGGCGGGCCAGACCGGCGGCGTGGGCGCAGGCAGGCCGGTGTCGGCCAGGCAGTTCTCGCGCAACGCGGCCAGGTCCGGGCCGCGGTTGAAGACCGCGAGCGCCGGCCGGTGCTGGCGCTGCGCTTCGCGCTCGGCGGCCGTCGCGGCGGCATCGACCTCGCCGGCGGCGTCCAGCACCACGCCGTAGGCCCGGGCGCCGTCGCGGCTCACCAGCCCGCGCCGCACTTCGAGCGCCACCAGCGCCGGATCGCGCTCCAGCGGATCGCCCCAGCCGCCCGCGCCCCAGGTCACGAAGTGCAGCAGGTCGCCCGGCGCCACGTCGATGTTGTCGCACTTGGCAGGCAGCGGCGTGCGGCTGCCGTCGGCGCGCTCCAGCAGCTTGCGCGAGCGCGCGGCCGGCGCGCCGCCGTTCACGCCCCATGGCGGGACGAACCAGCGGTCGTCGTGGATCGAGATCTGGCCGTGTTCCAGGAAGCGATAGCTCATCAGGATGCCGTTGCCGCCGCGGAACTTGCCCGCGCCGCCCGAGTCGGCGACCGTCTCGTAGCGCTCGATGCGCATCGGGAAGTAGCGCTCCAGGAATTCGTTGGGCACGTTGGTGAAGCCGGGCCACAGCGAGTGGCCGTCCGGCCCGTCGCCGAACGGGCGGCCGGGAATGCCGCCGAAGCCGATCTGGAAGAGCTGGAACCACTCGCCCGCCTGCGTGTGGCCCGAGAACATCAGGTGCGGCGACGACGAGAAGCCCGCCGCGCACAGGAAGTCCGGCGTCTTCTGGCCCAGGAGCGCGCCCAGCACGTCGAAGATGCGGCCCAGCGCATGCGTGCGGCACGACAGTGCCGCGGGGAAGCGGGGCTTGAGCAGCGAGCCTTCGGGAATGCGCACCTCGACCAGGTCGTAGAAGCCGTCGTTGAACAGCACCTGCGGGTCGAACACCATGATCATGTAGATGCCGAAGAACATCTTGAACATGTTCTCGTTCATGTAGAAGTTGATCGACGAGCTGGACTGCGGGTCGGTGCCCTCGAAGTCCAGGATCACCTTCTCGCCCTCGCGCCACATGGTGCACTTGATCCTGAACGGGCCGGCGCCGCGACCGTCGTCGCACAGGTAGTCCTCGAACGACACCTTGGCCTCGCCGATCTGCGAGCCGATCAGCTGCTTCATGGCGCGGTGGTTGCGCGCCAGCAGCTCGCCCAGCGCCGCGTCGAAGACCTCGTCGCCGAAGCGCTCGCACATCTCGTCCACCCGGCGCGCCGCGACCCGGCACGAGGCCACCAGCGCGTGCAGGTCGGCCTTGTACCACTCGGGCATGCGCGACTGGTGCGCGGCGATCTTCAGGATGTCGGCCTGCAGCACGCCCCGGCGGTAGAGCTTGACCGGCGGCAGGCGAAAGCCTTCCTCGAAGATGGTGCCGGCGTCGGTGGGCAGCGAGCCCGGCACCTTGCCGCCCACGTCGGTCATGTGGCCGAACATCGCGGCCCAGGCGATCAGCCGCCCGCCGCGGAACACCGGCACGATCACCAGTTGGTCGTTGATGTGGCTGATCGCGCCCTCGCACGAATACGGGTCGTTCAGCAGGATGACGTCGCCCTCCTCGATGTCGCCGTCGAAGTTGCGCAGGAAGCCGTCGATGAAGGAGCCGAACTGGCCCACCACCATGCGGCCCTGGCGGTCGGCGATCAGCGGAAAGGCATCCCCCTGCTCGCGGATGCCGGGCGAGAGCGCGGTGCGGAACAGCGTGGCGTCCATCTCGACGCGCGCGTTGCGCAGCGCGTTCTCCAGGATGTCGAGCGTGATCGGATCGACCTTGGCGGCCGCCAGCGGCGCTGCCTGGGTCTCGATGATGCGTGCGGGCATGGTGGCTCCTTCAGGCGGGGTTGATCAGGATGTTGCCGTGGGCGTCCACGGTGCCCACCGCGTCGGCCAGGATGACGGTGGTCGCGTCCATCTCGCAGACCACCGCCGGGCCCGGGATGCGGTCGCCGGCGCGCAGCCGGGCGCGGTCGTAGATCACGGCCGGGCGGAAGCGGCCGTCCACCCACATCTCGTGGTCGCGCAGCTTCGCGGCGATCGGGTTGCCGTCGCCCTGCGGCAGTTCGAGCGCCGGCAGTTCGGGCGCGCGGCCGAGCGCGATGGCGCGCAGGTTCACGAGCTCGGTGTCGGTGTCCATGCTGAAGGTGAAGAGCCGCTTGTGCGCGGCGTGGAAGGTGTCGGCCAGGCGGGCCAGCGCCCCGGGCTGCTCGAAATCGGCGAGCGTCACCGGCACCGGGACCTCGAAGGCCTGGCCGGCGTAGCGCAGGTCGGCCTCGAAGCGCAGTTCGAGCGCGCCGGCGTCCTCGCCGTCGGCGACGAGGCTGTCCCGCACCTGGTCCTGCATCAAGCGCAGCAGCGCGAGCACCTCGGCCTCGGTGCTGCGCGAGATCACGCGCGAGAACGAGCGGGCCGTTTCGCTGCGTGTGCGCGTGGTGGCATCGCCCAGCGCGCACAGCACCCCGGGCGAGACCGGCGACACGGCCGGCCACGAGCCCATCAGCTTGGCCACCGCGTTGACGTGCAGCGGCCCGGCGCCGCCGAAGCCCATCAGCGCGAAGTCGCGCGGGTCGTAGCCCTGCTGCACCGAGATCATGCGCAGCGCGCCGAACATGTTCTCGTTGGCGATGTCGATGATGCCGCGCGCGGCTTCGAAGAGGTCCACGCCCAGCGCGTCGGCGGTGCGCTGCACCGCGGCGCGCGCGGCCTCGCGGTCCAGCATGAAGGTGCCGCCCAGCAGGTTCTCGGGCAGGTAGCCCAGCACCACGTTGGCGTCGGTCACCGTGGCCTGCGTGCCGCCGCGGCTGTAGCACACCGGGCCCGGCACCGCGCCGGCCGATTCGGGACCGACGCGCAGGGCCCGGGTCAGCTCCGGGATCTTGGCCAGCGAGCCGCCGCCGGCGCCCACGGTCTTCACGTCGAGGGCCGACACGCGCACGGTCAGGTGGCCGACGTCGGTGGTGCGCACCAGGCGCGGCTCGCCGTTCTCGATCAGCGCCACGTCGGTGGAGGTGCCGCCCACGTCTAGCGTCAGGATGTTCTTCAGCTTCGCGTTGCGGGCCACCCAGAGCGCGCCGGTGACGCCGCCGGCCGGGCCGGACATCAGCAGCGACACGGGCTGCGCCTCGGCCGCCTCGGACGACATCAGGCCGCCGTCCGAGCGCAGCAGCGAGATGCGGCCCTTCATGCCCAGGTCGCGCAGCTTGGTGCGCAGGTTGCGCACGTAGCGGCCCACCACCGGGCGAACGGCGGCGTTGGCCACCGTGGTGAGCGTGCGCTCGTACTCCTGCATCTCGGGCAGCACCACGTGCGACAGCGACACCGGCACGCCCGGGAGCACCTCGGCCGCGATCTCGGCCACGCGCCGCTCATGGCGGCCGTCGACGTAGGCGTTCATCAGCGAGACGGTGAGCGCCTCGATGCCCTGGCGCTGCAGCGTGGCCAGCTGGGCGCGGATGTCGGCCTCGTCCAGCGGCCGCACCTCGGCGCCGTGCGCGTCGAGCCGGCCCTTGATCTCCACCGTGTCTTCGAGCCTCGCCATGGGCTCGGGCTTGGGCCAGATGATCCAGCCGGCCAGGCCGCCGGGCACCAGCGAACGCGCGATCTGCATCATCTGCCGGTAGCCCTCGGTCACGACCAGGCCCACGCGCGCGCCCTTGCCTTCGAGCACCGCGTTGGTGGCCACCGTGGTGCCGTGCAGGAACAGGTCGATCGCCGATGGTTCGATGCCCGCCTGCGCGCAGACCGCCTGCACGCCGGCCAGCACGCCGACCGACTGGTCGTGCGGGGTGGACGGCGTCTTGGTGCGCCAGAAGCGCCCGTTCGCATCGTCGAACAGGAGCAGGTCGGTGAAGGTGCCGCCCACGTCTACGCCGAGTCGGTAAGCCATGTCGAGTTTCCTGAGGGTTTGGGGGGGATGGGAGGAAGCCGGTTCTCAGTGCGCCTCGGCCTGCTGCGCGCACCAGGCGCGCAGCGCGGTCTTGAGCACCTTGCCGTTCGCGTTGCGCGGCAGCGCGTCGATGGCGACGAAGTGCTTGGGCAGCTTGTAGGGTGCGAGTTCGGCGCGGCACCGCGCTTCGAGCGCGGCGGCATCGAGCGTGGCGCCGGGCGCAAGCACCACGCAGGCGACCAGCTTCTCGCCCCACTGCGGGTCGGGCACGCCGATCACGGCCGATTCGGCCACTGCGTCGTCCTGGTCGATCACCGCCTCGACCTCGCGCGGATAGACGTTCATGCCGCCGGTGATGACCATGTCCTTCTTGCGATCGACGATGTAGTAGTAGCCCTCGTCGTCGCGCCGCGCCATGTCGCCCACGCTGACCCAGCCGTCGCGGAACGCCTCGGCCGTGGCCTCGGGCTTGCGCCAGTAGCCGCTGAACAGCGTGGCCGAGCGGCTGAACAATTCGCCCACCACGTTGGGTCCGACCTCGCGGCCGGCGTCGTCCAGCAGGCGGATCAGGTTGCTGCCGAAGGGCTGGCCCACGCAGTTGACCTTGCGCAGCTGGTCCCTGGGACGCAGGTTGGTGACGACGCCGCCTTCGGTCGAGCCGTAGGTCTCGTGCAGCAGGCCGTCGCCGAAGTAATCGACGATGCGCTCCTTCACGTCCTGCGGCAGCGGCGCGGCGTTGGCCACGATGCCGCGCAGGCGATGGCCGCGCAGTTCCGCCAGCAGCGGCGCCGGCAACTTGAAGATCGCGTGGAAATGCGTGGGCACCGTGAACATGCCGGTCACGCGGCCCGAGTGCACCGCGCGCAGCACCGTCTCGGCGTCGAACCGGGACAGGATCTCGACGCAGCCGCCGGTGAACACCGGCGCCATCGCGTAGGCGAGGCCCGCGCCGTGGCACATGGGCGCGAACGCGAGGAAGTGGTCCTCTGGCGCGTAGATGCCGTACTCGCCCGCATAGCTCAGGAAGCACAGCGTGCGCGAGCGGTGCGACAGCATCACGCCCTTGGGCTTGCCGGTGGTGCCCGAGGTGTACGGGATCGCGAAGGTCGTCCACTCGGGAATGAACCCGGGCGTGAAGTCCGGCGAGGCGTCGGCGAGCCATTTCGCGTAGGGCTCGCCGAGCACGATCACGTGGCTCAGCGAGGTGTAGAGCGCGCGGTCGATGCTGTCCATGCAGTCCGGGTGCACGAAGAGGATCCGTGCCTCCGCGTCGTTGCAGATCTCGGCCAGCTCGCGCGGCGTGAGCCGGGGGTTGGGCGTGGCGGTGGCCGCGCCGATCTCCGACACGCCGGCGACGATCTCGATGTACTCGATGCAGTTGGGCGCGACGATCGCCGCATTCTGGCCGGCCTGCAGGCCCAGCGCCTTCACGCCGTTGGCCACGCGGTCGATGTGCTCGACAAGCTGCGCGTAAGTGCGGCTCTGCGCGCCGCAGAGGATCGCGGTCTTGCCGCTCTCGCGCTCGGCGGCGCTGCGGATGCCGCTCGCGACCGTGAGGTTCTCGAAGCCCAGGGGCAGCGCGCCGGGCGACTCGCGCGTGTAGTGCGCGGCCGTCACAGCTTGAACACCTTGACCGCGGTGTCGCGCATGATCTGGCGCATCGCCTCGGGCCGGAATTCGTGCGCCCGCATCTCGGCCACGGCGCGCTCGGGGTCGATCACCGGCCAGTCGGTTCCGAACAGCACCTTGTGCGCGCCGTAGCTGTTCATGTAGTGCTTGAGCGCCGGCGGCAGGTACTTGGGTGCGTAGGCGTCGATGCCGATGTACACGTTCTCGTGCTTCCAGGCCATGGCGATCATCTCGTCGGTCCATGGCACGCCGATGTGGATGCCCAGCAGCCTGAGCTCGGGGAAGTCGATCGCGATCTGGTCGAGCAGGATCGGCCGGGCCACGCTGGGCAGGCGCACCTCCTTCTGGTAGATGAGGTTCTGGCCCACCTGCATCATGATGGGAATGTCCAGTTCGCAGCACTTGGCGTAGTAGGGGTAGTACAGCGCCTCGTTGGGTGCCAGCCGGAACCAGTGCGGGTACAGGTGCGCGCCGACGAAGCCCAGCTCCTGCACCGCGTGCGTGAGATCGCGCAGGCCCTGCATGCCGCGGAACGGGTCCACGCCCGCCAAGCCCGAGAAGCGGTCAGGGTGCTTGCGGCACCACTGCGCGACCTGCTCGTAGGGGATCTCGAACGAGCCCTGCATGCGCCGGTCGCCCGCGCGCACCGCGATGAGCAGCGAGCGCTCGATCCCGGCGGCATCCATCTTGCGCAGGTAGTCGTCGATCGACACGCCCGTCTTCATGTGCTCGGGCATGCGCACCTGTTCGGTGAAGCGGGCATCGAAACCGGTCTGGCCGGCGGCGACCTCCTGGGGCGTGAAGAGGTTGACGACGATGTCGATCGCTCTGTGCATGACGGGGGTTCTCGCGAAGATCGGAAGGTGTGGGAACGATCTTGCGGCGGGCCGGCATGCGGGGCCCTATCGGGATGGGGGCGTATCCGCTGTTCGGACACGCGGCGCCGGGGGACGCTGCCCTGGCGGGTCCTCCCTCTGAATCCTGGCCTGGCGAACGACGCCGCTCAGGGGCTCTTCCCCGTCGCCGGCGCCGCGTTGTGCTTGGGTTCGCTGGCCGCGGGCGAGGACGCCGCCGGCGTGGTCGGCGTCGTCTTCCAGAACATGGCGAGCGCCGCCGCGCCGGCGATCAGCAGGGCGATGAGCACGCCCATCCATCGCGACGGGCGCTTCGGCGTGACGGGGTCTTCCCGGCGCATGGTGGCCGTCCCGGTCTCGTCTACTTGCCGCCGGCCATGCGCTTGGCCTCGGCCAGGTGGCGGTCGACCACCGGCAGCATCTTGGCGGCGAGGTTCTTCACGTCCGTGTCCTTGGCGTTCTTGCTGATCGTTCGCAGCTCGTCGTGGTCCTTGGTGTGGTCCGACACGCCGGCCTTCTCCATGTACTGCCGGTCGAAACTCGCGCCTTCGAGTTTCGAGAGGGTGTCGGCCTGGGATTTCTGGCCTTTGTTGGGTTCGGTCGGCAGCGTCACACCCTTGCTCTGCGCGACTTGCTGCACGTCCTTGAGGCCGGCGCTGTGGTCGTCGACCATCATCTGTGCGAACTGCTTGACTTTCGGGTCCTGCGCCTTCTTGAGCGCCATCTGGCCGGCCTCGACCTCGGCCATGTTGGCCTGCGCCATGCTTTGCAGCGCGTCGCTGTCGGTGCGTGAGAGCGACGTGGCGCCGAGGGCCGCGCCTGCAGCCAGGGCGCCGGCCAGCGCCAGGGCGAGGGTCTTCAGTTGTCGGGTCATGGGAAAGCCTCCGTCGATGTAGGGAGCCCCAGCCTGCGATCGACCCGGCCGCCCGCGCGTAGGAGGGGGTCGCGTGCGCCCCCCAGCCAATGCGCGCCCGGCGTGCACGGCTGAGCGGGCCCCGCTCTGCGCGGGTGTCGGCTACGATGCGCCGCACCAGCCCAACCAGGAGGGAAACCCATGGTGTCGACGGAAATGGCAGGTGCGGGCGCGAGCCCGGCCTCGTGGCATGCGGTGACGGCCGAGGAGGTCGGCCAGCGCCTCGCGGTCGATCCGGCACAAGGACTCGATGCAGCGGAAGCCGCCAGGCGCCTGGCCACCCAGGGGCCCAATCGGCTCCCCACGGGAAAGAAGAGGGGGCCGCTGGCGCGCTTCCTGGCCCAGCTGAACAACGTGCTGATCTACGTGCTGCTCGGCGCCGGTTTCATCAAGCTGATGCTGAGTTTCTGGCTGGACGCGTCCATCATCTTCGGGGTCGTGATCCTCAACACGCTCCTGGGCTTCCTGCAGGAAGGGCGCGCCGAGAAGGCGCTCGATTCGATCCGCAACATGCTCTCTTCCGAAGCGCGCGTGCTGCGCGAGGGAGCGGTGCGCCTCATCCCCGCCGAGGAGCTCGTGCCCGGCGATGTGGTCCTGCTCGAGTCAGGCGACAAGGTGCCGGCCGATCTGCGCCTCGTGGAGGTCAAGAACCTGCGCACCGAAGAGGCCGCGCTGACCGGGGAATCCGTGCCGACCGACAAGACCGTCGCGCCGGTCGCGGCCAAGGCCACGGTCGGCGACCGCGAGAACATGGCGTTCTCCGGAACGATGGTGGTGTCCGGCCGCGCGAGCGGCATCGTGGTGGCCACGGGTGCGGAGACCGAACTGGGCCGCATCAACCAGATGCTGGCCGAGGTCGGCACGCTCGAGACGCCGCTCCTGCGGCAGATCAAGAAGTTCGGCTACACGATCACGGCCGGCATCGGCGTGCTGAGCGTGCTGCTTTTCTCGTGGGGCCATTGGCTCGGGCACATGAGCTTCGTGGAGCTCTTCCAGGCCATCGTCGGCATCGCGGTGTCGGTCATACCGGAAGGGCTGCCCGCGCTCATCACGATCACGCTGGCCATCGGGGTCACGCGCATGGCTCGGCGCAACGCGATCATCCGGCGCCTGCCGGCGGTGGAAACGCTGGGGTCCGTCTCTCGCATCTGCTCGGACAAGACCGGCACGCTCACGCTCATGGAGATGATGGTGACCTCCATCGTGACCGCCGACGCGTCCTACGCGGTGACCGGCAACGGCTACGCCCCCGAAGGCGAGGTGCAGGATGCGAGCGGGCGGCGCATCGAGGCGCCGACGCAGGCGCTGACGCTGGTGGGTCGCGTCAGTGTGCTGTGCAACGACGCGGAACTGGTCCACGCGGAAGGCAAATGGAAAGTGGAAGGCGATCCGACCGAAGGCGCGCTCTATCCGCTGGCCGCGAAGCTGGGGCTCGACCGTGCCGGCGAGATCGCGGCCGCGCCGCGCGTGGATGCCATTCCGTTCGAATCGGAGCACAAGTTCATGGCCACGCTCCATCGCGCGGCCGACGGTGACATCCTGCTGGTCAAGGGCGCGCCGGAAGTCATCCTCGAACACTGCGACCGGCAGCAGACCGAGGCCGGCCCCGCGCCGCTCGACAGGGCGTTCTTCGCCGCCGAAGGCGACCGGCTCGCCGCGCAGGGCGAGCGCCTGCTGGCGCTGGCCTGGCTGCCCGACCCGGCTGTGGCCGAGGGCCGCTTCGAAGCCGGCAACCTCCCCAGGCACCTCGTGCTGCTTGGCCTGGTGGGCCTCATGGACCCGCCGCGTGCAGAGGCCATCGAGGCGGTGCGCGAATGCCATGACGGCGGCATCCGCGTGACCATGATCACCGGCGACCATCGCATCACGGCGGCGGCGATCGCGGGCAAGCTCGGCATCGGCGACGGCCGCACCGCCGTCACCGGCACCGAGATCGAGGCGATGAACGATGCCGAACTGCAGGACTGCGTGCGCGACGTCGACGTGTTCGCGCGGGCGAGCCCCGAGCACAAGCTGCGGCTCGTGAGGGCCATCCAGGCCAACCGGCAGATCGTCGCGATGACCGGGGACGGCGTCAACGACGCGCCCGCGCTCAAGAAGGCCGACATCGGCATCGCGATGGGCATCAAGGGCACCGAGGTGACCAAGGAGGCCGCCGGGATGATCCTGGCCGATGACAACTTCGCCTCCATCTCGGCCGCGGTGAAGGAAGGACGCACCGTCTACAACAACATCGAGAAGGCGATGCTCTTCGCGCTGCCGACCAACGTCGCGCAGGGCGCCGTGATCGCCATCGCGATCATCCTCGGCTTCACGCTGCCGATCACCGCGCCGCAGGTGCTGTGGGTCAACATGGTGACCTCGGTGGCGCTGGGGCTCACGATCTCCTTCGAGCCGCACGAGGCCGATGTCATGCGCCGCCCGCCGCGCGCCGTCGACCGGCCCATCGTGACGGGCTTCGGACTCTGGCGCATCCTGTTCGTCGGCGCGGCGCTCGTGGTCTACACGCTCTGGGCCTTCTTCTGGATGAAGTCGCAGGGCGCCACCGACGCGATGGCGCGCACCGCGGCGGTCAACGCCATCACGCTGGGCCAGGTGTTCTACCTGTTCAACAGCCGCTACCTGATCGAGTCGTCGCTCTCGCTGCGCGCGCACCTCGAGAACCGCTATGTCTGGTGGGGCGTGGCGGCGGTCGTGGTGCTGCAGCTTCTGCTGACCTATGCGCCGCCGCTGCAGGCCGTGTTCAACACCGAGGGGCTGCCGCTGCACGTCTGGGGCGGGCTCGTCGCCGGCGCGGTGCTGTTCTTCCTCGTGGTCGAGGTCGAGAAGCTGGTGGTGCGCTCCGTGCCTTCGTTCAGGGGCACGGTGGTCCGCGTGAGCGGCAAGCCGTAGGCCGCCTACTCGGGTTCGATGCCCGCCGCCTTGACCAACTCGCCCCAGCGCTGGATGTCGCGCTGCACCAGGCGCCGCAGGTCGTCCGGCGTGCCCGGGAAGGGCAGCGCGTACATGCGCGCGAGCTGCTCCTGCATGCCATCGCTGCGCACCGCCTTGCCGATGGCGTCGGACAGCGGCTTGACGATGGTCTGCGGCGTGCGCGCGGGCGCGAACATCGCCAGCCAGGCCGTGAACTCGTAGCCGGGCAGGCCCGCTTCGGCGATGGTCGGGATGTCCGGAATCGCGGGCACCCGCTGGGCCGAACTCACGCCCAGCACCTTCACGCGACCGCTCTGCCCCTGGGCCACGCCGAGGCCCGCATCCGTCACCAGGAAGTGAAGCTGCCCCCCGACCAGGTCGGTGATGGCCTGGCTCGAGGTCTTGTAGGGCACGTGCACGGCGTCGATGCCGGCAAGCTGCCGGAAGGCCTCGGACGCGATGCGGCCCGTGGCACTCGAGCTGCCGTAGTTGAGCTTGCCCGGCTGGGCCTTGGCCAGCGCGATCAACTCGGGCAGCGTGTTCACCTTGAGCGTCGGCGACACCACGAGCACCTGCGGAATGGTGGCGATGGTGGCGATAGGCTCGAAGTCCGCCACCGGGTCGTAGGGCAGCTTCTTGAACAGGTGCACGTTGGCCGCATGCGTCGAATTGGCGCCGAAGAGCAGCGTGTAGCCGTCGGGCTGGGCGCGCGCGACATACGACGCCGCCACGCCGCCGAGCGCGCCCTGGCGCGCCTCGACCACGAAGGCCTGGCCCAGCGCGTCGTGCAGCCGGTCGGCCAGGTAGCGCGCCATGGTGTCGTAGGCGTTGCCGGGCCCGAAGGGCACGACGATGGTGACGGGCCGCG
The DNA here is from genome assembly GCA_017744285.1 of Variovorax sp. Classification (GTDB taxonomy): domain Bacteria; phylum Pseudomonadota; class Gammaproteobacteria; order Burkholderiales; family Burkholderiaceae_C; genus Variovorax. The sequence goes on from JAGIBP010000004.1 coordinate 44,570, forward strand.
ACGGGTAGCTGTCGGCCCGCGCGGGCAGGACCGAGGGCGCCAGCAGCGAGGCGGCGGCGAGGCGGAGCACGTCGCGCCTGGAAGTGTTCGATGTCATGGTCGGCAAGGCTCCCGTCAGTCGAGCCAGCCGTGTTCGCGGTAGTAGCGCTCGGCGCCCGGGTGCAGCGGCAGGTCCACGCCGGTGGGCATCCTGCGTGGGTCGATGGGGTAGGTCAGCGGGCTCTGGTGCACGGGGATGTGACGGAAGCGCGCCTCGAACTCCGCGCGCTCCTCCACCATCACGGCAGTGACGCGCAAGGCCACGTCCTCCGGCATGTCGTCGCGGCACAGGACGGCCCAGTCGGACCAGTCCAGGCAGGCGACGTCGTGATCGTTGCGAAGCCGCCCCTTCTCCAGCACTGCCGGACGCAGGCCATATTCGTCGACGAGGGTGCGCATCGCCTCGGGCTCGATGGGCAGGAAGTTCATGTCGTACTGCCCCACCAGCTCGCTCCAGTTCGACACCATGATGGCCTCGTTGAACACCGCATTGCATTCGCCGGCCTGCGCCTTCTTGATGCAGGCGCGCGGGTTCTCGTGTTCGAAGTAGGAGCCGCCCCAGCGCAGGATGTCTTCCGGGTCGATGCCGTGGGCGCGCCAGATCAGGTCGATCACGTAGCTGCACAGGCAGTCGTTCGCACGCGGCGGCATGGCGATGTGGAGCGCCGGCTTCTTCTCGCGGATGTCGGCGAAGGAACGGATGCCGGTGTCGGCCCGCACGGCCAGCGTGAGGCGGTCGTCCTGCGGCAGATGGCCCAGCGTGCGCAGGTTGGGAAAGGCGCGACCGCCATAGAAGTGCCGGCCTTCGCGCGCCCAGCGCACGCCGATGTGCGCGGGCGTGGTGACCGACAGGTCGGCCTCGCCCATGCCCACGAGTTCCACGCTGTCGCGGTAGGCGCTGCCGGTGCGGACGCAAAAGCGCGACAGCGGCGCGGAGCGCCAGCGCAGATGCGCCGAGACCCAGCCCCAGATGGTGTGGAAGTTGGCGGTTCCCCAGTCGCCGACCATCGTGAGGTCCAGGCGGGGTTGCTTGGGCTGTGTCATGGGCGCGTGTCTCCTTTTTGAATGGCGAACAGATGGCCTCGGCCTTGCGCAAGGCGCGTGCCAGCCGCGCGCGCCCGGCTAAGCCGTTGATTCAGAAGGATTCAGGCGCCGGCGGCGGCCTCCGGCGGGAGGCGCGGCATGTTGCTCGAAACAGTCGTGCAACGCCGATGACACACAGGGAGGCGTCAGCCCGGCTCGCGGCCCGACGAGGCGATCTTCAGCAGCATCTCCATCAGCATGGCCTGTTCGCCCTTGCTCAACCGGCGCAGCAGGTCGGTCTCCATGGTGCCCGCGATGGCCAGCGCCTTGTCGGCGAGGCGCTGGCCGGCCTTCGAGAGGCGCAGGTGCTGCACGCGCTTGTCGGTGCCGCTCTGTTCCTTGTCGATCAGGCCGCGGCCCATCAGGCGATCGAGCACGAGCGACATGCGTGCCGCCGCCGTGGCCAGCGATTGGCAGAGCTGCTTGCCCGTCACGCCGGGGTTGCTGTGGATCAGCAGGAGCACGGAGAACTCGACCTGCGTCAGCGCGAGCGGCTTGCCGATGCGCGTCTGGAAGATCTTGCCGGTGGGGATGCTCGCCTGGGCCAGGTTGTAGCCCAGCAAGACCAGCAGCTTCGAGTGGTCGAGACCTCCTGGGAGTGCTGGGTCGTGATCGTGGCCTGTCATGCGCCCGGCAGTCTAAAGCAATGCGGGTCGGGTTTGCCCCGAGCCAGCGGCCGGATGCAGGAACCTATATTAGTTAACAGGGAGAACTATGTTGAGGCGCCACACCAGCATCCACAGTAGAGATGCGCGTGGAAATTAGTTAATCAATGAAGTTAACGAAGAGCGGGATCGAACGACCCGCCTCTCTTCCTTGGAGACACACCCCGTGAGACATTGCAGACCCCTTCCCCTCGCAGGCGCCGCGGCGCTGCTGGTGGCCCTGTCGATCGCCGCATGCGGCGGCGGCGGATCGAGCCCCGCGGTGATCGGCCCCGTGGCCAGCCACCCGGGCGGCAGCTCGCCGGCCGGCTCGACGCCGCCGCCGGCCGAGGAGCCCAAGCTGCCGCAGCTCGGCGAGGCCGTCGGTGCGCCGCTGCAGGGCGCCTGTGCGGACCTGGCGTCCTTCGCCTTTCCGAACACCGTCGTCAGCGCCGTCACCACGGCGGCTGCGGGTGCCTTGAAGGTCGCCGGCAAGGACATCCCTGCGCACTGCGTGGTCACCGGCAAGATGAACGAGCGCGTCAGCCCGGTGGACGGCCAGACGTATGCGGTGGGCTTCCAGATGCGGCTGCCGCTGGACTGGAACGGTCGTTACCTCTACCAGGGCAACGGCGGCACGGACGGCAGCGTCGCCAACGCCACCGGCGCCGTCGGCAGCGGCGGTCCCCTGAGCAATGCGCTGTACCGCGGCTTCGCCGTGATCTCCTCCGACGCCGGCCACAGCGGTGCGCAGAATCCGCTCTTCGGCATGGACCCCGAGGCGCGCATCGACTACGGCTACGGCGCGGTCAGGAAGCTCACGCCGATGGCCAAGGCGCTCATCAAGGCGGCCTACGGAAAGGGGCCGGACCGGTCCTATGTCGGCGGCTCCTCCAACGGCGGTCGCCACGCGATGGTCACGGCGTCGCGCCTGCCGGCCGAGTACGACGGCGTGCTCGCCAACTCGCCGGGCTTCGACCTGCCCAAGGCCGCGGCCGCGCAGCTCTACACGGCGCAGCAGTTCCGCAAGGTCGCGACCGACGTGAACGACCTCTCGACCGGCTTCACCGTCACCGAGCGGCAGCTCGTCGCGCGCAAGATCCTGGAGCGCTGCGATGCGCTCGACGGTGCCACCGACGGCCTGGTGCAGGACGTCGAGGCCTGCCGCACCGCGTTCAATCTCTTCGACCACGTGCCCACCTGCACCGGTGCGCGGGACGGAAGCTGCCTCACGGCGGCGCAGAAGAGCGCGATCGACATGATGTACGTCGGCCCGGTCAACAGCCGCGGCGAGCGCCTGTATGCGACGCAGCCCTACGACCCGGGCCTGGCCGGCTCCGGCTGGGCCGGCTGGAAGTTCAGCAACTCGGTCGGTGCGTCGCGCGACCCGGTGGCGGTCGGGGTCATCTTCCAGGTTCCGCCGGACCCCACGGTCATGAACGACACGCGTGCCTTCGCCTTCAACTACAACTTCGACATCGACTATCCGAAGCTGTTCGCGACCGATGCCACCTACACCGAGAGCTCGTGGTCGTTCATGACGCCTCCGAACCCGACGAAGCTGGACGTGCTGCGCGACCGCGGCGGCAAGATGATCGTCGTGCAGGGCGTCTCCGATGGTGTCTTCTCGATCGACGACACCAGGCGCTGGTACGACGAGCTGAACGCCGAGAACGCCGGCAAGGCCGCACGCTTCGCGCGCTTCTTCCGCGTGCCGGGCATGAACCACAGCAGCGGCGGCATCGCCACCGACCAGTACGACGCGCTCGAGGCACTCGTGAACTGGGTCGAGAAGGGCGTGGCGCCGGACCAGATCGTCGCGATGGCACGCGGCGCGGGCAATGCCGGCGGCGTCAACAGCGAGCTGCCTGCGGATTGGGCCGCGGACCGCACGCGTCCCCTGTGCCCGTACCCGCAGGTGGCGCGCTACAACGGCAGCGGTGACGTGGAGCGAGCCCAGAGCTTCAGCTGCAAGTAACACGGGGGCCGCCCTCGTCATGACGGCTGCCGAGGGTGCTTGCGCGCCCCGGCGGCCGTTCCGCTTCCGGCGTTCGGAAGGTCTTGTGCATGGAATTGGTTTTGTGCATAAAATCCGATCCATGCAAAAAACAGAGACGATCCCCGAGCCGCCCCTGGTCGAACAGGCCTTCGCACGGCTGCGCGCCGACGTGCTCGGGGGCGCCTTCGCGGCCGGCGCCAAGCTCAAGCTCGACGAGCTGCAGGGCCGCTACGGCTACTCGAGCAGTCCGCTGCGCGAGGCGCTGAGCCGTCTCTCGCAAGAGGGCCTGGTGCGGGCCGACGAGCGCCGCGGCTTTCGCGTGGCGCCCATTTCGGCGGAGGACCTGGCCGACATCACCCACATGCGCGTGATGCTCGACGTGCCGGCGCTGCGCGAATCGATCGCGCACGGCGACGACGCCTGGGAGGCCGCGGTGCTCGCCGCCTTCCATCGCCTCGAGAAGGTCGAATCGCGCCTGAGCGACGGCCCGGTGGTTCTCGACGAGGAATGGAGCGAGCTGCACCGCAGCTTCCACCTCGCGCTCGTCGCGGCCTGCCCGTCGGAACGCCAACGCCTCTGGGGCGCGAGCCTGTTCGACCAGGCCGAACGCTACCGGCGCGTCTCGGCGCGGTTTCGCCGCACTGCGCGCCGCAAGTCGAACGAGCACCGCAAGCTCATGGACGCGGCGCTCAAGCGCGATGCGGACACCGCCTGCGCGCTACTCGAGGAGCACATCCTGAGCACGCAGCGCAACGTGCTCGCGGCGCTCAAGCACGCCGAAGCCGCCGCGCCGTAGGGGAGCTTCGACACACCCAAGCGGCCGCAGAGCCGCCACGGTCCGACACATCAACCTCTGGAGACAGCATGCTCAAGGTCAGCCGCCCCACGCCGTCGCACTTCGGGATCTACGTGACCGATCTCGAGCGCATGGTGGCCTTCTACACCGAGACCTTCGATCTCACGATCACCGACCGCGGCGAAGGGCGTACGTTCCGCAATACGCTGGTGTTCACCAGCGCGAGCCCGGACCAGCACCATCAGCTCGTGATCGCATCGGGCCGCCCCAAGGAGGCCACCTTCAGCACGGTCATGCAGATCTCGTTCGCGGTGCCGAGCATCCAGCACCTGCGCGACATCTCGGCGCGCGCCGCGGCGCGCGGCGCCACCGACATCCGCGGGCTCAACCACGGCAACGCGCTGTCGGTCTACATGCTCGACCCCGAGGGCAACACGGTCGAGATCTACGTCGACACGCCGTTCTACGTCTCGCAGCCGCATGGCGACCCGCTCGATCTCTCGAAGGATGACGAGACGCTGATGAGCGAGACCGAAGAGATCTGCCGCCGCGACCCGAGTTTCATGCCGCTGGCGCAGTGGCAGGAAAGGTTCAGATGAAAGCCCCCTCCATGCCGCTTCGCGTCTCCTCCCTCTCTCGCCTCCTTTCCCATTTCATCCACCGGAGTCCCACCCCATGAAGCTTCTTTCCTTTGTCCATCAGGGCCGCGAGACCTGGGGCGCCGTCGTCGGCGACAGCGTCGTCGATCTCGGCCGCGCGATGCCGCAGCACGCGAGCCTGGCCGACTACATCGCCGCCGGCGACTACAAGCAGGCCGCGCAGCATGTGGAGGGGCTCGCGCCCGTCGCGAAGCTCGCCGACATCACCTTCCTGCCGGTCATTCCGCGGCCCGAGAAGATCGTCTGCGCGGTGCGCAACTACATGGACCATCACCAGGAGGTGCTCGCCGCCGGCATGCAGCGCGAGCTGTCCGAGCAGCCGCCGATCTTCCTGCGCGTGTGGCGCTCGCAGTGCGCGCACAACCAGCCGATCGTGCGGCCGCACGTGTCGGAGTCGCTGGACTGGGAAGGCGAGCTCGCGGTGATCATCGGCCGCGGCGGCCGCGACATCGCCGAGGCCGACGCCTACGACCACGTGGCCGGCTACGCCTGCTACAACGACGGCAGCGTGCGCGAGTGGCAGTTCCACGCCAAGCAGATCGCCTCGGGCAAGAACTTCGAATCCACCGGCGGTTTCGGCCCGTGGATGGTCACGGCCGACGAGATCGCGCCGGGGCGCGAGCTCAAGCTCGAAACCCGGCTCAACGGCGAGGTGGTGCAGCACAGCCACACCGGGCACATGATCTTCAGCATCCCGAAGCTGATCAGCTATGCATCGACCATCTTCACGCTCACGCCCGGCGACGTGATCGCCACCGGCACGCCGGCCGGCGTGGGCTGGAGCCGGAAGCCGCCGCGCTTCATGAAGCCCGGCGACGTGTGCGAAGTCGAGATCGAGGGGATCGGCGTGCTGCGCAATCCGATCGTGCAGCAGGCCTGAGCCTCTCGCTCGAACCAAGTCCCCGGCGTGGTGCCGGGGCGCGCGGCACACGCGGGCGGCGCGGCCGCGATCCATCGGCAGAAGAACCATGACGGAGACAAACCCTATGCGGCGCAGAGAACTTCTCGCTGCAGGCCTGAGCCTTGCCTGCACCTTGTCGACAACGCCAGCCTGGTCCCAGGCCTATCCGGACCGGCCGATCAGGATCTACCAGGGCTTCGCGGCCGGCGGCAACGCCGACACCATCGCGCGCGTCGTCAGCGCCGAGATGACGAAGACCCTGGGCCAGCCCTTCGTGATCGAGGCCCAGACCGGGGCCGGCGGCACGATCGCCGCCACCACGGTCGCGCGCGCCAAGCCCGACGGCTACACCCTGCTGCTGGCCACGGGCGGCCATGCGGTCGCCGGCGCGCTCTACAGCAAGCTCGGCTACCAGACCGTGAGCGATTTCCAGATGATCTCGACGGTCACCTACTTCCCGTTCCTGATCGTGGTGCGCGCCGACTCGCCCTACCAGAGCCTCGCGCAGCTGCTCGCGGCCTCGCGCAGCGACGCCAAGGGCCTGTCCTATGGCTCGGCCGGCATCGGCTCCACGCATCACCTCGCGGGCGAGCTGCTGGTGCGCACCGCAAAGGCCGAGATCCTGCATGTGCCCTACCGTGGCGACGCGGCCTCGGTCACCGCGCTGCTCGGCGGCGAGGTGCCGATGATCATCGCGCCGCCGACCGCCGTGATGCCCAACATCAAGGCCGGCAAGCTGCGCGCGCTCGCCACCACGGGCGCGCAGCGCTGGAGCGCGATGCCCGAGTTGGCGACGGTCGCCGAGCAGGGCGTGCCGGGCTACGAGGTCACCTCGTGGGCCGGGCTGATGGCGCCCGCGGGCACGCCGCGCCCGGTGGTCGATCAATTGCGCGCCGCCGCGCTGAAGTCGCTCGAAGTGCCCGCCGTGCGCGCGCGTCTCGAGGACATGGGCGGCGAGGCCCGCGGCAGCACGCCCGAAGAAATGACCGCGATGGTCGGCAACGAACTCCAGAAATGGACGACCATCGTGAACGAAGCGCATATTCCGAAGCAATGAGGTCCCCGACATGTCCCTGATCGAAATCCGCAAGCGCAGCCTGAGCGTCGAAACCATCTACCACGAGGGCGGTCCGCCGGTGGCGACGCCGCTGAAGCTGGCGGCGGCCTGCGCCGTCATCCGCAACCCCTATGCGGGCCGCTACGAGCCCGACCTGATGCCCTTCATGGCGGAACTGCGCTCGCTCGGTACGCTGCTGGCCACCGAGCTCGTCGAAACGCTCGGGCGCGACCAGGTCGAGGTCTACAGCAAGGCCGCGATCGTCGGCGTGAACGGCGAGCTCGAGCATGGCGCGGTCTGGCACGAGGCCGGGGGCTGGGCGATGCGCGAGGTGCTCGGCGAGCCCAAGGCGATCGTGCCGTCGTCCAAGGCCGTGGCCGCGGCCGGCTACCGGCTGATGGTGCCGCTGCACTACATCCATGCGGCCTACGTGCGCAGCCACTACAACGCGATGGAGATCGGCATCCAGGACGCGCCGCGCCCCAACGAGATCCTGTTCGCGCTGCTCATGGGCACCGGCGGGCGCGTGCATGCGCGGCTCGGTGGCCTGAGCAAGGAGCAGGTGTCCGTCCACGACGGCCAGCGTTGAGGCCGCGCATGCAGGAGCAACGCATGCCGCTGACGATGCAGGCCATCCAGGTGCGCGTGCCGGGCGGACCGGGCGCGCTGGAGCGCGTGGAGATCCCGGTGCCGGCCTGCGGGCCGGGGCAGGTGCTGGTGCGCGCCGGCGCGATCGGCACCGGTGGCCCCGACGTGCTGATTCGCAACGGCACCTACAAGTGGATGCCGCCGCTGCCGGCCATTCCCGGCAACGAGATGGCCGGCACCATCGCCGCGGTGGGCCCCGGGGTCGATCCCGCGCGCGTGGGCCAGCGCGTGTTCGTGAGCTCGCGCGAGCTGCCCGAGCGCGGTGGCTGCTACGCGCAGTACATCGCGGTGCCGGCCGAGGCGCCGTTCGCGCTGCCCGACGAGATCAGCGATGCCGAGGCCTGCAGCCTCGGCAACCTGCAGCTCGCGCAGGCGATGCTGCTGGGCACCAACGGCGGGCTGCCGGTGCGCTCGATCCTGGTCCCCGGCGCGGCGGGCGGCGTCGCGACCGCGCTCGTGCAGCTCGCGCGCCACCACGGCATGGCGGTGATCGGCACCGCCTCGACGCCGGCCAAGCAGGCGCATGCGCTGGCGCATGGCGTGAGCACGCTGGTGGACGGCGATCCGGCCGGCCTGCCGCAGCGCGTGCTCGAGGCCACCGGCGGGCGCGGCGTGGACCTCGCCTTCGACCACGTGGGGGGCGAACTGCTGATCGCCTGCATCCATTCGCTCGCGCCGCTGGGCACCGCGATCTCCTACAACATCGCGGGCGGGCCGCCCGCGCGCGATGTGTTCATGGAACTGCGCGGCCTGCTGAGCAAGAGCCTGGCGGTGCGCACCTTCTCGATCCACACCTTCGACCAGGACCGCGCGCAGCGCCGCGGCCTGATGGACAACGCCATCGCGCTGATGCGCAGCGGCGCGGTCAAGGCGCCGCCGACCGAGGCCTACCCGCTGGCCGAGGCGCGCCGCGTGCACGAGCTGCTCGATGCCGGCGCGACGCTCGGCAAGCTGATCCTGGTGCCTTGATTGCGACGTCGAAGGCGTCGGCACGCGGGTCCGACTTGGTGGAATCGGACAGCCCGCTAGTGGCCGCCGCCCAGATAAGCGGCCTTGACGCCCGGTTCGTCGCGTAGCTTCTCGGCCGGCCCGTGCAGGGAGATGCGCCCGTTCTCCAGCACGTAGCCGTAGTCTGCGACGCCGAGCGCCGCAGCCGCGAACTGCTCCACGAGCAGCATCGTGACCCCTTCGCTCTTCAGCCGCTCGATGATGCGGAACACCTCGGTGACCAGGATCGGCGCCAGGCCCATCGAAGGTTCGTCGAGCAGCATCACTTCGGGGTTCAGCATCACGGCGCGCGCCATGGCAAGCATCTGCTGCTCGCCGCCCGACAAGGTGCCGGCCAGTTGCGTGCGCCGCTCCTTCAGGCGTGGGAACAACTCCATGGCCCGCTCCAGGTCGCGCGACACATCGCCGCGCGGACGGCTGCCGGTGAGGCGCGGGAATGCGCCGAGCACGAGGTTGTCCGTCACCGTCATGGTCGCGAAGACGCGCCGACCCTCGGGTGAGTGCGCGAGGCCATGCTTGGCAATGTGATACGACTCCAGGCCATCGATGCGCCTGCCGTTGAGAACGATCTCCCCGGAGGTCGGCGCGATCATTCCCGAGACGGCGCGCATGGTCGTCGTCTTGCCCGCGCCGTTCGAACCGATGAGGGTCACGACCTTGCCCTTCGGCACCTCGATCGAGATGCCGTGCAGCACCTGCACCTTGCCGTAGCCGGCATGAAGATTCTTGATAGTCAACATACGCTTGTCTCGCTCAGGCGGTTCGCAACTCGGGTTGGGCGCCGGCCTCCTGCCCGCCGAGGTAGGCCTCGATGACCTTCTCGTCGGCCTGGACCTGCGCCGGCAGGCCCTCGGCGATCTTCTGGCCGAAGTCGAGCACCGACACGGTGTCGCACATGCTCATCACCACGTCCATGTGGTGCTCGATGAGGATCACGGTGACGCCATGCCCGCGGATCTTGCGGATGATGGCGATCAGCTCCTTGATGTCCGGCGCCGTGAGGCCGGCGGCGGGCTCGTCGAGCAGCAGCAGCTGCGGGTCCAGCGCCAGCGCGCGGGCGATCTCCAGCAGGCGCTGCTTGCCGTAGGGCAGGTTGCGCGCTTCCTCGTTGGCGAACTCGGCGAGGCCGACGAAGGCCAGCAGGCCCATGCCGCGCCGCACCGCCGCATCGCGTTCGCGCCGGTAGCGCGGCGTGTGCAGCGCCACGTCCAGCAGGTTGCTGTCGAAGGTGTGATGCAGGCCGACTTGCACGTTCTGCAGCGCAGTCATCTCGCCGAAGAGCTGCACGTTCTGGAAGGTGCGTGCGATGCCGGACAGCGCGATGTCCGAGGAGCTGCGCCCGACCAGCGAACGGCCCGCGAAGCTCAGCGCCCCCGCGGTCGGCACGTAGATGCCGGTGAGCACGTTCATCATCGTGCTCTTGCCCGAGCCGTTGGGCCCGATCAGCCCGTGGATGGTGCCGCGCTGGATGTCCAGGTCGACGTTGTTGAGCGCCTTGAGGCCGCCGAACTGCATCAGCACGCCCCGCGCCTGCAACAATTGCCCGCCGCCGGCCTGGGACGCCGTGACGACGGCGGCCGCGGAGGCGACGCTCTCCCCGACGGACGCGTCGCTTTGCAGGCCCGGGCGCTTCATGTTGAACGCACTGCGCACGAAGCCGACGATGCCATCCTGCAGGTAGTAGACGACGAAGAGCATGATCGCGCCGAAGATCGAGAGGCGCCAATCCGTCATCGTGTCGAGGCAGAAGGCCAGCACGGCCAGCGCGACGCTGCCCACCACCGGGATCGCCATCTGCAGCGGCGTCGCGCGCCGGCGGCGGATGGCGAAAGCCGCGGTCGCGAAGACCGCCAGCGCGAGCGCCACGGCGACCCAGCGGAACATCACGACATCGTCCAGCAGCTTGGGCAGCTGCACGATGACGGCCGCGCCCAGCATGGAGCCGATGCGGCTCTTGCGCCCGCCCATGATCACCGCCAGTAGGAAGAGCACGGTGAGTTCGAAGTTGTAGGTGTTGGGCGAGATGTACTGTTCCGAGAAGGCGTACAGGCTTCCGGCGAGCCCGGCGAAGCCGGCGCTGATCACGAACGCATAGACCTTGTAGCGGTAGACCGACACGCCCATGCAGTCGGACGCCACCGGGCTGCCCCGCAATGCCTCGAAGGCGCGCCCCAGGTGCGAGCGCAGGATGCGATGCACCACCACCAGCGACAGCAGCAGCAGCACCGCGACCAGCCAGTAGTAGCCGCGCTCGTCGAGCTTGTGGCCGAGCAGGACCGGCTTGTCGAGCTTGATGCCCATCGGCCCCTCGGTGAGGAAGCTCATCTCGTTGATGAGGATCTGCACGATGGTCCCGAAGGCCAGCGTGACCATGGCGAGGTAGGGCCCCGTGACCCGCAGCGCCGGCAGCGCGAGGATCGCACCGAACACCGCGGTGACGCCGATCGCCGCGACCAGCGTCAGCAGCACCGGCGCGCCCAGCTTGAAGACCAGGACGCCGGCCGTGTAGGCGCCGATGCCGAACAGCCCGGCGTGGCCGAGCGAGACCTGCCCGGTATAGCCCACGACGATGTCGAGGCCGAAGATCAGGATCGCGTAGATCGCGATCGTCTCCAGCAGATGGATGTAGTACGCGTTGTCGACGGCCACCGGGAACAGCAGCAGTGCCGCTGCCCCCGCAATGGCCAGCATCAGGTGGCTCGTCTTCATGGATCGTGCTTGTTGTCGTTTCATGGGTGCTCGCTCACACCTTCTTGATGGCGGTCTTGCCGAACAGGCCTTGCGGCCGCACGGCCAGCACGATCAGCAGCAGCACCAGGCCCGGCACGTCCTTGTAGCCCGTGCTGATGTAGAAGCCGGTCGTCGTCTCGGCGATGCCCAGGATGATCCCGCCCAGCACGATGCCCATCCCGCTGGTCAGGCCGCCGATGATCGCCACCGCGAAGGCCTTCAGGCCGAGCACCGCGCCCATGGTGGCGCCGGTGAGCGTCAGCGGGGCGATCAGCACGCCGGCGAAAGCCGCAGTTGCCGACGAGAGCGCATACGAGAACGTGATCACCAGCCCGGTATTGATGCCCATCAGCTTGGCGGCATCGCGGTCGTTGAAGGTCGCGAGCACGGCCTTGCCGTAGATCGTCCGGCGGTTGAAGAACTCCACCGCCAGCATCATCAGCACGGCGCCGCACACCACGAGGATCTCCATTGGAAGCACATTCGCGCCCAGGAACTTGAGCGGCGACTCCGGCAGCGGCGACGGGAACTTCAGGTCGTCGCGTCCCCACACGTTCTCGGCCACGTTCTTGAAGATGATGCCCAGCGCGATCGTGGACATGATCCAGCCGAACTCCGACTTGATCTTGATCGCCGGCCGCACGCCGATGCGCTCCACCACCGCGCCCTGGAACGCGCCGAACACGCACACGATCGGGATCATGAGCCAGTAGTTCACGCCGAGGCCGACCAGCGTGAGGCCGACCAGCGCGCCCAGCATGAGCGCCTCGCCCTGCCCGAAGTTGAGGGTGTCCGAGGTGGCAAAGGTCAGCTGGTAGCCGAAGGCGATGACCGCGTAGATCATGCCCAGCGCGATGCCGCTGTAGATGAGTTGGGTGAGGATTTGCATGGAAATGAGTGACCTTGTCCTGAAGCGGGGGGCAGAAAAAGGCGCCGCCGCGGACTCGCCGGGGCGGCGCCGTTGCCGGCTCGATGGCCGAGGCTCGATGCGCCTACTTCATCAAGGCTGCGTTGGCGGCCGAATCCTTCACGCGCACGGTGGCCGCGTCCTTCTGGTCCGCCGCGTTGGCAAACACCACGCGAGAGCCCTTGACGACGCCGAACACGGGAATGTTGGCGGTGATCGCGTCATGGTCGTCCTTCGAGAAGGGGGCGTTGTAGGTCGTGACCACCCCCTCGACCGGCGCCTTCAGGTTCTCGAGCGCTTCCTTGATCTTCGGACCGTCGGTGCTGCCCGCCTGCTTGATCGCGGCGGCCAGCAGGTAGATCGAGTCATAGCCCTGGGCCGCCGACACCGGCGAATCCATGCGGTTGTTCTTGGGCTTGAAGGTCTTGAGGTAGTTGTCGATGAACTGCTTGCGCTTGGGCGTGGTCGGTTCCTGGATGAAGGTCTGCGGCATGCTCGCGCCTTCGCCGCCCGGCCCTGCGTTGTCGATGAAGTTGGCCATCGAGAGCGTCCAGCTGCCGACCATCGGCACCTTCCAGCCCAGCTTGGTCATGCCGTTGGCGATCTGCGCCAGCTCGGGGCCGATGCCGTAGGTGAGGATCGCCTCGGCGCCGGCTTCCTTCGCCTTGAGCAACTGCGGCGTCATGTCGACGTCCTTGATGTTGAACTTCTCGACCGCGACGGGGGTGATGCCCTTGCTCTTGAGCGCCTTCTCCAGGTCCTCGCGGCCGAGCTGGCCGTAGTTGGTGGAGTCGGCCAGGATCGCGACCTTCTTGTAGCCGCGGCGCACCACCGCTTCCTGCACGATCATCGGCGCCTGGATGCTGTCATGCGCGGCATTGCGGAAGACGTAGTTGTCCGGGTCTTTCTCGAACTGGTGTGTCACCACCGACCCGGTCGCCACGTTGTTCATCACCGGGATCTTCGCGTCCTGCAGGAAACGCTGGGAGGCGAGCGCCACGCCGGTGTTGATGTAGCCCACCACGGCCGTGACCTTCTCCTTGTTGACGAACTCCTGGGCGATCTGCACGCCGCGTTCATTCTTGGCTGCGTCGTCGCGCTCGATCAGTTGAATCGGGCGGCCGAGCACCCCGCCTGCCTTGTTGATTTCCTCGGTGGCCAGGCGCACGCCGTCACGCATGCTCACGCCCATCGAGGACGAGCCTCCGGTGAAAGGTCCGTCGACGCCGATCTTGATCGGGTCGGCCGCGAACGCGGCTGCGGAAAAGGCGACGGCGCTCGCCACGGCGAGAAGCTTGAAACTCAATGGCATATCGATGGTCTCCGAGTGTTTGAAATTTGCCTCGCGACCTTAAGACGATCGATCGACGTCGCCTGAGAGTGACAACCCTGAATTCGGCAGCCCAAGAGATTCGCCGATGAATCAACTTGATGAATCTAAGAACAATCACCTATCAAATTGGGTTCGATCAGTGTGTGAGTCGGCGATGTGGCCTGGGGTGTCGCTCGTGCGACATACCGCACTGGCATCCCGTCGATGCCGGCGAGCCGTGGCCGCAACCATCGTCGACCCGTTCAATCGCTGCATGAAGACGCGGCGAGCAAGCGCAGCCCGCCGCGCTGAGCCTTCCGCGCCAGGACGCGGGTTCGCCGCGTCAGTCCTGGCTCGGCGCGCGACTCAGGTCGTTGTTGGCCTTGACGATCTCGCGCAGCATGCGCATGAACACCTGCTGCTCCTTCTTGGGCAGCGGTTCGAGCATGCGCGTCTGGGCGCGCAGCACGGCCGGCTCCACCTGGCCCAGCAGGGCCAGTCCTTCATCGGTCAGGCTCAACAGCCGGACCCGCCGGTCGTCCGGCGAGGCGCTGCGCATCATGAGGCCGCGCGATTCGAGCCGGTCGATCACGCCCGCCATCGTCGAGGTGTCGAGTCCGATCGAGCGCGCGAGCGAACGCTGGTCCATGCCCGGCGTGCGCCGGACCGCCTGCAGGCTGGCGTACTGCACCGGCGTCACGCCGAAGGGTTCCGTCTCCTGCAGGAACACCGCAACGGCGATCTGCTGCAGCCGGCGGATGAAGTGGCCGGGAAGGGTTTCGAGATCGAGGTCCGCGGAATCGGTCGGGGTCATGGGGCAGAGACCAGGGGTTAACCCTTGGTTGATGAAATTCCATTCTATCCCTACACTAATCATCAGCACACTGATTATCAGTGCCCGACGACAATTCCTCCCACTCATTTCGGAGCAGAGACATGCAGTTCTATCGCGATGGATACCGCCCGGGCGACCCGGACATCCACCCGGCCGCGCCTCAGGCGCTCGCCCGGACGGCGGAGCTTCCCGCGGAAGTCGATGTGCTGATCGTGGGCACGGGCCCCGCGGGCACGGTGCTCGGCGCCCAGCTGTCGGCGTTCCCGAACATCGACACCCGCATCGTGGAGCGGCGCGCCGGGCCGCTGGAAGTCGGCCATGCCGACGGCGTCGCGTCGCGCACGGTCGAGACCTTCCAGACCTTCGGCCTCGCGGACGCGCTGATGCGCGAGGCGTTCTGGATCAACGAGGTGCGGTTCTGGGGGCCGTCCGACCAGGACCGCTCGAAGATCGTGCGCACCGGCTGGGTGCCGGATGCGCCCGAGGGCCTGAGCGAGTTCCCGCACGTCATCGTGAACCAGGCGCGCATGCAGGAATACCTGCTGGACTACATGGCCAAGTCCCCCAGCAAGCTCAAGACCAACTACGGCATCGAGTTCGTCGCGCTGTCGGTCGGCACGGGCGAGCACCCCGTCACCGTCACGCTCAAGCACCTGGCTGGGCCGGACAAGGACCAGGAATTCAACGTCCGCGCGAAGTACGTCGTCGGCTGCGACGGTGCGCGCAGCAACGTGCGCCGCGCGATCGGGCGCGAACTGCAGGGCGACGCCGCCAACCACGCCTGGGGCGTGATGGACGTTCTGGCGAACACCGACTTTCCCGACTGGCGCACCAAGAACGTGATCCAGTCCGCGGGCAAGGGCAGCCTGCTGATGATTCCGCGCGAAGGCGGGACCATGGTGCGCCTGTATGTCGACCTGGGCGAAGTGCCTGCGGGCAATACGGAGATCCGCAAGACCACGGTGGAGCAGATGACGTCGGTCGCGAACGCGATCCTGCATCCCTACTCGATCGACGTGAAGTCGGTCGCGTGGTCGTCGGTGTACGAGGTGGGCCAGCGCGTGACGGACCGCTTCGACGACGTGCCGGTCGGCGACACCAGCGGGCGCCTGCCGCGCGTGTTCATCGCCGGCGACGCCTGCCACACGCATTCGGCCAAGGCCGGGCAGGGCATGAACGTGTCGATCCAGGACACCTTCAACCTGGGCTGGAAGCTCGCCGCCGTGCTCGAAGGCCGCTCGCCCGCATCGCTCTTGCACAGCTACTCGGCCGAGCGCCAGTCGGTCGCGCAGGACCTGATCGACTTCGACCGCCACTGGTCGGCCTTCATCGCCCAACCCACCGTGGATCCGGCGCACCCCGAACGCGGCGGCGTGACGTCCGAGCAGATGAAGGAGGAGTACGGGCGGCAGCTTCGCTACGTCGCGGGCCAGGCGACGAAGTACAAGCCTTCGCTGCTGACGGGCAACGACACCTACCAGCATCTGGCGACGGGCTTCGAGATCGGCATGCGCTTCCACTCCTCGCCGGTGATCCGCGTCGCCGACGGCCGGCGGCTGCATCTCGGCCACGTCCACGCCGCCGACGGGCGTTGGCGCCTCTACGCTTTCGGCGACAGCGGCGAAGGCCTGCGCGATTTCGCGCGCTGGTTCAGCGAATCGCCCGCGTCGCCCGCGCTTCGCTTCGCCCCTTCGGGCGCGGACCTGGACGCCCTCGTCGACGTGCACGGCATCTTCCGCAGCGGCCACCACGAGGTCGACATCGGCACGGTGCCCGCCATCCTGCGTCCCTGCTCGGGGCCGCTGGGGCTGCAGGACTGGGAAAAGGTGTGGGCGATCGACCCGCGCGACGACATCTTCGCCGCGCGCGGAATCGCCGCCGCCGGCGCGATCGTGGTGGTGCGGCCCGACCAATACGTGGCGCACGTGCTGCCGCTGGCCGCGCGCGATGAGCTGAGCGACTTCTTCGCCGGGTTCCTTCTCGAGCCTGCGCGTCGCTGAGCCGCGCTGCCGCCGCTTGCCGTCAGGCGGTGGGCGGGGCGCCTGCGCTCAGTTCTTGGGCGCTTCGGTCGCCGGCACCTGCATGGTGTTGGTCCGCATCTTGCCGCCACCTTCGACGCTGCCGCGCGTCGTGGTGTCGCCGGTGCCCAGCACGCGCTTTTCGCAAGCTTCGCGAGCCGTCCCGGCCGGCTGGCGCTCGCACCGCTTGAGTGCGTTCTTCTGGTATTGCTCCTCACCCTTGGTGGGAAGCTTGCCTTGGCGCTTGGCCTGGGCGGCCGCCGCGGCTTCGCGCTCGGACGGCGACGACTGGGCAAAGGAAGCCGTGGCGGCAAGCGCGACGCTGCCAGTAAGCAAGACCACGGATGCGATGCGAGCAAAGGCCATCATGCAACTCCTTGCGGTTTTGGAGGCAGGAAAGTAATCCCGCGCTCCTGTCGCGTCAAGCGCGTGCGCTTGACTTGCGCGATTCGCGGGCTCAGGTTCCGCCTCGGCGGCTACCCTCGGGCCCGCCGGGCCGACCGCGGCAGGAAGGCCGCCACCACGCCCAGCAGCGGCAGGTAGGCGATGGCCTCGTACACGAAGGCGATGCTGGTGCGGTCGGCCAGGAGGCCGAGCACCGCCGCGCCGAGCCCGCCCATGCCGAAGGCGAAGCCGAAGAACAGGCCCGACACCATGCCGACCTTGCCCGGCATCAGTTCCTGCGCATAGACGAGGATGGCCGAGAACGCGGAGGACAGCACCAGCCCGATCACCACCGTCAGCGTCGTCGTCCAGAACAGGTTGGCGTGCGGCAGCAGCAGCGCGAAAGGCGCCACGCCGAGGATCGACACCCAGATCACCGGCTTGCGGCCGATGCGGTCGCCGATGGGGCCGCCCGCCACGGTCCCCACGGCGGAGGCCAGCAGGAAGATGAAGAGATGCAGCTGCGCGCCTTGCACCGAGACGCCGAAGCGCTCCATCAGGTAGAAGGTGTAGAAGCTGCTCAGGCCCGCCACGTAGAAGTACTTCGAGAAGATCAGCACCAGCAGCACCCCGATGGCGCCGAGCACCGCCTGGCGCGAGTAGGGAGATGCCGCGGCCGGCGCCCGCCTGCCGCCCACGGCGACGTGATGCGTGGCATACCAGCGGCTCACCTGCACCAGCAGGCCGATGCCCAGCAGCGCCGCGAGGCCGAACCAGGCCACGCTGTGCTGGCCGAAGGGCACGATGACCGCGGCCGCGAGCAGCGGGCCGATGGCCGTGCCCAGGTTGCCGCCGACCTGGAACACCGACTGCGCAAAGCCATGCTGGCCGCCGGAAGCCAGCCGCGCGATGCGCGACGACTCCGGGTGGAAGATCGCGGAGCCGAGGCCGATGAAAGCCGCGGCCAGCAGCACGACGCCGAAGCTCGGCGCCGCCGCGAGCAGGAGCAGGCCCACGAGAGTGGAGAACATGCCGAAGGGCAGCGAGTAGGGCTGCGGCCTGCGGTCGGTGAACAGGCCGATGAGCGGCTGCAGCAGCGAGGCCGTGAGCTGGTAGGTCAGCGTGATCAGCCCGATCTGCGCGAACGAGAGCGAGAACTCCCCCTTCAGGATCGGGTACATGGCCAGGATCAGCGACTGCATCATGTCGTTGACCATGTGCGAACTGCTGATGGCGCCCAGGATGCCGAAGGCAGGCTTGAGCTTCTGATGAGGGGCGGCGGCTGGACGGGCGGCGGCGTCGATGGACGCACCGCTCGCGTCCACCGCGGTGGCGGCGGAAGTCGACATGGGTGGCTTTCAGTCCCGGAAAAAGACGGCGCTCCGCTCCTGGTGCGAAAGGCGCTCACGGGCCGGCGGGACGTCTCCGGCATGCCAGAATTATCTGGACCGAGGCTGCGCCTGTCGCGCGCCAATCCACCACCAACCTTTGCGAAAGCGACATGCAGGGCACGCACCAGCCGCCGCCGATGCGCGAGGCGCTCCGGGAGATCGACGCGGCGCGCTCGCCGGTCACCGGGCGCGCCACCGACTACCCGGCGGGCTGGCACATCGAGCCGCATGCGCATGCCAAGCACCAGCTGATCTATGCCGTGCGCGGCGTGATGGCCGTCGAGGCCGAGGCCGGCCGCTGGGTCGTGCCGCCCACCCGCGCCATCTGGATGCGCGCCGGCATGACCCACGAGATCCGCTGCATCGGCGAAGTGCACATGCGCAGCCTGCTGGTGTCGCCCGATCGGGCGCCCCGGCTGCTGGGCGACACGCAGGCCGTGGGCATCTCGCCCTTGCTGCGCGAGCTGATCCGCAGCGCCATGCAGGTGCGGCATCCTTATGCGCACAACAGCCGCGACGGGCGCGTGATGCGCCTGATCCTCGACGAGTTGCGCGCGCTGCCCGTGCTGCCGCTGCACCTGCAGATGCCGTCCGACGCGCGGCTGCGGCGCATCTGCGAGACGCTGCAGCAGCAACCCGGCGATGCGTCGACCGCGACCGACTGGGCGCGCAGGCTCGGCGTGGACGTCAAGACCATCCAGCGCCTGTTCCTGAAAGACACGGGCCTGACCTTCGGCCAATGGCGCCAGCAGTCCCGCCTGCTGCGCGCGCTCGAACTGCTGGCGACGGGCGAGAAGATCATCGACGTCGCGCTCGCGCTGGGCTACGACAGCCCGAGCGCCTTCTCGACCATGTTCAGAAGGCAGTTCGGCCAGACGCCCAGCCAGTTCTTCGCCGGGAGTTGAGCCGCGCCGCGCGGCATCGGGTTAGTCCTAGGACGCTGGTCCCATCGGTCGCTGCGCTCTGGCTCTACCTTCGCGCACGCCGCCGCGGGGACACTGCCGGGCAGGGCGAGTGTCGAATCCGGCTTGGTTGCGCCCGCGTTCACGAAGGAAACATCATGAAGCTCCAACTCTCCCGCCGCGAGTTCCACCTGGCGGCCGGCAACATGCTGATCGCGTCGGCCGGTGCCGGCTCGCTGTTCGCGTCCACCCAGGCGCTGGCCCAGCAGAAGACGGTGCGCCTGGGCACCTTCGGCGGCATCGACGCGCAGAACTACCTGCGCGCCAAGGACCGCGTGGCGAGCACCTTCGGTCCCGGCGTGCAGGGCGAGTTCGTGACCGTGCGCGCCGGCTCCGAGGTGATCTCGGCGATGGCCGGCGGCAGCCTCGACATGTGCAACGTCGGCTCCAGCCCGATGGTGGTCGGCATGGCCAACGGCCTCAAGGCGTCGATGGTGTACGTCTACAAGAACATCATCGACAGCGAGTGCCTGGTGGTGCAGGGCAACTCCGGCATCACCAGCATCGCGGGCCTCAAGGGCAAGAAGGTCGGGCTGCCCTTCAACACGTCCGTGCACTTCGCGGCCGTGGCCGCGATGAAGACCGCCGGCCTCGGCCCGGCCGACGTGCAGCTGCTGAACATGCGCGCCGACCAGATCGCCTCGGCGTGGCAGCGCCGCGAGATCGACGCCAGCTACATCTGGGTGCCGGTGCTGCCCAAGCTCACCGAGGACGGCGGCAAGATCATCTTCAAGACCGGCGATCTCAATGCGCACGACATCCTGGTGTTCGACGCGCTGCTGGTGCGCGACGAGTTCAAGCAGAAGAACCCCGACCTGGTGCTGGCCTTCCTCAAGGACTACGAGACCATCGCGGCCAGCTTCAAGTCCGACCCCAAGGACGTGGTGGCCACGATGACCAAGTTCCTCGGCGTGGACGAGGCCGCCGTGATGCGCTCGCTCAACACCTTCTACCCGGTGCCGGCCAAGGAGCAGGCCAGCGAGCGCTGGTTCGGCAAGCCCGGCGGCAAGGAGAGCGGGGTCGTGAAGACGCTGAAGTCGCAGGCCCAGTTCCTCTACGAGAGCCAGCAGATCGTGGCCATGCCCAAGGACGTCGGCGCCTTCGTCGACGGCTCGTTCGTCGCCAAGCTCGCCGCCTGACCGATGGCCGAGGTCAAGGCATCGTTCCGCGAGGTGACGAAGGTATTCGGCCGCGGGGCGGCGGCCGTGCAGGCGCTGGAGCCCGTGACGCTGGACATCCGCTCCAATGCCTTCGTGTGCCTGCTGGGGCCCTCGGGCTGCGGCAAGAGCACGCTGCTGAACATCCTGGCCGGCTTCGAGTCGGCCACCAGCGGCGAGGTCCTCATGGACGGCGAGCCGGTGCGCGGGCCCGACCCGCGCCGCGGTGTCGTCTTCCAGCAGGGGGCGCTCTTCACCTGGATGAGCGTGCTCGACAACGTGGCCTTCGGGCCGCTCGCCCTCGGCAAGGGCCGGCAGGAGGCGCACGCGATCGCGCAGCGCTTCCTGGAGATGGTCGGGCTCTCGGCGTTCGCGCGGCGCTATCCGTACGAGCTCTCGGGCGGCATGCAGCAGCGCGTGGGCATCGCCCGCGCGCTGGCGAACGACCCCGAGATCCTGCTGATGGACGAGCCCTTCGCGGCCCTCGACGCGCAGACGCGCGACCTGCTGCAGGAACAGATCAAGCGCATCTGGCTGGAGACGCGCAAGACAGTGCTGTGGATCACGCACAGCATCGACGAGGCGCTGTACCTCGCGACCGACATCGTGGTGATGACCGCGCGGCCCGGCCGCATCAAGGCGCGCTTCTCGCCCCGCTTCTCGCAGGCCGATGCGCACGAGGTGGTGCGCGATCCCGAGTTCGCGCGGATGAAGGCGGAGATCTTCGACCTCCTGCGCGACGAGGCCCTCGCGGCGCAGCAGCAGCAGGAGTCCATCTCGTGAGCCGCCGGGCCGCCCCGAGGCGAATGCCGAAGCGCTGCTGCGCGGAGGCCACTCCATGAGCCGCCGCCTCTGGATCAACCTCGCGTCGTTCACCGGCTTGCTGATCGTGTGGGCGTTGCTCACCACCGATGCGTTCGGTGCGCCGCTGGTGGCGCCGCTCTTCCTGCCGTCGCCCGCGGCGGTGGTGAAGACCTTCATGCAGCTCGCAAGCAGCGGCTACCAGGGCAAGAGCCTGCTGGCGCACCTGGCGATCAGCCTGCAGCGCTTCTTCCTCGGCTTCGGCATCACCGTGCTGCTGGCGGTGCCGATCGGGCTGTGGATGGGCATGAACGAGACCGTGAAGGCGGTTCTGGACCCGCCCATCGAGATCAGCCGGCCCATGCCCAAGCTCGCGCTGCTGCCGCTCCTGATCATCTGGTTCGGCATCGGCGAGGTCGCGAAGGTGGTGATCATCGTGCTCGCGCTGTTCCCGGTGATCTCGATCAGCGCCATGCAGGCGGTGCGCAGCGTCGGGCGGCGAAAGATCCTCGCGGCGATGGCGCTCGGCGCCTCGCGCGGCATGATCTTCCGCCGCGTCATCTTCCCCGCGAGCCTGCCGGGCATCTTCACCAGCATTCGCGTGAGCATCGGCATCGGCGTGACGATGCTGGTGGGGGCCGAGATGGTCGCCACCAACAGCGGCATCGCATGGATGGCGCTGTCCGCCGCGGATTTCATGCTGACCAGCGTGGTGCTGGTCGGTGCCCTCATCATGGCTGCCGTCGGCTACGTGCTGGACCTGGCGGCCCGCGCCCTGGAGGACCGCATCGTCCACTGGGGCGGCAAGGAAGGTTGACCCCATGATCACGCTCCCCAAGGAAGGCACGGCCTGGCCCGAACTGCGCGAGCGCCTGCGCGAGGCGGGCCGGCGCGACATCGACTGGCGCGGCGGGCGCCTGCCCATGTTCATCCACTATGCCGGCGACGACGTGCTGGAGGTGGCCAAGCAGGCCTACCTCATGTACTTCTCCGAGAACGGCCTGGGCCTGCGCGTCTTCGACAGCCTGCGGCGCTTCGAGACCGAGGTCGTCTCCATGGGCCTGGGCCTGATGCATGGCACGGCCGACGCGCGCGGCACCATGACCACCGGCGGCACCGAAAGCATCTTCCTGGCCGTGAAGGCCGCGCGCGATGCCTTTCGCAAGAAGCGGCCGGATTGCGCCGAGCCCGTGCTGGTGCTGCCGCGCAGTGCGCACCCGGCCTTCGACAAGGCCGCGCACTTCATGAGCCTGCGCACGGTGCGCGTGCCGCTGCGCGCCGACTACACGGCCGACCCCGAGGCCATGGCCGCGGCGATCACGCCGGACACGATGATGATGGTGGGCTCGGTGCCTGCCTATCCGCATGGCGTGATCGACCCGATCGCCGAGCTGGGCGCCAAGGCGCTGGCGCACGACGTCTGGCTGCATGTGGACGCCTGCGTCGGCGGCTACCTGGCGCCCTTCGTCGCGCAGCTCGGCGAGCCGCTGCCCGCGTGGGACTTCGCGGTGCCCGGCGTGCGCTCGATCTCGGCCGACCTGCACAAGTACGGCTACGCGGCCAAGGGCGCGTCCACCGTGTTCTTCCGCGACGCCGAGTCTTTCGCGGGCACCGGCTGGCACTTCGACAACTGGCCGCGCGGCGCGTACTTCACGAACACGCTGGTGGGCACCCGTGCCGGCGGTGCGATCGCCGCCGCCTGGGCGGTGATGAACTACCTCGGCGAGGAGGGCTACCGGCGCGTCGCGCAGCGCGTGATCCACACGCGCCAGGTGCTGCAGGAGGGCGTGGCCGAACTCGGCCTGAAGACCTTCGGCGACCCCCGCCTGTCGATCCTCGCCTTTGGATCGCCGCAGCGCGACATCGCGGCGCTGGGCAAGGGCCTGAGCGAGCGCGGCTGGGTGGTCGGCTACGTGACGGAGCCGCCCGGCATCCACCACATGCTCAATCTCACGCACGAGCCGGTGGCCGAGCGCTATCTCTCGGATGTTGCCGACGTGCTGCGCGAGCTGCCGGTCCGCGGTGGCGGAGGCGCGGTCGACGCACGCTATTGAACGGACCCCGATCGATCGTTGAAGTCGTAGCGTGAACTGGCTGCGCGAGAGCTTCGCGGATGGCTTCGATTTGCCTCCGCGAGCAGCCCGCTAGTCCTATCCCGTAGATTCGTCCGCCGAGCCCTGGAAAGCCGATGCCGCCTGACACCAGCTGCTATGCTCGCGCCGCTTTTGGCAGTTCAGGAAGTTGTTCATGCTGGTGAATCGTGCGGCCAGGTTGTTGCTGGCCATCGCAGGTGCTTGGTCGATTGCAAGTTGCGGAGGCTCGGGCGACGTCGCACCGTACGGTGCCAGTTCCCCGGTCATTCCGGGCAGTCCTCCTCCCGTCGTCGCGCCGGGCAGTCCGCCTCCCGTGGTCGCTCCGGCAAAGACCGTCGTCCAGGTCACGCTGACCGGCGTGGCCGGGTCGGGGCTGGTGCTGGAGAACAATGGCGGCGATGCGCTGGCCGTGCCGGGCGACGGTACCTACGCATTCCCGACCTCCCTGCCTGAAGGCTCGGCCTATTCGGTGAGCATCCGGGCGCAGCCTTCGCGTCCTGACCAGTTGTGCACCGTTTCGGGGGGCAGCGGAGTCGCAAGCGGCGCTACCGTCACCGTGGCACTCGCCTGCACGACCCTGCCGCGGTTTGCGTTCGTCACGAGCGTGTCGGCAACGAGAGTCTTCAGCGTGGACGACACCACCGGTGCATTGACGGGCACGGCGAACTCGATTCCCTATGGCGGCATCGTCGCGCCCTCGCTTTCGCCTGACAAGAATCTGCTGCTCGTCGCCGGCGTGATCGGCAACGATGTTCGCGGTTTCTTCGTCAATCGGTCCACCGGTGCGCTGACCGAAGTGCCTGGTTCCCCCTTCCCGACCGGCGGCTTGCAACCCCAAGGGACGGCGTTCTCGCCCGATGGCCGGTTCTTCTGGGCAGCGAACAGGGCAAGCAACACCGTCACCACCTTCGCGGTGAATTCGACCAGTGGGGCGCTGACTGCCGTGGGATCGCCGACGGCCACGGGCAACTACCCCCTGGCTGTCGCGCCCAGCCCGGACGGCAAGTTCCTGTACGTTGCAAACTACCTCGGCAACAGCGTGTCCGCCTACTCGGTCGACGCCGTCACCGGCGCGCTCACTGCGCGATTTGAACTACCGGTCGGCAGCCCTGTTCGCTGGATCGTGATCGATCCCACGAACAAGTTCTTGTACGTGTCATGGGGAACCAATGCATTGAAAGGCTATGCCATCGATAGCACCTCCGGCGCATTGACCAGCGTTCCAGGGGCTCCGTTCATTGCGGGCAGCACCGCGCAGAACATGGACATCGATCCGTCGGGCAAGTGGCTCTACGTGACGAACGAGATGGATGCGACCGTGTCGGCCTTTTCCATCAACAGCGCATCCGGCGACCTGGCAGCGACGGGGGCACCCCTGGGCACGGGCGGTTTGCCCGAAGGCGTGAAGGTGCATCCGAACGGCAAGTTCGTCTATGTCGCCAGCCAGAGTACGAACGCCATCTCGATCGCGAGCGTCAACCCGGCGACCGGCGCACTGACGGCAGCGACGACGGCGCCGATGGGCGGGACGCCGATCGACCTTGCCATCATGCCCGACTAGCCTGCGCGCAGCACCAGCGCCGCTGGCAAAGAGCGCGATCTGGCCATGGCGACGAGTTCAGCGCGGCCGGCCTCGGTGAGCTCGATCGTGCGGGAGCGGCACGCTAGGCCAGAGCCCGCAGCAGCATTGCGCCGCCCGTGCAGGCCAGCAGCGCATAGATCGCCCGCTGAAGCGTCCGTGCCGGCAGGCGGCACGCGATCTGGTGGCCGACGCGGGTGCCTGCGAAAGCGACCATCGCCAGCGGCAGCAGCGCGGACCAGATGACCGCCTGTGCCAACTGCCCGCTGAACGCCATGCCGAGCAACGCCGACGTCGTGGCCGCGGCAAGGCAGGCGGGCACGCTGGCGCGCAGCACCGCAGGGTCCGGCTGGCGGCGGCCGAGCCAGGCGACGATCAGGGGGCCGGCGGTGCCGAAGACGGATTCGACGGCGCCCGCCGCGAAGCCGAACACAGGCGCCCCGCGGCCGGTGCGTGCGCGCGGCACGGTCTTGCCGGTCCATCCGCGCACCGCTACCACCAGCACGTAGAGGCCCAGCAGGGCCAGGGCCCATCCGTGCATCATCCAGCGCGCCAGCAGCGTGCCGGCGACCGTTCCTGCGATGAGGCCGGGGAGCAGCGCGCGCAGCTCCGCCCAGGCGACGCGTTCGAGGTTCAGGCGCGCGAGGAGGAGGGCGGAAGGCACGTCCAGCAGCAGCACCAGCGGCACCACGGTGGTGAGTGGCCATTGCAGGGCGAGCAGGGGAACGATGGTGAGCGCGGAGCCGAAGCCGCTCACGCCCAGCACGACGTAGCCCGTGAACACCACGGCGATCGAGTAGGCGACGACGCCCGGCGGCAGCGCGCCCAGCGTGACCCATGCCGCATCGACCAGGCCGGTGTGAAAAGCATGCGCCATGCGGCCAGCTTAGGTGCAAAGGTGCGCGCACGATAGAGCCAGAGCCCGCGACCGAGCGGGCCAGCCGCGAACCCGATCCGTACACTCTCGCCATGCCCGATCAGTTCTGGATCCACCTGTTCGCATTGCCTCGGGACTCGACACTGCCGCTGCAGGTGCAACTGCGCTCGGTCGTGCTGAACGCGATCCACGAGGAGCGCCTGCTGCCCGGCGCCGCGCTGCCCTCGTCGCGCGATCTGGCGAAGCTGCTGGGCCTGAGCCGCAACACCGTCTCGGCGGCGTACGAGCAGCTGGTGGACTCGGGGTATCTGGCCGCGCGGCCGCGCGCGGGGGTGTTCGTGGCCGACGCGCCGCCCGCACAGCCGGGGCAGCCCGTGAACCTCGACGTCGGCGGCGGCCATCGTCCGCCGCATTGGTCGCGCCGCATGCTGCGCAAGCTCGCGGACCGGCCGACGCTCTCCAAGCCCGAGGACTGGCGCGGCTATCCCTATCCCTTCGTCTATGGGCACTACGACCCGCAGCAATTCCCGGTCGAGGACTTCCGTGAATGCTGCGTGCGCAGCCTCGCGCGCTCGCAGCTGCCGGACTGGACGCCGGACTTCGAGCAGGAGGATGTCCCCGCGCTCGTCGAGCAGATCCGCACGCGCCTCTTGCCCAAGCGCGGCGTGCATGCGCAGAAGAACGAGATCCTCGTGACCGTGGGCGCGCAGCAGTGCTTCCACCTGCTGGCCGAGCTGCTGCTCGAGGAGAACACCCGCCTGGGCTTCGAGGAGCCGGGCTATCCCCATGCGCGCAACACGTTCTCCCTGCGCGAGCCGCGCTTCCTGCGCGTGCCGGTCGATGGCGATGGCGTTCGCATGGATCGGCTGCCGCCGCTGGACTATCTCTTCGTGACGCCGTCGCACCAGAGTCCCACCACCGCCACCCTGTCGCTGGAGCGGCGCAGACGCCTGCTGGAGCGGGCCGAGCAGGACGACTTCGTGCTGATCGAGGACGACTACGAAGCCGAGAACATCTACACCGGCGAGGTGATGCCCGCGCTCAAGAGCGTGGACCGCGCCGGGCGCGTGATCTACGTCGGCTCGCTTTCCAAGAGCCTGTCGCCGGCGGTGCGGCTCGGCTACATCGTCGCGCCCAGCCAGGTCATCACCGAGCTGCGCGCGTTGCGGCACGCGATGGTGCGGCACCCGAGCGCGTTTCTCCAGCACGCCTATGCGCTCTTCATCTCGCTGGGCCACCACGAGGCGCATGCGCGGCGCGTGAACCTCGTGATGGCCGAGCGCATGCAGCGCTGCGCACAGGCGCTGCGGAAACACCTGCCTGCGTTTCGCTTCGAGCTGCCGGGCGGCGGCGCGTCGATCTGGGTGGAGGGGCCGTCCTGGCTGGACTGCAACCAGCTCGCCGCGGCGGCGCGGCGCCACGGCGTGCTGATCGAGCCGGGCGACGTGTTCTTCGCCGAGCCGCCGTTTCCCTGCCCTTACTTCCGGCTGCGGCTGTCGTCGATCACCGCCGAGCAGATCGGCGCGGGCCTCCAGGCGCTGGCCCGCGCCGTGGACGAACTCGTCGCAGGGCGGAAGCGGCCGGCCTGAAGCGCGCTCCGCGCCGTGCGAGCCCGGCGGGCCTGCTCAACGCCCGGCGCGTCCCACCTGCCGTTCGCCGAACACCTTCACCACCTGCTCGCGGAACTCCTTCATCAGGCTGGAGAAGTAGGCGCTGCGGCGCCAGAACAGGCCGATCTGCAGCGTCCACACCGGCGCGGGCGCCGGCAGCGCGACGAGGCCGGCGCCCTGCGAGCCCGCGAGGGAGTCGGCAGTCATGACGGTCAGCAGGTGGCTCGCGCGCACCAGCGGCGCAAAGGCTGCGGGCGAGGCGTCGGTCTGCACGAAGGCGGGCTGCATCTCGATCCCGTTCGCGCGGAACAGGCTCTCGACCCAGGCGCGCAGCGCGATGTTCGAGGGCGGCAGCACCCACTGCTGCGCCGCCATGTCGGCCACCGAGAAGCGGCCGCGCAGCAGCGGATGGCCCTTGCGCGCCACCACGTAGGAGCTCTGCTTGCCCAGCACGGTGTGGTTGAACGCGGCCGGCACCGGTGCGCCGACCGCCGCGATGGCGAAGTCCAGCTCGCCGTTCTCGAGCTGCTGCATCAGCACGCCGCTGAGCTGCATGCTGACCTTGAAGCGCACGGCCGGGCCCTGCGCCAGGAAGTGGTTCAGCACCGGCGCCATCACCGATTCGACGATCGCCGGCACGGTGCCCACGCGCAGCTCGCCGGACTGGCCCGTCTTGAGGTCCTGGATCTGGTGGCGCGTGTCGTCGGCCCATTGCCCGAGCAGCAGTGCGCGCGCATGCAGTGTCTGGCCGATGGCGGTGGGCGCGACCCCGCGCGGCGTGCGTTCGAGCAGGCGCACGCCCAGCGATCGCTCCAGCCGCTGCACCGCTTTCGAGAGCGCCGGCTGCGTGATGCCCAGGACCTCGGCCGCGTTGTGCAGGTTGCCGGCCTCCACGGCCTGGCGAAACCACTGCAGGTCTTTGAGTTGCATGGCGATGTCGATGCCTTCGTGGGCCGATTCCAGTTTGTTATCGCGAAACCCCATCATAGGGGTGGGCGGTGCGCAGCGCCGTTTCCATAATCGTCGCAGCGCTGGGGCGGCGGGGCCGCGCGCAGCGACCACGAGAACAGGAGACACGAGATGCTTCATCCCATTCCCCCACGCGCGCCGCGCCAGCGCCGCGCACTCGTCTCGCTGCTGGTCGCGGCGGCGCTCGGTCCGCATGCGTTGACGGCCGCCTGGGCGCAGGAGCCGTTTCCGAGCCGGCCCATCCGGGTGGTCGTGCCGTACCCGGCCGGCGGCAACACGGACATCATCGCGCGCGATGTCATGAAGGACCTCTCGGCCCGCCTCGGCCAGCCGATCGTGATCGACAACAAGCCGGGGGCCAACAGCATCCTCGGCACCGACCTCGTGGCCAAGGCCGCCCCCGACGGCTACACGCTGCTGGTGGTGATCGGCGCCTATGCGAACAACGAGGCGTTGTATCGCAACCTGCCTTACAAGAGCTCGGAGCTCGCGCCGGTGTCGCAGCTCACGCGGACGTCGCTCGTGGTGGTCACGGCGCGGCCGGGCCTGCGCACGCTCGACGACCTGGTGCGCTCGGGGCAGGACGCCTCCGCGCCCCAGAGCTTCGCGAGCAGCGGGGTCGGCTCGGCGGCGCACCTCCTGGGCGAGCGGCTGGCGCGCTCGACCGGCATGAAGGGCGCGATGCATGTTCCCTACAAGGGCACGGCCGATGCGACCGCCGACCTGGTGAGTGGGCGGGTCGGCTTCATGTTCGACGCCATCTCGGCGATGGGCGCGCAGATCCGCACGGGCAAGCTGGCCGCGCTCGCGGTCACCGGCCAGTCGCGCTCGCCGCAGCTGCCGGACGTGCCGAGCATGGGCGAGCTGGGCCATCCCGAACTGGTGAGCTACGCCTGGGCCGGCGTGATGGCGCCCGCGCGCACGCCGGCGCCGGTGGTGCAGAGGCTGTCGTCCGAACTGGCCCAGGTGCTGCAGGGCGCCGAGTTGCGCGCCAAGCTGCAGGCGATCAGCACCGAGACCGTGGGCAGCACGCCGGCCGAGTTCGGCCGCTTCATCGCCCAGGAGGCAAAGACCAACGGCGACCTGATCCGACAGCTCAACCTGACGCTGGACTGAGGGCGCATTCGCTCGCACGCACACAAGATGACAGACACGTTGACTTCCCCTGGCCGCACGGTGCGCATCGGTGGCGCCTGCGCCTTCATCGGCGACAGCCTGATCGGCCCGCGCCAGCTGGCCCATGCCGACGGCATGCAGTACCTGGTGTTCGACTATCTGGCCGAGATGACGCTGTCCAGCTTCGCGCAGACCCGCAAGGTGGACGCTTCGCGCGGCTATGCGCAGGACTTCATCGACGTCGCGCTGCGCGAGGTGCTGCCGGTGTGCATGGCGCGCGGCATTCGCCTGGTCGCCAACGCGGGCGGCCTCAATCCGCGTGCCTGCGCGGCGGCGATCGAGTCGCTGGGGTGCGAGATGGGGTGCACGCCGCGCGTGGCTTTCATCGAGGGCGACGACGCGATGGGCCTCATGCCCTCGCTGGCCGCCGAAGGCGTGCGCGACTTCTACGACGGCACGCCGATGCCCGCGGGCATCGACAGCGCCAACGTGTACCTGGGTGCGCTGCCGATCGCGCGCGCGCTGGCGCTGGGCGCCGACATCGTGGTCACGGGACGGATCGTCGACAGCGCCACCACGCTGGGCATCCTGATGCACGAGTTCGGATGGCGCGCCGATCGGCACGATCTGCTGGCCGCGGGCTCGCTCGCGGGGCACATCCTCGAATGCGGCGCGCAGGCCACGGGCGGCATCTTCACCGACTGGGAGACGGTGCCGCATTGGGAGCGCATCGGCTACCCCTTCGTCGATTGCGAAGCCGACGGCCGCTTCACGGTGGGCAAGCCCGAAGGGACCGGCGGCTGCGTGACCGCGGCGACAGTCAGCGAACAGATCCTCTACGAAGTGGGCGACCCCGGCTGCTACGTCTTGCCGGACGTGGTGTGCGACTTCCGCGCGGTCCGCGTGACGCAGGCGGGCGTCGACCGGGTGCGCGTGGAAGGCGCGCGCGGCCTGCCGCCACCACCGACCTACAAGCTCTCGGCGACCTGGCAGGATGGCTTCCGATGCATCGCGCAAGTCGCGGTGTTCGGTGTCGACGCGGTGCCCAAGGCGCGCCGCACCGGCGAGGCGCTGCTGGCGCGCATTCGCGGCCTGCTGATGGACAAGGGCTTCGGCGATTTCGACAAGGTCTCGGTCACCGTGCTGGGCGCCGAGGACAGCTATGGGCCCCATGCCGCGGCCACCGGCTTGCGCGAGGCGATGAGCCGCGTCGCGGTGACGCATGCCAGCCGCGATGCGCTGGAGATCTTCTCGCGCGAGGCGCGTGCGCCCGGCGTGTCCTTCGCGCCGGGCACCACCAGCGGCAGCGCGCTCACGCTCAATGGCCGCGCGGCGGTGGAGCCGCGCTACCGCCTGTTCTCCTGCGTGGTCGACAAGGCCCGGCTGCCCGCGCCGCGCGTGGTGCTGGCCGGCATCGAGACCGAGGTCGCCGTGCCCACGGCAGGCGAGGCACCGCGCGCCAGCGAGGGCCTGCGCGCGGGTCGCTCGCCACAGGCCGAGCCCGCGTCCGGCGCTGCCACCGAGCTCCGACCCCTGATCGCCTTCGCCCATGGCCGCTCGGGCGACAAGGGCGACAGCTCCAACATCGCGATCATCGCGCGCCGCGAAGAAGACCTGCCGGCGCTGCGCCGCGAGCTCACGCCCGAGCGGGTGCGCGCCTACCTCGGGCACCTGGTCCTGGGCGAGGTGACGCGCTACGAGGTGCCGGGACTCCATGCGATGAACTTCCTGCTGACCGCCGCGCTGGACGGCGGCGGGCCGACTTCGCTTCGCCCCGATCCGATGGGCAAGGGCATGGCTCAATTGCTTCTGGGCATGCCCGTGAGGATCGCGTCCAGCTTGCCGTAGAGCGCCGCTGCGCGTCGGCAGGAGCCTACGGCCCTTGCGGGAGGAGGCCGATGGCGCCCTGCGCGTGGCGCCCGCAGCCTGTGCTGCATGCCCACGCCCCAATCGCCCTCGGACGTTTGCTTCGCCGCCGTCGGCGATCTCCATGTCCACAAGGATTCGGCGGGCACGCTGCGCGCCTTCTTCGCGCAGGCCGCCGAGCAGGCCGACGCGCTGCTGCTGTGCGGCGACCTCACCGACTACGGCACGGCCGACGAAGCCCAGGTGCTTGCCGAAGAACTGAGCGCGGTGCCGGTTCCCGTCGTCGCGGTGCTGGGCAATCATGACTTCGAATCCGGGACGCCCGAGGCCGTGGTCGAGGCGCTGGCGAAGGCCGGCGTGCGTGTGCTCGACGGCACGGCATGCGAGATCGAGGGCGTGGGCATCGCCGGCGTGAAGGGCTTCGCGGGCGGCTTCGGACGCGGCTCGCTGGGCGCGTGGGGAGAACCGGCGATCAAGCTCTTCGTGCAGGAGGCGCTGAACGAGTCCATGAAGCTGGAATCGGCGCTTGCCAAGCTGCGCACGCCGCGGCGCATCGCGCTGCTGCACTACGCGCCCGTCCCGGGCACCGTGCAGGGCGAGCCGGTGGAGATCTTCCCCTTCCTGGGCAGCAGCCGGCTGGAAGAGCCGCTGCTGCGCTATGCGGTGGATGCGGTCTTCCATGGCCATGCGCACCGCGGGACGGTCGAAGGCCAGACCGTCAATGGCATTCCGGTCTACAACGTCGCCAAGCCCCTGCTGCAGCGCACCCGGCCCGATTCGCCGCCGTTCTTCCTGTACCGGCTGCCGCGTGATCCCACCGTCGAGCCGCGATAGGCCCGTCCATCCATCCGCGATGTGCGGTCGGCCCTGGCGTCTTCCTGCACGGCTAGAAGTGACCGGACGCGCGCTTGGCGACCAGCGGCGCCTTGGCGGGCGCCTTCTCTTTCTCCCTGGAGGGCACGGCCGCCTTGCGCGGCGCGCGCTTGGCCGGTTTTCGCCGGCCCTTGAGGGACTCGATCAGGGACAGGGCTTCCTTGTCGAACTTCGCGTTGTCGTCGGGCATGGCGGCCTTCGATCTGCAGGGTTGCTGAGATTCTCCGTAGGCGATCCGCGTTGCGTCCCCGAAGTGGGGAGGTTGATATTTGACTATCGCCGAGAGGCGACGTGGTCTTCCGGCCATCCAGGTTCGTAAACAGAAGTTACGAGCGAGTACGAGTCCGTACTCATGCCGCCGCAGTCTTGCGCGGGCGTGGCGACTTGCGCGGCGGCGCGTGACCCGTCCGGGCCGCTGCAACCTCCTCGATATAGCGCGCAAGGACTTGGGCATCGTCACTGAGCGGCCGGATGCCCGAGCGATAGATCTCCGTCCATAGCTCGATGCGCGGCCGGAAGGGCCGGATCACGATGTCCGGGAAGATGCCGGTCGACAGCAGCATGGGGTTGATCAGCCCGATGCCGACGTTTTGCTGGACCAGCGCGCACACGCCCATGGAGGTACTGGCGACGATGCCCTTGTCCACCGAAACCCCGGCTTCCTGCAAAGTCGCTCGAACGAGGATCGACGTGGGCGATTCCTCGGGGAGCGCAATGACGGTGGACTCCACCAGGTCCGCGGGCCGTATCACCGTCTTCGCCACCAATGGATGGCGCCGGTGCAAGGCCGCGACCAGCAGGTCCTCGGAGATCGTGCGCCGCTCGCACCAATCCACGGCGCTGATCGTGTTGGGCGCCGGCGGGTTGGTGACACCCAGGTCGACCTCGTGGTGCGCGACCTGCCGCAGCACCTCCGGCGGCGCTTCCGAGCGCAGGCGCACATGGACGTCGGGATGACTCGCCTTGAAGCGCTGGATGGCGCCCGGCAGGATCGCGATCAGCGGCGGTGCATGCGCGGCGATCGTCACGGTGCGCGCCGACGCGTGGTCCAGCCTGGCGGCCTCCTCCAGCGCCCATGCCAGATGCTGGGTGGCCTGCTCGGCCCGCGGCAACAGGCGGCGCGCGGCTGCGGTGGGCTCCAGGCGGCCGCCCTCCAGCGTGAACAGTTCCACGCCGGTTTCGCGTTGCAGCACGCCCAGCGACTTGCTGACGGCGGCCTTGGAGATGCCCAGCTTGAGCGCCGCCTCGCTCAAGCCGCGGCTGCGCATCACCGCGGTGAATATCTGGAAGTGACGGCCATTGAGAAGAGACGACTCGGGCATGGATGGGGGTTCACGTTGCGGGGAGAACTCGTCAACCTCAGGTTGACCAGACAGCCCATTGTCCCTCGCTGTTCGTCCCTAGAATTTTTCATCGCCGCACACGGCTCGCAAGCGATCCGGCCGGCCCACGGGCTCACCCGTCTTTCCACTTACCGAGGTCTCCTGATGATGAGCAAACTGCTCTTTGCCCTGATCGTTTCAGTGTCTGCGCAATGCGCCATGGCCCAGTCGTTTCCGGCCAAGCCCGTGACCATCGTGGTGTCGGTTCCCGCGGGGGGCACCATCGACGCGATTGCCCGCCTGGTCGCGAAAGACATGGGCGACTCCCTCGGGCAGCCGGTGGTGGTGGACAACCGCGCAGGCGCGAACGGCAACATTGCCGCGGACTATGTGCGCCGCGCGCCAGCCGACGGATACACCTTGCTGATGCTCGCCTCCAGCACGTTGACGCTGGGGCCGTACGTCATGGACAAGGTGCCCTTCGACCCGTTGAAGGATTTCGCGCCGGTCGCGATGACGGCCGGGCTGAACATGGTGCTGCTGGCCCACCCCCAGGTGGGCGTGACCGACGTGAAGGGGCTGGTCGAGAAGATGAAAGCCAGGCCCGGCAAGTTGAACTATTCGTCGACCGGCAACGGCTCGTTCCCCCACGTCGCCGGCGTGCTGCTCAATCTGGAGACCCACACGCAGGCCGAGCACGTGCCCTACAAGGGACTCGCACCGTCGATCCAGGATCTGCTCGCCGGCGTCGTGGATTTCACCTTCGACTCGGGCAGCGCGGCCTATGCGAAGTCCGGCAAGCTCAATGCCCTGGCGGTGATCGGACCGAAGCGCTCGTCCGCCCTGCCCGACGTTCCCACTTTCCGCGAAGCGGGCCTCCCGGAGCTCGAGAAGGTCAGTGGCTGGCATGGCGTCTTCGCGCCCGCGGGCACGCCTGCCGATGTGATCCGGCGCCTGAACGCCGAGATCAACAAGAGCCTGAAGAAACCGGCCTCCGTCGAGCGCATCCAGGCCTTGGGTTTCGAGAGTGTCACCACCACCCCCGCGGAGCTCGGCGAGGCCCTGCGCAAGGACTACAGGAATTTCGGCGAGCTGATCGCCAAGACCAGGATCTCGGCGAACTGATTTCCGCGGCGCTGCGGCTGCAGCCACCGTTCCCCTTCCTCCTCTCCATGTCTCGCATTCATCCGTCCGCGGACGGAGGGATGCGTTCGCCCCAAGGCCAGGTCGACCCATGCCCAACTTCCGATTCGAGACCCCCCGACGCATCGTGTGCGAGCGCGGCGCCGCGCTCAAGATCGCACCGATGGTGCAAGGCGCCGGCAGTCGACACGCGTTCCTCGTGACGGATGCCGGACTGGTCCGCGCCGGCGTGGTCGACGCCCCTGTCGCCGCGCTGCGCGCCGCCGGATTGCAGGTGACGCTGTTCGACCAGGTTGAAGCCGATCCGCCCGAGCACGTCGTGCTCGGTGCGGCCGAGGCGGCCCGAGCCGCCGGTGCCGACTGCGTCATCGGCCTGGGCGGGGGCAGCTCGCTGGACACCGCCAAGCTGGTCGCGCTGCTGGCCTCCCATCCGCAGGCCCTGGCCGACATCTACGGTCCGCAGCGTGCCCTCGGGCCCCGGCTGCCGCTCATCCAGGTGCCGACCACCGCCGGCACGGGTTCCGAAGCCACGCCCACCTCCGTCGTCTCGACGCCCGATCACCAGAAGCGGGGCGTGATCAGCTCACTGCTGTTTCCTGATGTCGCGGTGCTGGATGCCACGCTGACGGTCGCGCTTCCGCCGGCGGCCACCGCGATGACCGGGATCGACGCGATGGTTCACGCCATCGAGGCCTACACCACCCGTCATCTGAAGAATCCGATCTCGGACGCGCTGGCGGTGCGGGCGCTCCAGCTGCTGCACGGCCATCTGGGGCGCGCGGTCCGAAGCGGCGGCGACATCGAGGCCCGCGAAGCGATGCTGCTGGGATCCACGCTGGCCGGCATGGCCTTCGCCAATGCGCCCGTGGCCGCGATCCACGCGCTGGCCCATCCACTGGGCAGCCATTTCCATGTCCCGCACGGCCTGGCCAATGCACTGGTCATGGTGCCGGTGATGCGCTTCAACCTGCCGATGGCCGCGCCGCTCTATGCCGAACTCGGGCGCGCGCTGGACCCGGCGCTGCGCGATGCGCGCGACGACGATGCCGCCGCGCGCTTCATCGACAGCATGTCCGGCCATGTGGCCGGCGCGCCCCTGCCGCAACGCCTGCGGGACGTCGGCGTGGTGCCGGGCGATCTCCCGGCCCTGGCCCAGGCGGCCATGACCGTGCAGCGCCTGCTCGCCAACAACCCACGCGACCTGCATGAAGCCGATGCGCTGTCCCTTTACACGCAGGCGCACTGACGCCGAAGGAAGAATCAATGACAGAGAAGATCAAGAGCCTCATCGGCGGCGAGTGGCGCGACGCATCCGGCCCGGAGTACGCGACCCACTATCCGGCGGACGGCAGCACTGTCGCGCGCCTGCATGCGGCCACGGCCGAAGATGTCGACCAGGCCGTGCGGGCGGCCGAACGCGCGCGCCAGCAACCTGGCTGGGCCAGGCTCAGGCCGCACGAGCGCGCCGGGATGCTGAACCGCATCGCGGCAGGCATTCGCGCGCGAGGCGAGGAACTCGCGCAACTGCAGCGCCTGGACAACGGCAAGCCGATCAACGAGACGCGGGCGCTGGTGAGCAGCGCGGCCGGCACCTTCCAGTACTTCGCGGCCGCGGCCGAGACGATGGAAGACGCCATCACGCCAGCGCGCGGCGACTACCTGAGCATGAGCGTGCATGCGCCGCTGGGCGTCGTGGGCGCGATCACGCCGTGGAACTCGCCGATCGCCAGTGAAGCACAGAAACTCGCGCCGGCGCTGGCGGCGGGTTGCGCGGTGGTGTTCAAGCCGGCGGAGATCACGCCGCGCATGGCCATCGAACTTGCCAGAATCGCGCAGGAGGCCGGCGTGCCCGACGGCATCCTCAGCGTGCTGCCCGGCAAGGGCTCCATCGTGGGTGACGCGCTGGTGCGGCATCCGCTCGTCAAGCGCATCGCCTTCACCGGCGGCACCAGCGTGGGATTGGGGCTCGCGAAGATCGCTGCCGAGAAGCTCATGCCCGTGTCGCTCGAACTCGGCGGAAAGTCTCCCACCATCGTGTGTGCGGACGCCGACCTCGACCACGCGGTGGCGGGTGTGCTCTATGGCATCTTCAGCTCGTCAGGCGAGTCGTGCATCGCCGGTTCGCGCGCGTTCGTACACGCCAGCGTGTACGAGGAATTCAAGTCCCGCCTGATCGCGGGCGCCAAGGCGCTGCGCGTGGGTGACCCCTGCAGCGAACAAACGCAGATGGGCCCGCTGGTGTCGATCAGTCACCGCGAGTCGGTCGAGCGCTACGTGCAGATGGGCGTCGAGGAAGGCGGCAAGGTGCTGCTCGGAGGCCAGCGCCCTCAAGGCGATGTGTATGCGAAGGGCAGCTACTACCTGCCCACCATTCTCGAGGGCCTGCCCAACACGGCACGCATGTGCCAGGAGGAGATCTTCGGGCCGGTGGTCGCGCTGCTGCCGTGGACGGACGAAGCCGACCTGCTGGCCCAGTGCAACGACAGCGTCTACGGCCTGGCCTCCGGCATCTGGACCCGCGACTATCGGGCTGCATGGCGAATCGGCAGTGCGTTGGACACCGGCACCGTATGGATCAACACCTACAAGATGTTCTCCATCAGCACGCCATTCGGCGGCACGAAGTTGAGCGGCATCGGTCGCGAGAAGGGGCGCCTGGGCATCCTCGAATACACCGGCCAGAAGAGCTTCTATTGGGGCCTCAACGAGTCGCCGCTACCGTGGAGTCTCTGATGGCATTCCCACGGACGGGGACGCCTTCGGCTTGCGGTGCAGGACCACCGGCTTGCCGCCGAAGCGCCGCTTGGACATCCAGGCCGCGAGCGCCGAATCGAGATGGTCGGCGTGCGAGGGAAACCACTTCGCCAGTTCCTGCACGAAGGAGCGGCCCACGCCAGGTTGCCCGCCGGCCACCAGGGGCAGCACTTCGTCGGCCGAACGCAGGACCGCCGCGTGCTCGTCGATGTGGCACTGCCCCGGCGGGAAGTCGGTATCGCGCATCCACGCGTCCTCGGCCGCGAAGTGGGCCCGCAAATGGGCGGTCAGCGCCTCCAGGCGGGCGATCAGCTCGTGGTCGGCGCAATCGAGCGTGCGGGCCAATAGCGTTTCGAATTCCGCGTGGATCTCGTCCATCGGATCGAAGCCGAGGACGATGTCGCCTTGTCGTTGCATGTCGGTCTCTTTCTTGAAAATTCCAGCGTGTCACCCGGCATCGTATCGATGCCGCAGTCCTGCCCGCAACATCGATCAGCGCACGGGCGCTTTGGCCGCGCCGAACTCCTTGCGGACCCGCGCCACGTCGGCGGCTGCGACGGCCGGGGCCTTGTTGCCCCAGCTGCGGCGCACGAAGGTGGCCACCTCGGCGACTTCCTGGTCGTTCAGGCGCCAATCGAAGCCCGGCATGGCGAACTGCGTGGGGGCCGTGGCGGTGCCCGGCATCGTTGCGCCCTTGAGGATGATGTGGATCACCGATCGCGGATCGTCCGAATTGGCGACCGGGTTCAGGGCCAGCCGCGGGAAGGTTTCGGCGTAGCCCTTGCCGCTGCTGCCGTGGCAGGCGGCGCAGTTGTCGAGGAAGACCATGGCACTGCTGCTCTTGTCGCTGCCGGCGCGCAGCGCCCGGGAGGCGGTCTCGTCGTAGACGAGCGGGCCGGAGGCCCCGGCATCCCGGGGGGCCAGGCTCTTGAGGTAGGCCGCGACGGCGTGGAGGTCCTCGTCGTTCAGGTGCTGCGTGCTCTTCTGCACGACATCCGCCATGCCGCCGAACGCGCCCGAATGGGTCGTGCGGCCGGTTTTCAGGAATGCCACGAGCTCGCCCTGACTCCACGCGCCCAGCCCGTCGACGGCATCGCCGCGCAGGTTCTTGGCCAGCCAGCCGTCGACCGGCGCGCCGGAGAGGAAGGCCAGCCCGTCGGTGTCGTTCAACGCCTTCTCCTGCAAGGTCCAGCCGCGCGGCGTGTGGCAGGCGCCGCAGTGGCCCGGCCCCTCGACCAGGTACTGGCCGCGCAGCAGCTGGGCCTGTCCTTCGCCGCCGGCGGGCGCTTCTTCCTGCGGGCTGGGCGTCGGCGCGAACATCCAGCGCCAGACGGCCAGCGGCCAGCGCATCGACATCGGCCAGCGGATGTCCGTCGCCTTGTTGCCCTGGGGGACAGGCGCGATGCCGCCGTTCATGAAGAAGACATAGAGCGCCTTGACGTCGCCGGAGCTCATCCGCGCGAACGACGGATAGGGCATGGCCGGGTACAGCGTGTGCCCGCTCTCTTGGCGATGCCCCGGCGCACGGCGCGGTCGAAGTCTTCGAGGGAGTAGCCGCCGATGCCGAGCGCCTTGTCGGGCGTGATGTTGGTCGAGTAGATCGTGCCCAGCGGCGAGGCCATGGGCAGTCCTCCGGCGAAGGGCTGGCCGCCCTTGGCGGTGTGGCAGGCCGCGCAGTCCGCCGCGCGGGCCAGGTATTCGCCCCGTGCGACCAGCTGCGCGTCCACGCCCTCGGCGGCCCAGCCCGACGCGGAAAAGAAGGACAGGGCCATCAGGACGGCCGTGGCGAATGCATGTCGGAAGGTCTTCATCTCGTGGCCTCCTTCAAGCCTGGACCAGCGGGCCCGGGTTCTTCAGGTACTGCTCGCGGATCGCCTTCGCGGCCCAGTAGGCGAGCGCGCCGACCAGGCCGGTCGGGTTGTAGCCCATGTTCTGCGGGAAGGCGCTGGCGCCGAGCACGAAGACGTTGGGCACATCCCAGCTTTGCAGGTAGCGGTTGATGGCGCTGTCGGCCGGCGTGCGGCCCATGATCGCGCCGCCGGTGTTGTGCGTGGTCTGGTAGGGGCGCGTGTCGTAGCGGGCGCCCTTCTTCGCGACGTTGAGGACGTACTTCTCGGGCTTCATGGCCTTGGCCGTGTCCTCCATGCGCTGGCCGATGTAGTTGATCATCTCGATCTCGTTGTCCTTCCAGTCGAAGGTGATGCGCATCAGCGGCTGGCCGTAGGCGTCCTTGTAGGTCGGGTCGAGCGAGATGTAGGTGTCGCGGTAGGACATCACCGAGCCCGAGAAGCCGATGTTGATGCTGCGCTGGTAGGCGTCCTGCATGCCCGCCTTCCAGCCCGTGCCCCAGGCCGGCGAACCGGGCGTGGGGCTGGCCTGCCGGATGGGGCGTCCGCCGGTGCGCGAGTGGCTCACCTTGGCGCCGCCCACGAAGCCCAGCGGCCCGTGGTCGAACTGGTCGCCGTTCAGGTCGTCCAGGGTGACGCCGTAGGCGCCGGCGCCGACGAAGGGGTTGAACTGCGTGCCCTTGGGCATCAGCAGGTTGATGCCGCCGTTGCGCTGGTAGGCGTAGTTGCGGCCGACCTGGCCCTTGCCGGTGACCGGGTCGTAGGCTTCGCCGATGCCCGACAGCAGCATCAGCCGCACGTTGTGCATCTGGTAGGCGGTGAGGATCACCAGGTCGGCGGGCTGCTCGACTTCCTGGCCCTGCGCGTCGATGTAGGTCACGCCGGTGGCGCGCTTGCCTTCGCCATCCAGGTTGACCTTGATGACGTAGGCCTGCGTGCGCAACTCGAAATTGCGCTTCTTCATCAGCACCGGCAGGATGGTCGTCTGCGGCGATGCCTTGGAATACATGTAGCAGCCGTAGTGCTCGCAGAAGCCGCAGAAGTTGCAGGGCCCGAGCCGCACGCCGTAGGGATTGGTGTAGGGCTCGGACGCGTTCGATGCCGGGATGGGGAATGGATGGAAACCCGTCTCCAGCGCAGCCTTGCGGAACAGCTCGCCGCCGTAGGTGTCGGGCAGCGGCGGTGTCGGGTACTCCTTGCTGCGCGGGCCTTCGAACGGGTTGCCGCCCTCGATGAGCTTGCCGTCGAGGTTGCCGGCCTTGCCCGAGGTGCCGCAGACTTCCTCGAAGCGGTTGTAGTGCGGCTCCAGCTCCGCGTAGGTGACGCCGAAGTCCTGGATCGTCATGTCCCGCGGAATGAACTTCTTGCCGTAGCGCGTTTCGTAGCGCGTGCGCAGCTCGAGTTCCTCGGGCAGGTTGCGGTGCGTCATGCCGTTCCAGTGGAAGCCCGCGCCGCCCACGCCATTGCCGAGCAGGAACGAACCGTGCTGCCGATAGGGCAGCGCGACGTCGTTGATGCCGTGGCGGATCGTCACGGTCTCTTTCGAAAGATCCTGGAAGAGCTTGCCTCGCACCGAGTACGTCAGCTCGTCGAGCACCTTCGGGTAGGCGGCATCGGTGGCCGTGTCCTGCATCGCGCCGCGTTCGAGCGCCAGGATGCTCAGGCCCGAATCGCTCAGTTCCTGCGCCAGGATGGCGCCCGTCCAGCCGAACCCGACCAGCACCACATCGACCTTGTTCTTCTTGATGGTCATGGTGTTCAGCCCCTTTCGCCCGAGATCGACACGGGGCCGTAGGGGTACTTGGTGTTGTGCTGGCCGACCCAGTCCGCGAAGTCGCCGCGCGCACCGGGGAACCCGATCAGTTTCCAGCCCACCATGCGCTTGTTGCCGCCGTGGATGGGGTCGCAGAGGAAGCCCTCCTTGGCGTTGGTCAGCAGCGTGTCGAAGAAGGTGCGCGCCGGCACATCGTCGAGGGCGATCCTGCCGGCCTGCAGGTCTTTGAGGATCTGCTCCTGAAGGGCCTTGTCGAGCTCGGCGAAGACCTTGCCGTGCGTCTTTGCACACCATTGGTCGCAGGCCTTGATGCCGACGCGGTACAGGTCGCGCGGCGCCATGCTGAGCTGGTAGCCCATCTCGGGCATCGCGTCGGGCCGGAACGGACCCTGCATGTACCAGAGCTTGCCCTGGCCGTAAGGCAGTTGCATCTGCCGGTCGATGAATTCGGGCACCCCGGCGGCGATGGCGCCCGGCCCGTATGGGTCTTCGGGGATCAGGTGATTCACCGCGGCATGGATGAAGGCCCATTCGGCCTTGGAGAAGAAGGCGGGCTCGTAGGCCTTTCCGGCGACGGCACCCGCCGCGGCATCATCGGCCTGGGCGAGCGTCTTGCCGACGCTCGCGGCGAGCGCCGCGGCCGGCACGATCGTGATGGCCTGTCGAAAAAAGCGCCTGCGCGGCGCGATGTCTTCCGGATTCGGCATGAGTAGTCTCCTCTCCTGATGGCGGGTTTTGGCGGGGGTCGGTCACCGGCCCCTCGATCAATGATGAGCAGGCCTGCGCAGCCGAATCCAGCGTGCTCTGTTGACCTGGCGCAAGCGCGCGCCGAATTTCCTGCCGGGTGAGCTGGACCCGTCACCGATCCGTAGTAGGAAAGTGGTGCGCGTGGGGACGGGGCTGGCGGCTATGCGAACATCGGCGTTCCTGCCGACGATTCCGCCCGGCGCACCGCATTCCATCCCATGACCGACGAGAGCAGCCAGCAAGCTGGCCAGAAGTTCATCAGCGACCATTGGCTGCACCTGAGTTCGCGCACGCGGCTGACGCTGCGCAAGGCCGGCTTCTATGGCGAGAAGGGCGCCAGGAACCCGGAGTCCGAACGGGGCTTCGGCCCCTACGAGCGGATTCGCGAACTGGAGGCCGCGCTCGGCCGGCTCTCGAATCATGTCGAGGGGGCGGGAGCGGCCCTGTCGGTGGATGAGGTGGCGCTCGCCTGCCGCGAGATCCTGTACGTGCCCGAATGGCGTGATCCGGAGTTCATCCGCCTCGCCTTCCGCGCGATGGCGTCGCAGCTGCGCGATGCGGCGGCGCCGCCGATCGCGCCCATCGAGGCGAGGCGCGATGCGGCACGGTGGCGCGCTCGCGCGGCCACCGCGTTGGCCGTGGCCGCACTGCCGCTGGCGATGGCCTGGGCGCTCGTCGGCGGCTGGCGCGGCCAGTTGGTCGAAGCCTCTGCGGGGCTCTATGCCGCGGCCGTGGTCGGGGCCGCGCTGGCGTGGGTGGTACGCCGGCAGTCGGGCACGCTGCGGTCGCTCGATCTCGAACAGCAGCGCCTGCAGGCATGGGAGCGCCATGCATTGATGGACGACGTGCCGGTCATCGGCGCGGGCCACCGGTTTCGCCTGGAGCAGCTCGCCTCGTGCGGCGTGGTCGTGCCGCCGATCGCTTTCGACCTGGTCGCGGCGCTCGAAGTGGAAACCGGGCGCCAGCTGGAGTCCATCGGCTAGCCTGCCTTCGTTTTCCGAATGACCCTCACTTCTGCCGACAACCCGCAGCCCCTGGTCGTGTGGCTGACGGGACTCTCCGGAGCGGGAAAGTCGACGCTCGCCCTGGCACTGAAAGACAGGCTCGCGCGGTCCGGCGCGCCGCCGGTCGTCCTGGACGGCGACAGGATCCGCGCCGGCCTGTGCAGCGACCTGGGTTTCGGACCCGAGGATCGCCGGGAGAACGTTCGCCGCGTGGCGGAGGTCGCCCGGCTCTTCGTGGAGGAAGGCCGGATCGCGATCGTGGCGCTCATCTCGCCCCTGCAGGAAGACCGCCGCCTGGCACGACGCATCATCGGCGCGCCGCGCTTCGTCGAAGCCTATTGCGACTGCGCGCTGGAGGTCTGCGAGGCGCGCGACCCCAAGGGTCTGTATCGGCGGGCGCGCAGCGGCGAGATCGACCAGTTCACCGGCATCTCGTCCCCCTACGAACCGCCGCTGGCACCCGATCTCGCCTTGGACACGGCCAGCAGCAGCATTGCGCAGTGCGCGGATACGCTGATGCGCTTTCTGCGCAACCGCTGCGCTACCACCACGGTGGAACGGTGACGAGCATGGCGAGACCGATCACCGCATGGATGCGCCGGTAGCAGGCCTGCAGTCGGGCCAGGGCGCCGAAGTCGAGCCCGCCGCGCAGCGCCCGCAGCGTCGCGCGCAGGTGCAGCGGATAGAGCAGGACCGCCGAGCCCAGCACCGCGGGCACGATGCCCGATAGGGCGAGCGCGGCGAGGAGCGCGTAGGCCAGCGTGAACAGCCCGAGGCTGGCCAGCACCGTGCGCCGCCGCCCGAACGCCACCGCA
This sequence comes from Variovorax sp., assembly GCA_017744285.1. Taxonomy (GTDB): domain Bacteria; phylum Pseudomonadota; class Gammaproteobacteria; order Burkholderiales; family Burkholderiaceae_C; genus Variovorax. Next base: position 88,290 of record JAGIBP010000004.1, read on the forward strand.
TTGGTGCGAATGCCGTTGAGCAGATCGCCGTCGTGGTCGCGCGCCTCGTGCGTGAGGTGACCGGCGGCGAAGACGATGCCGAAATAGCAGGCCATGGCCAGCCCCGGCGCCGACACCGGTGCGAAGGCGGAGTGGCCGAGCAGGAAGTGCAGCGTCCCGCCGGCGAGGTGCAGGATGGAGCTGAAGACCGGTGTTCCCTTCCCCTGCACCCCCGGCGCTGAATAGAGGGCGCTGAGCCCGGCGATGGCGGCGGCGATCACGAACGGCGTGGGGCCCACCATGCCGAAGACGAGCAGGGCCAGGGTCAGCAGCGCGAGGGCGAGGCCGCCCATCTCGGCGCGGCCGATGCCTTTTGCGATGAAGGTTCGCTCGCGGCGGTTCGGGTCGCGCAGGTCGCCGGCGATGCCGGCCCAGTCGTTGAATACGAAGACGTGCGCCACCAGGCACAGGTTGCCGGCGAGCAGGGTGGCCAGGGTCCAGAGCGCGGGTGCGGTGATGTCCTGCATCGCATGGCAGGCGCCGAGCAACGGCGCGCCCTGGAGCACGCACACCTCGTCGAGGCGGATGCAGTCCGGCAGCCGGCGCAGCGAAGCGCCGCGGCGGGGAGCCGGCCTGCGAGCCTGGGCGTCCGCGCGGGTCATCGGCTGGCGCATTCCGTTCGGGCGGCGGCGTCTGCATCGCACCGGGGCGCCGCGTCGGCACCTTGCCGGGATGCGTGGTAGAGCCGCAGCCACAGTGCGTAGCCGATATCCTCCGACCAGTAGAAGCGCCGCACGGTCGCGCTCAGGTCGTTGTGGTAAAGCAGCACGGGCGTGCTGGCGACCAGTGCGAAGTCCCGCGCCGCGATCTCCCACAGCAGGCGCGATGCCTGCGCCTGCTGCGCCGGCGTGGGCGGGGCGGCATGCATCTGCCCGAGCAGCCGCGCGGCCTGCACCCAATGCTCCTGGCCGGGCACGTCGGAGCGCAGCCGCGGGGGCGGCAGCTCCAGCGCGCAGCCGGCGCGTTCCAGGTCCGCCAGACGCAGGATCGCCATGGGCGGGGCGCCGGCGTAGTAGACCCAGAGCCCGTCATCCGAGGCCCGGGCCGCCAGCGCCCGGCACAGGGCCGCGGCCGCGGGAGGATCCTCCTGCGCGAGCAGCATGAGGATGTGCATCTGGATGACCAGGTCGGCCGGATTCGGGTCGCGTCCCGGGTCCAGGCACTGGTAGTGGTCGCGCTCGGCGAGCCAGGTCCGGTACAGCCCGTCGGGCCGGCGGAAGCGCTGCAGGGTCGCGATGGCGCGAGGCAGCAGGCTCCTGTCGGACGCGGGCGCGAGCCGCCACGCGAGGGCCGTGTCGTCCGAATCGGGCGTGATCGCGCACCCCAGCACCCCGATGGTGGGCGCGTCGGGCCGGCCGTGGTAGCGCACCAGGCCGTCCGGCTCGATCTGGCCTGCGAGGTAGGCGCGCGCCTTCGCCAGTGCGGTGGCGAGGGGTGGATCGCCTCCGACCGGCCCCGCGACATCGAGCATGACCGCGTTCAGGTAGGTGTTCAGCTCGCGCTGCGGCTTGTCGTAGTCCGTGCCGCTGGTGAAGGTGGTGAGCCAGTAGCCGTGCGCCTGCTGGTGCGCCGCCAGACGCTGCGCCGCGAGACGGGCCCAGCGCTCCAGCACCGGGTCGCGCCCATCGACCGGCGTGGACGCCGGGACCTCGAAGGGGCGCAGCCGCAAGAGCCGCGGCTCCGCGCCGGGGTCCGGTCGCACCAGGACGGCGAGCGAATGGGTGCCCGGCGCGAGCCAGTCGGCCGCGAACCGGACCCGCCAGCCCGCGGGGCGGGGCTCGCCCAGCGTGCGGACCACGTCGGGCCGGGTGAAGAACTCGGCCGTGCCGGCGACGAAGCGCCCGTCGACGAGCACCGAGATGTCCGAGGGCGAGCGCGAATCCACGAGCGCCCATCCCGCGGCATCGATCTGCCTGTCGGTGCGCCCGGCGAGTTCGCTGCCGTCCCCCGCGACCTCGGCCACCTCGATCAGGTCGACGTTGCCGCGCAGCGTGCGCAAGAGGTCGGGCGCTGCGCGCGGATGCCCGAGCTCGGCGACGAAGGGGGCGTTCCGGGGCTGCCACATCCCGTGCATCCGTTGGTCGCCGCGCGCCTGCACCAGCATGACGTCTACCGTGCCGAGGTACCAGAAGGCCCCCACGGCCTGGATCGCGATGGCGGCCCCGCAGGCGATGCCGAACACCATGCGCCCCGGCCGGGACAGCGCGGCCACGACCGGCGCAAGCAGCCAGAACAGCATCGGCAGCATGTCGCCGAGCCAGCGCGGCCCATAGGACACGCCCTGGCGCCAGTCGACCGTGGCGTAGAGGACGACCTGCGCCACCCAGGCGGCAGCGATCGCCAGGGTCAGCGCCCGATTCGCCTTGTCGCGCCAGGCCGCCGCGAACAGGCACGGCAGCACCAGCAGGAAGGGCGAGAAGACGAACAGCCCGCGGGTGGGGCTGAACAGCAGCCCCAGGACGCCGCCGAGGAAGTCGTCGTTGTAGTTGGCCGGCCGCACGAGCAGCGCGTAGCCGCCGGCGATGTGGCCCACCGCGATCAGGTTATAGGCGGCGGTCAGCCCGGCGGGCACCAGTGCGGTCGCCACCAGGAGCAGGCGAAGCGGCCCCGCCCACCACAGGCCGTACAGGCCGAGCGCCGCCCCGAGGATGGCATCGGGCGGCCGGTTCGCGGCCATCATGCCGCACAGCAGGCCGGCCACGGCCACGCGCAGGGCGGTGCGCGGGCCGGTCAGCAGCAGCATCGCCGCGACCACGAGAAGCTGCGCCAGCCCATGCACCCAGAGCGCCTGGCTGCTGATCGCCCAGGTGGTGGTGCCGAAAGCGTAGACGAGGCTCAGGCCGCAGGCCATGGCGGGCGGCCCGCGCCGCCGCAGCAGCAGGTAGAGCAGGCCGGCCGACGCCGCGGCGATCAGCGACGCGACCAGCTTCTCCATGAGCCGCGCGACGTGGTCGAAGAGGTGGGGGTCCCAGCCGCGCGCATCGAGGTAGGCGACCGCGGGCACATAGAGCGGCGCGATGACGACCGGCAGGAGGACGGGATAGGTCGACACTTGGTGGCCGTCCTGCCCGCGCGTGATCCAGAAGGCCGAGGTGTGGTGGCCCCGTTCCAGCGGAGCCTGCCGGCCCTGGGCGACGGTGTCCACGATCGGGTCGAGGAGCACGGTGTGGTGGCGCAGGATCGAGAACGGCAGGTAGCGTGCCGCATAGGTATCGGCCGCCGGCATCGCGCGCAGGTTGGCGTTGTACACGGCGAAGCTGAACAGCCCGATGAAGAGCGCGATGACGATGTCGCGCCAGCCGGCGTTCGCGCCGCGCGCCCCCGTGGGGGGCGCCGGGGGAGCGTCCGTGGCGCGCTTCATCATCGCCGCGACAGCCTGTAGGCCACACGGCGGCAGTGCGCGTTCCACGCCGCCGCGCCGGCCTCCTGCCAGGTGAAGCCCGCCGCCTCGAAGGCCGCCTGGAGCGCCGGTTCGTTGATGATCATCATGCTGCGGTTGCCGTCCTGGAGCGCGACCGCCGGCGAGACGAAGGCATCGGCCAGCACCCAGCCTTGCGTGGCCAGGAGACGGTGGATCTCCGCCAGCATCCCCTGGATCTCGCCGAGCCCCAGGTGGGTGAAGACGGAGGCCAGATAGATGAGGTCGAAGACCTCGCCTTCGAGGGGAAGGCGGGTCGCCTCGTTGCGCAGGAAACGGAAATTCGCCTGGGGAAAGCGCCGCCTGCAGAAGGCGACCGCTTCCTCGGCGATGTCGGTGCCGACATAGGCGCCCCCCGGCGACAGGGCCGCCGACAGCGGCTCGGTCAGCTGGCCGGTGCCGCAGCCGATGTCGAGGATGCGCGCATCGGCGCGCAGCCCGAGCTGCTGCAGCCTCGCCAGCTTGGCGCGCCCCTGGGCCTCGTACTCCTCGCGCGTGGCGGGGCCGACGATGGACCACCAGTCCCGCTCGAGGTCCGCCTTCGCATAGGCGTCCCGATAGTCGAAGTCGACCCCCGCTGTGCCGCCCGACAGCCGCCTGCGCAAGCCGATGCAGGCCCCCTGCGGCGCCCAGGGCTTGCCCTCCGGCGTCTCCAGCAGGAGGCCGATGCGCACGTCGAGCGAACTGTTGATGGGCGCGGCGATCTCGGCATGCAAGGTCGTGTCGTCCCCCGGCGCCAGCGGCGGGATCGCCATCAACGGCTGCCGCGCGACCTCCACTTCCGGATTCGCGTCGGCGAGGGTCCAGCGCAGCAGCAGCCGCGCGGGCGGCGATGGGTGCCGGCCCGTGTTGCGGCAGGCGAGCCGCACGCCGATCGGCACGCCGACCTGGGGTTCCCGCGCGAAGGCCAGCAGCGACAGCCGGAGTTCCGCGCCGCTTCCCAGCGCGTAGCGGCAGGCCGCCGCATCGCCGCCGTCCTCCGTCGCGCGGCCGATGTCCTTCAACAGGCGCCTCAGCATGCCGAGGGCCTCTCCGGCCGCGTGTTCATCGCAGCCCCGGCGGATCGTGGCGCAGCCGGCGGGCATGGCGCCAGCGGCGCCAGCGCGCCATGAGGCTGTTCAGGAGTGCACCGATGCGGTATTGCTGCTTGATCTCGTTCGGCCCCGCGGCCACCCCTTGGGCCAGGGTCAGCGTGTCGGTGATCCCCATGCGCCACACGATGGCAGGCACCCGGGGCAGCCGTGCCATGTAGTAGCCCGGGAAGCGCAGCATGTCGGTGGCGAGCCGCGCGGCGGACGATCGGGTGGGCAGCGGTGCGGGGGCGCCGCGGGCGTGCGAGGAGGGCGCCGCAGCCCCGCCCTGGCGCCGCAGGTGCAGGCGCGCCGAGCGCTCGATGCGCAGGAGGCGCTCGCGCATCGCGCCGCCGACAGCGGCCTCGCCGTAGAGGCGCGCCACCGTCTCCGCGCCGGCCCGGCCGATCGCCGCGCGCCAGGCCTTGTCGGTCCAGACCCGGCGCATCAGATGCGCGGCCGCGTCCAGCCGCGGCTCCGCCCAGAGCGTGCCCGCCGGATACGGACCGTGCGCGCGCGTGGCGGCGACGAGGTCGTAGGGAACGAGCGCCGCGTTGTCGGCGGTGGTGAAGTCGGCGTTGCCGCTCCAGCCGGTCGCCACGACCGGCAGCCCGTGAGCCATGGCCTCGGCAATGGACAGGCCGAAGCCCTCGGCGCGGTGCAGCGAGACGAAGCTGTCGGCGCTCGCGACGAGGCGCAGGTTGTCGCCGCTGCCCAGGGCTTCGTCGAAGACCGAGATCCGCTGGCCGGCCGCCGCGCTGCGCAGGCGGTCCACGAGGCCGGGCTCGGCGTGCCCGTTGAGCAGCTTGAGCACGAGGCGCACCGGCTCGTGCGGCGAGAACGCCTGGGTGAAGGCCGCGATCACGCCCTCGGGGTTCTTGCGGAAGCTGACCGACGCGGCGTCGAATTGGAAGAGAAAGACGAATTCCTCTTCCGTGACCTCGGGCAGGTGCCTTGCCAGCCATGCGCGGTCGCGCCGGGCGCGGGGCGGTCGCACCATGGGCGGCATCACCAGCACCGGCACGGTCGCCTTGGCCCGGATCGCATCGGCGACGAATTGCGTCGCGACCCAGATCTCGTCCACCAGGTCGAAGCGATTCGTCCAGGCCTCGGGGAACTCCGGCGTCTCCCAGTACCAGCAGCCGATGCGATAGCTGTCGGCCAACGGGCGCGGCAGCGCCGCCAGCACGCCCGGCAGGACATCCGCGTTGCAGCCGAGAAGGGTGATCGGCGCGACCTGCATCTCCCGCGCGGTGGCGACGGCATAGTCGCCCATCGGCGCCGCGGCGGCGGCCGAAATGTCGTGCGTGCGCACCGCGACACCCGCGGCGTGCAGCGCGGCGATGCTCTGCCGCGCCGCCTCGCCGACACCGAGGTGCGAGCGCAGGTAGCCGACGTAGTTGACGCTCGGCGCGCCCCGGGCGACCGCGCCCGCGATGCGCTCCACCAGGCGGGGGGAGAGGCCGGCCTCCGCGACGCCCGAGCCGCGCATCCATGACGACAGCCCGCCCGCATCGCGGCCGTCGTCGTAGGCGGCGGCGACATCGACCCGCAGGCGCAGCAGTTGCCGCACGTAGCGCGGGACGTGGTCGCCGGGCGCGGTCGCCATGGCCCAGTCCAGGACGCCGGGGTCTTCGAGGGGATCGCCCAGGTCGCGGCCTTCGGCCACCGCCTGGCGGTACAGCGCGCGGCAGATGGCGTCCCATGCGGTGCCGTCGCGGAACGCGGCGCGCGGCGCCTCGATCGCGCGGAAGGCCTCGGCGCCGGCCTGCACGAGCGCGTTCGCGTAGTCCTCGAGCAATCGCGGCGCATCGCCCGGCGCACGCCTGCCGAACCGGGTCTCGTGTTTCGAGATCCTCTGCTGTCCGGGCGTGAAGCCGCTGAAGTGGAAGAAGATCAGGTCGCGGTGCTCGCCCTCGCGGCTCTCGACCTGCCAGCGGCCGCCGACATGGCGGGGGGTGCGTTCGTGCAGGTTCCAGTAGGCGACGTTGAAGCCGGGGTGTTCCAGCACCGCGCTGTTGCGCACCAGCAGCGGGGCGTAGTCCATCCACTTCTGGTCGGTGAAGACGCCTTCGCGCACATCGTGCAGGCAGTGGCGATGGAGCTTCGCGTCCCACCAGTCGAGCAGCGCGCGCGCCTGCGGCGTGTCGCGCAGCGCCGCGAAGCCCAGGTTGTACATGCCGGCGCGCAGGATCGCGAGGTCGTCGGGCTGCAAGCCGTCGTCCGGCAGCGGGCTGAGGAGGTGCGGCGTCAGCACCAGCGCGTCATCCGATTCGTCGCCGCGCCAGAAGAGGTCGAGCCGCTGGTAGACGCGGATGTCGGGGTCCAGGTAGATCGCCCGCCGCGCCCCGCGGTCGAACAGGAAGCGGAAGCACGCGGGCTTCACGCTCGTGGCGAACTCGAGGATGTCGTAGTGCGCCCGCCGGTGATTCCATTCGCGACGCTCGAAGGCGCGCTCGGCCGGAACGATGACGAGGTGGTCGGGCAGCGACACGCCCTCGGGGAGCGCATCGAGCAGGAAGACGACGAGCCGCTGGCCGGGGTGGTGCTCGCCGATCGACGCACCGAGGACGCTGGCCTGGGCCAGGTAGTTGCTCGCGGCGATGGTGAAGATGGCGGGCTCGTGATCGAAACCGGGTTCACTCATCGAGGCGAGGCGCATCGTTCTCTGGTTGACTTGGAAGAGGCGCGCATTCTAGGGGTTCGTGCGGCCTCGCCCGGCCGGGTGGGGCGTCCTACGCGCCGGCGCCGGGACCCCGCCGCTCCGGTTCGCGCCATCGCGCGAGTTCCGCCTCGAGGTGGCGCGCGTAGGTCTCGGCCTCGACCCGCGCCGCCTCGAGGCTGCGCGCATATCCGGCCGCCGTGTCGCGCGCGTCCCGGGCCTGCGCCAATGCCGCCTCCAGGGACTGCGCATAGCGCTCGGCGGTGCGCGCATCCTCGGTCCTCACGGCCACCAATTGCTCGAGCGCCTGCGCGTGCTGCCGGGCGGCCATGCCGTTCTCGGCCAGCGCGGCGGCCTGGGCGGCGGACGCCGCCCGGATCGCTTCCGCGTTGAGGTTCAGGCGCACGCGCTCGTCCTCCTGGCCGATCAGGAAGTCCGCCAGCGGTTCCAGCGCCGCGCACGGCAACTCTCGCACCGCGGACGCGATCACCCGGGCGTTGTCGTGGCGATGCGTGGTGCGCAGCATGCTCCCCGCGCGCACCCGGTACCAGACGAGCGGCTCGGGCAGGCTGGCCAGCCGCAGGCGCGACGCGGCCGCCCGCAGGTGCAGCTGCCAGTCCTCGTAGGTGACGCCGCGCTGTTCGTGGAAGCCGCCCAGGCGCTCGAAGATCGCGCGGCGATAGATCCCGGACGCGTCGCCGAAGCAGTTGTGGACCGCGCCGACGAGCAGGGGGCCGCCGGCGAAGAACTGGTCCGGGCCCTGCCCGTCCGGCGCGGCTTCCGGTGTGCCGGTGGCGTCATGGAAGTGGCGGACGCCGCAGGTGACGATGTCCGCCTGCAGCGCGTGCGCGGCCTGCCGCAGCGTCGCGACCAGGGCCGGGAAGGCCAGGTTGTCGTCGTCCAGGAGGATCACGAACTCCGTGGTCGCGGCGCGAATGCCTGCATTGCGCGCCGCGCCCAGGTAGCGGTTGGGCTGCCGCAGCAGCCGCAGGCCCAGGCCGCGATACCGTTCCTCGATCCCCGCGAGGTAGTGCAGCGCGTCGGCGCCGCGGCTTCCATCGTCGACCACGAGCACCGAGAAGTCGCGGTCGGTCTGCCGCAGGAGCGCCTGCAGGTTCTGATCGAGCAGTTGCGGCCGTTCGAAATGCGTGATCACGACGGTGACGCCGGCCGTCGGCGACGCGGACGCGGCGCGTGGCGCCTGCACGCCGTCCGGCCGCAGGAGGGCAGCCACGTCGCGGCGCAGATCGCAGGCCGGGGCGAGGTCTTCCGAGTCGCGCCAGCGCCAGCCGGCGTTGTGCATCCACTGCGCGATCTCCTGCGACGGCACGAGGACCCTGTCGGCGCCCTCGACGGCCCTCTGCTCGATGTGTTCGACGGACAGCGTCACGAGATTGCCCGGGAAGCGCCGTTCGCGTTCGCGCTGCCATCGGCTGCCGCCGCCCGCGAGGATCGCGAGGGTCGTCTCCGCGAAGGCCAGGCCGGCCTGCTTGGCGACGATGCACGCATGGCCCGGGCCGCCGTGGTCCGGGAACAGGATGGCATCGAAAGCCCTTGCGCGCAGATGGCGGAACACCGCGATGGCGGGCCTCAGGAACGCAGGCTCGACCGGCTGTGCGTTGTCGTCGCAGGGTTCGATGTCGACCGCGTGCCGCTCGGCGAGCGCCGCCAGCGTCTGGCGCGTCGTTCCGGGAAAGTCCCCGCAGGGCACGAGCGTGAGGTGCGCCCCGGCGCCGGCCAGGCCTTCGAGCACGCTCGACAGGGGGCCGATCCGATCGGCGTCGAGCATGGCGGCGTTGGCGACGATGCACACGCGGGGCTGGCCGCACGCCGCCCGAGGCACGGCGACGGCCGGCGCGGCGGCGACCGCCGGCGTGCGGGCGGACTCCGCGGCCGGCGCGATCGCCGCGCACACGTCCGCGAACGATCGTGCTATGCCGTCCAGCACCGCCGCCTCCGGCTCGCCGTGGCGCAGGGCTTCGAAAGCGGGAGCGATCCAGAACGGCCAGATGCCCTCGCGGCCCCCGGGCACCCGCTGCGCATGCTGGTGACGACGGCCGGCGTCCAGGAAGGCCTCGATCTCCGGCGCGGCCTCGGCCAGCGGGCGTGGCCACGCGACACCGAGCCGATCGGCCAGGTGGAGCGCCACGCCCCGCCAGTCGTCCAGCAGCCCCGCATAGCTGCAGAAGGCGCGCACGCCGCCGCGCGTGTGGCGCTCGGCGGCAAGCGTGTAGCGCAGCCACAGCAGGCCCGCGCGGTCCAGGGTCCAGGGCTGCCAGGGCACCGCGCGGTGCTGGCGCGCCACCAGCGAAGCCGCCGCCTCGACGGGCTCGCGCAGCATCACCACCGGCAGGCATCGCACCCCCAGATCCGCCAGCGCGCGACGCCACAGCGGGAACACCAGCGCGCTGCGCGGATCCTTGAACACGAACAGCGTCTGGTCCGCGAATTCGGCCTCGATCATCTCCCGCATCGGCGCCAGGAAGTCTTGCGCCGCGGGCGTCTCGAACCAGGCGTCGGGTGGGCCGCCCAGGCCGTTGACCGTGGTGCCCGCCGCCGCCAGCACGCGGTCGTTGAGCGCGACCGCCGCTTCCGGCTCCCAGTGCCCCAGTTCGTTGCCCAGCCCCGCCGGGACCAGGTGCCGCGGCAGCGACGCGCCCAGCAGGCTGACCACCCGCGCGAGCGCGGAGGTGCCGCTGCGGTGCATGCCGAGAATGACGATGGCGGTCCGGGCGCTCACGAGAGGCCCCGCGGGGCCCGCCGCGTCCGGGCGGGCGGAGTGCGCTCGTCGCGAGCGGCGTGTGGAGGGGCTGTCAGGTCGCGCATGGGGTGCCGTCGGCGGGTTCGTGGTCGAGCCTTGAATCCTAGCGAACGGCGATGCGCGAGGTCCCGCGCGGGCCCCGGTCAGTCGGGGTTTTCCAACGTGGCGGCCGTGTGGGTCGAGCAGGGGCTGGGCGCGGGCGGGCCTGGACAAGCGGGCCGCGGCACCGGCGCAGGCGCCGTCCGCCGCGGGCTGAGTCACGCCCCGGTTCGCCAGCGCGCGAGAAGGCGGCGAACCACGCCTGTTCCGCCGCGAGGGTCCGTTCCGATGGGGCGGTCCCGGTAGAGGGCCCGCAGCTCGCTCAGAACTTCGTTGAGTGCGGCCAGGTTGCGTTCGGAGTAGACCCAGACCCCCGTGACGATGAAATGCCCGGGCATGCTCGACGGCATGGGTGCGACCTGGACGTTGTCGATGCCGATCCGATGCATGATCTCCGCGCGATCGGCGGCATCGCGTGCCCCTCCCTGCAGGAGCGGCAGCGGCCTCGAGAAGGCGAAACTCACGGCCTGCACCTGCTCGAAGGTCTCCGCGACGAACGCGCAGATCTCCAGGAACACCAGCCGGCTGAGGTGACGGGCCTCCTCCTCGCGCCCCTTCATGGAGGGCCGGGGGTGTTCGATGTGGATCTCGTTCCCCGCGGGGCTCACCGGCACGCGATCCAGCGTGCAGATGAGACGCTCGCCATCGTGGACGAGCATCGGCTCGCCCAGGCTGTAGGCGGCTCCCCGCGGACCTGTTATTCGTAGTTGTCTCAAGATCAATGCCCGCATTCCCGGGCCCCAATGGTCACCACGATCGTAAGACGAGCGATCCGGCCCGATGCCCAACTGGAGTGCTTTCGGAGGGCATTCGGCTCTTTTTGCTGCGTTGCGGCAACATCCCCGGCCACTGCAGGGCGGGGCAGGACCGCGAACGCATTCGGCACTTCAGGCCCCGAAGGTGTAGCGCACGCCGATCCATGCGGTGCGCGGCGCGCCGGGTGCGAGGAAGGTCGCTCGCACGAGCGGGAAGTCGCCGTTCGCGTTGGCCGGGAAGGGCCGTGCGACGAAGGCACCGGTGGGCGAGAAGGCGTTGGCGCCGAGTTGCCCGCCGGTCGTGTACCTGCGGTCGAACAGGTTGTTGACCTCCACGAAGAACTTCAGCCCGGGGCGCGGCCTGAAGTCGGCGCCGAGGTTGAACACCGCGTAACCGCCGGTGCGTCCCTCGCCGGTGTAGTAGAGGCCGTCGGGCGCGTGAAGGCCGTTCTCGTTGCCGCGCACGTTCGATCCGCTGGAGGCCACCATGTCGAGGTTGAAGCCCCAGCGCGCATTCGGCTCCCAGCCGGCCGCGAGCTTGAGCACGCGGCGCGGCAGCAGCGCAAGGCGGTCCCCGGGCCGGATCGCGATCGTGCCCTCCGTGCCCGGCGCGCCGGCGAGCGCCGCGCTGTTGCTGCTGTTGCCCGAGCCGTCGATGGTCTCGGCGCTGCGGAACGTGGCATCGAGCAGCGCGAGGTTGGCGCCGAAGGTCCACCCCCGCGCGGGCAGCGCCGTCAGCCCTGCCTCGATGCCCTGGCGCCGCGTCTTGCCGAAGTTCTTGAAGTAGCCGAAGCCGCTCGCGTTGTCCGACACGAACAGGAGGTCGTCCCTGTTGTCCGAGCGGAACACGCCCAGGTTCCAGGTCGCGCTGCGCTGCCAGCCGCCGCGCAGGCCGGCCTCGAAGGTGGTGGTGACGACCTGCTTGAGCGGCGGATCGCCGGCCAGGGAATTCGGCAGCCGGCAGGGCATCGCGGGGTCGGCGCAGCCGAGTTCGATCGCGGTGGGTGCGCGGCTGCCCTGGTTCGCGCCCGCGTAGAGCGTCAGCGCCTCGGCGGCCGCGAAGCTCAGGCCGATGGCCGGGTTCAGGCGGCTGAAGCCGTGGTCGCCCGTGAGCGATCCGGGGGCCGGGCCGGGTGTGATCCAGTCGACGTTCTCGATCCTCGTGTGGTTGTATCGCCCTGACAGCGTGAGGTGCGCCGCCTCGCTGAGCTCGACGATGTCGCTCGCGTAGAGGCTCCAGGTGCGCGACCGGCTCGACAGGCCCACGCGCGCATCGAAGGCGTTCTCGGAATTCTGCGTGCCGTCGGCGAAGGCGCCGGGGCCAGCCAGCGGCGTGATCGTGCGGTCCGGGTTGACGAAGCCGAACTGCGCGCTCTGGTCGAAGCCGATCCGGCTCGCGTCGTAGGCGCCGCCGAAGACCACCTGATGAGCGATGCCGCCGGTTTCCACCCACGCCGTGAATTGGCCCGCGAGGCCCTGGTTGTGCTGCTCGGTGCGGGTGCGGTTGTGCAGCCCGTTGCATTTCTCGTTGGGCTCGTCGTTCGTGAGCACGTTGGCGATGCAGCGCCAGCGCGGGAAGGGCGTGTTGGCCTGCGTCTCGCCGCTGGCGGGAAAGCCCGTGAAGCCGGCGCGTGCGAGCGCCGCGCGCTCGGCCGCGCTGGGCTGGTAGAGCGATTCGCCGAGCGAGCCGTCGTTGACGTCGCCGTTGAGCGTGCCGGCCCGGATGTCGCGCCAGTAGGCGTTCCCCGTGAAGCGCAGCCTGTCGCCGATGTCGTGGCTGCCCTGCAGGTTCAGGAAGACCGAGCGGTTGTGTGTCTGGTCGGGGATCGTGTAGATGCTCTTCCAGTCGCGCTGCAGGGCGTGCTGCTCCTGCAAGCCGTTGCCCGTGAGGTCGTTGTCGGCATAGGCCGCCGTGAGGGACAGCTCGGTGTCGCGCGAGCGCTGGCCGAGCTTTGCGAAGAGCTGCCGCAGGTCGCTGGGCGACGATGGGCGCCAGCCGCTCTCGTGGTAGCGGTTGCCCGCGACGTACCAGTTCACGCCGTCTTCGCGGCTGCCGCCGGTCTCGAACTCGCCCGCGATGCGGCCGTTGCTGCCGCCGAGCATCTGCAACGACGTGCCCGGGCTCGTGAAGCCGTCCTTGGTGCGCACCGAGAGCGCGCCGCCGAGCGTGTTCAGGCCGAACAGCGGATTGCTCCCGGGCATCAGCACCACGTTCTGGATCACGCTCTGCGGAATCAGGTCCCAGCTCACGACGTCGCCGAAGGGCTGGTTCAGGCGCACGCCGTCCAGGTAGACGGACAGCCCCTGGGGCGTGCCGAGCAGCGGCGAGGCCGTGAAGCCGCGGTAGTTGACGTCGACCTGGAACGGGTTGCCCTGGATCTCGTTGACCGTCACGCCGTTCATGCCGCGCGCGAGGAAGCCGGGGAGATCCAGCGCATGCGAACGCTCGATGTCCGCGCCGGTGGCGCTTTGCACGTTGGCGGGCACCTGGTCCTTCGGCACGTCCAGGCCCGGCAGCGGGGTGGGCGCGACGACCGTGATCGTCGGGAGTTCGCCAACCGGTGCCTGCGACTGGGCGAGGCTTCGGGGACTGCCGCAAAGCGCGAGCGGGACGGTCGCGACGAGCGCCAGCGACGGGTGGCGCATGCGAGCCCCGCGGCAACGTGGCATGGGTGTCTCCTCTTCCCTCTTGGTGGCGTGCCAAGTTAGGGCAGGAGATCCGCCGCTGTAAAGAGAAGCTTCCCGGCCGTGCGCGCCGGGAGGAGCCGCCTCAGATGGCCATCGCCGCCGCCAGGCTGTCGCGGGCCGCCTTGTTCATGCGGACATGGAACGGCAGGAACGTGAGCCGGTCGGTCACCGTCGCGCCGCCGGGGTTGGACACGTAGTAGCTGCCCCCGAGCGGCGTGCCGTCCTTGACGAGCGCGCCGGTGTAGACGTTCCCATTGAGCTCGAAGTAGACCCTGTACTGGACCGTCATGCTCAGCGTGGCCGACCGCGGGCGCGGTGCATTGGCGACCCAGACCTTGACGCCGTCGATCATGCGCACGGTTCCGTCGGACATGAGGTAGGTGACCGCGTCGCTGGGTGACGTGATGCCGGGCGTCAGCACGTCGGCCAGTGTCGCGTTCGTCGCGCAGGCCGAGATGTTGGCGTCGGTCGTGGTGGCCGCGCAGTCGTGAGCGTAGTAGCGATCGCCCAGGGCCGTTTCCGTGAACTTGATGTAGCTCGCGCCCGCGGCCCAGGTCGCCGTGGGCTTCAGGACGGCCGGGTTGGAGAAGAACGAGTTGTGGAAGTGGGCGAAGTCCGGCGAGGTGGCGGTCATGGCGCCGGTCAGCGCCACGGTCTCGTAGTTGCTGCGGATCCCCGAGAAGATCACCGTGCGGTTGTCGCCGGCCAGCCGGTTGATCTGCACGTCGCCGCCGACGTAGCTCACCGTGGAGGCGCTGATGAAAGGCGAAACCAGGATGGCACCATTCTTCAGGACGCGCGTCTCTCCCGGTGAGACCAGGGCGAGCGTGCTGGCCAGGTTCTGCGCCGCCGTCTGCTGGGTCGTCTGCGGGCCATTCGTGAGCGGCGAAGCGGCCATGACCGCGGAGCCGGATTCCGCGAAGTTCGTGCCACTGGTCTGCCCGCCGGAGTAGTTCAGGTTCCAGATCAGCTGATAGCTGCCCGCGCTCGGCGCGAGGATCAGGTTCTCGAAGGCCTGCTGGTTGGCGCTGAGCGACGGGGCCTGCTGCTGCGACGGTTGCGAGGCCGAGGGGCTTGCACTTCCGTTCGCCCCCAGGGCCACCGGTGCGCCGGATGAACCGCCGCCCCCACCGCACGCCGAGATCAGGGTCGTGGCCAGGGCCAGGAGGGCAATGCGCCCGCGCTTTGCTGAAATCATGGGTCTTCTCCTCGTTGTAATTGCGACGCCATGGTCCTCTTTGTGAGGACCTTTCTTGGTAGCCCAGACCAAATCTGGACTTCTCACAAGAAAACTCACGCAAAGTAACAAAATGCAGCTCAACCGCGAATCATGAGAAACGCGGAGACGGGCGCGCGCATCGCGGACCGGGGCCGCCCCCGGAGGCTGTTCATCGGTGGAACTCCCAAGCCGGTAGGCACGCGGATTGCAATAGGGTTGCACCTTCACTTCGAAAAAGTGCAACCCGCACGCCGCGAGTCGACCGAAGCATGAGTCTCACCGAGATCTTCAGTGGGTCGGTCGCGGTGCAACCCTTCCTGGCGTTCGCGCAGGGCGTGGCGCCGCAGTCGGTCCGTCGCGCGGCCATCACGGCCGCGTACCGGCGCCCCGAACCCGAGTGCGTGCCGCTGCTCATCGGCCAGGCGCGCCAGCCCGCCGCCGTGACGGCCAGGACCGGCGAACTGGCACGCAAGCTGGTGGGCGCGCTGCGCGAGCGCGCCGGCAGCAGCGGGGTCGAGGGCCTGCTGCAGGAGTTCTCGCTGTCCAGCCAGGAGGGCGTGGCCCTGATGTGCCTGGCCGAGGCCCTGCTGCGCATCCCCGACCGCGCCACGCGCGATGCGCTGATCCGCGACAAGATCAGCCAGGGCGACTGGCAGGCCCACATCGGCCACTCGCCCTCGCTGTTCGTCAATGCCGCCGCGTGGGGCTTGCTGCTCACCGGCAAGCTGGTGTCGACCAGCAGCGAGCGGACGCTGTCGTCGGCGCTGACGCGGCTGATCGGCAAGGGCGGCGAGCCGCTGATCCGCAAGGGCGTGGACTCGGCGATGCGGGTGATGGGCGAGCAGTTCGTCACGGGCGAGTCGATCTCGTCCGCCCTCGCCAACAGCCGCAGGCACGAGCAGAAGGGCTTCCGTTACTCGTACGACATGCTGGGCGAGGCCGCCACCACGGCGGAAGACGCGCAGCGCTACTTCGCGCTGTACGAGCAGGCCCTCCACGCCATCGGCCGCGCGAGCGCCGGGCGCGGCATCTACGAAGGGCCGGGCATCTCGATCAAGCTGTCGGCGCTGCACCCGCGCTACGCGCGCGCCCAGCACGAGCGGGTGATGGCCGAACTGCTGCCGCGCGTGCGCGCGCTGGCCCTGCTCGCGCGCCGCTACGACATCGGCCTCAATATCGACGCCGAGGAAGCCGACCGGCTGGAGCTGTCGCTCGACCTGCTCGAGGCGCTGTGCTTCGACGCCGATCTGCAGGGCTGGGACGGCGTCGGCTTCGTGGTGCAGGCCTACCAGAAGCGCTGCCTCTTCGTCATCGACCACCTGATCGAACTCGCCCAGCGCAGCGGCCGGCGCCTGATGGTGCGGCTGGTCAAGGGGGCCTACTGGGACAGCGAGATCAAGCGCGCGCAGGTCGACGGCCTGGAGGACTACCCGGTCTTCACGCGCAAGGTACACACCGACGTCTCCTACCTCGCCTGCGCGCGCAGGCTGCTCGGGCAGCCGCAGGCCATCTATCCGCAGTTCGCGACCCACAACGCCCACACGCTGGCCGCGATCTACCACATGGCCGGCCACAGCTACTACCCCGGCCAGTACGAGTTCCAGTGCCTGCACGGCATGGGCGAGCCGCTGTACGAGCATGTGATCGGGCCGGTGTCCGACGGCGGGCTCGCGCGGCCGTGCCGCATCTACGCGCCCGTGGGCACGCACGAGACGCTGCTCGCCTACCTGGTGCGCCGCCTGCTCGAGAACGGGGCCAACACGTCGTTCGTGAACCAGCTTGCCGATCCGCGCGTGCCGGTCGAGGCCCTGGTGGGCGACCCGGTCGCGGCCGCCGAGCGCATCGCGCCGCTGGGGGCGCCGCACGAGCGCATTCCGTTGCCGCGCGCGCTGTACCGCGCCGGTGGCGACGCGGGCCGCCTGAACTCCGCCGGCATCGACCTGACGAACGAGCAGCGGCTCGCGTCGCTGGCGACGGCCCTGCTCGGCAGCACCGGGCGCGAATGGCAGGCCCTGCCGACCGGAAGCACCTGGGCGTCGGAGCGGGCCCAGGCCGTGCGCAATCCGGCGGACCGCCGCGACGTGGTGGGACACGTGATGGAAGCCTCGGCCGAGGAGGCCGACGCGGCCCTGGCGGCCGCGGCCGCCGAGGCGCCCATCTGGCAATCGACGCCGGCCGGCGAGCGCGCGCGCTGCCTCGAGCGGGCGGCCGACGCGCTCGAGACGCAGATGCAGATGCTGCTCGGCGTGATCGTGCGCGAGGCCGGCAAGACGCTGCCCAACGCGATCGCCGAGGTGCGCGAGGCCGTCGACTTCCTGCGCTACTACGCCGCGCAGGCGCGGCTGGAACTGGGCGGCGGGCTGGAGCGGCCGCTGGGGCCGGTGCTCTGCATCAGCCCGTGGAACTTTCCGCTCGCGATCTTCACGGGCCAGGTGGCCGCGGCCCTGGCGGCCGGCAACGTGGTGCTGGCCAAGCCGGCCGAACAGACGCCGCTGGTGGCGGCCTGCGCGGTCGAGATCCTGCATGCCTCGGGCGTGCCGCAAGGCGCGCTGCAACTGCTGCCTGGCGACGGCGAGACCGTCGGCGCGCGCCTGGTGGCCGACGCGCGCGTGCGCGGCGTGATGTTCACCGGCTCGACCGACGTGGCGCGGCTCATCGCGCGCACCCTGGCCGAGCGGCTCGACGACCACGGCCGGACCATCCCGCTCATCGCCGAGACCGGCGGGCAGAACGCGATGGTCGTGGACTCGTCGGCCCTGCCCGAGCAGGTGGTGCTCGACGTGCTGCAGTCGGCCTACGATTCGGCGGGCCAGCGCTGCTCGGCGCTGCGGCTTTTGTGCCTGCAGGAAGACGTCGCGGACCGCATCCTCGCCATGCTGCGCGGCGCGATGCGCGAGCTGGCCGTCGGCAACCCCGACCGGCTGGACACCGACGTCGGCCCGCTGATCGACGACGCCGCGCGCGACACCATCGAGCGGCACGTGGCCGCGATGGCCGCGGCCGGCTGCCGCGTCGAGCGCCTGACGCTGCCGCCCGCCTGCGCGCAGGGCAGCTTCGCGGCGCCCGCATTGATCGAGATCGACAGCCCCGCGCAGCTCGAACGCGAGGTGTTCGGGCCGGTGCTGCACGTGGTGCGCTATGCGCGCGAGAGCCTCGGCGCGCTGATCGATGCCATCAACGCCACGGGCTACGGCCTGACCTTCGGCCTGCACACGCGCATCGACGAGACGATCGCGCAGGTGGTCCTGCGCATCCGCGCCGGCAACGTGTACGTGAACCGCAACGTGGTCGGCGCCGTCGTGGGCGTGCAGCCTTTCGGCGGCGAAGGGCTGTCGGGCACGGGGCCCAAGGCGGGCGGCCCGCTCTACCTGTACCGCCTGCTGCGCGAGCGCCCGCCGCGGGCGCTGCACCTGGGCGAACCCACGGTGCTGCCCGGGCCGACGGGGGAGCGCAACGTCTACAGCGTGGTGCCGCGCGGCACGGTGCTCTGCGTCGCGGCCACGGCCGCGGGCGCCCGGGCGCAGTGGGAGGCGGTCTCGGCCACGGGCAACCGCGCGCTGTGGATCGACACCCCGGCCGCCCGAGCCTTCGCCGGGCAGCTGCCGGAGGCCGACCGCCCGAAGGCGACGCTGATCCCGGAGGCCGACGCGCTCGCCGCCGAGTTCCATGCCGCGCTCTTCGAGGGCGACCCGGACGCGCTGCGCGAGCTCAACCGGCGGCTGGCCGCGCGCGAAGGGCCGATCGTGTCCGTCCAGGGCCTGGCCTCGAACGAGATCGAGGCTGCACGCGCCCGCTACGACCGGGAGCGTCTCGTGGTCGAGCGCGCGATCAGCACCAACACGGCGGCCGCGGGCGGCAACGCCTCGCTGATGACGATCGGCTGATGGCCGTCATGTTCCGCGGGGCTGTCCCGCCCGCACTGCAAAAAAAAGGGCGCAGCCGGCCCCCCGCGCGGGGGGCCGGCTGCGCCCCTCGGCTGCCGCGAACGAGCTGTCAGCGCGGCATCTCCGAGACACCCATCAGGACATAGTCGGTGTCGCCGTTGAGTTCCGGCGTGGTCGAGCCCTGGCGGGTGCTGACCATGACGTACACGTATTTCGTGTAGCCGTCGATCGTGTACTTGAACGCCTTGGCGTGGCGAACGGACACGCCACCGTTCTCCTGCTTCACGGCCCCTTCGGGGGTGAAGGCCTGCGCGACCTCGGTGTCAGGCGCATCGGCGCTTCCGCCCTTGGGCGTGAACACGAACGAGCCGTCCGATTCGAACCGGGACTTGCCGGTCTCGATGCAGTTCTCGTACTCGGTGAAGTACTCGCCCTGCAGCTCGGTCGGATCGGTCACCGGTTCCAGGTGTTCCGACACGAAGACGTACTGGCTGCGCTGCGTGCCCGCGTTCATCGAGCACAGCTCGACCACGCGGTTCTGGTCCACGGCGGCGACGCCGTAGTACGGGCCAAGCTCGACGCTGCTGAGATTGCCGGTGGAGGAGTCGATGGCGGCGGTGGCCCAGGTGGTGCCGCGGTTCGGGTCCTGGATGGACACGGCGTACTGGCCTTGCAGGGTCAATGCGGCGCCGACGCGGAACGCCGTGAGGTTCGGCGTGGTGAAGGCCGTTGCCACGTAGGCTTCCTGCGTCAGCTGCTGGCCGGCCGCCACGTGGGTGGCCGCCTGCGACAGCGTCAGGCCGAGGGCCTTCAGCGCGGCGCCGTAGCTTTCCAGGAAGCCATCGGCCGCGTCGCCCGGCCTGGCGCTGAACGGCGAGGTGATGGGGTCGAAGCCATCGAGGAGGGTCAGCCGGCCGGGCAACGTGGCCAGCGCCTGCCGCACCTGGGCGAGCGCATGGGCCAGGGCGCCCGGGGTGATCGCGCCGCTCAGGGTGCCGTTGTTCGCGGCGGTGAACCAGACCGCCGGGTCCTGCTGGGCGATGGCGCCGACGACGAGGTCGGTGAGCGGCGTGATGTTCGCCGTGCCGGGGGCCGACACGAAGGTATGCAGCCACGTCGTCGTGGGGATGGGGGCGATCGAGCCGTAGACCGAGCTGTAGATGTTGCCCGCGTCCACGTACGGCACGCGTGCCGCGCAGGGGTAGTCGGTGCTCTTGAGCGAGGCGGTCCAGGCGCCGTCGGCGTCGGTGGTCGCGGAAGCGGTGGCGCCCGAAGCGCACTTCAGTTCCACGGTGCTGTTGGCGATCGGCTTGCCGACCGCGGCCACGCCCGTCACCGTGGTGGTGTCGGCGGCGGGAGTGCTGGTCGCGGGCAGGAAGTACCCGCCTCCGCCGCCGCCGCCGCAGGCCGCGAGCGCAGCCACCATCAGGGTGCCCAGCGCGAGTCGGGCCGAGCCCTTCTTGTTGTGTGGAATCATCATCGAGTTGCCAATCCTTCAGTCATGGGTGGAATCCGCCCCGCGAGGGCGGAGCGGATGCGGGGCGCGCCATGCGGCGCCATTCGGACTTATCGGCAACCCGCGGCCAGGATTGAGGGCGGGCCTGCGCATGAACGGGGATCGGCAGTGGTGGCCCCTTTCGAGGCCGCGTGCGGCGGTCCTTCGGCGGGGCGGGGGAAACCCGTCGGTCGAGGAGATCGCCGCTCAGCGGCCGCCCAGCGCCGGCAGCAGTGCTTCCGCGCGCTGCACGAACGCCTCTGCCGTGCCCGCGCAGGCCACCACGCGGTCGGGCCGGACCAGCAGCCATTGGCCCGCGTAGTGCTGCAGCAGGGGCCTGGCGCGCGCGTCGGCGCTCGCGGCGATGGCGGCGCCCGCGGCGCCTGGGCGGGGGGCGTCCTCGCCGGCCACGAGCACGATGCGCGCCGCGCCCAGCGCGGCGGCGATGCGGTCCACCCCGGCGTGCGGCGTCGCGCCGGCCACGCCGATCACGGCGAAGCGCAGGCCCGCGGCCTCGTCCAGTGTGGCCTTGCGCCCTTCGAAGCGCACCTCGGGGTTCGGCAGCAGGCGGCCGACCAGCTCGTGCGCGCGGCCGGTCTCCGTGCCCGGGCTCACGAGCGCCGAGCGCAGGAAGGCCTTCGGCACGTAGCGCATCTCGCGGATGTAGCGGCTGGCCGGCGGCACCAGCCTGAGCACGCCGAAGACCAGGTCGCGCAGCAACGACATCGGCGGCGACTTCACCGCCTGCAGGCGGCCGTTGAGGGTGGCCATGCGCACGGTCTTGCGCACCGCGTCCCAGCGTTCGGCGTGATAGCTGTCCAGCACCGCCGGGTCGGCGCCGTGGCGCAGCACCCGCAGCAGTTTCCAGCCCAGGTTGTTGGCGTCGCGCGCGCCGCTGTTCATGCCTTGTGAGCCGAACACCGGCATCAGGTGCGCGGCATCGCCGATCAGGAACACGCGGCCCACCGACAGGCGCGGCACGATGCGCGCCCGGAACGTGTGGACGACCTTGCGGATGATGTCCAGCCGGTCGTAGTCGCGGTAGGGGCGGAACCATTGGCGCAGGGTGTCGTCGGCCAGCGCGAACTCGGCGCTCTCGCCCGCGCGCAGCGAGAACTCGAAGCGCCGCCCGTTCGGCGCCGGCATGCTGAAGAAGTTGCGCCGCCAGCCCATGCGCGTGAGCGCCAGCGGGCTGGGGTCGATGTCGTCGCGCACGTCCACCACCACGTGCCGCACGTCGAAGGGATCGACTTCGTCGAAGCTGAGGCCCAGGAGCCGGCGGCACGCGCTGTGCGCGCCGTCGGCGCCGACCAGGTAGCGCGCGGCGTACCGCTCCTCGCGGCCATCGGCCGCGCGCGCGGTCGCGCGCACGCCGTGGGCGTCCTGCTCGAAGGCCACCAGCGCCCGGTCGAAGCGCAGCTGCACCGCGCCGCTGGCCCGCGCGCCCTCGGCGAGGATCGCCTCGAATTCCGGCTGGAAGGTGGCCGCCCGGTTGGGGAAGTTGTGCTCGGTCCAGCGGCCCTGCACATGGCCGAGGTTCAGCCCGATCGGCGAGACGTAGTCGTAGCTGATGGGGAACTTGGCATGCGCGCTGACCGCGGGCCCCAGGCCGACCGCGGCCAGCAGGCGGAAGAACTCGTCGTCGATGTTCAGCGCCTTGGGCTGGCCCGACAGGCCCGTGTCCTTCTCGATCAGCAGCGTGCGCACGCCCTGCGTGCCCAGGAGATTGGCCAGCGTCAGCCCGGCGGGCCCGGCGCCGACCACGATCACGTCGAAGTCGGGTTCGTTCATGGCAGCGTGGCGATCGGCAGGTCCGCGCGCTTCGCCCATTCGGCCAGCGAGGCGTCGTAGAGCCGTGCGTCGTGGCGGCCGGCGAGCGCCAGCGCGAACAGCACCAGGGTGGCGGACACGCCACCGCCGCAGTAGGCGACGACCTCCTTGCCGGCATCCAGCAGTCCCTGCGCGCGCAGCAGCGCCTCGCGATCGGGCGCGGGCCGCAACAGGCCCGTGGCCGGATCGATCAGGCTGGCGGCCGGCAGGTTCAGGCTCCCGGGGATGTGACCAGCGCGGCCGCCATGCACCGGCGTGCGGCCCGCGAACTTGTCGGGCGGCAGCGCGTTGACCAGGCGCAGGTCCGCATCGCCGAGCCGCGCCTGCAGCGCCGCCGCGTCGATGGTGCGCGCGAACGCGTCCGCGTGCGGCACGACGATGTCACCCGCGGGCCAGGGCCGCGCCGGGCCGCTTTCGAGCGGCAGGCCGGCGGCCGCCCAGTGGCGCAGGCCCCCGTCGAGCACATGCACCCGGGACAGGCCGTGCGCCTGCAGGGTCCACCACACGCGGGTGGCCCACCAGGGGTTGCCGGTGCTGTAGACCACGAGCGTGTCGTGCTGGCGCACGCCGAGCGCGCGCAGTCCCTGCTGCAGGTCGCGGGTGTCGGGCAGCGTGAAGGCGAAGGGCGCGTCGGGCGCGGACAGCTCGCCCTGCAGGTCGACGAAGCGCGCGCCCGGAATGTGGGCCGCGGCGAAGGCCTCGCGGTCCGGCACGATGCGCTCGTGCCCGTTCGCACCGGCCTGGATGTTGGTGGTGCTGTCCAGCACCACGAGGCCGGTCTGGCCCAGGCGCTCGGCCAGCCAGGCGGCGTCGACCAGCGGGCCGGAAGCGTGCAGGGAACGGGCGGTGGCGCTCATCGCTTCGGCTCCCGCTCAGGGCTGCGGGCCGGCGAAGAAGCGCTGCAGTTGCGCGCGCTCGGGCTCGGCCTTGAGCAGGCCCAGGGCCTTCATGTTGCCGGCCAGCACCTGGGCCTCGGCGGGATAGAGGGCGCTGTCGAGCTGCACCCGCTTCACGCCCACGCGTGCCACCGGCTCGGCGATGCCTTGCGACTTCGCCATGAAGGCCACCCATTGCGCCTCGTCGGCGCGGAACTTCTCGGTCGAGCGGTTGGCCGCCGCGACGATGTCCTTCGCCAGCGCGCCCCGGCGCGCCAGGAACTCGGTGTTGGCAGCGATGCCGTTGTTGAGGCCCTTGAACGAGTTCTGGCCGATGTCGGTGGGCGGGTAGTAGGCATAGCCGCCGCTCACGGCGGTGGCGCCGAAGGGCTCGAACACCGAGACGCACTCGGCGGTGCGCTCCTGCAGGGCCTGCAGCACCGGCGGGCCGGCGACAGCGAAGTTCACCTTGCGCACGTCGCTCTCGCGCTGGCCGTGGAAGCGCAGCGCATCGTCCAGGAAGATCTCGGGAAAGCCCGCGACCACGCCGACGGTGCGGCCCTTCAGGTCGCTCCAGCCGGCGACCTTCACGTCGTTGCGGCACACGAGGTTGATCGCCCCGCGCGCCAGGCCCGTCACGAACTTGAACTTGGGCTCGGTGCCCTTGGCCGCCTCGGTGATCACGTTGGCGTAGCCCAGCGAGGAGATGTCGATGTCGCCCCGGCCGAGCGCGATCGCGGCGTCGGCGTAGCGCTGGAACTTGACGTACTCGAATCGGGCCTTGCCGGCCAGTTCGCCCGAGCCCAGGTCGAGCACCGCGGCGTCATGCAGCTGCGAGAAGTAGCCCACCTTCACGGTGGGCAGATCCTGGGCATGGGCCAGTACGGCGGCCGACAGCGCGACGGCCAGCGGCAGGGAGAAGAGTCGATGCATGGTGATGAAAACCTCGAGGTCAGAAGCCGAGTTGCCGCAGCGCGAGCGCCTTCAGCCGGTTGAATTCCGCGTCGGTGGTCTCGCGCGGGAAGGGAAGGGGAACATCGATCTCCAGCGCGACGCGCGCCGGGCGCGGGCTCAACACCACCACGCGATTGGCGAGGTACAGGGCCTCGTCCACGCTGTGGGTGATCAGCAGCACCGTGACGCCGGTGGCTCGCCAGATGTCGATCAGGCGCCGGTGCATCTGCTGGCGCGTGAGCGCGTCCAGTGCGCCGAAGGGTTCGTCCATGAGCAGCACCCGGCTTTCGGTGACCAGCACCCGCGCGATCGACACCAGCTGCCGCATGCCGCCCGAGAGCTGGTGCGGCCACTTGCGCGCGAAGCCCTCCAGCCCGACCAGGCGCAGGGCCTCGTCGACCTTGGCCGCGCGCCCGGCGCGCGACAGTGCCGCGTTGCGAAGGCCGAAGCCCACGTTGTCGCGCACGTTCAGCCAGGGAAAGAGCGCGGCCGTGTCCTGGAACACCACGCCCTGGCCATGGGCCGGCCCGGTGATCGGCACGCCGCCCAGCAGCGCGCTGCCCTCGGTCGCGTTCTCGAAGCCGGCCAGGATGTTCAGCAGCGAGCTCTTGCCGCAGCCCGAAGGCCCCAGGATGCAGACGAATTCGCCCGCTCCGAGCGCGAGGTCGATGCCGTCGATGGCCCGGACCTCGCCGGACGGATCGGGATAGGTCTTGCGCAGGCCGCGCACGTCGATGGCCGGGGTGGACGTGCGGGGCTCGCCGTGCGCCATGAGGGAGATGTCGGTCTTCATTGCCGGGTGTCCACGCGCCAGAACAGGAAGCGGCGCGTGCCCCACAGCAGCGCGCGGTCCGACAGGTAGCCGGCCACGCCCACCGTGGCCATCGCGGCCACCACGACGTCCATGCGGTTGTAGTAGTAGGCGTCCCACAGCTCGTAGCCCAGGCCCGACTTCACCGCGACCATCTCGGAGATGACCACCAGCATCCAGGCCAGCCCCATGGCCACGCGGGCGCCGGTGATCAGCGCGGGCAGCGCCGCCGGCAGCACGACGCGCCACAGCACCTGCGCGCGGGTCGCGCCGAGCATGCGCGCGCTGCGCAGGTGCAGCAGCGACACGTCGCGCGCGCCGGCGGTGGCGTTCAGCAGGATCGGAAAGAACGCGCCGATGCCCACCAGTGCCACAGCCGCCTGGCTGCCGATGCCGAAGAAGATCAGGCAAAAGGGAATCCACGAGGCGGTCGGGATCGGCCGCAGCAGCTGCACCAGCGGGTCGATCAGATCCGAGAGCCGGCGCGAGCGGCCGAGCACGATGCCCAGCGGCGCGCCGATGGCCAGCGCCGCCGCGAAGCCGGCCAGCACCCGCGAGGCGCTGTCGCGCAGCGAGGCGCCCCAGCTGCCCGAGTAGCGTGCGCCGTTGCCGAAGATCCATTCGCGCCAGGCCGCGAGAACCTCCAGCGGCGAGGGGACGAAGCCGTCGCCCCAGCCGTGCGCCTGGACGGCGTATTGCCAGGCGAGCACAAGCGCGAGGAGCGGAAGCGAGCGCCGCGCGATCACGGCGGCAGGGAATGCATGCACGAGAAGAGAACCGAAGTCAGAGGGAAGGCTGACGAAAGATTCTAGGAACGGCTTTGCTCGCTTTTCGCATCAGCTTGCTCGTGCTTCGCATATGCGAAGCACGCGATCTCTGTCCCGTCGGCCTCGAAGCAGCCCCAATGGCCTATGGTCAAGCGAACCCAAAAGCTCTAGTCTTCGCGCCGCGGCGTCCCGGCAGGGACCATCCGCGGCGCAGGGCCGGCGCGTCCGGCTCCGACAACGACAACAAGGGCCTGCGGGCCCGAGGAGACGCAATGACATCCAAAGGTCTGGCGGCCGTATGGGCCGCTTGTGCAGTGCTGCTGGCGTCATGTGGCGGGGGCGGCGGGTCAAGCTCCGGAACGGGCCTTGGCGCCGGCTCCGGCAGCGCCAAGGCCAGCGCCGACAGCAGCGGCGCCACGGCGCTGTCGAAGGCGCAGAACGATCAGGACAACGGCAACAGCGTGCGATTGCGCGTGCTGTCGAGCGCGCCCGAGTACGTCTCGGGCGGCGACGCGCGCATCGAAGTGCGCGCGGCGCCGGGCTTGCGCGACAAGCTGGAGCTGTGGCTCAACGGCAGCCGCCTGGATGCGACGCTGGCCGAGACCGCGACCGGCCTCGAAGGCGTGATCAGCGGCCTGAAGCTGGGCGCCAACACGCTGGAGGTGCGCCATCGCAGCGGCAATGGCCAGCCGCGCGACCAGCTCACGCTGACCAACTACCCGATCACGGGCCCGATGTTCACCGGGCCGCAGCAGACGCCGTTCGTCTGCACCACGATCCAGGACGCGGTGGCCCGGCAGCCGCTGGTGGACACCGCCTCGCCGCCAGGCTACCCGGTGCGCGACGCGCAGGGCACGCTGCTGGGCTACAGCCAGAACTGCTCGATCGAGACCTTCGTGAGCTACCAGTACCGCAGCACGGCCGGCAGCCTCAAGCCGCTGCCGGGCGACGGCTCGCGGCCCGCCGACATGTCCCAGGCGACGCTCGCGGACGGGCGCCAGGTGGACTTCGTCGTGCGGCGCGAGATCGGCAGCATCAACCGCTTCCTCTACAGCATCGCCATGCTCGCGCCCATGCCCGCGGCCGACAACCGCACGCAGAGCGACACCTCGCTGTGGAACGGCAAGCTGCTGTACTGGTTCCAGGGCGGGGTGGCCATCGGCCACAGCCAGGGCACGGTGCACGGCGGCTCGATGAATCTGGACATCCTCGGCCGCGGCTGGGCCATCGTGCACTCCAGCGGCAACAACACCGGCACGCACTACAACATGAACCTGGCCGGCGAGACCGCGATGATGACCAAGGAGCGCTTCATCGAGCGCTACGGCGTGCCGGTCTACACCGTCGGCCTGGGCGGCTCGGGCGGCGCGATCCAGCAATACATGATCGCGCAGAACAACCCGGGCGTGCTCGACGGGCTGCTGCCGGTGCAGAGCTATCCCGACATGGTCACGCAGACCATCCACGTGGGCGACTGCGAACTGCTCGAGCACTACATGGACGCGACCGATCGCACCAACGCCAAGTGGCGCGTGACCAAGAACCGCACGTGGCTGGTGGGCATGAACGCCGAGGAGAACCCCGACGGCGGCCCGAACACGCGCGTGAACGACGCGCTCGCGCCGCTCAAGGTCGCGCTGGGCTACAGCACCGCCAAGGGATCGACCGAATGCGTGCCGGCCTGGCGCGGCCTCACGCCGCTGGCGATGAACCCCTGGTACGGCCAGGCGCCCAACCAGCAGCTGTACGTGCCGCAGAGCGACATCGCGGCGATCCGCTGGACCCACTACGACGACCTGCGCAACGTCTACGGCGTCGACGCCACCGGCGCGGCGCGGCCGACGTGGGACAACGTGGGCGTTCAGTACGGCCTCAAGTCGCTGCGCGCGGGCCACATCACGATGGACGAGTTCGTGCACCTGAACTGGCACGTGGGCGGCTGGAAGCATCCGAGCGACATGGTGCAGGAGGGCTTCCCGTTCTTCGGCACCACGCAGGCCGAGGTGGCCAAGGCGCTGAGCCAGCCCGGCTACTTCGACCCGTGGAGCGTGCGCAACATGCGCCTGGCCACGGCCGACGCGCCGGCCCCGCGCACGGCGGGCGACCCGATCGCGATGCGCGCGGCCTACACCTCGGGCCATGTGTTCACGGGGCGCCTGGACGTGCCGGCCATCGACCACCGCCAGTACCTGGAGCGCGAGCTGGACATGCACAACAGCCACCAGTCGTTCGCCGTGCGCCAGCGCGTGCTGCAGAAGATGGGCCACAGCGACAACCTGGTCGTCTGGTTCACCGACACCACGCCCGGCACGCCCAAGGCAAGCCAGTCGCTGCAGGCGCTCGACGTGATGGACCGGTGGCTCGCGAACATGCGCAAGAACCCGGCGGGCGGCATCGCGGGCAACAAGCCGGCCGACGCGGTGGACGCCTGCTTCGACCTGCAAGGCCAGCGCATGAGCGCGGGGGCGGGCGTGTGGGCCGGCATCCTGGACAACCGGCCCCTGGGCGCGTGCGCGCAGTCCTTCCCGCTCTACGGCACCTCACGCACCGTGGCCGGTGCGCCCATCGAGGGCGCCATCTACCGCTGCGCGCTCAAGCCCGTGGACCAGGCGCTGGCCGACGGCACCTATGGCAGCGCGGCGCCCAGCGCGCAGCAGGTCGCGCAGCTCAAGCGCATCTTCCCCGAGGGGGTGTGCGACTACACCCGGCCGGACCGCGCGCGGCCCGCGGCCGGGTAGCGCTCTCACTGGCCTGGCGAGCCGATCGACGCAGGCTTGAGCGGCTGGGCGATGCCGCCGTTCACGCCCACCGCCGCCGCCACCGGCCATGCCCGTGACCGGGTCGGCCCTTCGGCGCGCACGCCGCGCTGAGGCGGGAAGGCCGCGTTACTTCGGCGAACGCTTGCCGCCGCCGGAACGCCTGGCGCCTGAACCTGTCGCGGGCCGGGGCGCCTTGCGCGACGCCGCCGCGCTTCGAGCCGGGGCCGGCGCGGCGGCGTCGGGCGCCTCGATCGAATGGGAGTCCGTCTCCTGCGCGATCATGGCGGTGATGCGGGCGGCCGCATCGACGATCCAGGGCTTGAGGCGGTCGATCTCGGGGCCGTCGAGCGTCGACTCCGGAAAGGCGATGGTGATGCTCCCGAGGATCTTGTGCTCGGTGTCGAAGATCGGGGCCGCGATGCCGGCGCCGCCGGGCATCATCTCGCCGCGCGTGATGGCATAGCCCTGGCGCGCCAGGTCGGCCATGTGCGACCTGAACTCCGTCCAGTCGTCGCCCAGGCCCGCCGCGCGGATCTCGTCCATGTGGTGCAGCGCGAGGTTGCGCAGCTGGTACTGCGACAGGTGTGCGAGGATGATCTTGGCCATCGCGCCGTTGAACAGGGACATCGGGCGGCCGCGCTCGAACTTCGCTGGAATCGAAAGGTCGGGCCACGTGATGTCCACGCACATGATGCTGTCGCGGTAGAAGCTGGCCAGCACCATGTTGAGCTTGCGCCGCGCCCCGACCTCGCGCATGACCTTGCTGCCTGCCAGCAGCAGCGGATCGCTGCGGCGCATCAGCCGGTCGAGCTCGATGATGCGCGGCCCCAGCACATAGACGCCACCGGTCGTCGGCGCGAGCAGGCCCGCATCGCACAAGGTGCCGAGGTAGCGGTACGCCGTCGCCTTCGAGGTGCCCAGCATCTCGACGATGTCCTCGAGGTGGGCGCTGATGCGGCCTTCCTTGAAGAACTCCAAAACACTCAGACCCTTGGCAAATGTGCTGCTGGGTGATGCTGCATCACGACTTGTCATTCCGTCGATTTTGGCACGCACGTTCGCTTCGGCCGATGCGGGTGCCGGGTGGCACCCGTGCACGGGAGACTCTCCGCCAGGGTTTCCCCGCATCCGATTGAAAAACAAAAATCGCATAAGATGCGAAAAACGATCAACCGCACAATATGCGAAACATGGTCGAGCGCGGCGGTTGGCCGGCGCGCCGGCTTCTCTGCAGGAGTTTGAAGAGCATGAAGAGTCCGCTGGACACCGATCCCGGTTTGAGAGACCTGGCGTCGCGCTACGTCGACGTCGAGGCACTGCCCTGGAAGCCCACGCCCACGCCCGGCATCGACATGAAGGTGCTGCTGGACGTGCCCGAGACGGGGCTGATGACAGCGCTCTTCCGCTGGGCGCCCGGCACGCAGCTGCCGCTTCACGAGCACGTCGAGATCGAGCAGACCTATGTGCTGAGCGGCAGCATCGTCGACGACGAGGGCGAGGTGCGCGAAGGCAACTTCGTCTGGCGTCCGAAGGGCAACCAGCACATCGCCCGGTCGCCCGACGGCGCCCTGGTGCTGTCGATGTTCCTGCGGCCGAACATGATCCTCGAAGGCGAATACGCCGGGCGGGAACTGCGGTAGTCGGCCAGCCTCTCCGAACCTACAAGACGCAAAGAAAAGAAATGAAAAACGACATCGAGACACGCGTGATCTCCAAGATCACGTACCGCCTGATTCCCTTCCTGTGCCTGCTGTTCTTCGTCGCGTTCCTCGATCGGGTGAACGTCGGCTTCGCCGCGCTGCACATGAACAAGGACCTGGGGCTTTCCGCCACGGCCTTCGGCGTCGGCGCGGGCCTCTTCTTCGTGGGCTACTTCTTCTTCGAGGTGCCCAGCAACGTGCTGCTGCAGAAGTACGGCGCGCGCATCACCTTCGGCCGCGTGATGATCCTGTGGGGCATCGTGTCCGGATGCTTCGCCTTCGTGCAGACGGAAACCCAGTTCTTCGTGCTGCGCTTCCTGCTGGGCGCCGCCGAGGCGGGCTTTCTGCCGGGGGTGATCTACTACTTCACCATCTGGCTGCCCGCGGCGCACCGCGCGCGGCTCATCGGCCTCTTCGTCATGATGATCCCCGCCTCCACCGTGGTCGGCGCGCCGCTGTCGACGTGGATCATCCAGGCCACCGACGGCTGGTTCGGCCACGCCGGATGGCAGTGGATGTTCGTGCTCGAAGCCGTGCCGGCCGTGGTCCTCGGCGTCCTGGTGTTCTACGTGCTGCCCAACCGGCCGCGCGAGGTCAAGTGGCTGAGCGCCGAGGAGAAGGCCTGGCTCGAAGGCGCGATCAGCCGCGAGCACTCGGTGAAGGCGCAGCACCTGCCGACGGGCTGGGCCAAGGCGCTGCTCAACCGGCGCACCGGCAAGATCCTCGTCGTGTACTCCAGCATCGTGTTCGCGATCTATGCCGTGGGCTTCTGGATCCCGCAGATCGTCAAGGGCTTCGGCATGACGGTGATGCAGACGGGCCTGGTGACCGCGATTCCCTACCTGCTCGCGTGCATCTGCATGGTGCTGTGGGCGCGGCATTCCGATCGCACGCGCGAACGGGTGTGGCACGTGGCGCTGCCGAGCTGGTTCGGCGCCATCTCGTTCGTGGTGGCGTACCTGAACCTCGACAATCCGACGATTGCCATGATCGCGCTGAGCGGCTGCATGATCGGTATCTTCTGCGCACTGCCTCCCTACTGGACCTATCCCACGCTGTTCTTCTCCGGCCCGGCCGCGGCCGTCGGCATCGCGGCCGTGAACTCGATCGGGAACCTGGCCGGCTACGTGGGCCCCTCGGCGGTCGGCTGGCTCAAGGACCTCACCGGGCATTTCGGACACGGGCTGCTCCTGACGGGGGCCGTGCTCACGGTCGGCGGCATCGCCGCCATGGCCCTGCGCAGGGACTTCAGGCTCGAGCAGCTGGCCACCGGCGCCGCGTCGCCGGAGCCGGTGGGTGCCCGCCATGATCTGGGCGCCCCGCGACGCGCCGAAACTGTCTGACCCGAACCATGAACACACCCGCCACCGCCACCCGGGCCGCCCCGCGGATCCTGCTGATCCAGGGCCCCAACCTGAACTACCTCGGCAAGCGCCAGCCCGAGCTGTACGGGACGACCACGGCCGCCGAACTCGACGCCATGGTGCACGCGCATGCCGCGCGCCACGGCTATGTCCTGTCCACCTTCCAGACCAACACCGAGGGTGTTGCGCTCGATCGCATCTACGAAGAGATGGAGCGGGGCCTGGACGGCCTGATCATGAACCCGGGCGCCTGGTCCTTCGAAGGATCGGCCATGCGCTTTTGCCTCATGAGCATCGACCGTCCATATGTCGAGGTCCACATCCGCAACCAATACCAGATGAAGCACGTGTCGACGCTTGCCGACCTCGCGGTCGGTGCCGTGCAGGGCTTCGGCGTGCATTCCTACCTGCTGGGGCTGGACGCGCTGCTGCACCATCTGCAATCGTCCACCCATCCCCTCTGCAAAACCCCATGATTGTCGAAGAACGCATCTACGTCCTGCACACCGAAGTCAAGCTCAAGGAGTACCTGCACATCTACGAGACCGAGGGGCTGCCGGTCCAGCTCGAGATCCTGCAGGGCTTGATGGGCTACTTCGTGACCGAGTTCGGCACCCAGAACCAGCTGGTCCATCTGTGGGCCTACCAGGACCTCGAAGACCGCCGCCGGCGCCGAGCGCTGCTGCACGAGAACGCGCGCTGGCTCGGCTGCCTCGAAAAGATCCGGCCGATGATCATGACGATGGAGAACCGGCTGATGTATCCGACCTCGTTCTCGCCCTTGCCCGCGGCGATGTTCCCCGCCCTCGGACCGGTGGCGGGCAGCCTCTAGACGTCGCCTCCGTGCCCGAGCGCGCGGAGCGTGGCCGAGAGATCGCCCGTGTGCAGCATCGCCTCGCGTGCGCGGCACGCGATGTCGAACTGGCGCAGCACCCCGCCCAGGCGGCTTTCCGAGACGAGCGATTGCCACACGGGATCGAGTGCCGTGCCGGCCGGCGATGAGCCCGCGGCCAGCGCGCGCGCGAAAGCGAGGCTGGCCGGCTCCGCGAACAGCATGCCCTTCGCGGCCGCGGAGAGCACCGAAGGCCGCGATTCCCGCGCCGCCGAGCAGAGATAGATGACCTGTTCCGGCAGGTGGTCGCCACGAGGCTGCAGGGCGCGCAGCGACGCGCCCCCGAGCAGGATCGGCCCATCGATCGAAGCGAAGGCATAGGCGGTGTCCGCCTCGGCCTGCGCCAGCCTGGTCAGGCCGCGAAGCAGGCGAGGCATGTCCGACGTGACCGCGGCGGGCGCGGCCTTGACCTCGGCCAACAGCACCACATCGCCCGCGCCGGGGGCGGTGCAGCGCACCACGGCTGCATCCCACTCTTCCTTGGAGCCGTCGCCCCCGCCGCTCAGGCGCCGCGGCGTGCGAAGGCTGCGCAACACGCGATAGGTGGGGGACGCGGCATCGCCCGTGCGATGGAGGAAGGCCGCCAGTTCGGCCAGTGCGCTCGCGGCGACCTGCTCCGCGAGGAGGCCTTCGCGCGCCGAAGCCCGGCCCTGAGCCTGGGCCGCATCGCTGCCGGCGGCCGGGGTGGTGCGGGCCCGCAGCGCGCGATAGCGCAGCACCGGCGGCGTGGCCGTCATCGCTTCGCCGTCGGAGAGCCGCTTGAGTGCTGCACTCGCGCCGATCTCGCGAACTTGCGCACGAAGCGGCGCGCCGGCCTCGAGGAGCGCGGCCGAAAGGGCAGCGGCCTCCGAGGCGAGGGCGTGCCATTCGCCGGCCGCTGCGCGCGCGTAAAGGCTCGCCAGTGCCCGGCGCGTCGCGTCTTTCGGCAGGCGCCTGAGCTTGCCCGGATGCGCGAGCGCATCGACCGCGGCCCGCACCGCGCGCGCATCGCTCGCGGCCTGCGCCTCGAGCCGAACCCACTCGCGGACCTGGGCGTCGCCCGACTTCAGCACCTGCGCCTGGAAGGCCGGATCCCCCTCGTCGGGCGCCATCGCGCGGCGGATCAGCACGGCGAGCGCGTCGGTGAAGGTGTCTCGCCAAACGTCGTTCAGCGGTTCCTGCCCGGCGAGAGCGAGGCGCGCGGACTCCATGGCGAACGCGAGCGCGGTCTCGCTGCCCGCGGCGACGGCCGCATCGAGCGTCGCTGGCAAGGGCGCGAGGCGGTAGCGCCGCCGCACGGTGCGCAGCAGGTCCGGCAGATCAGGGAGAGGCGTCGGGCTCACGGTGGCGCAGGTTCTGCTAACCCGCCGCGGCGCGCAATCGCGAGGCGGCCAGCCGGAGCGTGGGAAGGAACTGGGCCACGGCGCTGTCGCTTGTGAATTCGCCCACGGTCAGACTCACGTTGATCGCGGCGATCGTCTCGCCTTCCTGGTCCCGGACCGGAACCGCCAGGCCGCAGATCGATTCGTCCAGCTCGCCGTCGATCCATGCATACCCTTGCTCGCGGGCCTTGAGGATCTCGCCTTTCAGCCGCGCGCGATCCACGATCGTGGCGCTCGTGAGCCGCTTGAGCGTCGCATGCTGCAGATAGTGCTCGAGATCCTCGTCGGGCAGTCCGGCGAGCAGCACCCGCCCCATCGACACGGCGTGCGCGGGCAGCCGGCTTCCAAGCGAGGGGCTCATCAGAAGAATGCGCTTGGCGTGCTGCCGCTGCACGTAGACGATCTCTTCGCCGTCGAGCACGGACAACGCGCACGACTGCTTCACGCGGGCCGAGAGCTCCTCGAGCGTCGGCTGCGCATCGCGCCAGTACGGCAGCGACGACAGGTAGGACAGCCCGAGCCGCAGCACGCGAGGCGTCAGCCAGTAGTGCTTGCCGTCGCTTCGCACGAATCCGAGGTCGATCAGGGTCAGCAGGAACCGCCGCACGGCCGTGCGCGGCAGCTCGACCGCTTCGGCGATTTCCGCCAGGGTCTGGCGCGAGGCGCTCTGCCCCATCGCTTCGATCACTTGCAGCCCTCGCGCGAACGCGCGAACGAACGACTCGCTTTCAGGTGTGGCCACGGGCGAATTCCTTCCAAGTCTTGACAGTGGACATCGAGCTTTCAATAATGATCGTGTGGCGGACATATTCATCCGCTAGGCGGTCATTCTACACGATGACCATCCGATTTGGCAATTGAGTGAATTCCATGACAGAGACCACATTCGAGACCGACTTCTGGAAGGATGCGGAGCTTCGCAAGACCTGGGACCAGATCGTCCCCGGCGAGCCGCGCAAGACCCTCCCTTACACCCTCACGCTGGAGGCGATTCAAAAGTATTGCCGCGTGGTGGGCGATCTGCATCCGCTGTACTTCGACGAGGAGTTCGCGCGCAAGAGCGTCTATGGCGGGCTGATCGCGCCGCCGGCCATCCACATCCTGCTGATGTTTGCCTGCACGCCCACCGACGACTGGATGCGCACGCCGGGCACGGTCAACGCGGGCCAGTCCTGGAGCTACAACATTCCCGCGCGTCCGGGCGACACGATCCGGCTCGAAGCGCGCGCGCTCGACAAGTTCATCAAGAAGGACCGCCTCTTCGTGGTGCACGACAACGTCTTCTTCAACCAGAACGGCCAGGTGATCTGTTCCGGCCGCGGCTGGACCATCCGCCCCCTGTAAGGAACGCCATGACTCACGCATTCGACAGCCTCAAACCCGGCGTCCAGATCCAGGGCACGCCTTTCTCTCCCACCCGCGAGACCATCCGCGCCTTCTGCGAAGCCTCGCTCGACTTCAATCCGCTGCACCTCGACGACGACTACATGAAGGGCAGCTTCGGCAAGACACAGTTCGGCGGGATCATCATGCACGGCATGAACAACTTCGGCGTGATCACGAAGATGCTCACCGACTGGCTCTACGAGGCCGGCGGCGTGCAGCGGCGGCTCGAGACGCGATGGAAGGCGCCGGTGAAACCGGGCGACACCATCACGCCGAGCGCGACGATCAACGAGGTCCGCAAGACCGACAAGAGCCGCTGGGCCACGCTCGACGTGAAGGTGCTCAACCAGCGCGGCGAGACCGTGGCGGTGGGCGAGGCGATGGTGGAGTTCCCCGCCAGCGCCTGAGGCCGGCGAGCCGCCTCTTTCAAGCGACCCCGGACAACATCAAGGAGATATCGTGAGCATCGGCGTCCTCAAGACGTTGGTGCGTGCGGCCTGCACGGTGGCGATCGCCGCCGTGTCCGCCGTCGCACCACTGGCTGCCAGCGCGCAGTCCTTTCCCACCCAACCCGTGAAGCTCGTCGTGCCCTTTCCGCCCGGCGGGACGACCGACATCTTCGCTCGCCTCCTGGCGACCGAGCTGTCGCAGACATGGGGCCAACCCGTCGTGGTGGACAACCGCGCGGGCGCCAGCGGCACCATCTTCTCGGAGCAGCTGGCGCGCATGCCGCCCGACGGCCACACGCTGATGCTCACGGCCACGCACCACGTCATCAACCCCGGCCTCTACAAGAACCTGCGCTACAACACCCGCACCGACTTCACGCCGATCGCGCTGGTCGCTTCGGTGCCGAACGTGCTGGTGGTGAATCCCAAGTTTCCGGCGAAGAGCGTGGCCGAGCTCGTCGCCTACGCCAAGGCGCACCCCGGCCAGGTGAGCTTCGGCTCCGCGGGCACCGGCGGCGCGAACCATCTTTCGGGCGAGCTGTTCAAGGCCATGGCCGGCATCGACATGGTTCATATCCCCTACAAGGGCGCCGCCCCGGCCCTCAACGACCTGCTCGGAGGACAGATTCCCGTCATGTTCGATTCGGTGCCGGGCGTGCTCCAGCACATCGAGGCCGGCCGCCTGCGCGCGCTCGGCGTCACCTCGCGCGAGCGCTCGCCGGCCTTGCCGGGTGTCCCCACGATCGACGAGGCCGGGCTCAAGGGCTTCGAGGCGACGGCCTGGTTCGGGCTCTACGCCCCGGGCGGGATGAAGCCGGAGCTGAGCAAGAAGCTGTCGGCGGACGTGGTGCAGGCGCTCCGATCGGACCAGCTGCGCCGCCAGTTCGCGCAGCAGGGCGCCGAGCCGGGCGCGCTGACGCAGCCGCAGTTCGCCGCCTTCGTCGATGCCGAGATCACGAAGTGGTCGAAGGTGATCAATGACGCGCACATCAAGATCGACTGAGGAGCGCGGCGCATGACCACCCCCGAAGGCATGGCCCGCCCCGCCGGACCTGGCGCGCTGTCGCACCTGCGCGTGCTCGACCTCTCGCGCGTGCTGGCCGGGCCCTGGTGTTCCCAGAACCTCGCCGACATGGGCGCCGAGGTGATCAAGGTCGAGCGCCCCGGCGTGGGTGACGACACCCGAGGCTGGGGCCCGCCGTGGACGAAGGATGCGGCCGAGGCGAACACCACCGACTCCACCTACTACGCGGCAGCGAACCGCGGCAAGAAGTCGATCACGATCGACATCTCGCGCCCCGAAGGCCAGGCCCTGGTGCGCAGCCTCGCGCGGGTCAGCGACGTCGTGATCGAGAACTACAAGATCGGCGACCTGCGGCGCTACGGCCTGGACTACGAAAGCCTCGCGGCCGTGAACCCGAGCCTCGTGTACTGCTCGATCACCGGCTATGGCCAGGACGGCCCGAGCGCCCACAAGCCGGGCTACGACTTCGTGTTCCAGGCCATCGGCGGGCTCATGAGCATCACTGGCGAGAACGACGCGCTGCCGGGCGGCGGACCGCAGAAGACCGGAATCGCGATCGCCGACGTCATCACCGGCATGTACTCCACCATCGCGATTCTCTCGGCGCTGCAGCACCGCACGGTGTCGGGCAAGGGCCAGTACATCGACATGGCGCTGCTGGACTGCATCGTGGCGCTCGGCGGCAACCAGGTCACGGGCTACTTCGCGAGCGGCAAGGTGCCGCATCGCTACGGCAATGCCCACGCGAGCCTGGTGCCCTACCAGGTGTTCGCGGTGCAGGACGGCGA
Source organism: Variovorax sp. (assembly GCA_017744285.1). GTDB lineage: Bacteria > Pseudomonadota > Gammaproteobacteria > Burkholderiales > Burkholderiaceae_C > Variovorax. The sequence continues at coordinate 125,340 of JAGIBP010000004.1, forward strand.
GATCGTGGTCGCCGTCGGCAACGACAAGCAATGGCTGCAGTACTGCGCCGCGATCGAGCGGCCCGATCTCGCCGGGGACGAGCGCTGGCGCAAGGTCACGGGCCGCATCACCGGGCGCGACACGCTCGTTCCGGCGCTGGCGCGCACGATGCTCACCCGCACAGCCGCCGAGTGGATCGAGCGCCTCGAAGCGCACGGCGTGCCGTGCGGAAGGATCAACGACTACCGGCAGGTGTTCGAAGACCCGCAGGTGCGCCACCGCGGCCTGCGCGTGGACCTGCCGCGGCCCGGCGGAGGCACCGTCTCGACCATCGCGAGCCCGCTGCGGCTGCAAGGCACGCCGCCCGTGTACGACCGGGCGCCGCCCACGCTGGGCGACGCCACGGACGAGGTGCTCGGCCAGCTGCTCGGCTTCGGCACCGGCGACATCGCGCGCTACCGCGAGCAGGGTGTCATCTGAACGGAGGCCACATGACCCAGAGCCCCGACAGCCCGGCCGCGCCGCGCGCGGCGACCTCGCCGCTGGCCCAGTTCCGCGCCCACCTGGAGCGCGGCGAACTCGCCTACCAGCACGATGCGGCCAGCGGCCGCGCCGTGTTCCACCCCCGCGTGATCGGTCCGGGCACGGGCAACCCGTCGCTCGACTGGCGCGTGAGCGCCGGGCTCGGCACCGTCCATGCGGTCACCGTGATCAGTCCCCGCGGCGAACCGGCCTACAACGTCGTGCTCGTCGACATGGACGAGGGCTTCCGCCTGATGAGCCGCGTGGAAGGCCTGCCGGCGCATGACGTGCGCATCGGCCTGCGCGTGCGGTTCCGGGTCCACCGTCCCGCGGACGGTGCGCCGCCTTATCCCATCTTCTTCCCGGAGGACGCTCGATGAGCCACCCATCGCTGCGCGGATCGTGCGCCATCGTCGGCGTGGCCGAATCCGATCTCGGCGAGGTCGCCGCGGGGATGTCGCCGATGGACCTCATGGCCCAGGCGACACGCCGCGCGCTCGACGATTGCGGCCTGTCGCTCGCCGATGTCGACGGCGTGTTCGCCGCCACGTCGCAAAGCCGCATGCCGACCCTGGCGCTGTGCGAGTACCTCGGCATCCAGCCGCGCTACCACGACGGGACCAACATCGGCGGATCGAGCTTCATGTCGATGCTCGCGCACGCGCAGGCGGCCATCGCGGCAGGCCTGTGCGAGGTGGCGCTCATTGCCTACGGCAGCACCCAGCGCAGCCTGGGCCGCGCCAACGTGGCGGCGCCCGACGCCAATCCCTACGAGTCGCCGTACCGGCCGATCTACACCGCGAGCTCGTACGCGCTCGCCGCGTCGCGGCACATGCACGAATTCGGCACCACCCGCGAGCAGCTGGCGCAGATCGCCGTGGCGGCGCGCCAATGGGCGCTGCTCAACCCGAACGCGTGGGAGAAGGCGCCGCTCGGCGTCGAGGAGGTCCTCGCATCGCGCATGCTGAGCAGCCCGCTGACGATCCGCGACTGCTGCCTGGTGACGGATGGCGGCGGGGCGCTGATCCTCTGCTCCGCGGCGCGCGCCGCGGACCTGAGATCGCGGCCGGCCTATGTGCTCGGCACCGGCGAAGCCCTGTCCCATCTGAACATCAGCCAGATGCCGGACCTCACGACCACCGGGGCCGCACGCTCGGGCGCGGCGGCCTATGCCATGGCGCGCCTCACGCCGCGCGACATCGACGTGGTCGAGGTCTACGACGCCTTCACCATCACCACGCTCCTGTTCCTGGAGGACCTTGGCTTCTGCCCGAAGGGCGAAGGCGGGCGGTTCGTGATGGACGGCGCCATCGCCCCCGGAGGGCGCCTGCCGGTCAACACGAACGGCGGCGGGCTCTCGTATTGCCACCCCGGCATGTATGGCGTGTTCGTGCTGATCGAAGCCGTGCGCCAGGTGCGGGGAGAAGCCGGCCGGCGCCAGGTCCCGGGCTGCGTCACCGCGATCGCGCATGGCAACGGCGGAACGCTGTCGAGCCAGAGCACGGTCATCCTGGGGGCGGCGCAGGCGCTCTGAGCAAGCGTCGTCGAGCGGAGAGAGCATGTTTCAGACAGCAGGCAGCGAGACATCGCCGCACATCGCCTATTGCGGCGGAAGCTTCGGGCGGGTGTCGCTCATGGCGGCCGCGACCGAGCTCGCCGACCACGCACGCGAGTGCACGCAGATCCTGGTCAACGTGCACGCGCACGAACTGGCGGTCCGCATCGATGGCGAGGCGCGGTTGCTGAAGCCGTTCGATGCGGCCGTGATCGGGAGCCGACAGACCTACGCCATCCCGCGGCAGTCGGGTCCGGCGCAGCGGCAGACGTCGGTCGGCTTCCTGCTCGTCAAGGCGCCGACCCTGGCCCGGACCTGGCAGGCGCCCGCGCATGCGGAGCACGGATTGCGTCCGCTGCGCATGCCGCTGCGAGCGCTCGCCGGCCCCGCGAAGGCCGATGCGGCGGAACTCGTGGCCGAACTGCTTCGTGCGGCGCCGGACGTGGACACCGTCGAGCGCGGCGTCACCGCGCTCCAGGCCGCCATCACCTGGTGGATGGAACCCGCGGATGGCGGCGAGCGCGCGGCCGGCGTGCAGGCGCGCATCGCCCGCGAGGCCGAAGCGGGCGGCCTCGACGATCTGCTCGAGTTCGCCTCGCTCAGGCGGCGCGCGGCAGCGCACGGGATCTCCGAGCGGCATTTCCTCACGCTGTTCCGCCGCGCGACCCGGCTTCCGCCCAAGGCCTTCTACAACATGAGACGACTCGAAGCCGCCTTCGCGCTCCTGAGCGGGGAGACGGCGTCGATCACGGACATCGCCTACCGGCTCGGCTTCAGCGCGCCGCCGCACTTCACGCGGTTCATGCGCACGAACACCGGGTGGACGCCCTCGGGCTATCGCGCGCGGGTGCGCTGCCTTCCCCCTCCGCTCAGGCCCCGCTTGTCGATGGCGCACGGGGCAGGCGCCTGATTCGCGAATGACGCATCCGGGCCTTTCCATCGATGGCTTCCACGATCCGCAGACGGGGACTGTGTCGTATGTCGTCGCCGACGCGGCGACGGGCTGCGCCGCGATCATCGACCCCGTCCTGGACTTCGACGGGCCCTCGGGGCGCACGAGCGGCGCTTCCGCGCAGCGATTGATGGACCATGTGAATGCACGTGGCCTGTCGGTCGAATGGATCCTGGAAACGCACGCCCATGCGGACCACCTCTCCGCGGCCCGGCACCTGCAGGACCGCGTGGGGGGGCGCATCGGGATCGGCAGGAACATCCGGGAGGTGCAACGCCATTTCAGTGGCATCTACAACCTGGATCCCGGCGAGTTCCCCGAGGGCGGCCACTTCGACCGGTTGCTCGGCGAAGGCGACGAGATCCGCATCGGCCAATCGGTCGCGACCGTGCTCGAGGTGCCCGGACACACCCCTGCCGACGTGGCGTATCGGATCGGCGATGCCGTGTTCGCCGGCGACACGCTGTTCATGCCCGACGTGGGCACGGCCCGCGCGGACTTTCCCGGCGGCGATGCGAGCGCGCTCTATCGCTCGATCCGGCGCCTGCTGGACCTGCCCCCGGCCACGCGCATCTTCGTGTGCCACGACTACCCGCGCGATCGCGAGCCGCGCTGGGCATGCACCGTGGCCGAGCAGCGGGCGGGCAACATCCACGTGCGGGATGGCATCGGCGAGGATCGATTCGTCGCCATGCGTGCCGCACGCGATGCCGTGCTGAAGCTCCCCGCGCTGATGCTGCCTTCGCTGCAGGTGAATATCCGCGGCGGTCGCCTTCCGCCGGCCGACGGCAACGGCATCGCCTACCTGCGCATTCCGCTGAACATCTTCGCGGCGCCCGCCTGACCCGGCGGCCTTGCGCGTTCCGCGCATGTCGAATTGCGAATTCATTCGTAGGCACGTGTCGCGAAGGGCCGGAAGATCCCGCCCTTTTGACCCATTGTCTTCCGAGTCGACGGTCCGATCGCCCCGCGCGCGGCGCAGACGGACCTCGGTGAAAACGCGCATCGCGCGATTCCGTGCAGGGTAAGTCTCCTTGAAGGCCGCTCGACAGAATGACGCAGCAAAGGAGCCCTGTTCCATGAAGCCCGACCTTCGACGCATCTTCCGCCTGGCCATCGCCGCATCGACGATCGGCGGCGCGAGCCTCGCCCTCGCACAGCCGTATCCGAACAAGCCGGTGAAGGTGGTCATGCCCTGGCTGGACGGATTTCCGGCCAACGCGACACGCCTCTACACCAAGGAGATGGCGGAGCGCTACAAGCAGGCCATGGTCGTCGATGTGAAGGCCGGGGCGGGCGGCGAGCTCGCGGCCCGGCAGATCGTGCATGCGTCGCCCGATGGCTACGACCTGCTGTCCACCGGGTCGTCCATCACCATCCGCGCGGTGACCGACAAGAGCAACACCGATGCTGAACGCGACCTCAAGCCGATCGCCCAATTGGTGACCACGCCCTATGTCATCGTGGCGAAGGCGGGCAAGTACGGCAGCTTCAAGTCGTTCATCGAGGCCGCGCGCGCCAGGCCGGGCGCCGTCAACTTCGCGTCGGCGGGTGTCGGCACCGGCATGCACTACCTGGGCGAACTGCTCAACGTCAACGCGGGCATCGACATCGTGCACGTCCCGTACAGCACGGGTTCGCAGCAGCTGCAGGCGGTGCTTGCCGGGGACGTGCAGGTGGCGATCATCTCGCTGGTCACCGCCTTGCCGCAGATCAATGCCGGGAAGCTCGAGGCGCTCGCCGTCAGTTCCCGCAAGCGCAGCCGCGTGGCGCCTGACGTTCCGACCCTGGTCGAGGCGGGCATCAAGGACGTGCCCGACATCGGCGCATGGATCGCGATGTTCGGCCCGAAGAACCTCGATCCGGCGGTGGCCAGGAGCCTGTCGGAACAGATTGCCGCGATCGCCGCGGACCCGGCGGTGGTGAAGACGGTCGCCTCGTGGGGTGCCGACATCCCCGATACCAGCCCGGCCTACCTCGAACAGATCATCCGGGCCGAGAAGACGACCTGGACGCGTCTCATGAAAGAAAAGAACCTCTCGGAAAGCAAGTAGGCATGTCTCACCGACTCTCCTCCCTCACCGACCAGATCGTTCAGGCCGACGATCTGCTCAAGGCACCGAACCCGAACCGCCTCTTCATCGATGTGCGCCTGGGCGAGCCGGCCGACGAACTGCGCAGCTTCCGCGACGCCCACGTGCACGGCGCGGTGCATGCGCAGATCCGCGACGTGTTCGCCTCGCCGCCGTCGGCGCACACGGGAAACCTGCCGCTTCCCGAGATCGACCGGCTGGCACGGACGCTCGACGCGTGGGGCGCCGATGGGGACACCGAACTGATCGTCTACGGGCCGTCGCTGGCATTGGCGGCCCGAGGCTGGTGGGTGCTCCGCTGGGCGGGGCTGCGCAACGTGAAGGTGCTCGACGGCGGCCTCAAGGCATGGGCCAGCCAGGGCGGGCCCCTCGCGCAGGGCGATGCGGCGCCGAGGCCGCGATCCTCGGGCGCGCCCTTTTCCCTCTCCGCCGGAAACATGCCATCCGTCGAGGTGGCCGAGGTCGAGGCGCTCGACGAGCGAGTCCTGCTGATCGATGCACGTGACGAGTCCTCCTTCCTGTCCGGAAGCATTCCCGGGGCGGTGAACCTGCCGTCCTCGGAGCAGTGGACGCCGGGATCGACACTGCGCACGGTCGAGGAAGTGCGGGCGCTCTATGCGAAGGCGGGCGTCTTCGAGGCGAACGACGTGGTGGCCTATTGCGGAGGCGGTGTGCTGTCCGCGCTTGCGGTGCTGACCCTGTCTTCCCTCGGCGTGCCGTCGAGGCTGTATGTGGGCTCCTGGTCGGAGTGGAGCAAGAGTCCCGAACGCATGGCGCGCAGCGCGAACGAAAGGGCCCGGGCATGATGAACGATGGCGCACAGCGAATCCCGGCGGAGGTGGACGTGGTGGTCTGCGGCGGCGGACCGGTCGGACTCTCGATGAGCTATCTGCTCGGCCGCGCCGGCGTCCGTGTGGCGATGTTCGAGCGACGCGCCAGCACCACCACGCTGCCCAAGGGCCAGTACCTGCATGCCTCCACCGGGGAGTTCTTCAAGCAGTGGGGTGTCTGGGACCTGCTGGAGGACAAGGGATGGTCCACCGAGAGCTCGAACGGGCAGGGCTTCTACGTGAACGTCGCGAAGGGGCCGGTGGCGGTGATCCGCGCCATCGAAGGAACCCACGCGGAGTACGTGCGCAAGTGGGAGCCGCTGAGCCCGGTCTTTCCCCGCAAGGTGCCGGCGTCCGACTACGAGGCGGCGATCCGGCGGCAGGCCGCGCAATGGCCGGGCGCCACGCTTCACTTCAATACGAGGCTCATCGACATCGAGGCTTCAGAGCAGGGCGTGCGCGTGGTGGTGGAGGATGCCGAGTCCCATGCGCAGCGGACCGTCTCGGCGAAGTACCTCGTCGCATGCGACGGCGCCCACAGTTTCGTGCGCAGCCGCGTCGGCCAGGGACAGGACCACGGGCCGACCTTCGGCAATCAGATCCTGGTGGAGTTCCGGGCGGCGCTCGACGACACGCTCGGCGAGGGCGGCTTCTTCCATTCCTTCATCCTGCATCCGCACTATGCGGGTTGGTTCGGGAGCAAGCACCCGGAGACGGGCTTGTGGCGCTACAGCTTCCGGCACGACGAGGAGGATCTGCCATCCGCGGACGTCGTCCTGGAGCGGCTTCGCGGCGCGCTCGGCATGCGCGATCTTCCGATCGAGATCGTCCGGTTCCATCGCTTCGACTACACCACCGGCCTGCTGCGGCGCTGGCGCGAAGGCCCCGTCTTCTTTGCCGGCGATGCGGCGCACTGGCACTCGCCCTGGGGCGGGTTCGGCATGAATTCGGGCGTGCAGGACGCGAACAATCTCGCCTGGAAGCTCGATCTCGTGCTCAGGGGCGTCGCTTCGGACGAACTGCTCGACACCTACGAGGTGGAACGGCGGTCCAAGGCGCTGGTCACGGTGAAATCCGCGACCTACAACTCGCTGCACTACCAGGCGATCGCCGAAGCGGTCCGCGTGGGGGAGGGCGAGTTGCTGCGCCAGGGCCGTATCTCCGCGGAGGCGGTGACCTTCCTGAGCCAGCGCGTCGCGCCGCATGGAGACTACAGCGTGCTCCACACCGGCTATCAGTTGGGGACCGTCTACGCTTCCGGCGCGATCGATCGCGCGAACGAGGAGCCGCCGACCCCGGCGCTGCGCGAGTACGTCGAGACCACGGTGCCCGGTGTGCGTGCGCCCCACGCATGGCTTGTCGACTCGCGGGGTGCGCGAGTGTCGACGATCGAACTCTGGGGCCGGTCCTTCACGCTCGTCGGTCACGAGTTGGCGGGGTATTGGCAGGACGCCTGCGAGGCGCTGGCGCGCCGGTTCGACATGGACCTCGACCTGCTCAACGTGAGCGAGGCTGGCCGGTACCGGCCATTCGACGCGAAGTTCCGGGCCGTCTTCGGCCGCCATTCTGGCGAGGCGATCCTCGTGCGGCCTGACGGTTTCATCGCCGCGAGAATCGCCGCCGCCGGCGCGGCGCAGGCCTCGCGGGGCCTGGAGAGGGCGATGCGGATCGCGCTGGGCCGCGGGGTGGAGGCCGAATCCACCGCGCCCGGATGCGCATTGCCTCGCCTGTGAGTGTTAGCGCGGCGGCTCCGCCTTCGAACTGCGGATCCCGGCGATCTGGCCTCGCACGACCTTCCAGAAGTTCTTGCCGTCGTCCAGGAGCCGCCAGGCATTGGAGCGGTGGGCGAGCACGCCGACTTCGGGCAGTGCATCGCGCAGGTTCTTCAGCCCGAGCAGCTTGGTGTACTTGCGGATGGTCGCCGGGCTGTGGATCAGGAACAGGACGCGCCAGCCATAGTGCCGCCCGATGAGCAGCATGCCGATGGCGCTCTCGAGATGGTTCAGATCGCCCCGAAAGCCGTCGACCGCCTGGTCCACCACCTTCAAGATCTGATCGTCAGTCATCGCCACGGACGTGTTCCTCTCAACGGCGCTCGGTGGGCAATGCGCGTGAGCTGCGGCCGTGGCGCTCAGGCGTCGCTCGCGCCGCGATCGTCCGTGTGGGCGGTAGAGGCCGGCTTGCGTCCGCTGAACATGGCGCCCACGAGGTTCTCGCGCTGCCGCAGGCTGGTGAAGATCACGCCGGCCACGTGCGCGGCAACAAGGCCCACCAGCGTCCACGCCGAGCCGCGATGCAGGTCCTCGACCCATTCGACGCCCCAGAACGCGTCGGTGGTGTAGAGAAATCCCGAGACGCAGACGACCGCCAGGCAGGCGAGCAGCGCCACGACCATCCATCCGCCCAGCGGGTTGTGCCCGAGGTGGCGCTCTTCCCGTCCGCGCAGGACGCGCTGTGCGTAGCCGAGCACCACGCGCGGGCCGCGGACGAAATCCGAGAAGCGCGCATGGCGGCTGCCGGCCACGCCCCACGCGGTGCGCACGGCCACGATCGCGAGCGCCGCGTAGCCCAGCCGGAGGTGAAGCGTGAGCCGGCCTTCGCCCGCCCACCAGGCGAGCGCCACCGAGACCACGAGACCCCAGTGGAGCACCCGCTGCGCAAGGTCCCACACATAGACGCTGTCGCGCGTGTCCGGCATCGGCGTGCGAATCAGTCGGGCTGCTTGACTTCGCCGATCTTCTCGAAGGTCTTGGGATGGAAGAAGGCCTCCACGCGCTTGCCGCTCGCGTCGAAGCCGTACACCTCGTAGCAGCCGTTGAAATTCTTGACCTGGCGCACCTTCCAGCCTTCGCCGGTCAGCTTGCGCTGAAGCTCCATCTGGGGCTTCATCTCTTCCTTGGGAATGGCCTCGCACTTCACGGCGTCGTGGTTGACGTACTGCGCGGCGGCAGCGCCGGCCATGCCAAGCGCCAGCGCGGCGAAGGCGGTCTTGGTGATGAGGGAGATGGGCATGGGTATGACCTCGTGAATCGAAGGAACTGCGCACGCGCTCAGACGTCGAGCCACATGCGCAGCAGGTTGTGGTAGGTGCTGGTGAGGCCGATCACGCCGGCGTCGGTCTCGCCGATGGTGCTGCGCAGATGCCGCAGGTGGTTGTCCATGTCGAAGAGCAGCCGGCGCTGCTCGTCGCTGCGGATCATGCTCTGGATCCAGAAGTAGCTCCCGATCCGCTGGCCGCGCGTGACCGGCAGCACGCGGTGCACGCTGGTGCCGGGGTAGAGCACCATGTCGCCCGCCGGCAGCTTCACGCGCTGTTCGCCGAAGGTGTCCTCGACGATCAGTTCGCCGCCGTCGTACTCGTCGGGGTCGCAGAGGAACACGGTGCACGACACATCGGTTCGCACGCGGCCGGCGCCGTTGCGCAGGAAGCGCACCGCGCTGTCCACATGGTTGCCGAAGCTGTTGGCCGGGCCGCCGTAGCGGTTGAACAGCGGCGGCGAGATCTGCTTGGGCAGCGCCGCCGAGAAGAAGACCTGGTGGCGCTCGAGACCGCGCAGCAGCAGCTGCTGCACCGCGCGGGTCTCGTCGCAGTCCTCGCGCAACTGTTCGTTGTTCTTGGCGCGCGCGGACTGCTCGCCGGCCGTGAGCCGCCCGTCCTCCCAGGGTGCGCCCGCCAGGATC
>JAGIBP010000050.1 GCA_017744285.1 Variovorax sp.
GCGGGGACGTTCTGAAGCGCGTCGAAGTACGAGCGCCAGTTCTCGGGCACGCTGCCCGGGTTGGAGAGGTAGTTTTCGTACATCTCCTCGACATAGGGCGCGTTGCCGCCGAAGAGGTAGGTATTGCCTTGATAGGCGCTGTAAACCGATGACGAGGCCGAAGCCGACGACGATGAATCGCTCATATTGCGCTGACCTTCGCTTCCCTCAGGGAAGCACGAGCTGGTTAGAAACCTTCCGCGACACGGCTGAACCGGTTGGCGGATGCGACTGTGGCTGGGAAGGGCCTGAGTACGCCGCGCATTGTGCCACCGATCGGGAAAACCCGAAGGCCGGGGCCCTGGCGCCCCCGGCGGCAGTGGCGTCAAAGCAACTGCTGGATCTGCTGCAGCGTGGCCGGATCGTCGATCGTCGTCAGGTCGCCCGGGTCGCGGTGCTCGCACACGGCCTGGATCGCGCGCCGCAGCAGCTTGCCGCTGCGGGTCTTGGGAAGCGCCGTCACGAAACGCACCCGCGCCGGCCGGGCCAGGGCGCCGAGGTCGTCGGCCACGCGCTTCATGATCTCGCCTTCGAGCCGCAAGGCCAGGTCGGCGTCGGTGACCGCGGCCGCTTCCTTGGCGACCGCGAACGCGAGCGCCACCTGCCCCTTGAGCGAATCGGCCACGCCGACCACGGCGACCTCGGCAACACCGGGGTGGCCGGAGATGCTTTCCTCGATCTCTCGCGTGCCGAGCCGGTGGCCCGCGACGTTGATCACGTCGTCGGTGCGGCCGAGGATGTAGTAGTAGCCGTCCTCGTCGCGGATGCCCCAGTCGAAGGTCGAGTAGACCATCTTGCCCGGAATGCCCTTCCAGTAGGTGTTGACGAAGCGCGCATCGTCGTGCCAAACGGTCTGCATGAAGCCCGGCGGCGTCGGCCCTTCGATGACGACCACGCCCTTCTCGTTGGCGCCGGTCAGTTCCTCGCCGGTGGATTCGTGCAGGATCTTGACCTTGTAGCCGTACATCGGCACGCCGGGGCTTCCGAACTTGCTCGGCGTGCGCTCCACGCCGTTGGCCACCGTCAGGATCGGCCAGCCGGATTCGGTCTGCCAGTAGTTGTCGATGATCGGCACGTTCAGGCCTTCGCTGATCCAGCGCGCGGTGGGCTCGTCCAGCGGCTCGCCCGCGAGGAACAGCGCCCGCAGGCTCGAGAGGTCGTATTTCTTCAGCAGCGCCGGGTCCTGCTTCTTGAGCACGCGCACCGCCGTCGGCGCGCTGAACATCGCCGTCACCTTGTACTTCTCGACCAGGCGCCACCAGATGCCGCCGTCGGGCTGGCGGTCGATGCCCTGCGTGGGGAGGCCCTCGTACATGATCGTCGCCATGCCGGCGATCAGCGGCCCGTAGACGATGTAGCTGTGGCCGACCACCCAGCCGATGTCGCTGGTCGAGAAGTAGGTCTCGCCCGCGCGGCCGTCGAAGATGTGCTTCATGCTCGCCGCCAGCGCCACCGCGTAGCCGCCGACGTCGCGCTGCACGCCCTTGGGCTTGCCGGTCGTGCCGCTGGTGTAGATGGTGTAGCTGATGTCGGTGGCGTCCAGCCAGGTGCACGGTACTTGGGCGTCCAGGTGCCGCTCGCGCAACTCGGCGGCCAGGTGGTCGCGGCCTGGCACGAGCGCCATCGGCGCCAGGCCCCGGTCGGCCAGCAGCACGGCCTGCGGCTTGTGGGCCGACAGGCGGATCGCTTCGTCCAGCAGCGGCTTGTACGCCAGCACCTTGTTGCCGCGCGAGCCCGCATCGGCGCTCACGATGACCTTGGGCGTCGCGTCCTCGATGCGCGAGGCCAGCGAGCCGCTGGCGAAGCCGCCGAACACCACGCAATGGATCGCGCCGATGCGCGCGCAGGCCAGCATCGCGAAGGCGGCTTCCGGGATCATGGGCATGTAGATCAGAACCCGGTCGCCCTGCCCGACCCCGAGCTCGACAAGGCTCGCGGCGGTGCGCTGGACCTCGGCGTGCAGCTCACGGAAGGTGTAGGTCTTCTCGACCCCGGTTTCGGTCGACACGAAGATCAGCGCGGGCTGGTCCCCGCGGGCCGGCAGGTGCCGGTCGACCGCGTTGTGGCAGAGATTGGTCGTGCCGCCCGCGAACCAGCGCACGAAAGGCGGGTGGCTCGCATCGAGGATCTGCGCGGGCGGCGTCTTCCAGTCGATGAGCGCCGCCTGCTCGGCCCAGAAGGCCTCCGGGGCGTCGATGGAACGGCGATAGAACTCTGCGTAACGGGCCATGGGGCTTGTCTCCTTCACGGGCTTCGAAACTGGCTGTGCTGGGAACTGAATTCATAATTATGAGTGCGGTGCTTGCGGATAGCTGACACCAGCGGCGCGATCTTCAGTCAGCGGCACCTCAGCGCGGCGGCAGCCCGAGGAACGCGAACGGCTTCGACGGCTTGAACTGGCCGGAGGTCTCTCCGCGGAAACTCTTGGCCGCCGAACGGCCTGCTTTCATGGTTGGGCCGTGGCGTACATGAGGAGATCGAACTCGCCTGGCGAAAGCGGCGTGACCACAACGCGCGATGATGGGCGATGGTCACGGCGCGGGCTTGCGCTTCGTCAATCGCGCGCACCGGCGGCGGCCTACGCTTGGCGAAGGACATTGACCGGAGTGAGTCATGCGGGTCGGAGTTCCCAAGGAAAGCAAGGACCATGAGTGCCGCGCCGGCATGACACCGGCCGGCGTGCGCGAGCTGGTGACACGCCGGCATGCCGTGCTCGTGGAGCAAGGCGGTGGTGGACATCGCGATCGACCAGGGCGGCTGTTTCGAGACATCGCGTCCGACCACACACTCCGATCCCGTGTATCGCGAAGGGGGCGTCCTGCACTACTGCGTGACCAACATGCCCGGCGCCGTGGCACGCACGTCGACCCTGGCACTGACGCAGGCCACGCTTGCGTTCGTCAGTGACCTGCGCTGCGGTGGCCGCCGCACTCGGCTTGCCTTGGCGCCCGCCGGATGTTTTGAATGCAGGAGGACAAAGATGAAATCGCGACACCTGAAGTTCCCGGCGATCGCGCTCGCGATCGCGACCTCGTCCTGTTCGTCCTACCGGATCGACGACATCGATGTGACGCACAAGGACCCTGCGTGCGCCAGGGAATGCACCGGCACGTATTCATCCTGCGTTTCGGGAGACGGCCAGAAGTCGGAACTGCTGCGCGCATGCCGCGATGCATACGCAGCATGCGTGAAGACGTGCTCGAAGAAGCCTTAGGGCGCAGCACTGGCAGGCGGCGCGTGTCCGCGATCGCCTCTTGCTTCGAACTTGCGCTGGCGCAAGGGGGGCATGACGAACTGGACATGCAATGGGCCCACATCCGCCGGGAAGCCATTCACATGAACAAGCCCGCCCTCGACCCCGCCGGCGCCCGCGTCGACGTGAATGCGCATCCCTCGCTCGTGGCCTTGCTGGAGTCCAGTTGCCGGCGCTTCGCAGACAAAACCGCCCTCACGTCCATGGGCGTGACCGTCGACTTTCGCAAGCTCGACCGCCTGACCGCGGCCTTCGCGGGGTATCTGCAGGGCGAGCTGCGGCTCGCCAAGGGTGAGCGCGTCGCGGTGATGCTCCCCAACGTTCTGCAGTCGCCGGTTGCCGTCCTCGGGGCGCTGCGGGCCGGGATGACGGTGGTCAACGTCAGTCCGCTGCACACCGCGCCGCAGCTGGAGTTCCAGTTGTCCGACTCGGGCGCGGGCACCATCGTCGTGCTCGAGAACTTCATGCGCACAGTGCTGCAGGCCTTGCCGCGAATGCCGGTGCGTCACGTGATCGTGACGCGGGTCGGCGACCTGTTTCCCCATCCGCGCAAGGAGCTCGTGCACTTCGCCGCCCGGCGCCTCGGCCGCCAGGTGCCGGCCTGGGACTTTCCAGGCGCCCGGCGCTTCGAAAGCGCGCTCGAGGAAGGCGCCGGGCACCCGCCCGCGAGCGCCGCGCTGCGTGGCGCGGACCTGGCCTTCATCCAGTACACCGGCGGCACCACGGGGCGGCCCAAGGGCGCGATGCTGACCCACGCCAACATGGTGGCGAACGTTCAGCAGACCGCCGCCTGGCTCGGCGACCGGCTCGCCGAGGGCGAAGAGACGGTGGTCACCGCCCTGCCCCTCGACCACTTGTTCGCGCTGACGGCCAATCTGCTCACCTTCCTCAAGCTGGGCGGCAACAACCTGCTGATCGCGGACGCTCGGGACCTGCCCGGCTTCGTCTCACAGTTGCGCAAGCATCGCTTCACCGCCATCACTGGCGTGAATACGTTGTTCCGGGCGCTGCTGGACACGCCGGGCTTCGATGCCGCCTGTATCGCCAACCGGGGAAGGCTCAAGCTGACGGTCGCCGGCGGCATGGCCATGCAGCGCGAAGTGGCCGAGCGCTGGCAAGTTGCCACCGGGGTGCCGATCGCCGAGGGCTACGGCCTGACCGAAGCGGCACCCATCGTGAGCGCCAATCCGGTGGACATCCCACGGTTCACCGGCACGCTCGGCCGGCCGCTCCCGTTGACCGAAGTGGCCATCCTCGACGACGCGCAGCAGCCGGTGGCTCCCGGCATCGTCGGCGAGATCTGCGTGCGCGGGCCGCAGGTCATGTCCGGCTATTGGCGGGCGCCGGAAGAAACTGCGCGCGTGTTCACCGCCGACGGCTGGCTGCGCACCGGTGACCTGGGGCGCATGGACGATGGCGGCGAACTGACGTTCGTGGAACGACGGAAGGACGTCATCGTGGTCTCCGGCCTGAAGGCATACCCCGCCGAGATCGAGGATGCGGTCCGTCGTCACCCCGGCGTCGAGGAAGTCGGCGCGGTGGGCATTCCCGATCCCCGGTCCGGCGAGGCGATCGCCTTGTTCGTCGTCAAGCGCGACCCCGGGCTGAATGCCGACGAGCTTCGCCGTCACTGCCGCGCGTACCTGGCGGCGTACATGCAACCGCGCTACATCGAGTTTCGCAACGAGCTTCCGATGTCCCCTGTCGGCAAGGTCCTGCGGCGCGTGCTGCGGGACGGAGCCCCTATGAATTCGATTGCACGGAACCGGAGATCGCCATGAACTTGATTCGATGGTTTGCCGACATCGGCGCGGCCGACGTAGCACAGGTCGGCGGCAAGAATGCCTCGCTTGGCGAGATGTATCGCGAGCTGTCGGCCCAGGGCGTGCGAGTGCCCAACGGCTTCGCGATCACGGCCGATGCCTACGGCCACACGCTCGACCGGGCCGGCGCGTGGCCGCGCCTGCGCGAACTCTTCCAGGACCTGGACACGCGTGATGTCGCCGAACTGGCACGCCGCGCGGCCCAGGCGCGCGACATCGTCTATAGCGCTGCCCTGCCTTCCGAACTGGTCGAACAGATCGCTCGCGCCCAAGAGCGATTGCTGGAGCAATACGGAGCGCAGGCCAGTTTCGCCGTGCGCAGTTCAGCCACGGCGGAGGATTTGCCCACGGCCAGCTTCGCCGGCCAGCACGAAAGTTTCCTGAACATCTCGGGGCAGGCAAGGCTGCTCGATGCCGTCAGGCGCTGCTTTGCCAGCCTGTTCAAGGATCGCGCCGTGAGCTACAGGGCCGAGCACGGCATCGATCAACTCAAGGTCTTCCAGTCGGTGGGCGTGATGAAGATGGTGCGCTCGGACCGCGCCGCAGCGGGCGTCGCGTTCACGCTCGACACTGAGACAGGCTTTCGTGATGTGGTCTTCATCACCGGTGCCTGGGGCCTGGGCGAGAACGTCGTGCAAGGAACGGTCGATCCGGACGAATTCCACGTGTTCAAGCCCACCTTCATCCAGGGGCATCGCGCGGTGCTGCGGCGCAGAACGGGTTCGAAGGAGCTGCGCATGGTCTACGCCACCGGTGCGGCCGGGCGCGAGACCGTTCGCAATGTACCGACATCTCCCCGCGACCGCGACCGCCTGTGCATTGGTGATGCGCAGGTGCTGGAGCTTGCGGACGCAGCGATCCGCATCGAGGCGCACTACAGCCGCAAGGCCGGCAAGTCGATGCCGATGGACATCGAATGGGCCCAGGACGGCCTGGACGGGCAGCTCTACATCGTGCAGGCCCGACCGGAGACCGTCGCTTCGCAGCGGCCGATGGGCCGGCTCGAACAGCATCGCCTCCAGGCGCGGGGCGAAGTCCTTGCCAGCGGCCGCGCCGTGGGCAACCGGATCGCATCGGGGAAGGTGCGCGTCATCGACGATGTCTCGCAGCTCGCCAGCTTCCGGCCGGGCGAAGTGCTGGTGGCCGACAGCACCATGCCGGATTGGGGCACGGTGATGAAGGCGGCCGCGGCCGTCGTCACCAATCGCGGCGGGCGCACCTGCCATGCCGCCATCGTCGCGCGCGAGCTGGGCATCCCGGCCGTGGTGGGCACCGGGAACGCGACCGCCCGCCTGCGGGACGGCGATGAAGTCACCGTCTCCTGCGCAGAGGGGGCGGTGGGGCACGCCTATGCCGGCGCGCTGCCCTGGTCCACGACCACCACCGACGTCTCGCAGATCGTCCGCCCGCGGACGCGAGTGATGGTGAATGTCGGCAATCCCGACCTCGCGTTCCAGACCGGCCTGCTGCCGGCCGACGGCGTGGGGCTGGCGCGCATGGAATTCATCGTGGCCGAACACATCCAGGCCCACCCCATGGCGCTGCTGCATCCCGAGAAGATCGACGACGCGGCGACGCGCGAACGCGTCGCCCATCTGGCTCGGGGGTTCGAGCGGCCGGCCGACTATTTCGTGCGCCAGCTCGCCGAAGGCGTGGGCACCATCGCGGCGGCCTTCTACCCGCGCCCGGTGATCGTGCGCATGTCCGACTTCAAGACCAATGAGTACGCGAGCCTGCTCGGCGGCCGATGGTTCGAGCCGCACGAGGAGAACCCGATGATCGGCTTTCGCGGCGCCTCGCGGTATGCGCACCCGGCGTATGCCGAAGGCTTCGCGCTGGAGTGCGCGGCGATGCGCCGCGTGCGCGAGGAGATGGGGCTGGTCAACGTGCAGCTCATGATCCCCTTCTGCCGCCGGGTGCAGGAGGCCGAGCGCGTACTCGCGGCGATGGCCGCGCAAGGGCTCCAGCGCGGCGTCGACGGCCTGCAGATCCTGGTGATGTGCGAGATCCCGAACAACGTGATCCAGATCGACGCGTTCTCGCGCCTGTTCGACGGGTTCTCGATCGGCTCCAACGACCTGACGCAGCTCGTACTGGGTGTCGACCGCGATTCGGAGCTGGTGGCATTCGACTTCGACGAGCGCGACGAAGGCGTCAAGGCGATGATCGAGCAGGCCGTCGTCGGCGGCCGGCGCAACGCACGGCACGTCGGCATCTGCGGCCAGGCGCCCTCGGACTACCCCGAGTTGGCTCGGTGGCTGGTCGAGCTGGAAATCGATTCGATCAGCGTCACGCCCGATACGCTCCTGGAAGTGCTGCGCGAGGTGCAAAAGGTCGAGCGGGAGCTCGGCCGACCGCCCCGCGGCGCGCCGCAGGGCATGTGAGCAGGAGGCCGCCGGCGCCAGGCGCGACGTCAAGCTGGCTCACGGCGCGGCGGCCATCGTGGCGTCCGCGACCCTGAGCACCGGCTCGGCGCAGTCCGCCGCGATCGCCTCGCGCGCGGCATCGCGCAATTGAAGCGCCGCCTGCCAGTCGGCCCCCGGGGCATCAGCGCATCATGGATGACAAGGGCCACGTCCCGATGCGGGCTGCATCGTCGAGAACGTCTATCTCTACTGCGCAGCCGCAGGCCTGGCGACCGTCGTGCGTGCATTGATCGACCGCCGAAGCCTCGCGCAAGCGCTCGACCTGAAGCCGACGGATCACCAGCGGCTCGTTCCTGACGAAATCGAGAGGGTCCGGATAGGCGTGCACGCGTTCGTAGAGATCCCCGGGCGGTATCAGCAAATCTTCTTCGGTGTCCCCGTAGGCGTTGTAGTTCATGCCTTCGCCGAGATCTCGAAGCGATTGCAGGGAAGCGCCCTCCAGTCCGAGCGTGCGTGCGACTGCTGCCGCTTCGGCCGGCAGATCGTCACCGAACGCGCCCACGACCGCCCACGCGCGATATGCGCCCGCCAGGTAGCGGTCCACCAGGAGGCTGGTGCAGATCCCCGCCGCCGTGTCGATCGCCAGATGCAGGTGCGGGTGTGCCGGAATCTCTCCCGTGAAGTGGTGGTCGAAATACTCGACGTCCACCTCGCGCGCCAGCAGGGCCAGCAAGGCCGCTCGATTGCGGTCCAGCGAAATGTCAAGCACGGTGACGGTGGCCCGCGTCGCATGGCATCAGGTTCAACAAGGACTTGCATCGCAGCATCACCCGCGAGAGACTGAACGTCCCGCATGGAGGATTCCGATGTCCACTGCCGACGAACTCCAAGCTACCATCGGCGCGATCGTTCAGAAAGGCAAAGGCATTCTGGCGGCCGACGAAAGCGGACCGACCATCGCCAAGCGATTCAAGACGATCGCCGTGGAATCGACCGAGGACAACCGGCGCGCTTATCGCAGCCTGTTGCTGGCTACGCCCGACCTTGGCCGGTACATCAGTGGCGTCATCCTGTACGAAGAAACCCTGAACCAGTGCACGGATGACGGCGAGCCGCTGCCGCAGTTGGCAGCGCGACAAGGGATCGTGCCCGGCATCAAGGTCGATGCGGGAAAGATACCGCTCGCGTTGGCACCCGGCGACGAGATCACGCAAGGTCTCGATGGGCTCACCGAACGCCTCAAGGGCTACAAGCAGAAGGGAGCGCGGTTCGCGAAATGGCGCGCCGTCTACAACGTTTCCGACACCTTGCCAAGCCGCGCGGCGATAGAAGCCAACGCGGAAGTGCTTGCGCGCTATGCCGCGGTCTCGCAGGACCAAGGCGTGGTTCCTATCGTCGAGCCCGAGGTGCTGATCGACGGCGATCACACGCTGGCGCGCTGCGCGGAGGTCACTCAGGCTGTGCTGCACGAAGTCTTCCGCGCCTTGGCTCGCCATGGGGTGGCGTTCGAGCTCATGTTGCTCAAGCCCAGCATGGTGGTGCCGGGCAAGGCGCATGCGCCGCAGGCAACGCCTGCGGAAGTGGCTTCGGAAACGATCCGCATGCTGCGCAGGACGGTGCCGGCGGCGGTACCGAGCATCAACTTCCTGTCCGGTGGACAGTCGCCAGTCGAGGCGACGGCGAATCTGGATGCGCTGAACCGACGTGGTCCACAGCCTTGGTATCTGAGCTTCTCCTATGGACGCGCGCTTCAGGAGCCTGCCCTGCAGGCCTGGCAAGGCCGGCCCGCCAACGTGCGGCAAGGCCAGGAGGCGCTGCTCAAGCGCGCGCGGCTGAATGGCGCGGCCAGCGTGGGTGCGTACAGTGCAGACATGGAAAACGCCGGCCATTGATCCTGCAAGCGGGCAAAGCTCTCCGTGCCGAGGCATGTACCCGTCTTCCGACCACTTTCATCTCGATTGCGTCGCGGGATCGCTCTCGACACCTTTTGAAACAAGCGCGTCGATGTCACGGAGGTTCACATGACCAGTCAGATCGTCCAATGGCATGCCGACCACGGAAACTTCTCTCTGCTTCTCAGTATTCTCGAAGAACAGGTCACCCGATTTCGCGACGATGAGAGTCCAGACTACGAACTGATGCTCGAGATCGTCTCCTACTTGCGAGAGTATGCAGATTGCTATCACCATCCACGGGAGGACGCCGCTTTTGCGATGCTCGTGGAGCGCGATCCGCAAATGCGACTGCCCATCGATCGTTTGCTTCAGGAGCATCGTGTCATTGCGGCGGCCGGCGAAGAGCTTATTGCGCGACTGAACCAGGTCATCGATGGCGCCCACGTCCTGCGCACTGCGGTGGAAGCGGCGGCGGCGCTATACGTGGCCTATTACGGGCACCACATTGCCGCGGAGGAAAGACAGGTGCTTCCACGCTCGAGACTTCTGCTGAATACGCAGGACTGGGAGGTCGTGGCCCGCGCAGCGCCATCCTCCCCGGATCCCTTGTTCGGAGATTCACCGAGCGGGAGGTACTCGAGACTGGCCAGGTTGATAACAAGGAGCGAAGCTTCCTGACCACGCGAGCGGGCACCGGGGCTGCAGGGGCGCACTCGTCGCCTACCGCAGCTTGCCCAGCCAGAGCGCCGTCAGCGCCGAGCGGTTGCGCACGCCGAACTTGGCGTAGATCGACTTGATGTGGAAGTGCGTGGTGTTGGGACTCTGATGCAGCGCCTGCGCGATCTGCTTTTCGACCTGGCCGTCGAGCATCGCCAGCAGCACCCGGCGCTCGGCGGGCGTCAGGGGCGCGTTGGCGATGAGCAGGCCGTGGCTGAGCAGCTGCTGCCGATAGAACCACTTCAGCCCGCGCATCACGAAGCCGAGGCGGCTGCTGTCGGCGGCGCAGAACCGTGGCGCCTCGGTGTCGCGAAAGACGAACAGGTGAATGCGCACGTCGTCGTTCAGCGCGCAGCGCACCGACATGCTGTCGGCGTGGCCGACCGCCAGGTAGTGGCGCCGGTAGTGCTCGCTTTCGAACCATTCGGGCGGCAGCGCCTCGAAGAGCAGGCGCGTGCGGAACGGCTCGTCGCCCGAGACCGCGAGCACCTGGGACAGATCGACGTTCGGCGACCAGAGGGTGTCGAACTGCTCCCGCACCGAGGCCGCCACCGCCGGGACCGGATGAAGCAGCCGCACCTGGCGCGGACGCCAGCCCAGCAAGGAGTCGCCCGCCGCCGCGGAAGGCAGCCGCACGACCACGGACCACAGCGCGTTGTGCGCCGCGAACATGAGGCACAGCGCCGTGAGCAGGTGCGCGAGTGCCGCGTCGGCCTCCGCCACGGGGAACTCCGCCAGCCGATCCCAGAGTGCGTAGACCTCGTCGCTTGCTGCTGTCGCGGAATCCGTGGATGGATGCATGGGGCCCCGGGAATGTGTGAGGTTCACCGACCCGGGCGAGCATAAGGGAGCCCGGGCCACCTTTCCAGGTGGTACCCAGGCCCGGCGCGAAGCACGATATTCAGCGCGGAATCCACGGCTCCACGAGGATGCCGCTGCTGCCGCCGCCATCGTTGCCGGAATCGTCCAGCGACTGCGACGCCTCGACCAGGGGCGTCCAGGTCGGCGCGCGCAGGAAGTCCATGAGAGATGCGCCCGCGAGCGCCAGGAGAATCAAGATCGCCAACACTTCGAATTCACGCGTGCGGCCGGGATCTGCATCGCGTTCCATGGATGTGTCCTGCGGCCGCTCACTCGCCCTGCGCGCCCGGGCGAGTGGCCGGCGGCGTGGCGGGTGCGACCGCGCTCTTCTCGGACGGACGAACGGGATGCTTGACGATCGCCGCCGCCTGGACATGCCCGAACGGACGGCCCCCGGCGAACGCCAGGAGAACGCAGGCAGCGAGCGTGAGCGCGTAGCGCGGAGAGGTTCGGCCTGCGGCCGTGGCAAGGCTTTGAACGACGCGATCGAACATCGGAAACCCCTTCTTCGGAACCCGGGACTGCTCGCCAGCGTAGGCCCCCGAATCCGCCGGCGCGTCATCCGAAACAATGACTTCGCCCTCGAGCGCATGGAAGAAAGGAGCGCACCATGAACGGTCTGGAAGGCATCACCGCACAGCAGTTGTCCGAGGTGATCGGCGCCATCTACGACTGCGCCCTGGATCCGGAGCGCTGGCCGGCGACCTGCCGCACCATCGCCGGTCTTTGCGCAAGCACCGGCGGCGGCATCTGCGTGCACGACCTGAAGCAGGTGCAGAACGACCAGCTCTTCGTGTTCGGCTACCAGCCCGAATTCCTCGAGAAGCTGGACAGCCAGTTCGCCGAAAGCCCCATGGCCGCGGCCGATGCCGTCTCGAACGTCGGCGACGTGAACTCGCTGGCCGTGGAGCCACAGCAGCTGATGGAAAGCCGCTTCTACCGAGAAGTACTGGAGCCCTACGGACTGACGGACATGATCTGGTTCCCCGCGCTGCGCACCGGCACGCGGGTGGCGTCGCTGCACGCCTCCCGCAGCGGCAGGCGGCCCTGGTACCAGCCGCATGACGTGCGCCTGTTCAAGCTCCTGTCACCGCACGTCTGCCGCGCGCTCGCGATTTCCGATGCGCTCGACATCCGCGCGCTGCGCTCGGAGATGCTCGAGAGAACGCTGGACGGGCTGGTGGCCGGCGTCTTCCTCATGGCGCGAGACGGGCACGTGGTCTACATGAACGCCGCGGCCGAGCGGCAGGTCCGCGCCGGGCACTCGATCCGGCTCGCGCACAACCGGCTGTCGCCCGTCGATCCCGCGGCGCGCGCGGCGCTCGCCCGGCACATCGATGCCGCGACGGGCGAGGATGCGGCGACCGCCTGGCGCGAGCATTCGGTGGCCATGCCGGACAGCGCGGGCCGCGGCTACGTCGCCACCGTGCTGCCGATCGAGAAAGGCCAGCGCAGCGGCGTCCTGGCACCGTTCGCCGCCTCGGTCGCGGTGTTCATGCAGGATCCTGTCCAGGCGCCGCTCATGCCCGGCGAAGCCTTCGCTCGGCTGCATGGACTCACCGGCGGCGAGCTGCGCGTGCTGCTCGCGCTCGCGCAGGGGCTCGGCGGCATGGAGTCGGCGCAGATGCTCGGCATCAGCGAGCCGACGGTGCGCACGCACCTGCAGCGCATCTTCTCCAAGACCGGGACGTCCAGGCAAGCCGACCTGCTGAGTCTGCTGCACCGATCGACTCCGCCGGTTCGCAGGGAGGCGCACGCGTCCTGAGCCGCCGTCCGACGGCAAACGAGGAAAACCGCCGCGCTCCGCACCACGGCGATCGGGCCAGCATGGCCGGCATGCACGAAAGCACTGCGATGGCGGACCAGCGGGCTCGCGACCCCGACCGCGGCGCGCCGCCGGCGGCGCGCGGGGAGCCGCCTGAATCGCGGATCGCGGTGTACGCCGCGATCGTCGCCAACGTGGCGATCGCGGCGACCAAGTTCGCGGTGGCGGGCGTGACCGGGAGTTCCGCGATGCTCTCGGAGGGCATCCATTCGCTGGTGGACACCGGCAACGGCACGCTCCTGCTCGTGGGCCTGCGCCGCAGCAAGCGCCCTGCCAGTGCCGAGC
Source organism: Variovorax sp. (assembly GCA_017744285.1). Classification (GTDB taxonomy): domain Bacteria; phylum Pseudomonadota; class Gammaproteobacteria; order Burkholderiales; family Burkholderiaceae_C; genus Variovorax. The sequence continues at coordinate 13,065 of JAGIBP010000050.1, forward strand.
ACCCCTTCGGCAGCGGCAAGGAGCTGTACGTCTGGAGCCTGATTGTCGCGGTCCTGATCTTCGGGGTCGGCGGCGGCCTCTCGTTCTACGAGGGCATCGTTCACATGCGCTCCCCGGAGCCGATGGTCGACCCCTTCTGGAACTACATCGTGCTGGGCGTGGCGTTCCTCTTCGAAGGAAGCAGTCTCACGCTGGCCTTCCGGCAGTTCAACCGGCAGCGCGGCGGCCGGCCATTCTGGCAATCGCTGCACAACAGCAAGGACCCGTCGAACTACACCGTGCTGGCCGAGGACGCCGCCGCCCTCGCGGGACTCGCCATCGCCGCCGTCGGGGTCTTCCTCAGCCATCGGCTGGACATGCCGGTCCTGGACGGCGCCGCTTCCTCGCTGATCGGCCTGCTGCTGGCCGGCGTGGCGATGCTGCTGATCCGCGAGGCCCGCGGGCTGCTGGTGGGCGAAGGCATCGGGCCCGACACCGCCCGTGAGATCCGCGCGCTGGCGCTCGCCGAGCCCTCGGTGCGCCACGTGGGGCCGGTGCTGTCGATGTACCTCGGCGCGGAAGACGTGCTCGTCACCTTCGACGCCCACTTCGATCCCGTGCTGCCGGCAAGCCAGGTCGCCTCGACGATCCGGCGCATCGAGGGGCACATGCGCGAGCGCTTTCCCAGGATTCGCAGGATCTACATCGAGGCGACAACGCCCGGCGAACCTGCCGCGCCCGCCGGCGCGCAAGCGATTCCCCCTTCCGGAGACGACCATGCACGACGATGACACCCATCTCGAACGGCACCTGCGCGAATCGGAAGCGCATCTGCGCCGCATCGACGACCTGATGGCGCGCGCCAGCCAGGAAGCCGCGCGCCCCCCGCGGTCCGAGCCGCTCGATGCCCTGCTCGAAGAAGTGAAAGCCACGCGCGCACGCCTGGCCGGCAGCCTTCACGATCTGCGCGCCAACCTTCCGGGCGGCGGCCATCCGGACCTGGTGCGGCGCGGCGAAGGCCTGCGTTCCGATCTCCAGCGCGCGGGCAGCGAATTCGAGAAGGCACTCACCGCCATCCTGGACACGCGCGGCGTGTGAGGAGGCGCGCGGCCGCAGGGCCGCCTCAGAACGCGTGGCGGATGCCGAAGTCCCAGCCGCGGGCGGTGTCGGCGCGGTAGCCCGCGCCCTGGTTCAGCAGGTTGGCGATGCTCGGGTTGGTGAAGCCCACGCTGCCGTTGGGCGGCAGCGCCGGCGCGATCGCGGCGCCGTTCCTGTTCCTGGTGACCGCGACGGTGGCGTAGAGCGCGGTTCGCCGCGAGAGGTTGTGCACATAGCCCAGCGCGAACTTGTCCGCCACGGGGTCCGGCACGTCGAGCCCCGGGCTGGCCAGAGCGACATTGCGGATGTCGACCTGCACACGCGAATACGCGGCGCGGATCAGGCCCGGGCCGACGAGCACATTGACGCCCAGCAGGTAGCCGGTGATCGTGACATCGCCCGAGGGCGTGAAGACGGGCTGGATGCGGGTGACGTTCTTCAGATCGACATGCGAATACTCGCCGAACAGCTTCACGGTGCCGAAGTCGTAGGAGCCGCCGATGTTGCCGGTGTTCAGGTTCCGGGTGATGCCGCGCTGGTAGTCGTCGCCGATCACGCTCGAGCCGTAGGCGGCGGCCACGTCCAGCGGGCCGCTGGCGTAGCCGAGGCGGCCGCCGGCGTAGCGGCCGCTGCGCGCTGTGTTCAGCGTGGGCGGCGTGAGCGCGCCGGGGTCGTACTTGGTGTTCTCGCCGAAGGCGTACATCGCCTGCCCATAGACGCCGCCCAGGCTCGGCGGCAGGAAGTAGCTGACGCTGTTGTTGGCGCGCACGTAGTTCGGATTGGCGACCAGGCTGCCGATCGCGCCCGCGCTGCCGGCGCCGCCCAGCAGCATGCTGATGGCGACCGCGCCCGACCCGACGGTGGCGAACGGGTCGAACACGTTGTCGTTCCAGAAGGTCGGGGTGTAGTCTCGGCCCGCCCGCAGCTCGCCGAAGTCGCCCGACAGGCTGACGGTCGAGCGGCGATTGAAGCCCAGGCCGATGGCCGTGAGTCCGCCGCCGGTATCGTTGGCGATGCCCGCTTCGAGCCAGAAGCTGGCGGCGAGGCCACCGCCGAGATCCTCCGTGCCGCGAAAACCCACCCGGCTGCCGGTGTAGTTGCCGGTCGACAGCACCCACTGGCTCTGCCGCAGGTCCGGGTGCGGCGCGAACACCGCGGGGTTGGCCGCGTCGAGCACGTCGAGCCCCGTGTTCACGTAGCGGCTCTCGGTGCTGTAGTAGCTCACGGCCGCATCGAGCACACCGAAGACGGTCAGGGACGACTGGGCCGAAGCGCCCCCCGCGCCTATCAGCGCGGTCGCGCAAGCAAGGGCTTTTTTCATGGAGACTCCTCCAGGGGCCGGAGGGTAGATCGGCCTCGACCCACTGGCAATCCTCGCCGCGCCCTGCCGCGCCGGAACCCGCCGCGCCTGGCATCGATCCAACGCACTGCCATGCGCCTCTTCATCACGCCAGGCCGCCACCCCCCTCCGCCCGCTCGCGCGGCCGGTCGGCTCGCCACGCTCGCCATCGCGTGCGTGCTGGGCGCGTGCGCCAGCCCCTCCGTGGCGCCCGTGGGCGTCGACACGGCCGCGCCAGCCGCGGCAGCGCCCGCCTTCTCCTCCCTCGTCGCCAGCCGGAGCGCCAGCGTGGTGGACGTGGCCACGCTGCGCATCGGGCGCGACGAGTCCGCCGCCGAACTGGACGCCGCGCCCGAGATGGACTTCGCCGACCGCCTGGCGGCGCCGCTGCCCGCGAGCGTGCGGCTGAGCCAGGTCCGGGACCTGGCCTCGGGCCTCATCGTCTCGAGCGACGGCGTGATCCTGACCAGCGCACACGTGGTCGCCGGCATCGACGAAGTGCAGGTGCGCCTGGACGACGGACGGCGTTTCGCGGCCCGGGTGCTCGGCCTCGACCGGCGCACCGACGTGGGCCTGCTGAAGATCGACGCGACCGGCCTGCCGCCCGCGCCGATCGGGGACTCGTCCCGCCTCGCCCCGGGCGACTGGGTGGCCGCGATCGGCGCGCCGTTCGGCTTTCACGGCAGCGTGACGGCCGGCGTCGTGAGCGCGATCGGCCGCTACATCGGCGGCGCCGGCGAAGTGCCCTACATCCAGACCGATGTCGCCATCAACCCCGGCAGTTCGGGCAGCCCGCTGTTCGACAGCCGCGGCGAAGTGGTGGCGATGAACTCGATGATCTACAGCGACAACGGCGGCTACATGGGGCTGTCGTTCGCAGTGCCGATCAATCTCGCGATGCAGATCGCGGCCCAGCTCAAGACCTCGGGCCGCGTGCAGCGCGCGCGCATCGGCGCCGACTTCCAGGAAGTGACCCCGGCGCTCGCGCAGTCCTTCAGCCTGAAGGCGCCGGCCGGCGCGCTGGTGGTGGGCGTGGACGCCAGCGGCCCCGCGCGAGCCGCCGGCCTGCTGCGCGGCGACGTGGTGACCGCGATCGACGGCAAGCCGATCGGGCGATTCACCGAACTGCTGCAGCAGGTCTCGCAGGGCCGTCCGGGGAACCGCCGCCAGCTCGATGTGTGGCGGCGCGGGGGCACGCGCACGCTCTGGGTCACGCTCGCGGAAGAACCGCCGGCGCGCGCCGCCCTGCGGCCCGAGGCGCCCGCCGAATGGGGCGATGGCCTCGGCCTGAGCCTGGGCGCGCTGTCCCCGGCGCAGCGCTCGCAACTGGGCATCGACGGCGGCCTGATGGTGCGCGATGCCGCGGGCGCGGCGCGCAGCGAGGGCATTCGCGCGGGCGACCTCATCATCGCGGTGAACGACGTGCGGCTCGACCGGGTCGAGGACTTCCAGCGCAGCCTCTCGGGCTTCGCGCCCGGCCGCAGCGTGGCGCTGCTCGTCATGCGCGACCGGCGGCTGGCGTACGTGCCGGTGCGGCTGCCCGAACGCGTGGCCCGGCCCGCCAGCTGATCCGCGCCCTGCCGCGCGCGGACCGGACACTTGGCTCGCCGGTAAGCCCCTGTCCGACAGCGGGATCAGCGATTCGGCCCCTGCGCGAGCGCGGGCCGGCGTCATAGAAAAGAGGTTCTGCCCTGGCGTGGGGCACTCGACGCGGAAAGATCACCTTGAGCGCTGCACCCCTTACCCCGGCATTCGACGCCATGGACGCCTATCTCTTCCGGGAAGGCACCCATTCGCGTCTGCACGAGAGGCTGGGCGCGCGGCTGGCCGGCGACGGACAGGGCGCATCGTTCGCGGTGTGGGCGCCCAATGCCACCTCGGTGTCGGTCATCGGCGACTGGAACGACTGGAACGGCCATGCCGATCCGCTCGCCCCGCGCGCCGATTCCACCGGCATCTGGGAAGGCCGCTGCCAGCGCGCGCAGCATGGGCAGGCGTACAAGTACCGCATCACCTCGCGCGGCGGGCGCGTGCTGGAGAAGGCCGACCCGCTGGCCGTCTTCGCCGAGCAGCCGCCGGCCACCGCCTCGCGGCTGTGGTCGCTGGACTACGCCTGGGGCGACGCCGGCTGGATGCGCGAGCGCGCGGCGCGCAATGCGGCCGACGCGCCGATGGCGATGTACGAGGTCCACGCCGGATCCTGGCGGCGCCCCGACGGACACCCGATGGGCTGGCGCGATCTCGCGCACGCCCTTGCCGACTACGTGCTCTCGATCGGCTTCACGCACGTGGAGCTCATGCCAATCACCGAGCATCCGTTCTATGGCTCGTGGGGCTATCAAACCACCGGCTATTTCGCGCCTACCTCGCGCTACGGCACGCCGCAGGACTTCATGTACTTCGTGGACCACCTGCACCAGCGCGGCATCGGCGTGGTGCTGGACTGGGTGCCCTCGCACTTCCCGACCGATCCGCACGGGCTGGCGACTTTCGACGGCACCCACCTCTACGAGCACGCCGACCCGCGCCAGGGTTTCCATCCGGAATGGAACTCCGCGATCTTCAACTACGGCCGCAACGAGGTGCGCAGCTTCCTGATCTCGTCGGGCCTGTTCTGGCTGGACCGCTACCACGTGGACGGCCTGCGCGTGGACGCGGTCGCCTCGATGCTCTACCTCGACTACGCGCGCCAGGGCAGCGGCTGGATTCCCAACCGCCACGGCGGGCGCGAGAACCTGGAGGCGATCCACTTCCTGCAGGAACTCAACCGCGCGGCCTACCGCGACCACCCCGACACCTTCACCGTGGCCGAGGAATCCACCGCTTGGCCGCAGGTCTCGCGGCCGACCGACATGGGCGGCCTGGGCTTCGGCATGAAGTGGAACATGGGCTGGATGCACGACACCCTCGCCTACATGCACGAGGACCCGGTGCACCGGCGCCACCACCACCATCGCCTCACCTTCTCGATGGTCTACGCCTTCAGCGAGAACTTCGTGCTGCCGCTCTCGCACGACGAAGTGGTCTACGGCAAGGGCTCGCTGATCAACAAGATGCCCGGCGACGAATGGCGGCAGTTCGCCAACCTGCGGCTCTTGCTGTCGTACATGTGGGCCCATCCGGGCAAGAAGCTGCTCTTCATGGGCGGCGAGTTCGGCCAGCGGCGCGAATGGACGCACGAGGGCGAACTCGACTGGTCCTCGCTCGACGCCGAGACGCACCGCGGCGTGCAGCACCTGGTGGGCGAGCTCAACCGCCTGCTGCGCGCCGAGCCCGCGCTGCACGAGCTGGACTTCTCGCCCGAGGGCTTCCAGTGGCTCGAACCCAACGACCACGAGCAGAGCGTCGTGGCCTTCCTGCGGCGCTCGCGCGCGGCTGGCGAGGCCGTCCTGGTGGTCTGCAACATGACGCCGGTGCCCAGGCAGAACTACTGCGTCGGCGTGCCGGCCTCCGGCACCTGGGCCGAGATCCTCAACAGCGATGCGCGGGTGTTCGGCGGCTCGGGCTGGGGCAATCTCGGCGCCGTGCGCGCCTCGCCGATGCGATCGCACGGGCAGGCGCACTCGCTGTGCCTCACCCTGCCGCCCCTGTCCACTCTGTTCATGAAGGCCGTTGCCGATGATCAGCAAGCTCCTGCTGCGTGACGATGCGCCCGAGCCGGTCGAGGTCGTCGACGGGCGCAGCCGTGCCGTGGTCGACGCGGTGCTGCCGATCGTGGACGGCGGACGCTTCGCGGTGAAACGCACCCTCGGCGAGCGCGTGCGCGTGACGGCGCACGTGTTCACCGACGGCCACGACGTGCCGCGCGTGATGCTGCAGTGGTGGAAGGACGGCGACGCGCATTGCCACGAGCTGCCGATGAAGCTGCGCTACAACGACGAGTGGCACGCCGAATTCACACCGCCGGTGATCGGGCGCTACCACTACACGGTGGTCGCCTGGGTCGACGCCTTCGAGTCTTGGCGGCACGAGCTGGAACGCCGTGTGGACGAGGACGACATCCGCCTCGCGGCGCGCACCGGCGCGCAGGAGATCGAGGCGGCGGCCGAGCGCGCGAGGGGCGAGGAGCGCGAAGGCCTCGCCAACTGGGCGCAGGCGCTGCGGCAAGGGGCCGCGAGCGAAGGCGACGGCGCCATGGAGGTCGGCATGCTCAAGGCGCTCGCGCTGGACGACGACCTCGCCGCCGTCGCCGCGCGTCACCCCGACCGGCATCTCGAATCGCGCTTCGCCGCCGAGCTCCCGCTGGTGGTGGACCGCGAGCGCGCGCGCTTCAGCACCTGGTACGAGCTCTTCCCGCGCTCCGCCTCGTCCACGCCCGGCGTGCACGGCAGCTTCCGCGACGTGGAGGAGCGCCTGCCGCTGATCGCCTCGATGGGCTTCGATGTGCTCTACATGCCGCCGATCCACCCCATCGGCCGCATCCAGCGCAAGGGACGCAACAACGCGCTCGCGGCCGAAGCCGGCGACGTGGGCAGCCCGTGGGCCATCGGCGCGGCCGAGGGCGGCCACAAGTCCATCCTGCCGGAACTGGGCACGCCCGAGGACTTCCGCCACCTCGTCACCGCGGCCTCGCGCATGGGCATCGACATCGCGATGGACATCGCCTTCCAGTGCGCGCCAGACCATCCCTATGTAAAGGAACACCCCGCGTGGTTCCGCTGGCGGCCCGACAACACGGTGCAGTACGCCGAGAACCCGCCGAAGAAGTACCAGGACATCTATCCCTTCCACTTCGAGAGCGACGACTGGCAGGGCCTGTGGCTGGAGCTGAAATCGGTGTTCGACCACTGGATCGGCGAGGGCGTGACCGTGTTCCGCGTCGACAACCCGCACACCAAGTCCTTCGCGTTCTGGGAATGGGCGATCACCGAGGTGAAGCGCGAGCACCCCGAGGTGATCTTCCTCGCGGAAGCCTTCACGCGGCCGAAGGTGATGCACCGCCTCGCGAAGCTGGGCTACACGCAGTCGTATACCTACTTCACGTGGCGCAACACCAAGGAAGAGCTCACCGCCTATTTCACCGAGCTCAACCAGGCGCCGGGCAAGGACTACTTCCGCCCCAATGTGTGGCCGAACACGCCCGACATCCTGCACGCGGCACTGCAGACCGGCGAGGAGCCGGTGTTCAGGGTGCGGCTCGTGCTCGCCGCCACGCTGGCCGCCAACTACGGCCTGTACGGGCCGGCGTACGAGTTGCTGGAGCATGCCCCGCGCGGCCCGTCGAGCGAGGAATACCTGGACTCCGAGAAGTACCAGCTGCGCCACTGGGACTGGAGCGCCGACGCGGGGCTGCGCCCCTTCATCACGCGCATCAACCAGATCCGCCGCGCCCACGACGCCCTGCAGTGGGACCACAGCCTGCGCTTCCTCGACATCGACAACGACCAGCTCATCGCCTACATGAAGACGTCGCCCGACGAGTCGCGCGCGGTGGTCACGGTGGTCAACCTCGATCCGCGCAACACGCAGTCCGGGTGGGTGCATCTCGAGCCGGACGACATCGGCGTGGCGCGCGACCGGCCCTTCCAGATGCACGACCTGCTGACCGACCAGCGCTTCGTCTGGCGCGGCACGCACCACTACATCGAGCTCGACCCGCGGCGCATGCCGGCCCACGTGATGGCGGTGCGCCGCCGCGTGCGCGACGAGCGCGACTTCGACTACTACGCATGAGGGTGTCCCATGAACGCTCCCCTGCCGTCCCTGGTTCTCGAAACGACCGAGATCGATACGAGCGACGATCCGACGTGGTATCGCGACGCGGTCATCTACCAGGTCAACATCAAGGCGTTCATGGACTCCAACGCCGACGGCGTCGGCGACTTCAAGGGTCTCACCAGCAAGCTCGACTACGTGAAGGACCTCGGCGTCAACACGATCTGGCTCATGCCCTTCTACCCCTCGCCGCTGCGCGATGACGGCTACGACATCGCCGCCTACGAGGACGTGCACCCGCCCTACGGCACGCTGGCGGACTTCCGCGAGATGCTCCAGGAAGCGCACCAGCGCGAGCTGCGCGTGATCATCGAGCTGGTGATCAACCACACCTCGATCGACCATCCGTGGTTCCAGGCGGCGCGCGCCGCGCCTGCGGGCTCGCCCGAGCGCGACTTTTACGTGTGGAGCGACACCGACACGCTCTACAGCGGCACGCGCATCATCTTCACCGACACCGAGAAGTCGAACTGGACCTGGGACCCCGTCGCCAAGGCCTACTACTGGCACCGCTTCTTCAGCCACCAGCCGGACCTCAACTTCGACAACCCGCAGGTGCTCGAAGCGGTGTTCCGCGTCATGCGCTTCTGGCTCGACATGGGCGTGGACGGCTTCCGGCTCGACGCGATTCCCTACC
>JAGIBP010000051.1 GCA_017744285.1 Variovorax sp.
GGACAGCGCAAGCATCGCGAAGAAGGCGATCCAGCTCTCGGTGAACACGAACACCAGGCCCAGGCCGATGGTCAGCAGGCCCAGCACCAGGTTCAGCATGTGCTGGCCCTTGAACTGCACCGGCGCGCCCTGGAAAAGGCGGAACTTGTACTTGCCCGAGAGCTTGCCGAAGGCGATGACCGAGCCGCTGAAGGTGATCGCGCCGATCGCCGCGCCGAGGAACAGTTCGAGCCGGTTGCCTGCGGGAATCGCATAGCGCAGGAAGCCGTCGATGATCGCCGCACCCTCGGGCGTCTGCACGCCCACGGCGGCCGGCACCGGCGGCGGCGTGATGCCGAAGGCCCAGGGCTCGACCACCGCCGCCACCGCGATGAAGACGGCCGCCAGGCCGATCATGCTGTGGAAGAAGGCCACGAGTTCGGGCATCTGCGTCATCTCGACGGTCCGGGCGCGGTAGGCGCCGTAGCCGCCGCCGACCACGAGGCCGAGCAGCACCCAGCCCATGCCGATGGCCTTGCCCCCCGAGAGCTGCACGATTAGCGCCGCGGTGGTCAGGATGGCGATCGCCATGCCGACCATGCCGAAGATGTTGCCGCGGATCGAGGTGGTGGGATGGGAAAGGCCCTTCAAGGCCTGGATGAAGCAGACGCTCGCGACGAGGTACAGCAGCGTGACGACGTTCATGCTCATGCTGCGTTCCCCTTGTCCGCAGCGGCGCCGGTCTTCTTGTCCTTCTTCTTGAACATCTCGAGCATGCGCCGCGTGACGAGGAAGCCGCCGAACACGTTCACCGCCGCCAGCGCCACGGCGAGCACGCCCATGGTCTTCCCGAGCGTGGATTCGGTCAGCGCCGCGGCCAGCATCGCGCCGACGATGACGATCGCCGAGATCGCGTTGGTCACGGCCATCAGCGGCGTGTGCAGCGCCGGGGTGACGGTCCACACCACGTGGTAGCCCACGTAGATGGCCAGCACGAAGATGATGAGGTTGATGACGGTATGGGACACGGGATCCATGCTTCTTCTCCTCGGTTCTTATTTTTTCGTGACCTGGCCGTCCTGCGTCATGCGGCAGGCGGCGACGATGTCGTCCTCGAGGTCGATCTTCAGGCCGCCCTCCTTGGGAAGCACCAGCTTCAGGAAGTCCAGCACGTTGCGCGCATAGAGCGAGGAGGCGTCCGCCGCCACCAGCGCGGGCAGGTTGGTCTCGCCGACGATCGTCACGCCGTGCTTGACCACCGTCTTGTCGGCTTCCGAGAGCGGGCAGTTGCCGCCCACCCCGTCCGGCCCCTTGCCGGCGGCGATGTCGACGATGACCGATCCCGGCTTCATGGCCCGGACCATGTTCTCGGTGATGAGCGTGGGCGCGGCGCGGCCCGGGATCAGCGCGGTGCTGATGACCACGTCGGCGAGCGCCACGCGCTTGGCGACCTCGACCTTCTGCCGATCGAGCCAGCTCTGAGGCATCGGTCGCGCATAGCCGCCCACGCCTTCTGCCGCTTCCTTCTCCTCGGCGGTTTCATAGGGCACGTCGATGAACTTGGCGCCCAGCGACTCGACCTGCTCCTTGACCGAGGGACGCACGTCCGAGGCCTCGATGACCGCGCCAAGCCGCTTGGCGGTGGCGATCGCCTGCAGACCCGCGACGCCCACGCCGAGGATCACGACGCGCGCGGCCTTCACGGTGCCGGCGGCGGTCATCAGCATGGGGAAGAAGCGCTGGTACTTGTCGGCCGCCATCATCACGGCCTTGTAGCCGGCGATGTTGGCCTGCGAGGAGAGCACGTCCATGCTCTGGGCGCGCGTGGTGCGCGGCGCGGCTTCGAGCGCGAAGGCCGTGAGCCCGGCTCCCGCCAGGCGCTGCAGGCCCTCGGCGTCGAAGGGGTTGAGCATGCCCACGAGCACGCTCGCCGGCTTCATCAGCGCGAGTTCCGACGCGGAGGGCGAGCGCACCTTCAGCACGATCTCGCAGGAGAAGGCTCCCGCGGCATCGGTGATCTCCGCCCCCGCCGCCTGGTAGGCCGCATCGGTGACGCTGGCGATCGTGCCCGCGCCGGCTTGCACCCGCACGGTGTGGCCTTGCGCCACCAACTTCTTCGCAGTCTCCGCCGTGACGGCCACTCTGGTTTCGCCTGGCGCAGTTTCGGCCGGCACGCCTATGAGCATGGGGGATCTCCTCGGGAAGCGTTGTAGTTGACGCCGAGCTTACATGAAGACGCCGGCCGCGGACCGCCGCCCGTTCCTGCACCCCGGCCACCCATCCAAGGACCGTCTGGAGCGGCTTTCTTGCTACCATTTCGATAGCAATTTCAGCATGCGCATCGTGCCGCCGGATGGTGGGCGAGGCCCGGCGCAATCCCCCTCGCCCCGGCCTGTATCAATCTGTACACTGATGCTCGCGCGCGCCGATCGACATGCCGGCGCAGCGCCAAGACAAGATTCAGGGAATGGAAATGACATGCGAATTGCAGCGCTCGACGACGAGCCGAGCCAGCTCGAGCTCATCCGGCACGCGATGGAAGCCATCGGCCACGAATGCCATGGCTTCACGGAAGGCAAGGTGCTCCTGCGGGAGCTCCGGAACCAGAGCTACGACCTGCTGATCCTCGACTGGCGCCTGCCGGACGTGCAGGGCCCGCGCGTGACGCGATGGATCCGCGAAGACCTCAACAGCCGGATCCCCATTCTTTTCGTCACGAACCGCAATGCCGAGCAGGACCTGGTCGAAGGGCTGGCCGCGGGCGCCGACGACTTCATGGGCAAGCCGATCCGCGTCGCGGAGCTCCAGGCCCGCGTCCTCGCGCTGCTGCGCCGCTCCTACCCCAGCCAGCGCGGCACCGAGCTGACCTTCGGGGACTACCAGTTCTCGACCACCGCCCGCACGCTTCAGATCCGGGGCCGGGCCATCGACCTCAGCCACCGCGAATACGACCTGGCCTTCTACCTGTTCCAGAACCTCGGCCGGCTGGTGTCGCGCGAGCGCCTGCGCGAGGCCATCTGGGGCGAAAGCGCCGACGCAAGCTCCCGCACGCTGGACACGCACGTCTCGCGCCTGCGCGGCAAGCTCGAGCTGGTGCCCGCCAACGGCTTCCTGCTGTCGGCGGTGTACGGGCTCGGCTACCGCCTGGAATCCATCGACACCCACTCGCTGGCCCCCTTCGGCTCGGCGTCCGACGCTTCGGCCGACAGCCGCGCGACGTGAACCACCGTGCCGCGCGAGTGCGGCGCTGGGTGCACCGCCGCGCCTCGTGGATGCTGCTGGCGGGCGGCCTGCTCTCGCTGGTCACCCTCCTGAGCCTGACCCAGCCGCTGCCGCGCCTCGACCAGCTGCTGCAGGACAGCGCACGCGCGGCGCTGGCGCCGCCGCCTTCGGACGACATCGTGATCGTCGCGATCGACGAAACGAGCCTCGCGGCCCTGGGCCGCCCACCGTGGCGGCGCGCCGTGCACGCCGAGCTCGTGCGACGCATCGCGGCGCAGTCGCCTCGCTGCATCGGGCTGCGCCTGGAGCTGAGCGGCCCGGACGCCGACCACCCCGGCGACGACGCGGTACTGGCGCGCGCCATGCGCGACAGCGGCTGCGTCGTGCTTCCGATGGCCGTGCGCGCCTTGGCGCCGCAGCAGTTGCAGGAGGGGCTTCCGGCGCCGATCCTGGCCGCGGCCGCCGCCGGCATCGGGCACACGCATCTCGCGTTCGACCAGGACGGCGTGGCACGCAGCGTCTACCTGCACGAAGGCTTCGCGGGCCGCATGGTCCCGCACTTCGCGCTGGCGCTGCGCGACGCGGCAGCGGGGCACGCGACGCCTGCGCTGCCGCCACGGGACGCCAGCCCGCCCGGGCCCTGGCTGCGCCGCGACCAGCAGGCCATCCTCTTCACGCGCGGTCCGGAACGCTTCCGAACCGTGTCGTATGTCGACGTGCTCGACGGCCGCGTGCCGAGCGACGTGTTCCGCGATCGCTACGTGCTGGTCGGTCCCACGGCGCCGAGCCTGGGCGACGTGCATGCCAACACCTCGCCCGACGTGCCGGGCCTCATGCCCGGCGTCGAGATCTTCGCCAACGTGCTGCAGTCGCTCACCGAGGGCCGGCCGGTCGTGATCGCGACACCCTGGCAAGACCTGCTCTTCAATGTCGTCCCGCTGATCGTCGCGCTGCTCGGCGTGCTGTGGCTGCGGCCGGTCGCGGTCGTGGGGCTGATCGGCGCCATGCTGGCGCTGCAGCTGGGCATTCATCTGGGTCGGCCGGCGATCGGCGTGCTCTTCGCGCCGGCGGCGGGCGTCACGGGCCTGCTGCTGCTCTACCCGCTCTGGAGCCTGATGCGGCTTTCGGCCACGGTGCGCTATCTGCGCCGCGGCAGCACCGAGGTGCTGCGCGACGTGGGCCGCCGCCCGCCCGCGCTGCCCCGCCTGCCCGGCGACTTCCTCGATCGCCAGATGGAAGCGGCGCGCGCGGCCGTCGACAGCATGCGCGACATGCACCGCTTCGTGCGCGACGGCATCGACCACCTGCCGGACGCAACGATGACGCTGGACACGCGCGGCCGCGTCGTGCTCGCGAATGCGGCCGCGCTCGGGTACTGGGGCCTCGGCGCGCCGGCGCTGGTCGGGGCCGACGCGCACGCGCTGGCCGCGGGCATCCGGCGCAGCACGACAGGCGCGCCGATGCTGCCGCCCGGGGCGCTCGGGGGGAACGGGTTGCAGCCGATCCTCGGCGAAGGCATCGATCTGCAGGGACGCTCGCTGCTGCTGCGCTGCGTGCCCTTCTTCAACGCGGACAACGCGCATGCCGGCTGGATGATGTCGCTGGTCGACATCTCCGAGATGCGTCGCGCACAGGGCCAGCGCGATGAGGCGCTGCGCTTCATCTCGCACGACGCACGGGAGCCCGCCGCGGCGATCCTCACCCTCCTCGAGCTGGCGCGCCAGCGTCCCGACGCCCTCAGCCGCGAGGCGCTGCTCGCGAACATCGAACGCAAGGCGCGCTGCGCGCTCGAACTGGCCGACGATTTCGTGAGCCTCGCGCGGGCCGAGGCCGAACGCTTTCGGCCCGAAGTGCTCGACCTCGTCGCACTCGTGCACCACGCGATCGACGATGCCTGGGCGCTCGCACGCCAGCGGCAGGTGCGCGTGACGCTCGCGGCGTCCCCCGACGAGGCGCCCTGCATCGCGGACCGCATGCTGCTGGGGCGCGCCCTGGCCAACGTCCTGGGCAACGCCCTCAAGTTCTCGCCGCCCGGGGCCGATCTGGCATGCAGCGTGGGCGAGCGCGACGGACATTGGCTCGTGAGCGTGCGCGACCGGGGGCCCGGCATTCCGGTGGCGCTACAGTCGAAGCTGTTCCAGCCCTTCCAGCGGCTGCACGAGACGGAACGGCCCGAAGTCCATGGGGTCGGCCTGGGCCTGCTGCTGGTGCGCGCGGTGATGCAACGGCACGGGGGACGGGTCGAGATCGACAGCGCCGAGGGCGCGGGATGCACCGTCACGCTGGTGCTGCCCCAACCCACGGCGGCCGAACGCGAGGCGCTGGCATCGGAGTAGCAGCAAGAACATGACAACACAGCGATGGAAACCCAACGTCACGGTCGCGGCCGTGATCGAGCTCGAAGGGCGCTTCCTGCTCGTCGAGGAAGACACCCGCGACGGGCTGATGCTCAACACGCCCGCGGGCCACCTCGACCCGGGCGAGTCGCCGGCGGAAGGCTGCATTCGCGAGACGCTCGAAGAGACGGCGCACCACTTCACCCCCACGGCGCTCGTCGGCATCTACATGGCCCGCACGCGCCGCCCCGAGGACATCACCTACATGCGCTTCGCCTTCGCGGGTACGCTGGGCGCGTTCGAGCCGGGCCGCGCGCTCGACGACGGCATCGTGCGGACGCTGTGGATGACGGCCGACGAGATCCGCGCCAGCCGCGCGCGGCACCGCAGCCCGCTGCTGCTGCAGTGCGTGGAAGACTACCTGGCGGGCCAGCGCCACCCGCTCGATCTCATCCACCTCGACGCATCGGTCGCCGCGCCCGAAGGCGCCTGAGCCTTCAGAGGGCCTGCGAAATCACGCCGCCGCCCAGGCACACCTCGCCGTCATACAGCACCGCCGACTGCCCGGGGGTGACCGCCCATTGCGGCTCGGCGAAGTCCAGCCGGAAGGCACCGTTCGCGCCAGGGCCGAGCGTGCAGCCCGCGTCGGCCTGGCGGTAGCGCGACTTGGCGGCGTAGGCGCCGGGCGAAGGCGCCTCGCCCGCCACCCAGCTCGCGTCGTCGGCCTCCAGCGTGGTCGACAGCAGCCACGGATGGTCGTGCCCCTGCACCACCCAGAGCGTGTTGGCCTCGACGTCCTTGCGCGCCACGAACCACGGCGCGTGCTCGCCGCCGCCGCGCTGGGCGCCCTTTTCCTTGAGGCCGCCGATGCCGAGCCCCTGGCGCTGGCCCAGCGTGTAGAAGCTCAGCCCCTGGTGTTCGCCGATGCGGCGTCCGCGCTCGTCGCGGATCGGGCCCGGCTCCTTCGAGATGTAGCGGTTCAGGAACTCGCGGAACGGCCGCTCGCCGATGAAGCAGATGCCGGTGGAATCCTTCTTCTTCGCGTTCGGCAGGCCGATCTCGTCCGCGATGCGGCGCACCTCGGTCTTGCGCAGCTCGCCGACCGGGAACAAGGTCTTCGAGAGCTGTTGCTGGTTCAGACGGTGCAGGAAGTAGCTCTGGTCCTTCGCCGGATCGAGCCCCTTCAGCAGCTCGTGCCGGCCGGCCGATTCGTTGAAGCGCACGCGGGCGTAGTGCCCGGTGGCGATCTTCTCGGCGCCCAGGCGCATCGCATGGTCGAGGAAGGCCTTGAACTTGATCTCGGCGTTGCACAGCACGTCGGGGTTGGGCGTGCGGCCGGCCTGGTATTCACGCAGGAACTCGGCGAAGACACGGTCCTTGTAGTCGGCCGCGAAGTTGACGTGCTCGATCTCGATGCCCAGCACGTCGGCCACGCTGGCGGCGTCGACGAAGTCGATGTTCGACGAGCAGTATTCGCTGTCGTCATCGTCTTCCCAGTTCTTCATGAAGATGCCGACCACCTCGTGGCCCTGCTGCTTCAGCAGGTGCGCCGTGACGGCGGAGTCGACTCCGCCGCTCAGGCCCACCACGATGCGCTGTTTTTCCATAGGGCGGGGATTGTCTCAGCCCCGGCGAGCCGGTGCCGGGGCCAGGGCAATCGCGAGAAAACCGGCGCTACTTCAACCCCGCGACGATCTCGTAGGACTTCAGGCGCGCGGCGTGGTCGAAGATCTGCGAGGTGATCATGAGCTCGTCCGCACCGGTCTGGTCGACGAAGGCCTGGATGCGCTCGCGCACCGTGCCGGGCGCACCCACGGCCGAGCACGAGAGCACCGAATCGAGCAGCGCATTGGCGGCCGGCCCCACCTGCTCGCGGTAGCCGGCCACCGGCGGCGGCAGGCGCCCGGGGCGTCCGCTGCGCAGGTTGACGAAGGCCTGCTGCCACGAGGTGGCCCGGAACTCGGCCTCCTCGTCGGTATCGGCCGCGAACACATTGAAGCCGAGCATCACATAGGGCTTGGCCAGTTGCGCGGAAGGCCGGAAGGTCTCTCGGTAGATCTGGATCGCCTGCATCATCTGCTGCGGCGCGAAGTGCGAGGCGAAGGCATAGGGCAGGCCCAGGTGCGCGGCGAGCTGCGCGCCGAAGGTGCTCGAACCCAGGATCCACACCGGCACTTCGAGCCCCATGCCGGGCACGGCGCGCACCGGCTGGCGGGGTTCCTTCGACATGAAGTCCATGAGCTCGATCACGTCCTGCGGAAAGCGGTCGGCGTCGGACTGCAGATCGCGCCGCAGCGCCTGCGCGGTGCGCTGGTCGGAGCCCGGCGCACGGCCGAGCCCGAGATCGATGCGGCCCGGATAGAGCGACTCCAGCGTGCCGAACTGCTCGGCGATCACCAGCGGCGAATGATTGGGCAGCATCACGCCGCCGGCGCCGATGCGGATGGTGGAGGTGCCCGCGCCGACGTAGGCCAGCAGCACGGCGGTGGCCGCGCTCGCGATGCCCGGCATGCCGTGATGCTCCGCCAGCCAGTAGCGGCGGAAACCGAGCTTCTCGCCGTGCTGCGCGAGGCCGAGCGAGTTGCGGAACGACTGCGCGGCATCGCCGCCTTCGCAGATCGGGGAAAGATCGAGGATCGAGAACGGGACCATCCCGCGATCTTCCACCGGATCGGCCGGCTGCTGTGGCGAAGGGCTATTCGCCCGGCGGCCTCACGCGAGGGCCTTGGCCTTGAGCGTCTCGAACTCCTGCTGGGTGATGGTGCCCGCGTCGAGCAGCGCCTTCGCATCGGCGATCTGCTCGGCCGGCGACTTGCCGGCCACCTGGCGGATGTAGGCATCGGTGTCGGACTTGGCCCGCGCCAGGCTCGCGCGCTGCCGCTCGGCCATGCCCCGTCCGCGCGTGATGATGTAGGCGATCGCGGTCAGGCCCGGCAGGATGACGAGGAAGATGATCCAGAGCACCTTGTAGCCGCCGCCGAGCTCCGAATCGCGGAACAGGTCGCCGATGATCTGGAACAGGATCAGCAGGTAGACGATCAGGACGAAGGTCGACAGCAGCAGTTGGATGAGGTCCCAGAAGTTGCTCATGGCGTTTTCCTTTCTTGATGGATGGATGGACGGAGATGGAAGAAGCCCGGGTTCAGCGGGCGGTGGCCTTGTGCGTCCAGCTGCGCAGCAGCCCGAGCACGAAGCCGCCGGTGAACATGCCCAGCACGTACACGACCAGGATCAGCACCGAGACCGGCAGCGTGACGCTCATCGAGAGCAGCGACACCGTCACGGTCTCCAGGTTCTGGACCTTGAACAGCAGGACGATGCCGGCCACGATCACGATCAGTGCGATGTAGAGATAGCGTGTCATCCGAGAGGCTCCATGGAAGGTCGAATCGGGCGTTGCCGGGCCTGCGCGCCTAGACGCTGATCAGCCCCGTGTCGAGTGCGAACAAGGCGGCGATCGCGGCCACCACGATCAGGGCGAAGACGATCATCTCGGGCCCCGTGAAGATCCTGGCCTTCTGCTCGCGCCGGGCGAGAAGGTAGAGGATCGTGCCGGGCGCGTAAAGGACCGCCGACAAAAGCAGGAACTTCAGACCCCCGGCATAGAGCATTCCGAGGGCGTAGACCGTGGCGATCGCGGCGCGCACCCAATCGACGTTCCGCGCGAGCGCCGGCTCCGCCTCGTAGGTCTCGCCGGTCCAGGCGAGCTTGAGGCCGAAGGCCGCGACCAGCAGGTAGGGCACGAGCGTCATCGCGCTGGTCATCTTCAGCGCGAGCGTGAAGGCGTACTCGGCGAACCAGGTCACCAGCAGGAAGGCCTGGATCACGATGTTGGTGAGCCAGAGCGCGCCCACCGGCGCCCCGTTGCCGTTCTCGCGCGCGAGGAAGGCCGGCATGGTGCGGTTCTTGGCCGCCGAATGCAGCACCTCGGCCGCCAGCAGCGACCACGAGAGGTAGTTGCCGAGCACCGAGATCAGGAGGCCGACGCTGATGAACACCAGCCCCCAGGGGCCGACGAGCGCCGCCATCACGCCCGCCATGGACGGCGCGGGCAGCGCGGCGAGGTCCGGCCGCAGCAGCACGCCGTAGGAGAGCATGGTGACCAGCACCAGCAGGCACAGCACGCCGAGGAAGCCCAGCACGGTCGCGACGCCGACATCCTCGCGCCGCCGGGCGTAGCGCGAATACACGCTCGCGCCCTCGATGCCGACGAACACGAACACCGTGACCAGCAGCGTCTGCCGGACCTGGCTGGCCACGCCCGAGACGCCGGGCTCGGCGCCGCCCCAGAAGTTCAGCGCGAAGATGTCCGCCCTGAAGCCCACGATGGCCACCACGATGAAGACGCCGATGGGGACGATCTTCGCGACGGTGGCGATGGTGTTGAGCGCCGCCGCCTGCTTCACGCCGCGCAGCACCAGCACGTGCACGCCCCACAGCAGGATCGACGCCGAAACGATGGCGACCACCGTCGTGCCGTCGCCGAACACCGGGAAGAACTGGCCGAGCGTGGCCTTGATCAGCACGAGGCAGGCCACGTCGGCGAGGCAGCAGCCGATCCAGTAGCCGGCGGCCGACGCGAAGCCCAGGTAGTTTCCGAAGCCCTCGCGCGCGTAGGCATAGATGCCCGCGTCGAGATCGGGCCGGCGCCGCGAGAGGGTCTGGAACACGAAGGCCAGCATCAGCATCCCGAAGCCGGCAATGGCCCAGGCGACGAACGCGCCGGCCGCGCCGGTCGACCGCGCGAAGGCCGCGGGCACGGCGAAGATGCCCGAGCCGACCATCGACCCGACCACCAGCCCGACGAGGGCGCCGAGCGAAAGCTGCTGATTGTTCGATGCTGCAGTCATGCCGGCCGGAAAGGCGCGCGGAACAGGAACATCTTCTGCTCGGCGCAAGCCATGGATCTCCTCTCTCGACGTCTCGACCTAGCATTGGTGCGCCCCGGAACTTTGTCAAGCCGGCAGGGAATGTCCGCGGCGGCGCACCGATGCGCCTGCCCCAAGGTGCAGGTGCCGCTGCACGAACGGCCAATTGCCTGGCCCCTGTCCGCTGCCATCATCGGCACGGATCGAACGACGACCCTTGCCTGGAGGCATTTCCGATGAGCATCCACCACTTCATCCTTCGCATCGCCGCATTGGCCATGGCGCTCGTGCTGGCGGCCTGCGCCACGCCCGGCTCGCAACCCGACGACATCACGATCCGGCAAGGCGTGATCGAACAGATCCGGCCCACGCAGATCCAGAGCAACGTCCACACCGGCGTCGGCGCGGTGCTCGGCGGCCTCACGGGCCTGGGCATCGGCAGCCTGATCGGCGGCGGCACCGGCCGCGACGTGGCGATGGTGGTCGGCGCGATCGGCGGCACGATGGGCGGCGCCGAGGTCGCGCGCCGCTACGACCGGCCGCTCGAAGGCCAGGAAATCTTCGTGCGCACCAACAGCGGCGTGCTCGTGCAGGTGACGCAGCCCGTGAGCCCGGGCCTGCGCGTCGGCCAGCGCGTCTTCATCCAGGGCAAGGGCGACGGCGCCCGCGTGGTTGCGCAGTGAACTGAGGCCTTTCCGCCTTCCTGATTCCGGCGTGCCACGCTAGCATCCGCCGGGACGCGGTGCCCGATGCCAGGTGCCGGTCATCCGACCGAGCCCCTCGCCGCCATGACCCTGCAACTCGGCCTCGTCCTGTGCCTGCTCGGCGCGGCCATCGTCATGTTCGCGCTGGACCGGCCACGCGCCGACGGGGTCGGGCTCCTCATGATGGCGGCCCTGCCCTTCACCGGCGTGGTGAGCATGCAGGAGGCGCTCGCCGGCTTCGCCGACCCCAACATCGTCCTCATCGCGCTGCTGTTCGTGATCGGGCAGGGGCTGGTCCGCACCGGCGTGGCACGCCGGCTGGGCGACGTGCTGGCCACCACGGCGGGGTCGAACGAGACGCGGCTCGTCGCGATGCTGATGGCCATCGTCGCCGGGATCGGCGCGTTCATGAGCTCGACGGCCGTGGTCGCGATCTTCATCCCGATCGTGCTGCGCATCGCGCACAACACCGGGCTCGCGCCGAGGCGCCTCATGATGCCGCTCAGCGTCGCCGCGCTGGTGAGCGGCACGCTGACGCTGGTGGCGACCGCCCCCAACCTCGTGATCCAGGGCGAGCTCGTGCGCGAAGGCCACCCGGGGTTCGGCTTCTTCAGCTTCACGCCCTTCGGCGCGCCGCTGCTCGTGCTCGCGATCGTCTACATGCTTCTCACGCGGCGCTGGCTGAACGGGTCCACGGCACCCTCCGCCGCGCGGCCCAGCCCGCGCCGGGGACTGGGCCACTGGATCGAGGCCTACGGGCTCGCGGGCCGGGAGCATCGCTTTCGCGTCTTGCCCGGGTCGCCGCTGGCCGGCAGGACGCTGGCCGAGATGGCGCTGGATCACCTCCCTGGCGTCAACGTGCTGGCCGTCGAGCATCGCAGCCGCTTCAGGGCGAAGCTGCTGCCGCCCAGCACCCGGATCGCGGCCGGCGACGTGCTGTTCGTCGACGTGTCGGTGCCCACGATCGACACCGATGAACTCGCCCGCCGCTTCGGCGTGACGCGCGAGCCGCTCTCGGGCGGGTACTTCTCGGGCCATGCAGAGGAGATCGGCATGGCCGAGGTGATGATCCCGCCGGGCTCCGGCTGGATCGGCCGGACCGTTCCCGAGACACGGCTGCGCGCCGTGCACGACGTGTCGGTCATCGGCCTGCGGCACGGCAGTTCGGCGAGCGTCGACGCCGTGCTGCCCGAACGGATCGAGGCGGGCGACACCCTGCTCGTCGTCGGCCTCTGGAAGTCGATCAGCAAGCTGCGCTCCGACATGGACCTCGTGGTGTTCAACCTGCCCTCGGAGTTCGACGACATCGCGCCGGCCGCCTCGCGCGCGCCCTTCGCGGTGCTCGCGGTCGCGGTGATGGTCACGCTCATGGTGACGGGCGCGGTGCCCAACGTGCATGCGGGCCTGATCGCCTGCCTGCTGATGGGCCTGTTCGGCTGCGTGGACCTGCCGAGCGCCTACCGGTCGATCCACTGGCCGAGCCTGATGCTGATCGTCGGCATGCTGCCGTTCTCGATCGCGCTGCAGCGCACGGGCGGCGTGGACATCGCGGCGCACCTGCTGGTGGGTGCGATCGGCGATGCGGGGCCGCGCACCGTGCTGGCCGCGCTCTTCGCGCTGACGGCCGTCCTGGGCATGTTCGTCTCGAACACCGCGACCGCGGTGCTGATGGCACCGGTCGCCATCGCGATCGCGAACGAACTGGGCACCTCGCCGATGCCCTTCGCGATGACCGTGGCGCTGGCATCTTCCGCCGCCTTCATGACGCCGGTTTCCTCGCCCGTGAACACGCTGGTCGTCGGGCCGGGCGGCTACAGCTTCATGGACTTCGTGCGGGTCGGCGTGCCGCTGGCAGGGCTGGCGATGGCCCAGTGCGTCGCGCTCGTGCCGTGGCTGCTGCCCTTCTAGCCGATCACCGCGTAAGCCACGATCTCGATCTTCATCCCCGGCACCACGAGGCCCGCGACGCCCATGCTGGAGCGGTTCGGATACGGCGCCTCGAAGAACTCGCGGTAGACCGCGTCGATGGCCGGCATGTCCTGCACGTCGGTCATGTAGATCAGCACCTGCGTGACATCCGCCAGGGTGCCGCCCGCCGCCTCCACCGCCCGCTGCAGGTTGGCGAAAGTCAGGCGCGCCTGCTCCGCGATGGGGCCGGTGTCGATGCTGCCGTCCGTGCGCACGGGGCCGTGCGCGGTGAACAGCAGGCCCGCTGCCTTGACGGCCCACGAGAACGGCTGTTTGAGCGGCGGCAGGCCGGTGTCGATGATTTCTTTCATGGGGCGCGGTCTCTCAATGCTTCAAGCAGGCGCAGCGTGGCATCGCCGAGCGGCGTGCCGCGTTCGCACAGGTCGAGGATGACGTCGAAATGGTTGCGCGCCGGGACTTCGAACAGCTCGGGCCGTGGCGCGTCCGCCGCCGCGATCGCCTGCGCGAACGCGCGGCTCTGGCGCTGGAACTCGGCGGTTTCGATCTGGCCCCAGCAGACGGCGGTCGGCGGGAAATCGCCGAGCGGCAGGCGGATCGGGCTCCAGGCCGCGGCGTCGTCCGGCGTGAGCGACAGCGCCTGGTCGATGGAGGTGCCGATCAGGGGCGCGAGTTCAAACACGCCCGAGACCAGCACCCCGGCTGCGGGAAGGCCCGCGGGCAGGTCCGCGTCGCCCGCCCAGCCTCGCACGCAGCACATGGCCGCGAGATGCGCACCCGCGGAGCTTCCGGCGACCGCGATGCGCGACGCATCGAAACCCAGCGCCGGCCCATGGGCATGCAGCCAGCGCAGCGCGCTGCGGCACTCGCGCGCGATCTCGCCGATGGTCGCGGCGGGCGCCAGCGTGTAGTCGATGGCGGCAAAGGCGAATCCCGCGTCGACGCAACCGGGCGCGCCGAAGAGCGAGCTTTGCTTCGACAGCTCCTGCCAGTAGCCGCCGTGGATGAACACGAGCAGCGGCGGCGCGGCCGCCGCGTTCGTTGCGCGCGGCGGAACGAAGAGGTCGAGCCGCTGGCTGGCCTTGTCGCCATAAGGCAGGTCGCGATGCGCAGCGCGGCCTCGCAGCGCCGCCGCGCTGCGCTCGGCATAGGCGCGCAGGAAGGGCGCGTAGTCGCCGCCGATGCACGAGCTCGGCGAGTATTCGCGTTCGCGGCCTTCGAGCGAGAGTGCCCGCATGCGGCGCCTCAGAGCTCGGTGCGCACGCGCCAGAGCTCGGGGAACAGCACCACGTCGAGCATCTTGCGCAGATAGCTCACGCCGCCGGTGCCGCCGGTGCCGCGCTTGAAGCCGATCACGCGTTCCACCGTCGTGACATGTCGGAAGCGCCAGAGCCTGAAGGCGTCTTCCAGGTCGACGAGTTCCTCCGCGAGCTGGTAGAGGTCCCAGTGCACGCGCGGCTCGCGGTAGACCTCGAGCCAGGCCTGCGTCACCGCCTCGCTCGCCACGTAGGGCTGCGTCCAGTCGCGATCGAGGTGCGAGGCCGGGATCGCGAGGCCGCGCCGCGCCAGCAGGCGCAGCGCCTCGTCGTACAGCGAGGGCGACTCATGGGCGATGCGCACGCGCTCGAGCAGATCGCTGCGGTGCTCGTGCGGCTTCAGCATGGCCGCGTTCTTGTTGCCGAGCGAGAACTCGATGCAGCGGTACTGGTAGCTCTGGAAGCCGCTCGATGCACCCAGGTAGGGGCGCATCGCGGTGTACTCCGGCGGCGTCATCGTCGCGAGCACGTCCCAGGCGTGGACCAGCTGCTCCATGATGCGCGAGACACGCGCAAGCATCTTGAACGCCGCGTCGAGCTCGTCGCCCGCGATGCAGCGCAGCGCCGCGCCGAGCTCGTGCAGCATCAGCTTCATCCACAGCTCGCTGGTCTGGTGCTGGACGATGAAGAGCATCTCGTCATGCGCCGGCGAGAGCGGCTTCTGCGCATGCAGGATCTGGTCGAGATGCAGGTAGTCGCCGTAGCTCATCGACCGGCTGAAGTCGAGCTGCGCCTTCTCTTCGTGGACGATGTGCTCGGGCGTCGCGGCGCCTTTGTGCGGGGTGTTCATGCGCATCAACCCAGTACCGCAGCCATCGCCTGCGCCACATGGTCGACGTTGTGCGTCGTCAGCCCGGACACGCACAGGCGACCCGACCGGACCAGGTACACCGCGTGCTCCTCGCGCAGCCGGTCGACCTGCGCTTCGCTCAGGCCGGTGTAGCTGAACATGCCGCGCTGCGTGAGGAAGTAGTCGAAGTTGCGCCGTCCCTGGAACTTCTCGTGGAGCACCGCGTGCAGGCGCTCGCGCATGGCTCGGATGCGCGTGCGCATCTCGGCCGTTTCGGCCACCCATTGCGCGAAGAGCGCCGGATCCTGCAGCACCCGCGCGACCACGCGCCCGCCATGGGTCGGCGGCGTCGAGTAGTTGCGGCGCACCGTGGCCTTGAGCTGGCCGAGCACGAGCTCGGCGGCGGCGCGATCCGCGCACACCACGCTCAGGCCGCCGCAGCGTTCGCCGTAGAGCGAGAAGTTCTTCGAGAACGAGTTGGCCACGAAGAACTGCAGCCCCGCATCCGCCATTGCGCGCACCGCGAAGGCATCCTCGTCGAGGCCGTCGCCAAAGCCCTGGTAGGCGATGTCGACGAAGGGGATCAGTTCGCGCTCCTGGAGCACCGGGATCAGCGCCCGCCATTGCGCAACGCTCAGGTCGACCCCCGTCGGGTTGTGGCAGCTCGCGTGCAGCAGCACGATGCTGCGCCGCGGCAGGTCGCGCAGCGCGGCCAGCATGTCATCGAAGCGCAGCCCGCCGCTCGACGGGTCGTAGTAGGCATAGGTCTGCACCTGCAGGCCCGCGCCCTCGAAAATCGCGTGGTGGTTCTCCCAGGTGGGATCGCTGACCCACACGCCGCTCTCGGGGAAATAGCGGTGCAGGAAATCCGCGCCGACCTTGAGGCCGCCGGAGCCGCCCAGGGTCTGCAGGGTCGCGACGCGGCCGCTGGTCACGGCCTCGTGGCCGGCACCGAACAAGAGGCGCTGGACCCCCGAGCGGAAATCGCCGAGCCCTTCCATCGGCAGGTAGGGACGCGGGCCCAGTTCCTGGAGCAACGCGCTCTCCGCCTGCCGCACCGAGCGGAGCACCGGCAGCCGGCCTTCGTTGTCGAAATAGACGCCGATGCTCAGGCTGACCTTCTCGGGCCGGGGATCCTTCTGGAACGTCTCCATGAGCGAAAGGATCGGATCGCCCCCATAGGCGGGCACATGGGCGAACAAGGAGGCGTCGGCTGCGGTCATGAGGCACTCGTGGCGGAGAAAGGATGGCGGGATTTTTTTCGATCCGGTCATCCTTGCCAATGAGATTTTTGGCGCTGCATAATTTTTCCCCATTTGACCGATTCCTGGGTTGTTCATGCCTCTCACCCTCGACGAGACCGACCGGCAGATCCTGGCGGCGCTCCAGCAGAACGCGCGTCTCACCACCGGCGAACTGGCGCAGATGACGGGCCTGTCGCAATCGCCTTGCTGGCGCCGCATCCGGCGCCTGGAAGAGTCGGGCCTCATCGACGGCTACCACGCGCGCCTCGACCGCCGCTCGCTCGGCTATGGCGTGGTGGCTTTCGTCAGCATCAGCATCGATTTCCAGAACGAGGCGCGGTCCGCCGAGTTCGTCGAGGCGGTGCGCGCGATCCCGGAGGTCGTGATGTTCCACGGCATCACGGGATCGGCCGACTTCCTGCTCATGGTGGTCGCCAGGGACCTCGATGCCTACTCGGCGATCCTTCAGAGCCGGCTGCACCGGTTGCCCGGCGTGCGGCACGTACAGACCAGCTTCTCGCTGCAGGAGTTCAAGCGCTTCGACGACGTCCCGGTCCCGACGGCCTCCGGCTGAGCGCCAGCAACCCGTGAAGACAAAGGGCCGGCCTCCTCGCGGAAGCCGGCCCTGGACGGGTGCCTTGGGGCAGCCGGATCAGAACGGAATGTCGTCATCCATGTCGTCGAACCCCGACGACGACTTGGAAGGCGCCTGGCGCGGCGCCGGCGCCGGCGCGCGGGGAGCGGCCGCCGGTGCACGCGAGTAGCCGCCGCCACCACCGCCGCCGCCGTAGCCGCCGTCGTCGTCACCCGAAGGCGCGCCCTGGCCCTGGCGGCTGCCCAGCATCTGCATCTGGTCGACGCGGATGTCGGTCGCGTACTTCTCGACGCCGTCCTTGTCGGTGTACTTGCGTGTGCGGATCTGGCCTTCGACGTAGATCTGCGAGCCCTTGCGCAGGTACTGCGCGGCGATCTCGGCGAGCCGCCCATTGAACACCAGGCGGTGCCATTCGGTCGCCTCGCGCATCTCGCCGCTTTGTTTGTCCTTCCACCTGTCGGTGGTGGCCAGCGTCACGTTGCACACCTGGTCGCCGCTGGGGAAGGTGCGGGTTTCCGGATCGCGTCCGAGATTGCCGACGAGAATGACTTTGTTGACCGATGCCATGTGTGCTGCCCCTGATGACAGAAGAATGAGTGTTGGAGAGTCGCAGGCGAGCGCGCCTGCCAATCGATCGAGTCTACCTCGGCACGCCGCTCGCCCCCCACGGGTGCTACCCGCCCCCGCCTACGTTCGCGCCAGCCGATAGCCCACGTGCGAGTACGTTTCCAGCTCCCACCCGTGCAGCCCCCGCAGCCGAAGGCAGGAGCGCAGCTCCTTGATGAGGGTGCCGAGGTTGTCGATGCGCCGCTGCTCCGACGCCGGCGCGTCCGACGGCAGCATGAGCATCAAGGTCTTCTTGTTCACGACTTGGCCGGCCCGGTAGAAGAGTTCGAGCATGACATCGAAGGCGATCGGGTCGAGCGCGACCTCCCGGTCACCGAAGGACACCGTGCCTTCACGGGGCTGGAACGCATAGGCGTCCCAGGCCAGCCGGGGCGGCGTGACCTCGAGCCCATTCGCTTCGAGGAACGAAAGAACCACCTCGCACAGTTCTCCGAAGAATCTTGGCAGGGCCACGGTTCGGTCCGGCGGGAACACGTTGGCGGCACCCCGGGCGAAGCGGAACTGCAGCAGCGGAACCGCCTCCCCGATGGCGCCGCGCACGCACGCCAGGACCGGGCGCCCGCCGCGATCCATGGCGGGCGCATCACCCAGCAGCAGGAGGTCGAGGGCGCCGGCACGGGGTCCGAGCGCGAGCAGTTCGTCGAGGCCGTCGAGCACGAGCGGCGCGTAGCCGAGCGACCGGAAGACACGGCGCGCCTGTTCACGCGCGCGCAAGGTATAGGCGAGCACAGCGACCCGCCGGCGGGCGGCAGAGCGACGCATGGCGACGAAGCGGCCTGCGTTCAGTCTGCAGCGCGCGCGGACCGGTGTCCGGGCGGGCGCCGAGGCGGGAGCGAGTGAGGGGCCGCTGCCGGGCAGAGCGCGCCGCGCGGCGGCAGGCGCAAGGCCGGGCCTTCGGTGATCGAGGCAGTCATGTTTTGTTTCCCTGGATGCACTGCGCCATGCGCGCGCACCGTTGTTGGCGATGTCACTCGTGCCCGAGCTTTCGCTCGAATGGCCGAGATCTCCGGTTGTTTCAGATGAGTCTGGCGCCCGGACTCAGCTCACGAGCTGATGGGCACGAGAAAAGTCCACCAGTTCGACCAGACTGGAGACGTTCAGCTTCTCGAAGATGCGCGCCTTGTAGCCGCTGACGGTCTTGTTGCTGATGAGCAGCATGTCGGCGATTTCCTTGTTGCTCATCCCGCGCGCGAGATGCTGCAGGACCGTCAGCTCGCGGTTCGACAGGCGCCGGATCAGCGCGCCCGGACGCCCGCCGTCGGCCAGTGCGGCCTGCGAACTCGTCATGATCGAGCTGGCGAAGATGGTGTAGCCCGCGAGCACCGCGCGCGCGGCCTCGATCATCCGCTGCAGGTCCTCCGACTTGCTGATGAAGGCATTCGCGCCCGCGCGCAGCGCGCGGGTGCCGAAGATCGATTCCTCCTGCCCGGACAGCACCACCACCTTCGTCTGCGGCTGGCTCTTGCGCACGCGCTCGATGACGTCGAGCCCGTTCAGCCGGGGCAGGTCGAGATCGAGGATCACCAGGTTGGGCTGGTGCTCGCGGATGACCGCCAGGGCCGACGGGCCGTCACCGGCCTCGCCGACGACCTGGAACTGGCCGGAGGAAATCAGGGCGGTCCGGACCGCCAGCCGGATGGCTGGGTGTCCATCGACGACAACGACAGAATGCATGTTCAACTCCCTTTGATTTGCAGCGACCCACGCCCCGGGGGCCAGGCGGATCGATCTCGTCCGGACCGAAGCATTTGCCGGGTGAACCGAAGAGAAAGCCTGCCTGCCGCGAAGAATCGGGGGCCCGATCGCTGAAGACAGCATACGAGCCCCTCCGGGGGGCGCGTCATCGGTGCGCCTCTTTTCAGACTTTTCTTGGAAAGGGCGCCGCCACCGCAGGCCACGGCCGGCAGCGCAGGGCGCTGAATCCCGCCCTCGGCCCGGAAACGGAGGGGCCTTTATCATGTTCGGTTGCCCCGAATTGACCGCCCCGTGAATTCCACCCCCGATGACGCCTATCTCGGTGCCGTGCTTGCGCAGCAGCGCATCAGCATTCGCGGCGCTCGCACGCACAACCTCAAGAACGTCGACCTCGACATTCCGCGCAACAAGCTGGTGGTGATCACCGGTCTGTCGGGCTCGGGCAAGTCGAGCCTGGCCTTCGACACGCTGTACGCCGAAGGGCAGCGCCGCTATGTGGAAAGCCTGTCGGCCTACGCGCGGCAGTTCCTGCAACTCATGGACAAGCCCGACGTGGACGTGATCGAGGGCCTGTCGCCCGCGATCAGCATCGAGCAGAAGGCCACCAGCCACAACCCGCGCTCCACCGTGGGCACGGTGACCGAGATCCACGACTATCTGCGCCTCTTGTACGCGCGGGCGGGCACGCCCTACTGCCCCGACCATGACCTGCCGCTGCAGGCGCAGACGGTGAGCCAGATGGTGGATGCGGTGCTGGCCATTCCCGGCGAACCCCGCCTCATGATCCTGGCGCCGGTCGCGCGCGAGAAGAAGGGCGAGTTCCTCGAACTCTTCGCCGAGATGCAGGCGCAGGGCTACATCCGCTTCCGCGTCGATGGGCAGACCTACGAGTACAACGACCTGCCCAAGCTCAAGAAGACCGAGAAGCACGACATCGACGTGGTGATCGATCGCCTGCGCGCGCGCCCCGACATGCAGCAGCGCCTGGCCGAGAGCTTCGAAGCCGCGCTGCGGCTGGCCGACGGCCGCGCGATCGCGCTGGAGATGGACGCGCCCGCGAGCGAGCCGCCGGCGTCGGGCCTGCCGCCGGCGCGCGAGCACCTCTTCAACGCGAAGTTCGCCTGCCCGATCTGCCACTACTCGCTGGCCGAGCTCGAACCTCGCCTGTTCTCGTTCAACTCGCCAGTGGGCGCCTGCCCGACCTGCGACGGCATCGGCAACCGGGAGTTCTTCGATCCGGCACGCGTGGTGGCCTTTCCGTCGCTCAGCCTTGCCAGCGGCGCGGTGAAAGGCTGGGACCGCCGCAACGGCTACTACTTCAGCATGCTGGAGAGCGTGGCCAGGCACTACAAGGTCGACATCGACAAGCCCTTCGAGGAGCTGCCCGCGTCGGTGCAGCAGGCGATCCTCCACGGTTCGGCGCAGGAAGAGATCAAGTTCACCTACGTGATGGACAGCGGCCAGCAGGCGGGCAAGAAGCTGGTGCGCAAGCACCCCTTCGAAGGGATCATCCCGAACATGGAGCGGCGCTACCGCGAGACCGACTCGGCGATGGTGCGCGAGGACCTCTCGCGCTTTCGCAACCTGCAGCCCTGCCCCGACTGCGAAGGCACGCGGCTGCGGCGCGAGGCGCGCCACGTGTTCCTGGTCGACGACGCGGGCCCGTCCGGCCACTCAGACGCCATGCCGCGCCGCATGGCGATCTACGAGATCAGCCGCGCCACGCTGCGCGAGAGCTTCGACTACTTTCGCACACTGCACCTGCGTGGCGCCAAGGCGGAGATCGCGGACAAGGTGGTGCGCGAGATCGGGCTGCGGCTCAAGTTCCTCAACGACGTGGGCCTGAACTACCTGAGCCTCGATCGCAGCGCCGAGACGCTCTCGGGCGGCGAGGCGCAGCGCATCCGCCTCGCGTCGCAGATCGGGTCCGGGCTGACCGGCGTGATGTACGTGCTCGACGAGCCGAGCATCGGCCTGCACCAGCGCGACAACGACCGCCTGATCGGCACGCTGAAGCACCTGCGCGACATCGGCAACAGCGTGATCGTGGTCGAGCACGACGAGGACATGATCCAGGCCGCCGACCACATCATCGACATGGGCCCCGGCGCCGGTGTGCACGGCGGCCGCGTGATGGCGCAGGGCACCTACGCGCAGGTGGCCGGCAATCCCGAATCGCTCACGGGCCAGTACCTCTCGGGCGAAAAGAAGATCGCGGTGCCTGCGCGCCGCACGCCCTGGCTGCCGGTGGTCGCCAAGGCCGCCTCGGAGACCGGCAAGAAGGCCTCGCGCTTCCCGCCGAGCGCCGCGGCCGAACGCCGCGCCGCGCGCGAGGCAGCGCACCTTGCCACGCAATCCGACGTGCAGGAGATCCGCGTCGTCGGCGCCACCGGCAACAACCTCAAGAACGTGAGCGTGGCCTTCCCGGTCGGGCTGCTGACCTGCGTGACCGGCGTGTCGGGCTCGGGCAAGTCGACGCTGGTCAACGACACGCTCTATGCCGCCGTGGCGCGCACGCTCTACCGCGCGCACGAGGAGCCGGCCGCGCACGAGGCCATCGAAGGCATCGAGTACTTCGACAAGGTCATCAACGTCGACCAGTCGCCGATCGGCCGCACGCCGCGCAGCAACCCGGCCACCTACACCGGCCTGTTCACGCCGATCCGCGAGCTGATGGCCGAGACCAACACCGCGCGCGAACGCGGCTACGGCCCGGGCCGCTTCAGCTTCAACGTCGCGGGCGGACGCTGCGAGGCCTGCCAGGGCGACGGCGTGGTGAAGGTCGAGATGCACTTCCTGCCCGACGTGTACGTGCCCTGCGAGGTGTGCCACGGCCAGCGCTACAACCGCGAGACGCTGGAGGTGCAATACAAGGGCCGCAACATCGCGCAGATCCTCGACATGACGGTCGAGGCCGCGCACGAATTCCTGAAGGCCGTGCCGACCATCGAACGCAAGCTGCGCACGCTGCTCGACGTCGGCCTGAGCTACATCCAGCTCGGCCAGGCCGCGACCACGCTCTCGGGCGGCGAGGCGCAGCGCGTGAAGCTCGCGCTCGAACTCAGCAAGCGCGACACCGGGCGCACGCTCTACATCCTCGACGAGCCGACCACCGGCCTGCACTTCGCCGACATCGAACTGCTGCTGAAGGTGCTGCACCAGCTGCGCGACGCGGGCAACACGATCGTGGTGATCGAGCACAACCTCGACGTGATCAAGACCGCCGACTGGCTGATCGACATGGGCCCCGAGGGCGGCGCCGGCGGCGGCACGGTGGTGGGCGCGGGCACGCCGGAAGCGATCGCCCGGAACGAGGCGAGCCACACCGGGCGCTACCTCAAGCGGCTGCTGCCGGGCTGAGCGGCGCGGTCGGTCAGCCCACCGCGCCCTGCGCGCGCAGGCGGCGCGGGCTCAGCATCTCGTCCGTCAGGCCGAACGAAGCGGGATGGTCCGGCACCGGCAGCCCGCGCGCGAGCGCCGCGCAGGTCTCGCCCATGGCGGCGGAGGTCTGGATGCCGTAGCCGCCCTGCGCGGCGATCCAGAAGAAGCCTTCCGCCCGTTCGTCGAAACCGCCGACGAGGCTGCCGTCGGCCACGAAGGAACGCAGCCCCGCCCAGGTGCGCGTCGGGCGGCGGATCTGCAGCGTGGTCATCGCCTCGATGCAGTGGATCGCCAGTGCGATGTCGAGCTCCTCGGGCTGCACGTCCTGCGGATCGACAGGATCGGCATTGGCGGGCGAGCCGAGCAGCATGCCGGCATCGGGCTTGATGTACCAGTCCTCGCCGGCGCCGTGCACCAGGGGCCAGCGGCTCGTGTCCTGGCCGGGCGTGCCCGCGAAGATGAAGGCCGAGCGGCGGCACGGCTGAAGGCCCAGGGGCTGCGCGCCGGCCAGTCGTGCGATCACGTCGCACCACGCGCCCGCCGCGTTGAGCACCACCGGCGCTTCGTAGGTGGCCGCGCCGGCGCGGACCTGCCAGCGCCCGCCGACGCGCGCCATGGCCGATACGCCCGCGTCGCACACCAGCACGCCGCCGGCGCGGCGCATGCCGCGCAGGTAGCCCTGGTGGATCGCGTGCACGTCCATGTCGGCGGCATCGGGTTCCAGGACCGCGCCGTGCAGACGATCGGCCCGCAGCGCGGGGACGATCGCGCACGCCTCGGCCGGCGTCAGGCGGCGCGCTCGCGGCGACAAGGCGCTGAGCACCTGCCAGTGCTCCTCGAGCTCGGCCGCCTGCCCGGGCGTGGCGACCATCATCGCGCCGCGCGGCGCGAGCAGCGGGTGCTCGCAGAAGCCCGGCGGCGGCGCTTCGAAGAACGCGCGGCTGGCCAGGGTCAGCGCGCGCACCTGGGCGGGGCCGTAGCTCTCCATGAACAGGGCCGCCGAGCGGCCAGTCGAGTGATAGCCGGGCTGCGACTCGCGTTCGAGCACGATGGTGCGTCCGTGCGGCGCCAGCCAGTGCGCCACGGAGGCACCGGCGATGCCCGCGCCGATCACGAGGAAGTCGGCCTGGACGGCGGCGGTCTCTGAAGTCATGTGCGAGAGGAAGTGGAGTGGGCTCTCTGTTCGGTCGAAGCGCAGTGTAGGGCGAGGCGCTCGCGCAGCGCCCATGACCTGCGAGGTCATCGACCGCGCGTCCCCCTTGCCCGACAGTGGCTTCGAGCCGGTGCCGGGGTGGCACCGGCAGCCACCGGGCCCCTCAGGCGGGCCAACGAAAGAGCATCATGAACGGCTTCGACATCCTTCCCCTCGCCGCAGGTCTACTCATCGGTATCGCCGCCGTGGGTTCCTGCCTCGGTATCGGCATCGTGGGGTCGAAACTGCTCGAAGGCACGGCGCGCCAGCCGGAGCTGCGCGACACGCTGCAGACGCAGTTCTTCCTGATTGCGGGCGTGACGGACGCGGCCTTCATCATCGCGACCGGCATCGGCCTGTGGTTCGCGACCGCCAACCCGTTCCGGGGCTGACGGGCCGGCTCAGCGCTGGCCGATGCGGGCGTCGCCGAAGAGCGCCTTGAGCTCGCGCGGTTGCGAGCGCCAGTACTGCGGCGGCGCCTCGACCTGCGCCCCGAGCTCGGCCGCGGCGCGCCACGGCCAGTGCGGCTCGAAGAGGATGGCGCGCGCGATCGCGACCAGGTCGGCCTCGCCCGCCTTCACGATCGCCTCGGCCTGGGCCGGCTCGGTGACGAGGCCGACGGCCACCGTGGGAAGCCCAACGCCCCGCTTGATCTGCTCGGCCAGCGGCACCTGATAGCCAGGGCCGAGCGGGATCTTCTGCAGCGGCGAGACACCGCCCGACGACACGTGGATGAAGCTGCAGCCGCGTTGCGCCAGCGCCTGGCCGAACGCGATGCTCTGCGCCACGTCCCAGCCGCCGTCGACCCAGTCGGTGGCCGAGATGCGAACGCCGACGGGCATGCGCGCGGGCACCGCCGCGCGGATCGCGTCGAAGACCTCCAGCGGAAAGCGCATGCGGTTTTCGAGGGCGCCGCCATAGGCGTCGTCGCGCTGATTGGCCAGCGGCGACAGGAACTGGTGCAGCAGGTAGCCGTGCGCGGCGTGCAGTTCGATCGCGTCGAGCCCGAGCGCGTCGGCGCGCTGCGCCGCGCGCACGAACGCGGCTTTCACGCGGGCCAGTCCCGCGGCGTCGAGCGCGAGGGGCGGCGGTTCGCCCGGCGCGTGGGAAAGCGCCGACGGCGCGACGGTCTGCCACGCACCCTCGGCCGGCGCGAGGCATTGGCCGCCGTCCCACGGCGCATGGCTCGACGCCTTGCGGCCCGCGTGCCCGAGCTGGATCGCCACCGGCATGCGCGAATGGCGCCGGATCGCCGCGAGCACGCGGCCGAGCGCGGCTTCGTTGTCGTCCGAATACAGGCCCAGGTCGCCCAGCGAGATGCGCCCGATGTCCTCGACGGCCGTGGCCTCGATGACGAGCAGGCCCGCGCCCGAGAGCGCGAGCTGGCCGAGATGGATCATGTGCCAGTCGCCCGCGTTGCCGTTCTCGGCGGAGTACTGGCACATCGGCGCGATGACGATGCGGTTGCGCAGGGTCAGGGGGCCCAGGGCATAGGGCGAGAAAAGGACACTCATGGCAATGACTCGGTAAGCAGACTTCAGATGGGCGCGGCGCGGCCGGCGCTCGACAGCAGGCTGCCCTTGG
Organism: Variovorax sp.; assembly: GCA_017744285.1. Classification (GTDB taxonomy): domain Bacteria; phylum Pseudomonadota; class Gammaproteobacteria; order Burkholderiales; family Burkholderiaceae_C; genus Variovorax. The sequence continues at coordinate 25,460 of JAGIBP010000051.1, forward strand.
GCAGGATGCGCAGCATGCCCTCCTGGGCGGTCGACGCCACGAGCCGGCCGTCGCGCGTGAACACGCTGCCGCGGCAGAAACCCCGCGCGCCGCTCGCGCTGGGCGAATCGAGCACGTAGAGCAGCCAGTCGTCCATGCGGAAATCGCGGTGGAACCACATCGCGTGGTCGAGGCTCGCGGGGCGCACCTGCCCGCTCATGAAGCTCAGGCCGTGCGGCAGCATCGCCGCGCGCAGCAGGCCGTGGTCGGAGGCGTAGGCGAGCAGCGCGCGGTGCACCAGCGGATCGTCGGGCAGCGGCGCGATGGCGCGCATCCAGACCGCGCTTTCGGAGGGGCGCGGGTCCGGGTCCAGCGGGTCGTCGGGATCGACGCGGCGGTACTCGATGCCGTGCGGCGCGAGGCCCTTGGGACGGAAGACCGCGGGCAGGCGATCGCCGAGCGCGACGCGCTGGTCGAGTTCGCTGGGCAGGCCGTCGGGGCCCTCCACGCCGGGCATCGCGAGCTGGTGCTCGATGCCCGTGTCGACGGTCTGGAACGAGGCCGACATCTCGAAGATGATCCGCTCGCCCTGGCGCGCGACCACGTGCCGCGCGGTGAAGCTGCGTCCGTCGCGCACGCGGTCCACCGCATACTCGATCGGCGCGTGCTCGCCGGGCAAGAGGAAATAGGCGTGCATCGAATGCACCGGGCGGTCGGCGCCGACGGTGCGGCACGCGGCCATGAGCGACTGGCCGAGCACCTGGCCGCCAAAGACGGCGGGCGTGCCGATGTCTTCGCTCTGCGCCAGGAACCGGTCGTCGCCCAGGGGCTCGAGGTCCATCAGCCGGACGAGTTCGTCGACGAGGCGGGCGGCGGTGGCGGGGTCGGTCATGGGGCAGCGCGGGCGACCGCAGGCAGGAAACGAGCCTGCAACGATAGCAAAAGAGCCCGCCGCCGGCTGTCCCGCGCCTGACGCTCAGGCGTCGATGTCGACCCCGTCCGCCACCAGCCGGCGCTGCAAGGCCGGCACGTCGACCGCCGCGAAGCGGCCGCCCCCCAGCGACGCCGCCGCGGTGCCGGCCGCCTGCCCCATCACGAAGCAGCCGCCGCTCGCGCGCGCGGCCGACTGGCCCTCGTGCGTCATCGAGGCGCAGCGCCCGGCCACGAGCAGGTTGTCCACCCCGCGCGGCACGATCATGCGCCACGGCAGGTGGTTGTAGGTGCGGCGCTCGTCGCGCGGAAAGCCCCACTCGATGCGGCCCGCCGCGTGCAGCTCCATCGGCCACGCGTTGATGCCGATGCTGTCCTGAAAGCGCGCGGACGAGAGGATGTCCTCGCCCGTCAGCGCATAGAGGCCTTCGATGCGCCGCGTCTCGCGGATGCCCACCTGCGGCGCGATCTCGACGATGGCCGACTGCTCGAAGCCCGGCACCTCCGCCTTCAGGAAGCGGAAGTACTCGGCGATCTGGCGGCGGCCCTCGACCTCGCCGTCGCTGAGCTCCTGCGCGTCGACGCCGTTCATCGCATCGCCCCGTGCATTGCGGATCTGCGTCACGTTGGCGCGCCATTCGCGCGGATCGATCTGCGGCCGCAGGATCGCCCCTTCGCGTGGAAAGCGATAGGCCCCGGGGTCGCGCTCGCGCGCCTTCGCCATGAAGTCGTTGATGGCCTTGAACTCGCCCACGGCGGCAAGCGCGCGCCCGGCATCGACGTGGCCGATGCGGAACATCGTCGACGGGAACAGGCCGCTGCCATGCCCGTCGCCGACCGCGAACGGCACGCCCGCGAAGGCTGCGACGTCGGCGTCGCCGCTCGCGTCGACGAAGGCATTGGCGCGGATCGCCTGGCGGCCGGACTTGGTCTCGACGACCAGCGCCGCAATGCGCTCGCCGTCCATCACGACCGCCGCCGCGAGCGCATGGAACAGCAGGTGCACGCCGGCATCGAGCAGCAGCTGGTCGGCCGCGCACTTGTAGACCGAGGTGTCGTAGGAGCGCACGCGGATGCGCCCCTGCATGCCGTCCTGCGGCTTGTTGAGGCCGCCGAGCGCATCGATGCGCGCGAGCAGGTCGTCGGCCACGCCGTGCACGAGCTGCGTCATCTCGCCGTCGCGCTTGCCGTAGAGGCCGGCGAAGTTGGTCACGCCGCCGGTGGTGCCCATGCCGCCGAGGAAGCCGTAGCGCTCCACGAGCAGCGTGCGCGCGCCGTGCCGTGCGGCGCTCACGCTCGCCGCGATGCCGGCGGGGCCGCCGCCGACCACGACGACATCCCACTCGCCGAAGACCGGCAGGCTGCGCTGGGGCTCGATAACTGGCGCGGCGCTCACTGGAGCTTGATCTTGTTGGTGGAGATGATCTTGGACATGATCGCCGCCTCGTCCTTGACGCGCTCGCGCATGCCGTCGGGCGAGGTGCCCACCGCCTGCCACCCCTGCTCGAAGAGCTTCTGGCGCACTTCGGGCGACTTCATGATGACGGCCAGCTCGCGGCCGATGCGCTCCTGCGCGGCCTTCGAGAGGTTCGCCGGGCCCAGCAGCGCGGTCCACACCTCGAGGTTGAAGTCCTTGACGCCCGCCTCGGACAGCGACGGCACTTCGGGAGCCAGGGTGCTGCGGCCGCTGGTGAGGCCGACCGCGCGCAGCTTGCCCGCCTTGACCTGCGGCAGCGCGATGCCCGGGGGGATCAGCCCCATCTGGACCTGGCCGCCGATGAGCCCGGTGACCACTTGCGGATTGCCCTGGTAGGGCACGTGCACCGCCTTCATGCCGGGCACGCGGCTTTGCAGCTGTTCCATGCCGAGGTGGCCCACGGAGCCCACGCCCACGGAGCCGTAGCTCCAGGTGTCGCCGGCCTTGCGCGCGGCGTCGAAGAAGGCGGCGCCGCCCGGCAGGTTGGCCGGCGCGACCAGGATCAGCGGCGCGGTCGCGATCAGGGACAGGTAGGTGAAGTCGCGCGCGGGGTCGTAGGGCAGCTTCGGATACAGCATCTTCGACGAGGTCAGGTTGCCGTTGATCACGATGCCCAGGGTGTGGTCGTCCGTCGCCTTGGCCACCTGGTCGGCCGCGATGTTGCCCGAGGCACCCGGCTTGTTGTCGACCACGACCGGCTGGCCGAGCGCCTTGGACAGCGGCTCGGCAATGGTGCGCGCCGCGATGTCGGGAGTCGACCCACCCGGGAAGCCCACGAGCAGGCGCACGGGCCGGGTCGGCCATGCGGCGCCCTGCGCCATGGCAGCGAACGGCAAGGCGCCTGCGGCGAGGCCACAGGCAGCAACAAGGAGAGCTCTCTTGGATGCGTGCATAAAGCGAAACTGGGATGTGGAGGGAAACCGCCAAGGATAGCCCCAGCTGTCACCAGACGTTACGCGGGGCGATATTGCCCCCGGCGAAGCGATGTCCCGGGTTCAATCCACGCGCACTTCGATCGGCTCCAGGCCGTCGATGCGCACCTTCATGGTCTGGCCCGGCTTCACCGCGCCCACGCCTTCGGGCGTGCCGGTGAAGATCAGGTCGCCCGGCTGCAGCGCGAACAGGGTCGACAGATTCGCGATCACTTCGTTCACCGACCAGATCAGGTGGCGCAGGTCGCTCTTCTGGCGCACTTCGCCGTCCACTTCGAGCGTGATCGCGCCCTGGGTGATCTCGCCCGCATCGGCACGGGTGCGCACCACACCCACCGGCGCGGAGAAGTCGAAGGCCTTGCCGATCTCCCAGGGGCGGCCCTGCTCGCGCATCTTCATCTGCAGGTCGCGGCGCGTCATGTCGAGCCCGACCGCGTAGCCGTAGATGTGCCGCGCGGCGTCCTCGACCGAGATGTTGCGGCCGCCCTGGCCGATCAGCACCACCAGCTCGGCCTCGTAGTGGTAGTTGGCGGTGAGCGGCGGGTACGGCACCGTCGCGGCCCGGCCCGCTGCCACCGGCACGATCGAGGCGTCGTCGTTCGGCTTGCAGAAGAAGAAGGGCGGCTCGCGGTCGGGGTCGAAGCCCATCTCGCGGGCATGCGCCGCGTAGTTGCGGCCCACGCAATAGACGCGGCGCACCGGGAACTGGTCATCGGAGCCGGCAATGGGAAGGCCGACGACGGAAGGGGGAGTGACGACGAAAGACATGAAGGCTCCTGCCGCGGATCGCGGCACTGGGTCAGGGGAAAAAGAAAAGAAGGAAAAAGCGGGCGTCCGCGCTCAGGCGTCCGCCGCGAAGGCTTCGCGCAGCACGCCCATGGCTTGCTGCACCGGCCGGTCCGAGAAGCTGAACAGCACGGCCTCCTCGCTCGCCGAGAGGCGCAACGGCGCCCACGAGGGCACGACGAAGGTGTCGCGCGGGCCGAAGTCGAAGCGCTGCCCGGCGATCTCCGCCGTGCCGCGGCCTTCGACCACGCTGTAGACCGTGCCGTCGGTCGCGCGGTGCGACTTGCCCGCGAAGCCCGCCGGCAGCAGCTGCAGCTGGGTGCCGATGGTGGGCATCGGCGAGCCGCCTGTCAGCGGATTGATGTAGCGCAGCTTGTGGCCGAGCCAGGCGTCGGGTGCTTCCTGCCTTTGCAGTTGGGCCAGCGCCTCGCGGCTGCGCGCGTAGGGGTAGCTGAAGATCGGCGAGGTGGCGCTGGTGTGGTCATGCCGCACCGGCACCATGTTGTGGCCGAAACGCGCGAAGCTGTGGCCTTCGGGCCGCGCGACGTGCTGCACCCGGGCGTCGTCGTTCTCGGCGAAGCCGGCATCGAAGAAGCGCAGCATCGGGATGTCGAGCCCGTCGAGCCAGACCACCGGCTCGCTCACGCCTTCGATGCCCTCGTTGCCGTGGTCATGCCAGGCCCACGAGGGCGTGATGATGAAGTCGCCGGGATACATCGTGGTGCGCTCGCCGCCCACGGTGGTGTAGGCGCCCTTGCCGTCGACGATGAAGCGCAGCGCCGATTGCACATGGCGGTGCGAGGGCGCGACCTCGCCCGGCATGATGAGCTGCAGGCCGGCGTAGATCGACTGCGTGATCGAGGAGCGCCCGGGAAGGGCCGGGTTCTCGAGCACCAGCACGCGGCGCACCGCCTCCTCGGCGGTGATGAGATCGGCCGATTCCATCAGCAGCGGCCGGATCTCGTCGTAGCGCCAGAGCGCCGGCACGCAGGGCGTCTGCGGCTCGCGCGGCACCAGGGCGTGCAGCGACTCCCACAGCGGCGTGAGGTTCAGCGGGCGGATGCGCTCGTAGTAGGCGCGGCGCTCTTCCGTGGCACGGGGCGCGGGCTGGGCGGCGGTGTTCATGGCGGCGATTGTTGGACGCGGACCACTATCCGATCAAGACCCCCAGCCAATACTCGCTATTTCGTTTTTGGATAATGAGCCGACGGAGACCCCATGTCCAAACTCGATCTCGAATGGCTCGCCGTGTTCGACGAGGTCTACAAGACCGGCAGCGTCTCGAAAGCCGCCGAGCGCCTGGGCATCGCCCAGGCTGCCGCCAGCACCATGCTCAACAAGCTGCGCGCGCATTTCGACGACCGGCTGTTCGCCCGCACCGCGCAGGGCATGCAGCCCACGCCCTATGCCCAGCGGCTGTGCGTGCACGTGCGCGAGGTGCTGGCGCAGCTCGAGCAGGCGCGCGGCAGCCGCATCGGCTTCGACCCGCGCGAGGCGAGGCGCAGCTTCCGCATCTGCATGACCGACATCAGCGAGGTCGTGCTGCTACCGGCGCTGCTCGACCATTTGCGGCGCACCGCGCCGGCCGTGCACCTCGAGACCGAGATCATCTCGACCGACAGCGGCCGGCGGCTGGCCGACGGCGAGGTCGACCTCGCGGTGGGCTTCATGTCGCAGCTCGATGCGGGCTTCTACCAGCAGACCCTGTTCATGCAGAACTTCGTGTGCCTCGCCGCGAGGGACCATCCGCGCATCGGTGCGCGCCTCACGCTCAAGCGCTTCGAGGCGGAGGCGCACGCGGTCATCGCCTCGGCGGGCACCGGCCACGCGATCATCGACAAGACGGTCGCCCGGCTGGGGCTCGCGCGCAACGTGGTGGTCCGGTTGTCGAGCTTCCTGAGCGTCGCGCGGATCGTGGCGCGCACCGAGCTCATCGCCACGGTGCCGCGCATCCTGGGCGAGGTGCTGGTGACGCAGGAGCCCGTGAAGATGCTCGAAATGCCCTTTGCGCTGCCCGCCTACGCCGTGAAGCAGCACTGGCACGAGCGCTTTCACGCCGACCCCGGCAACGCCTGGCTGCGGCGCACCGTGGCGCAGCTCTTCGGGCCCCAGACGGGCACGGGGCTCGCATAATTTCCGTCGATCCATCCACTCTTTTCCGCCCGGCACCATGTCCTCCATCACCCTGCGCTTCCTCGCCGAACCCAGCACCGTCAACTTCGGCGGCAAGGTCCACGGCGGCACCGTCATGAAGTGGATCGACGAGGCCGGCTATGCCTGCGCCACGAGCTGGTCCAAGCGCTACTGCGTCACCGTGTTCGTCGGCAGCATCCGCTTCCACCGTCCGATCATGATCGGCGACCTGGTGGAGGTCGAGGCGCGCCTGGCCTACACGGGCCGCAGCAGCATGAACATTTCCGTCGAGGTGCGCAGCGGCGACATGAAAGGCGGCGGCATGCACAAGACCACCGAATGCCTGGTGGTCTTCGTCTCGGTCGATTCGCACGGCCGTCCGCTCGAGGTGGACGCCTACACCCCCGGCACGCCGGGCGAAATGGCGCTCGCGGAGCGGGCCCGGGCGCACCTGGACGCCGCGCGGGCCGTCGCCGGCGCCTGAAGAACGCCGGCGCCTGCCCGCTCGCGGCGCTGCGCGCTCAGCCCGCCGCCAGCACCGTCCCGCTGACTTCCCCGAGCCCGATGCGCACCGCGCCGGCACGCTCGCAGTAGCCGCGCAGGCTCAGCGTGTCGCCGTCTTCGAGGAAGGTGCGGCGCTCGCCGTTGGGCAGCGTGATCGGCTGTTTGCCGCCGACCGTCAGTTCGAGCAGCGAGCCCGACTGGTCCTGCGTCGGACCGGAGAGCGTGCCCGAGCCGAAGAGGTCGCCCGGCTGCAGGTTGCAGCCGTTGACCGTGTGATGCGCCACGAGCTGCGCCGGCGTCCAGTAGGCGGCCTCGGCCGTGTTGCCGCGCGTGAGGCGCACCGCGGGCTCGCCCGCTTCGCGCATCTTGGCGGTCTGCAGCCAGACTTCGAGCGTGATCGCGAGCGCGCCGCTTTCGCGGTTGGCCGGCGAGTCGAGGTAGGGCAGCGGCTGCGGATCGCCGGCCGGGCGCTCGAACTTCGCGCGGAAGGGCGCGAGCGCTTCCATGGTGACGATCCACGGCGACAGCGTGCTCGCGAAGTTCTTCGCGAGGAAGGGGCCCAGCGGCTGGTATTCCCAGGCCTGCAGGTCGCGCGCCGACCAGTCGTTGAGCAGCGTCACGCCGAACAGGTGCTGCTCGGCATCGGCGATCGCGATCGGCTCGCCCTGCGCGTTGCCGCGGCCGACGATGAAGCCCAGCTCCAGCTCGTAGTCCAGGCGCTTGGAGGGGCCGAAGCTCGGTTCGGCGGCATCCGGCGCCTTGGTCTGGCCCTGCGGGCGCTTGAAGCGCTGGCCGCTGACGCCGATCGACGAGGTGCGGCCGTGGTAGCCGATCGGCACCCACTTGTAGTTGGGCATGAGCGGCTGGTCAGGACGGAACTGGCGCCCGACCGCGTTGGCGTGGTGGATGCCGGTGTAGAAGTCGGTGTAGTCGCCGATGCGGCAGGGCACGGCCATTTCGACGGCCGACTGGGCGTACAACGCCTTGCTCCAAGCCGCCTGCCTGGCGCTGCCTTCGCGCAGGCCCTCGGAAAGTGCCGCGCGCAGCGCCTGCCGCTCGGCCGCGCCCTGGGCAAGCAGCACGTTCATGTCGTCGGTGTCGACGAGGCCGGCGGCACGGAGATCGAGCACCTGGTCGCCGATCGCGACGCCGATGCGGAAAGCCTCGCTGCTGCCGGCCGGGCGGAATCGGCCGAAGGGCAGGTTCTGGATGGGGAAGTCGCTGCCGGCCTGGTTGGCCGAGGTGACCCAGCTCTTGAGCTTCGGGTCGTGAGTGGCGTTGAGTGCGTTGTTGGTCATGGCTTGAAGTGGTCTGCGAGGCCGGCCCAGCAGTCGGCGTAGTTCTGGTCCAGCGCGGCGCTTTGCATCGCGTAGGCGCTCGGGATGAATCGGAAGCGGCTCTCGAACATGAAGGCCAGCGTGTTGTCGAGCTTCTGCGGCTTGAGGTCGCTGCGGCTCGCCTTATCGAAAGCCTCCTCGTCGGGCCCATGCGGCACCATGCAATTGTGCAGGCTCGCACCGCCGGGCTTGAAGCCGCCGGGCTTGGCATCGTACTCGCCGTAGACCAGCCCCATGAACTCGCTCATGAAGTTGCGGTGGTACCAGGGCGGGCGGAAGGTGTCCTCCATGACCAGCCAGCGCGGCGGGAAGATCACGAAGTCGCAGTTGGCGGTGCCGGCCGTATCCGAGGGCGAGGTGAGCACCGTGAAGATCGACGGATCGGGATGGTCGAAGCTGATCGAGCCGATGGTCATGAAGTTCGCGGTGTCGTACTTCACCGGCGCGAGCGTGCCGTGCCACGCGACCACGTTGAAGGGCGACTGCTTCGTCGGCGCGGACCAGAACCGGCCCCCGGATTTCTTGACGAGCTCATAGGCCACGCTCGCGTCTTCGTAGGCGGCCACCGGCGCCTGGAAGTCGCGCGCGTTGGCCAGCCCGTTGGAGCCGATCGGGCCGAGCTCGGGCAGGCGGAACTGCGCGCCGTAGTTCTCGCAGACGTAGCCGCGCGAGAGACCGTCGGGCAGCTCGACCTTGAACACCACGCCGCGCGGCACCAGCGCGATCTCGCCGGGCTGGACGTCGAGCACGCCCATCTCGGTGGTGATCACGAGCCGGCCCTGCTGCGGCACGAGGAGCATTTCGCCGTCGGCATTGACGAAGGCCCGGCGCTGCATCGACCGGCTCGCCACGTAGACGTGCGCGGCGACGCCGGCCTGGGCCTCGGCGTCGCCGTTGGCCGCGAGCGTGCGCAGGCCGTCGACGAAATCGACCTCGGCGTTGTCCAGCGGAATCGGGCCCCACCGCATGGGCTCGGGCGGCAGCGCGATCTCGCGGTCGGCGCCGGTCTTCCACAGCGCCTGCGTGTAGGCCTTGTAGCGCCCGGCCACCACCGAGGGCTGGCGGCGGTACAGCCAGCTGCGGCGGTTCTCGTGGCGCGGCGCGGTGAAGGCGGTGCCGGAAATCAGCTCGGGGTACAGGTCGAAGGGCGCGCGCTGGGGGCTGTTGCGGCCCTGCGGCAGCGCACCGGCGACGGCCTCGGTGGCGTATTCGTTGCCGAAGCCGCTCTGGTAGCGGCGCTCGGCGGGGGAAGGGGTTGTCATGGCGTTCTCTTTCTTTTCTTCGGATTCAACGCGCCGGCGCTGCCGCCGCGGCGAAGGCCTGCCGCAGCACGGCGGTGGATCCGATGTGGTTGGCCAGCACGAGCACGAGCCGCGCGTTGAAGGCGTGGCTTTCCTCGGTGCTCAGGCCCTGGTGGGCTTCGATCAGCGCCTCGTAGAAATCGTCGGGCGCCTCGAAGTTCGGGGTGGTGATGAGGGTTTCGGTGGTGGTCATGTTCAGCCCCTGGCGAGCGCGCGGTCGCGCGCGGCGCGCACGTCCGCCGCCGTGGGTCGACGCCAGCGCGCACAGACGTGCTGGTCGGGGCGCAGCAGGTACACGGTGCCCGGCCGCGCGTCGTAGCGCACCGCCGCGAGCGCGCCTTCGCTCGTGTCGTCGACGCTCACGATGTGCAGCGGCACGTCGGCGCTCGCGAGTGCCGCGCGGCTGCGTTCGGCGGCCTCGCCCCGGCCGAAGACCAGCGCGGTGAAGCAGGTGGAGGCATTCGCCGGCGAGGGCGGACACAGCGCGCGCAGCAGCCAGCCGGTGCTGCCGTCGGCGCGCACGATGGGCGCATCGGCCGCGGGCGCGCCCGGCACCATGCGGCCCGCGAAGGCATCGGCATCGGCGGTGTTGAGCGGCGAATCAGCGAGCGTCGCCGGCACCGAGAGGCGGCCGCTGTTGACCAGCGTGCGCGCGAAGGTGTGGCGCTTGGACAGCTCGAGCACCGCGTCGCGGAAGAGGCGGCTGACCTCGCTCTTGGGCGTGATGAAGTCGGTCGCCCGCGTCGAGTGGCGGATGTTTTCGTCGGCCGCGACTTCGCGCTCGCTCGCGTAGGTGTCGAGCAGGGCATCGGGCGCTTCGCCCTGCAGTACGGCCGCGAGCTTCCAGGCGAGGTTGTCCGCGTCCTGCACGCCGGAGTTCGCGCCGCGCGCGCCGAAGGGCGAGACGCCGTGCGCCGAGTCGCCCGCGAACAGCACGCGGCCCAGGCGAAAGCGCGCCATGCGCTGGCAGGCGAAGGTGTAGACGCTGGCCCAGCCGATGGTGAACTGCACCTCAGGGTGGCCGATGCTGTCGAGCAGCGCGCGCACGCGCGGGATGATGTTCTCGGGCTTGCGCTCCTCCACCGGATCGGCGTCCCAGCCGAGCTGGAAATCGACGCGCCACATGTCGTCGGCCTGCTTGTGCAGCAGCACGCTCTGGCCGCGATGGAACGGCGGATCGAACCAGAACTTGCGCTCGGTCGGCAGATCGGTGTCCATGTTCACGTCGGCGATCAGGAAGCGGTCGCGGAAGACGCGGCCCCGCGTTTCCTGCCCGAGCAGCTGGCGCAGGCTCGACCTGGAGCCGTCGCAAGCCGCCACATGGCTGGCGGCGAGCTGGTAGTGGCCTTCGGGCGTCTCGATGGTCAGCAGGGCGCGTTCGGCGTCCTGCTCGATGCCGATCACCTTGTTGCTCCAGCGCAGGTCGATGAGCGGCAGCTCGGCCGCGCGCTCGGCGAGGTAGCCCTCGACGTAGTACTGCTGCAGGTTGATGAACGCCGGGCGCTCATGGCCCGCCTCGGGCAGCAGGTCGAAGTGGTAGACCTGCTCGTCCCCGAAAAAGACGCGGCCGACCTTCCACGACACGCCCTTGTCGACCATGCGCCCGGCGCAGCCGAGGCGGTCGAACACCTCGAGCGTGCGCTTGGCGAAGCAGATGGCGCGCGAGCCGGTGGACAGCGTGTTGTCGTTGTCCAGCAGCACGACCGGCACCTGGCGCTGCGCGAGGTCGATCGCGAGCGCCAGTCCCACCGGCCCCGCGCCGACCACGACCACCGGGTGCCGCACGGGCTGCGCGGCGTCCTGGTCGGGGTGGCGCCTGTAGTCGAAGCGCAGCGACTGGTAATCGACCGCCGCCTGCGCCGTCGTTGCGGACGCAGCCATGGCTCAGCCTTCCAGGGCCTTCCACATCTCGATGTCGCGCTCGGCCGTCCACACGCGCGGGTCGGCGTACTTCGTCGCCTCGTCGTAGCAGCGCGTGACGTCGAAGGGCATGCAGTGATCGAAGATCACCCAGTGGCCGTACTTGGGCTTGAGCTTCGCGTAGGTGTCCTTGTAGACCGTGTTGAGGTCCTTGCCCGCCTTGGCGCCCGCGCTCACGCTGGCCCACACGTCGGCGATGAAGTCGCGCGTGCCCGCGAGGCCCTTGGCGACCTCTTCGGGCGTGGTGAGCGCCGCGCCGCGGCCGGGTACCAGCGCCTTCGGCTTGAGCGCCGCGATGTTGTCGAGCGTCTTCGGCCAGTCCTGGAAGTAGGCGTCGCCGGCATAGGGCGTGGCGTCGAACTCGACCAGGTCGCCCGACAGCAGCGTCGTCTCGCCGGGCAGCCAAACGACCGTGTCGCCCTTGGTGTGGCCGCGGCCGAGCTGCAGCAGCTGCACTTCGAGCTTGCCCAGCCACACGGTCATCTTGCCGGTGAAGGTCATGGTCGGCCAGGTCATGCCGGGCGGCACCGTCTCGACGCCCGCGAAGAGGCGCGGAAAGCGCCCGATCTCGCTGGCCTTGTCGGCCTCGCCGCGCTCGACGATGAGGTCGTAGGTGTCCTGGCTCGCGAGGATCTGCTCGGCCCCATAGGCGCTCGCGCCGAGCACGCGCACCGCGTGGTAGTGCGTCAGCACCACGTACTTGATGGGCTTGTCGGTCACTTCGCGGATGCGGCGGATCACGTCGGCCGCCATCGCGGGCGTGGCCTGCGTGTCGGCCACCAGCACGCAGTCGTCGCCGATCACGATGCCGGTGTTGGGGTCGCCCTCGGCGGTGTAGGCCCAGGCGTGTTCGGAAATCTGGCTGAAGGTGACCTTCTTTTCTTCCAGGTCGGCCTGGCTTGCGAACTTCTTGGTTTGGCTCATCGGGGTCTCCTGAGATTTGACTAACCCAAATTAATTTGCATGGAACGAATCCGGCAGTGTAGTTCGATGATCAGTTCATGTCTAATGCTTTCCCCATGAACAAACGAGGGACTCGGTCATGAGCGACAGCGATCGCGCCCAGCGCGGCATCCAGAGCATCGAGGTGGGGGGCCAGCTGCTGCGCGCCCTGGTCCATCACGGCCGGCCGATGGCGCTGAAGGACCTCGCGCGCGAGGCCGAGATGTCCCCGGCCAAGGCGCACCCGTACATGGTCAGCTTCGGCCGGCTCGGGCTCATCGAGCAGGACCGCACCAGCGGCCACTATCTGCTCGGTCCGCTCGCCTTGCAACTGGGGCTGATCAGCCTGCAGCAGGCGAATCCGGTGCATGTGGCGACGCCGCTCATCACCGAGCTGGCGCAGCAGACGGGGCAGACGGTGGCGATCGCGGTGTGGGGCGACCGGGGCGCGACCATCGTGCGCCTGGCCGAGTCGCCCGCGCCGCTGCACGTGAACATGCGGCACGGCACGGTGTTCTCGCTGACCAATACCGCCTCGGGGCGGCTCTTCGGCGCCTACCTCGATGCGGCGGTCGTGAAGCGCCTGCTCGAAGAAGAGCGCCGGCGCGAACAGAAAGGCCCCGCCGAACCGCCGCGGCGCGGCATGCCGCCGGTGCAGCCGCTGCCGACCTGGAAGGAATTCGAGGCGCAGCTGCGCGAGGTGCGCGCGCGCGGCCTGAGCCGCTCCGAGGGCGAGATCCTGCCCGGCGTGAGCGCGATGTCGGCGCCGGTGTTCGACCACACCGGCGCGATCGTGCTCGCCGTCACGGCCATCGGGCCGGACGCGGTCTTCGACACGCGGTGGGACGGCGAGATCGCGGCGGCGCTGAAGGCTTGCGCGGACCAGGTGTCCGAGCGGCTGGGCGCTATCGCTTCAAGGCCTTGAGCCGCTCGATGCTCTCGGCTGGCCAGTACTGCGACCGGCTGTAGTACGCCTCCACGGCCGGCGTACCCGGCGGCAGCACCACCCACGGCTGCTTCGAGGCCGTGTAGATGTGGATGTCGGGCGGCAGCAGGTCGGGGTCGTCGAGCGTGCCGACGCGCACGAACTTCACCGCGGGGCCGGCGCCCGCGTAGTGGCTCCACAGCGCCACCCGGCAGTGCGGGCAGCGCGCGATCTGCTGGCCCTTGCCGCTCAGCGAAGGCGTGTCGACGAGCTCGACCTCGCCTTGCAGCGACTGCACGCGGTCGCTTTCGATCATCGCGTTCTGCGCGAACGCGCTGCCGGTCTCGCGCTGGCACCAGCGGCAGTGGCAGCAGTTCACGAAGAGGGGCCGCGTCGTCATGCGGTAGCGCACCGCGCGGCAGGTGCAGCCGCCGTCCGCCGTAAAGCCTGCGTCGCCGGCGCTCATCGCGAGCGTCCGTCGAAATGCGTTACCGGCACCGCGTCGAGATCGATGTCTTCGAGGCAGCGGATGTTGACCGCGGCCGTGAGCTCGCCCTTCGGGTTGGCCGCCTCGCCGTGCGTGTGGATGCCGCAGGTCTTGCAGAAGATGTGCCGGATGACGTGCTTGTTGAACAGGTAGACGCCCACGTTGTCGTCTTCGGCCTTCAGCAGCGTCATCTGGCTGCGCGGCACGAACCACAGCAGCGATCCCTTGCGCTGGCAGATCGAGCAGTTGCAGGCCAATGCGCTGTCGAGTTGGCCTTCGACCTCGAAGGCGATGCGGCCGCAGTGGCAGCTACCCCGGTATTTCATCGCGTGTCTCCTTCATCCGCAGGACCGTTGGGCTCCGCAGATTACTCCACGCGGATCGTTTCAGGGCTTGGCGGCTTCCAGGGCGTCGCGGGTGCGCGTGGCTTCGCGCCGCGCGGCCTCGGCGAAGTCGTCGCCGGCCGAGGCATAGCAGATCGCGCGGGACGAGTTGACCACGATGGGAGCGTCGGCGCGCCAGCCGGCGCGCACGGTCGCGACCGCATCGCCGCCCTGCGCGCCGACGCCGGGGATCAGCAGCGGCACGGTCGGCGCGAGCGCGCGCACGCGCTCGATCTCGTTGGGATAGGTCGCGCCGACCACGAGGCCGAGCTGGCCGTTCAGGTTCCAGGGGCCTTGCGCCAGGCCGGCGATGTGCTCGTACAGGAACGGCTCGCCCGGCACGCCGGCCAGGCGCTGCCCCTGCAGGTCGGAGCCGCCCGGGTTGCTGGTGCGGCACAGCAGGAAGGCGCCCTTGCCCTCGAAGCGCAGGTAGGGCTCGACCGAGTCGAAGCCCATGAAAGGCGACAGCGTGACCGCGTCGGCGCCGTAGCGCTCGAAGGCCTCGCGCGCGTACTGCTCGGCGGTGGAGCCGATGTCGCCGCGCTTGGCGTCGAGGATGGTGGGCACGTGCGGCGCGTTGCGGCGCATGTGCTCCATGAGGCGTTCGAGCTGGTCTTCGGCGCGGTGCGCAGCGAAGTAGGCGATCTGCGGCTTGAAGGCGATCACCAGGTCGGCCGTGGCATCGACGATGCGGGCGCAGAAGTCGTAGATCTTGCTGGCATCGCCCTGCAGGCGGGCGGGGAATTTCGTCGGTTCGGGGTCGAGCCCGACGCACAGCAGCGAGCCGTTCTGGCGCTCGGCGGCGCGCAGCTTGTCCAGGAAGGTCATGAGGCGGAATTTTAGGCCGCCGCCGGGTCAGCCCCCGCGCGCGAACTCTTCGGCGGCCAGGCAGAGATCGGCCCACGCGCGGGCCTTGTCCGCCGGATTGCGCAGCAGGTAGGCGGGGTGGTAGGACACCACCACCGGCAAGGCCTCGGGCGCCGGCAGCATCGCGACAGGCAGCGCGCGACCGCGCAGCTTGCCGAGCGGGTCGCCGCTGTCCAGCAGGCTTTGCGCCGCCAGGGGCCCGAGCGCGAGCACCAGGCGCGGCGCGAGCGCCGCGGCGCTTTCCGCGAACACCTCGCCGAGGGGACGCGGACTGCCGGGCTGACCCGAGGCCACGCCGCGGTGCGTGCGCAGCAGATGCACGGGCACCCCGCCGTCATGAAGGCCGAGGGCGCGCAGCATGTTGCCGAGCAACCGCCCCGCATCGCTCGCGAAGGGCTCGCCGTGGCGGCCGTCGAGCTCGGGCGGCATGTCGGCCACCACCAGCCACCCGCCCGGGGCCATCGCTTCGCCGCCGTGGAGGTGGCGCGGCGCATCGGCGAGCACCGTGGCGCCGCCCTGCGCCACCGCGACGGGTGCGCGCGCGGGCGGTGCCGGCCGGGCGGGCTGCGCGGCCGGTGCGGCAG